>NZ_JBITIO010000001.1:0-952817 GCF_044459065.1 Nonomuraea sp. NPDC050394 | reverse complement strand
TGGTTGTGTTGGGGGTTGTGTTCTTTCGTGGCGTGGGGGGGGTGGGGGGGGGGGGGGGGGGGGGGGGGCGGGGCGGGGGCGGGGCGCCCCCCCCCCCCCCCCCCCCCCCCCGGCCCGGTCCCCGTCGGGGCTCACAGCTGTGAACCCGCAGGAAGGCAGGCCCCCCGCAGGATTGCCGCGGGTTAAGGAGTGGTGCGCGTGCCGGCTGTGCGGCGGCTCAGGAGCAGCCCGAGGCCGATCATGGCGATGCCGAGGATGAGGTGGAGCCAGTTGTCGGCGGTGTTGACCGGGACGAAGTTGGCTGCGCTGTCGGGGTCGATGAGCATGCCGTAGAGCCACAGCAGCAGGTAGATGACGCCGCCGCCGATGAGGAAGGCGCGGGCGGCGGCGACGGCGCGGGACATGGCGATGCCGGCGACGCCGAAGGCCAGGTGCACGAGGTTGTGCAGGATGGAGACCTGGAAGAGGCCCAGCAGCAGCGCGTCGGAATGGTGGCCGACGGCCTGCAGGTCGTCGTAGTTGGTGGTGATCCCGGGGATGAAGCCGAGGATCCCGACGAGCAGGAACACGACGCCCACGGCCAGGGCGGCGAGTTGGATGGGCGTGCGGGCGGTCCGGGCGGGTGAGGTCATGGCTGCTTCCCCCTTCTGGGGTTCGGCCGGAGCACCCTGCTGTGCCCGGCCCGGCGGGTGCGCCTGTGGCCACGGACGCTCCACCCTGCGCGAGCGAACCGCCCGTTTCGATCAACTGCCCGCCACCGGCTTCGCAAACCTGGACCGAGCCTGCAGCCACAGGACCGGCGCGCCTGACCGGAGGGATGACCAAGGGTGCGTTGTTGACGCCCTGGCCGAAGCGCTTGAGCGGCTCGGCCGCTCCCGGCGTTCGAGTGCCGCCGGCCCTCACGCCAAGCCGTGCACCCGTTCCCGTGTCCCCGGTCGGCCGTTGAGGTCCAGCGGCACGCACGAAGGACGAACTGATCGACGCGCTCGCTGGTTAACCGGACCGGCGGCGATCAGCGTGTCCTCGCGCGCCGCCGTGAGCGCCGGGCCCGCAGGGCCAGGCCGATCCCGGCGGCCAGCGTGACGGCGGCGCCGGCGGCGCGAGCGGCCGGGCTGCGGTGACTGCCCCAGCGGGCCAGGATCAGGCGGGCGCGTTCGCGCAGGCGCTGGGCATGTGGCTTCGCGGGTGGGGTGGGGATGAGGCTGTCGGCGATGAGTACCGCGGTCTGTGTCTTGGCCTGCTCGTCGACGTCGCGGGCTTCCGGTGTGTTCATGTCAGTCGCTGGTCAGGGTGTCGAGCAGCTCGCCGAGGGCGGCGTCGGGCAGGGTCTTGGCGACGTCGGCCATGGCGATGATGCCGACCAGGTCGTGTCCGTCGATGACGGGCAGGCGGCGGACCTTGTGCTCGGCCATGGTGCGCAGGATTTCGCGGGCGTCGTCGTCGGCGCCGATGGTGACGGGCTTGCCCTGCGCGAGTTCGCCCGCGGTGCACGAGCTCGGGTCCTTGCCCTGGGCCAGGGCCTTGATCACGATGTCGCGGTCGGTGAGCATGCCCTGCAGGCGGTTGTCCGGACCGCAGATGGGCAGCGTGCCGACCTTCAGCCTGGCCATCTTCTGGGCGGCCTGGACGAGGCTCTCGTCGGCGTTCACGCACTCGGCGTGCGGCGTCATGATGTCACGTGCGGTGGTCATGGGAGGTTCCTTCCGTTCGCCGCATGCTGATCACGGCTGAAGTTGCGGACGTGGGCGATCGGGGGTGAGGCCGCCCGAGGTCAGGCGTCGCGATAGGCGCGGACGAACGCCGCGTACCGTTCGCGGGGTAGGCGGGCCAGGCCGTCGGGGTGGAGGTTGCGCAGGAAGGCACCGACCTGGGCGCGGGTGAAGCGCAGGCCGCGCTCCAGCAGGTAGCGCGACAAGGAGCGGATGTCGAGGACGTCGGCGCCGAAGCGGCCGTAGAGGAGTTCCCCGCTGTAGAACGGGGCGGGGGCGCGCTCACGGAGCCGGTCGAAGTTCGCACGCGTGATCCGGCCGCCGCCGTCGCCGTCGTCGATCAGGTCGATCAGGAACTCGACATCGCGGCGGGTCACGGGCTCGCCCATCACGGTCAGTCCCAGCAGCACCTCATCGGCCGACAGCTGGCCGTCCCGGTCGCTGTCGAACAGGTCGAAGGTGTCGCGGCCCTCCCAGGCGGCCTTGGGGGTTTGCCGGGCTTGGTGCGGCATGAGTGCCTTCCTCCTCGCACGCCCGCCCGGCCAGGCTGTTTCGTCGGTAAGCACCCCGTCTACCCGCAAGAGACCGTTTCATGCCGGTAGCGCATGATCCGTCCCGATCAGCGGCGGGCGGGACGGAACCGGCCCTGCCCGGAATGCCCGGTTCGGTGTCGGTGCCCGAGGGTAGGAGCAGCTCTCATGAGCCGAGACCCCGACCAGCGGCCGCTCAGCGATCGCCGCAAGCGGCCCGACATGTACGACGAGCCGGACTTCGCCGAGGAGTTCACACCTTCACCTGCCGATCCGGCCAATCAGCCCGAGGACGATCCGGACGAGCACGTGTACGGCCAGGCGGAGGGCTACGAGCGGCCGACCGGCGATCGGCGGCGTTCCCGAAGACGCTGACCCGACCGGATGGCCGCCTCCCCGCGGGCAAGGGACGTTACCGGTGCGGGTAGGCGGGCAGGCAGTGAGGTCATGAGCAGCATCGAGCATTCCGTAGATGTCCAGGTTCCGATCAGCGTCGCCTACAACCAGTGGACGCAGTTCGAGACGTTCCCCGAGTTCATGGAAGGAGTGGAGTCGGTCAGGCAGCTCACCGACACCCGCGCCGCCTGGCTGGCCGAGATCGCAGGGGTCAAGCGCGAGTTCGAGACCGAGATCACCGAACAGCATCCCGACGAGCGCGTCGCCTGGCACAGCCTCGGCACGCCCAAGCACGCCGGCGTCGTGACCTTCCACCGGCTCGACGACATCTCCACCCGGGTCATGCTGCAGATGGAATACGACCCGGAGGGCTTCGTCGAGACCGCCGGGGACTGGCTGCAGCTCGTCCGCATGCGGGTGCAGGGAGACCTGCGGCGCTTCAAGGACTACATCGAGAGCCGCGACGGCGAGAGCGGCGCCTGGCGCGGCGAGGTGCCGCGGCCGAACGCGCCCGGCCGCGACGCCGCCCCGCATACGCGCGAGCCGGGCACGGCACCGCTGTCGGGCACCGGCTACCCGCAATCTCCGCCATCGGACGCCTGAGCCGCCGGACCTTTCACCTCACACCAGCCAGACTGCGGCGCACGAAAGGGTCCCCCGCGATCGCCGTGCTGGTGACCCTGGCCGCCCCGTGCGGGGTTGCGCGGACCCTATTCGCAGGCTTTCGGAGTGGTGCCGCATATCCCCCGGCCCACCACCGCGGGCGGCCGCTCACGGTGTGGTGATCTCCCCCGCCGCGTTGGTGCTGGCGTAGCGTCGCGAGGGTGACGCGTTCCTCTTCCGTGGCCGGTTCCGAGACGGACGCGCTACGCCGCGTGTGGATCTGGACCGACTCCGCCGTCATGATCCGCGCCGATGGGATCATCCGCCTGCAGGCCGGCGGGGACTGCACCGGCATCCGGGGCCCGACAAGGTGAGCGAGTACGGCGACGACACCATCGACGCCGTGCTCACCGGCGGCGCCGTCGTGAGCCTGGCTTTCTGCGGCCAGGCTCAGGGCTGGGCGGCCGCCGCCCAACTGGCCGCGGTCATCGGCCAGGCCACGCTGCAGGCGCGCACCGCCCCGGCCGTGTTCGTCTATGCCACCGACGTGGAGCACCTGCTGGTCTGGGTCTACAGCTCGGGCCGGGATCGACACCGCCGCCTGGCATCGCGGGCCGCGACCTGTCGCGCGGCCGCCGTATGAGCCCGTGTACGGGCCGCCGTCGTTCCTGACCAAGGCGCGGGCCCGCCAGGACGAGGCCCGCCCTGGCGAGAGCGGGCAGGCCGAGGCCCGGCTGCTTAAGGCGTGGCAGGACGAGGTCGCCGGCGATCCGCTCGCGCCGATCTTCCCTCCCCCGGGATGGGACCCCGATCACGATCCCGACGGTTGACCCCTCCCGGCCCCGGCGCGGATATCGAAGGTGTTTTCGATTCCGGGCTACGATCGGGCATGTTGCTTGAGCAGTCACCCGATCCTGAGCCGCAGCCGGTGAAGATCCCACCGGACGGTGCCGGCCGCCTGCACCGGCTGCGCCTGGACGGAGATGGCGAGCGCGAGGGCTTGGTCAGCTGGGTCAAGGACGTGCGCGAGGGGTTCGCCGACGGGCTGGTGGAGTGGCAGGAGTGGATGCCACTGCTGGGCCTGGCCCCGATCGACGGTGTCGACCACACCCGCCTGCCCTGGGACGAACCAGCAGCCACCACCGCCGCCGCGGTGTCGGCGGCCGCCGGACGGCTGGCCGCCGCAGGTGCCGGCGCCCGGCGCCGACGGCTGGCCGGACCAGGCGGTCGGCCGGCTGCTGGCGGCGATGCCGCCGGAATACCGCAACCACCGCGACGTGCTCGCCGCCCACCCACTGCTGCTGGCCCGCTCCGCTCACGAGCAACCGTCCGCGCGATGCCCTGCAGGACAGCTACCGCGGCGCCGCCCGTCGCCCTGCGCGACAGTTGCCGCCCGAGGCGATCACCGCCGTGCTGCAGATGCACCGCGCCGAGCCGGCCGATCGGGTGTTGCGGACGTGGCCGCTGAGCAGGAGGACCGCGTCCATCTGTTCGCTGCCGTTCAGCCCGGTTCCGGCCAGGGCGGCCACCGCGATCTCGGTCCAGCCGATCTCTTTGGGGCCCATGACCCGCTCGCCGAGGGTGGCGCCGGGCAGCCACGGGTGGCGATCCCAGGTCGCCCACAGTTGATGGGCCCACCGTTCGAGTTTGCCGCGCCAGCCGCCCGGGACCGCTACTAGGTCGAGCGGCTCACCCACGGCTTCCTCGATCATGACGGCGATGAGTTCGGCTTTGCCGCTGACGTAGCGATACAGCGCCATCTTGGTGAAGCCGAGTTCGCGGGCGACCCGCTGCATGGACAGGGCGGCCAGTCCTTCGGCGTCGGCGATGTCCATCGCGGCTCTGGCGATGTCTTCGATGGTGAACGCGGGCTTGGGCCCCCGGTTCGGCGGTTGGCGCACCCCCCACAGCAGTTCCACGGTGCTGTCCAATCTTGGTCCTCCATAAGGCTTGCTGTCACCCTGAATCCGTGTCTAGCATACACAGTGTCCATAGGACACAGTGTGTTGGATCGTCAACCAGGAAAAGGGGCCCCATGCAGGAGAACTCCGGACAGCAGCGCAAGGTCATCGCCGACGCCGTCGTCTCGATGGACGGCTACACCAGCACCGGCCCCGACGACGACATGAGCTGGGCCATGGCCCACATCGGCAGCGAGCAGAGCGAGCTCATGTACGAGGGAATCTGGCGAGGCGTGAGCACCGCGCTCGTCGGCCGCGTCAACTGGGAGGGCTTCACCTCCGTCTGGCCCGGCCTGACCAGCGACCCCAGCAGTTCGGCCCGCACCCGTGAGCTGGGCAACTGGCTCGCCACGGTAGAGAAGGTGGTCTTCTCCACCACCCTGCAGCAAGCCGACCTGGACAAGACGCAATGGAGCAACGCCCGCGTCTCCCGTGACCTCGAAGAAGAGGTGCGCTCCCTCAAGAGGGCGCCGGGCCGCGACATTCTGGTCATCAACAGCGCCAGCATCATCAAGGCCCTGCTCAAGGCCGACCTGATCGACGAACTCCACATGACCGTGGTCCCGGCGACCCTCGGCGGCGGAGTACGCCTGCTGCCCGACAGCCTCACGTCGACCTGGCGGCTCTCCCACGCCATCACCGTCCCCACGACCGGTGCCGTCACCCTGTGCTACCGCCGCCCCTGAACCAGCCCCATACATACACTTGCGTATATATACACGGCGGTATATGTTCTGGGTGTGGTCAACAACGTGCAACTGCGAATGACGGCGATCTCGGAGCCGAACCGGTTCCGGATCGTCGAGTTGCTCAGGGACGGCCCGCGGGCGGTGGGTGACATCGTCGAGGCGCTGGACCTGGGCCAGCCGCAGGTGTCCCGGCATCTGCGGCTGCTGTCGGAGGCAGGCGTGGTCGAGGTGACCAAGCGAGCACAGCAGCGGATCTACCGGCTGCACCCGGGCGCGATGCGTGAGCTGAGCGACTGGGCGCAAGGATTCGCCCTTCTGTGGTCGGAGCGGATGGACCGCCTCGGCGCCTTTCTCGACGACACGACCGATCAATGAGGAGCGTGAGCATGTCCCCGCAATCCGCAGACGGGATCGTGGTCGACAGGTCGGCCAACACCCTGCACATCAGCCGCACCTACGCGGCCGCGGTCGAGCGCGCGTGGTGGGCCTGGACGGACGCCGAGGCGCTCGCCCGCTGGTGGGGTCCCCAGGGCTGGGCCGCGACCGTCTACGAGATGGATGTGCGGCCGGGAGGACGCTGGCGCTTCGAGATCGCACCGGTGGACGCCTCCGCCGAGCCCGTACGCACCATCGCCATCTACACCGCCGTCGCCGACCATAGCGAGCTCGCCTACGACGACACGTTCGCCGACGCGGCGTGGCAGCCCGACAGCGGCGCCTTCCCGACCTCGGTCACCTTCACCCCGACCGGCCAGGGCTGCAACGTCTCCGTCACCGCGCACTTCCCCGACGGCCAGGCCCTGCAACGAGCCGTCGACCTGCAGATGGCCGACGGCTACGCCGAAGCGCTCGACCGGCTCGGCGGCCTGCTCGACCACTCACCCACCCACGAAGGAGAAACGACCATGCCCGAGCTTTCCACCCTCACCTCCGCCGACGGCACCACCATCGCCTACCAGAAGGCCGGCTCCGGCCCGGCCATCATCGTGATCAGCAACGTCGCCGAAGACCACACCGGCGTCGCCGGCATCGCCGAGGCGCTGTCCAAGGACTTCACCGTGATCAGCTTCGACCGGCGCGGACGCGGCGCCAGCGGCGACCCCCAGCCCTACGACCCGGCCCGCGAGATCGAAGACATCGCCGCCCTCATCGAGATCGCGGGCGGCCGCGCGGCCCTGACCAGCGGTTCCGGCGGATGCGGGCTGACCTTGGACGCCGCCAGCGCGCTGGGCGACAAGATCACAGGGCTCTACCTGTACGAACCGCCGTTCATCGTCGACGACTCCAAGCCCCCGGCCCCCGCCGGCTACGTCCAGCATCAGCGCGACCTGGTCGCCTCGGGCAAGCGCAGCGAAGCCGTCGAGTACTTCATGACCGAGATGATCGGCGTCCCGGCCGAGTACATCCCGGCGATGAAACAGGACCCCTCCTGGGACGCCATGGCCGCCTACGCCCACACCTACGCCTACGACGGCCAGATCATGCGCGGCCTCCAGGACGGCAAGCCCCTGCCCACCGACCGCTGGTCGATCAAGGCGCCCATCGCGGTCGCCGTCGGCGGCAACGGCGAGCCCTTCATCCGCACCGGCGCCCAAGCGCTGGCCGCCATCCTGCCGGACGTGACCGTCCTGACACTCGCCGACCACGACCACTCCGCCTTCTGGATGGCCCCCGAACCCGTCGCGGACCAGGCCCGCACCTTCCTCCTCGGCTGACCAGCCCCGCAGCCAGACCGGCAGACGCCTCCGCCGAGGTCGTCGACGCCGAGGCCGCCCTCACCGCTGCGCGCCGGGCCGCAGGCGAGCCCAAGGCCCGGCCAGGCGGGAAAGATTCCCACGGCCCCGGCCCACAGTCCCGCACCTACTGCCCGCGCCCGCGGCCCGGCGCGCAGGTCAGGTTGGCCAGACGCGTGCCGGGCAGGCGACTGCAACGGGCGGCCAGGCTCGCACAGGGCGGAGCGCCCGCTGCCCCAGTCACCCGCGCAGCCCTGGTGGCGGGTGCTGACCCACGCCTCCGGTGTCCATTCCTGCCACTGGGCCGAGCGGGCGCCCTTCCATCCGCCGGCCTTCGCGCGGCGATAGCCGGGCGCGGCCGTACCCCCGGGGCCGGGACGAGCAAGAGCGCCAGGATGAGGCGCTGGGATGGAGCGCGCAGACCCGGCGCTCTTGCCCTCCTTCACGCGCGGGGCCGGTCCTCCCGACAACCGGCCGACGCTGATTCCGTGCTATCACGGCGGCCGGGGTACGGGCGGGCAGGCGCGAGGAGGCTACGGCCGGCGCGTGCGGCAAGGGATGACAAAGGCGGCGAACCTGGCGGAGTCCGGCCACGGTGGTGCCCGCGGTGAGACGAGACAACGTGCACAAACCGCGGAACATCACGGCCAGCGATGAACCGGCGATCACCTCTCATCCTGCGTGGGAGCGGGCGGCCGCCGCCGACGCGGACGTAGACGGGCCGGGGCGACAGTAATTCGCCGACCGGCTACACACCATCTAGCTCTGGCGCAGGGTTTGGGCTGTGGATTGGGCGAGGGTGGCTAGGTGGTGGAGGTCGGTGGGGGCCAACGACGTTAGTGGTACGGCGATCGCCGTACTGACGGCTTGTTTGAAGCGTTCGACCAGTTCCGTCCCGCAGTGGGTGAGGGATACCAGGGATACGCGGCGGTCGCTGGGATCGGGGCGGCGGCGAATGAGCTCGCGACGTTCCAGGCGGTCGACGAGGCCGGTGACGTTGGCCTTGTCACAGTGCATTCGAGTGGCCAGCTCGCCGTGGGACAACGGCCCGGCGGCCAGCGCGGTGAGGAGCTGGGCCTGTTGGGGGGTGAGGTCGAATGCACGGCTGATCCTCGCCCGGACTCCCTCGACCACGCAGCACAGCTCGAGCAGCGCCTCGGTGGGGGTGAGTTCCTCAGGTGCGAGTTTCATGATCGAGAGTCTACTATTAGTACGTTACCTTAACTGTTAAGAGCATGTACCAATGAGGAGAAGTATCGTGGTCAAGCGTGTGGCAGTGGTCACTGGGAGCTCGCGTGGGATCGGGCGGGCGGTCGCGCTACGGCTGGCCGCGGACGGCACGGCTGTGGTCGGGGGTTACCGAGACGACGGCAGGGCCGCAGGGCGGGTCATTGCCGAGATCGAGGCAAAGGGTGGGCACGCCACGATGGTCCGGGCGGATGCGACCGATCCGGAACGGCTCCAGGCACTGTTCGATGTGGCCGACGAGCGGTACGGCAGGCTGGACGTGATGGTGCACAACGTCGGCGGGTTCGTGCGCGGCCCGCTGAGCGAGGCCGCCGATGATGACTACCAGCGGGTCTTCGCGCCGAACACGCATGCCACCTTCGTCGCGCTGCGCGAAGCGGGGCGGCGAATGCGCGATGGCGGGCGCATCGTGGTCATCTCCTCAGTGGTCACCCGCCTCAACCCACCCGGTGAGGCTCTGTACGCGGCGAGCAAGGCGGCTGGCGAACACCTCGTCCGCACCTTCTCCCGCGAACTCGGGCCACGGGGCATCACCGTCAACAGCGTGCTGCCGGGGCCGACTGGCACCGATGGTTTCGCGGCGACGCCGGATCAGGTCGAAGCGCTCATAGCTCAGACGCCGCTCGGTCGTGTAGGGGAGCCGGACGACATCGCTGACGTCGTCGCCTTTCTGGCGTCCGATGCGGCGAGGTGGGTAACCGGCCAGCGCATCGCCGTGGACGGTGGCCTGTCCTGAACCGTGAGCACGCAGAGAAGGTGCTTGAGACGGGACAAATGAGAACGCGGCCAGGGTTCCGGCGGCCCGGGGGCGTGTCGCATGAGTGGTCGCCTGGTGAACAGCCGCCTGAGCCATCGCCGACCTGGAGAGTCACTGTTCCATGAAGCGGACTCACGAAACGCCCTCCGAGTGATCGTTGTTGCGTTGGGCTCAGGCTCTGGCACCCGGCTGTCTGCGACGACGTCGCCGGTTGCGCCGCTGGGTGGCACGGATACACGTGTCCGGTTCGGCATACCCGTGTAAAGGGGTGGCATCCGCAGATTGCTGGTGGGAGGACCTGGCCTCGGGGCCGTCAGGCGTTGCGGGCAGCGGACGATCGGCTCTTGCGCGGTGGGGCCGGCTGCCCTCGAGCCGACGTGATCGGGGTGAGACGCCGTGCCGTTTCACGAAGCGAAAGCGGACCATCGAGGGGCTGGATCATCCTACGCCGGTGTAGTACGGCGAGCCGGTTGTCGTAGGACTCGACCATGTTGGTGGCCCGGGTGATGTTCTCCCGCAGCGTGGCGTCGGAGACGTACCGCAACAGCACCATGGTGCGGATCACGCGGCCCAGCTCGCGGAAGGCGCGGTAAATCTTGTTGCGTTTGGAGTCGTGCCGCAGCCGCCGCAGCAGCGTGATCGACGACAGCTCGCCTTCGCGGATGGAGATGGCCACCTTCATCAGGTCCTGCCAGTGGTTCTCGATCAGCTGCCAGTTGATCGGCTCGCCGAACAGCGCGTCGATATGCCGATAGCGGATACCAGGCTCGGGCCGGTGGAAGGTCAGGTCCCGGAAGTTGCGGATCCGCGGCAGCAGCTCGAACCCGAACAGGTGCGCCAGGCCGAAGACCGGGAACGACTGGCCTTGCGTGTCGGCATGGATCTCCTTGGGGGCCGCCTCGCTCTCCTGCTCCAGCAGCCCCTCGATGATGTAGACCGCCTCCCACACCCCGCACGGCACAAATCTTGAGAACAGCGCGATGTAGTTATCGGCGACGTGATGGTAGGCGACGCCTCCGTACAGAATGTGGAACTCGGCGATGAGGTTGTCCACGTAGATGTCGTACTTGGTGCCGTCGGCGGCCACCGCATTGCCCTCTCCCCACACCTTGGGCAGGTCCAGCCGCAGGTAGGCGTTGACCACGTGGGCGAGCCGCCGGGGCGGCTGGCCTTTGTCCGTGATGCGCAAGCGGCCGGGCTCACCCTGGCCGAGATCCCACAGGTCTGCATCGGCGCGGTGGGCGCGCAGCGGGCCCCGCCGCCGGCCGTCGTACCGGCGCAGGTGGCCGGTCAGGTCGGCCGGGCGGCATTCCCGCCGTGCTCGCGGGCGACTGTGAGGAGTGCCTGGACGAAGGCGCTCACCTTGGGGGTCTGTCCGGTGGCCGGCCACAGAAGTGCGTAGTCGCAGGGTGGGGCGTCGTGGAAGGGGACGAAGGCGAGGTCGGGCCGGGAGTAGTAGTCGGCGGCGAGGGCGGAGGTGGGGCAGACGCCCTTGCCTGCGCTGACCAAGGAGAGGACTTCCTGCCAGGCGATGGTCGCCGGGCCACGGGGGATGGGGCGACCCGCGGGAGTGTGGCTCGGGAGGTGGAAGTCCAGCCAGTACTGCGGCGGGCCGGCGATCGTGATCAACCGGACGTCCGCGAGATCTTCGAGCGAGACGGACGGGCGCGCGGCGAACGGGTGTCCGGCTGGGACGACGAGGGCACGCGGGAGGGAGAAGAGGGTGGGCCCGGTGGTGATGTCGGGTTCGTCGGCCGGGAGTTCGGTGAGCTGGAGGTCGAGTTCGCGGGCGCGCAGCAGCGCGTATCCGTCGCTGAGCGGCAGTTCCTGGATCTGGAGGTCGCAGTCGGGATGGTGGGCGTTGAAGGCGTCGGCGGCCTTGACGATGAGGCTGCCGCACCAGGCGGCGGAGAAGCCCACGCGTAGTGTGCCGGTGATGCCGCGGCCGACCGCGGTGGCCTTGGCGATCGCCTCCTGGATCTGCCGGTAGCCGGGGAGCAGGTCGTCGCGGAACTGCCGTCCGGCCGGGGTGAGGCTCACCTGCCTGCTGGTGCGCTCGAACAGCGCGGCGCCGAGGACGCGTTCCTGCTTTTTGATCGCTTGGCTGATGCGTGCCGGGGAGACGTGGAGCCGCTCGGCGGTGCGGCCGAAATGGAGCTCCTCGGCCAGGGTCAGGAAGATCTCGATGTCGCGCAGCTCCACCCTGACCCCTGTTCATAAACCTCTGTGTTAACCAACCTTACGGGATCTCCCGTTGTTCTCCACCCTGACCAGGGCCAATGCTTGACCTATCGCCGGTGGTTGCGACCGGTGGGGCACAACGAAGGGCGGTCCTGGCATGACCTTTGTTCGCATCGCGGTGCGGCAGCGGCCGTGGCGTCGGGGGCGGGCACCGATGCCGTGGGCGGCGAGGACGTCATGAACGTCATCGCCACCACGGTATCGCTGAACGTCGCCGACATCCCGGCCGCCGCCCAGTTCTTCACCACCCACCTCGGTTTCCGGGAACTCGTGGCCGCCGAGGGCGTCGTCTGCCTCGGCCGTGACGACGCCGCGGCCGACATCGTCCTGCTGCCACGCGAAGGCGAGTCACCGCACCCGCAGGGCCCGGCGGAGGTGATCGTGTCCTTCGCCGTCCACGGCATCGCCGCCGAGCAGGAGCGGCTGCGCCGCGAGGGCGCCACCATCACCGAGCCGTTGCGGCAGGAGCCCTGGGGTGAGTGGGTGCTGAGGCTCACCGATCCCAACGGCGTCGTGGTCCAGCTCGTCGAGTGGCAGCCCCCGGCGGGCGCCTGACCGGCCGACCAGCGTTCGCGTCCTCAAATTTTCGTTCTGTTCGTTTCTGCGTACAATGTTCGCATCAGCGTGCATCGTGCGCCATTGAAGGGTTTTCTGATGGAGGCAATACAGGGACGCCATCCGCGTAGGTGGCTGATCCTGGTGGTGTTGTGCCTGAGCACGTTGGTCCTGGTGATCGACAACATGGTGCTCACGGTGGCGATCCCGCCGCTGGCCGCCGATCTCGGCGCGAGCGCCCAGGACACCCAGTGGATCCTGGAGTCCTACGTGCTGGTGTTCGCCGGTCTGCTGCTGGCGGCGGGCGGCTTGTCGGATCGGTACGGCCGGCGCCGGGTCATGGTCATCGGGCTGGTGGTGTTCGGCGCAGCCTCGCTGGCCGCCGCCTATGCC
Source organism: Nonomuraea sp. NPDC050394 (assembly GCF_044459065.1). Classification (NCBI taxonomy): domain Bacteria; kingdom Bacillati; phylum Actinomycetota; class Actinomycetes; order Streptosporangiales; family Streptosporangiaceae; genus Nonomuraea; species Nonomuraea sp. NPDC050394. The sequence continues at coordinate 940,002 of NZ_JBITIO010000001.1, read as the reverse complement.
GGTGACCCGGTCCAGCTCATCGCCGCCCGCGCCCTCATGGGGGTCGGCGGTGCGCTGATCATGCCGAGCACGTTGTCCATCCTGATCACCGTGTTCGACGACACCGAACGGCGCAAGGCCATGGCCGCCTGGAGCGCGGTCGCGATGGTGGGGCTGATCGGCGGCCCGGTGCTGGGCGGCGTGCTGATCGCCTGGTTCTGGTGGGGCGCGGTGTTCCTGATCAACGTGCCGATCGCGGTGCTCGCGATCGTCGCCGCGCTGACGCTGATGCCGGAGTCCAAAGGCCCGTGGACCAAGCCCGACCCGCTGGGCGCGATCCTGTCGGTGGCCGGCATGACCGCCCTGGTTTGGACGATCATCGAACTGCCCCGGCACGGGCTCGCCCACCCGTCCATGGCCGTCGCCGCGGTGCTCGCCGTGCTCGCGCTGACCGGCTTCGTGGCGTGGGAGCTGCGCACCCCGCATCCGATGGTGCCGCTCAACCCCGATGGCGATCGCCTCCCTGTCGTTCAACACCCTCGGCTCCAGGATCGGCAACCGGGCCCTGATCGTCTCCGGGCTGACCGTGTCGGCCTGCGGCTTCGGGGTGCTCTCCGCGGCCTCCGCCGAGTACGGCTTCGTCCTGCCGGCCGTGGCCCTGCTCCTGCTCGGCGCCGGCGGCGGTCTGGCGATGCCCGCCGCCGTGTCCGCGCTGATGGGCACCGTTCCCGCCGAGCAGGCAGGCGTCGGCTCCGCGCTCAACGACACCATCCAGCAGATGGGCGCCGCCCTCGGCATCGCGGTGCTGGGCAGCGTCCTGGCCGGTACCTACACCGCCGCGATGCCGGCCGACGCCCCCGAGGCGGCCCGCCGCTCCATCGCCGACGCCCTCATCACCGGGGACGCGACGCTGGCGCAGGCCGCCCGCGAGGCCTTCACCACGGCCATGTCATCCGCGTTCATGATCAGCGCCGCCGGAGTACTGGCAGCGGCCGTCCTGGCCCTGATCGTCCTGCGCCGCAAGGAGACCGCAGCGCCGCGCCCGGCGGCACCCGCCGACGCGCCGGAACGCGAGCTTGCGACGCTCCCCCGCTCCTGACCTTTCCCTCATATCGACACTCACCGAGGAGACATTGATGACCACCACCGAACTGAACTGGACCGCGCAGGGCGACTGGGGCATGCGCGACTCGCAGGGCCGCCGCTTCGATCTGGCCCGCTGGCAGGCCCGCTTCGATGAGCTGCGCGCCGCGCATCACGTCCCGGGCGCCCAGCTGACCGTGCTGGTGGGCGGGCAGGTGTACGAGCTGGCCAGCGGGGTGCTGCACCGGGGCATCGGATGGCCGGTGACGACGGACTCGGTGTTCCTGTCCGGCTCGATCGCCAAGGTCTACACCGCCACCCTGGTCATGCAGCTGGTCGACGCGGGCAAGCTGAGCCTGGACGCGCCGGTCGTGAGCGTACTGCCGGAGTTCGCCACGCCCGACCCGATGGCCACCGCCACGATCACCGTCCGGCAATTGCTCTCCCACACCGGCGGCGTGACCAACGACTTCATGCACGACAGCGGCCGCGGCGACGACTGTCTCGAAAAGTATGTCAAGGCCGCTCAGGAGGTGCCGCTGGACTGCCCGCCCGGCACCGCCGTCTCCTACGGCAGCCTCGGCTACGTGGTGCTCGGCCGGCTCATCGAGGTGCTCACCGGCAAGACCTGGGACCAGGCCCTGCAGGACCTGCTGTTCACTCCGCTCGGCCTGGAACGCTCGGTCACCCTGCCCGAGCAGGCACTGCGCTTCCCCGTCGCGATGAGCCACCTCGGCGAGCCCGGCCAAGATCCCGACCCCGCGCCCGCCTGGGACCTGATGCCGCGCTCCGCAGGGCCGTACGGCAGAGTCATCGTCTCCGCCGGCGACATGGCCCGCCTGGCCAAGCTGCACCTGGACGGCGGTCTGGCCCCCGACGGCACCCGCGTGCTGTCGGCGCAGGCCGTCGAGGCCATGCAGCACCGCGAGACCGACGTGCCCGACAAGTGGACCGTCTCGGCCGACGGCTGGGGCCTGGGCTGGACGCTCTACGACTGGGACGGCATCGCCGGCTACGGTCACGACGGCGCCGCCATCGGCCAGTACGCCTACCTCCGCGTCGTCCCGCACGCGGGGGTGGCCGTCGCACTGATGACCAACGGCGGCAGCGCCCGCCTGCTGTATGCCGACCTGTTCCGCGAACTGCTGGCCGAGCTGGCCGGGGTCGCCATGCCCGACCCGTTCGGGCCGCCCGCCCAGCCGCCCGCAGTCGATCTCGACTCGCTGCTGGGCACCTACCGGCGCGAGGGTGTCGTCATCACCGTCAGCCGGGGCGAGGACGGCGGCGCGCGAATGCTCTACGAGTTCGTCGACGGCATGAAGGACATGTCCCCGCCCCTGGACATGGACCTCGCCCCGGTGACCCCGACCGTGTTCGCCGCGACCGGCGCCGGAGCGGCCTTCAGCGAGGACTACATGCCCGTCGTCTTCTCCACCCTGTCCAACGGCACCGCCTGCGTGTACGTCGGCATGCGCGCCACCCCCAAAATCGGCTGACGGCGTTTCGGCGTTCCGCGGCCGCGCCTGGTCAGTGACCGAATCGCAGTTGTCGCCGAGGCCTTGCCGCTGACCTGCGATGGCATCGTCGAGGAGGCCAGACAGCATGTATGATCTGCACGGCCGGCGGCCAGATTGCGCTGGAGATTCCCGGCCGCCTATCCCTAAGCTGACACCCAGGCGGCGTGGAGGTCGAGGCGATCAGCTTGGGCGGACGGCCGACGCCTGCGTGCCGTGCGGCGCATGCCGGACGAGCGGGTCATCCTGTACGGCTACTGCCGCTCACGGTCGGAGCCGGCCAGGCTCGGCGTCGACTTGGCCGAGGTTGCTGTTGCCCGACGGGCATCGGGGCCCATCGCCGGAAGCAGAACTCTGATGACCGAACCGGCCTCGATCAGGTAGGCGGGTCAGTTGTCGAGGGCTTGGTAGAGGGTGGTCCAGAAGTCGTGGATGGCTCGGGCCGAGTCTGGGGTGGACATTCCGGTCTGGGTGAGCAGGATGCCGACGAGGTCGTTGTCGGGGTCGGCGTAGGTGGTGGTGCCGGCGCCGCCGTCCCAGCCGAACTGGCCGGTGGGGGCGTAGTCGGCGCGGTGCGTGCGTACGGCCATGCCGAAGCCCCATCCGCCATGCTGTCCCAGGCCGTATCCCACGTGGACGTTGTCGTGGGCCCAGGCTTGCCGGGCTGCCTGCTGCGCGGGCGGGAGTTGGTTGGTGGTCATCAGTTCGACGGCGGCCTGGGACAGGATGCGTCGGCCGTCGTGCGTGCCGCCGTTGAGGAGCATCCGGTAGTAGGCGTGGTAGTCGTCGGCGGTGGAGTCGAGTCCGCCGCCGCTTGAGGGGAAGGCCGGGGGCTTGCTGTGGTGTCCTGTTTCGGCTTCGTCTTCCACGTTGAACGCGCCGGTCTGCCAGTCGGGGGCGTACAGGGGCGGTAGCCGGTGGATCTTGTCGGCGGGCACGTGGAAGCCGGTGTCGGTCATGCCGAGGGGCTCGAAGATGCGTTCGTGCAGGAATGTCGCGAAGGGGCGGCCGGTGACCCGGGCGACCAGTACGCCGAGCAGGTCGTCGCTGAGGTTGTACTGCCACCGCTCGCCGGGCTGGTAGGCCAGCGGGAGGGTGGCCAGGCGGCGCATCCACTCATCCGGGTCCGGTGCGGGCAGCAGCCATCCGTCTTCCTGGCCGTAGACCCCCCGCTCGAAGAGCGCGCCCATGATCGGGGCGGTCTTCGCCGCCAGGTCCAGTCCGAGTCCGCAGGTGGAGGTCAGCAGGTCCCGTACGGTGATCGGCCGCCGCGCGGGCACGGTCTCGTCCAGCGGTCCGTCGGGCCGGGTGAGCACCTGGCGGTCGGCCAGCTCGGGCAGCCACTCATCGACCGGGTCGTCCAGCCGCAGCCGGCACTCGTCCAGTAGCACCATCGTCGCGGATACGGCGACCGGCTTGGACGTCGAGGCCATCCGGAAGATGGTGTCGCGGCTCATCGCCGCGCCGCCCTCGTGGCGCATCGTGCCGAGCGTTTCGACGTGTGTCTGCTCGCCCCGGCTGACCAGGGCGACCAGCCCGGGGATCTTCCCGGACTCGACATGCCGTGCCAGCACCTCGCGCAGCCTGCGCAGCCCTGCTTCGGAAAAGCCAGTTCTCATGATGATCTCCTCAACTACCTATTACGGTGTTCGATCTTTCGAGGCCGCCCGCGGGGCGTTCATGGCCTCGGTGGTGTGGGCCGGGACATGCGCAGTTCATTCGCCGCGGTGGTCAAAGGGACGTGGGGGCACTGTTCAGAGGCTGCGGGCGTCGATGTTGCCGTGCCCGGTGGTTACCTGGATGTTCAGGTCAGCGGCGCCGTCGGTGTTCTTGAGCGCGTTGTGGATCCGGCCGTAGCCGGTGCCGGCGTCCAGCGAGGCGGAGACTCCGGCGGCGGCGCGTACCGACACGTCGCCCATGTGGGTGCGCAGCACGATCGCGCCGCGCACGGCTTCGTCGATGGTGATGTCACCGTGCCCGGTACTGATCTGCGCGGGGCCGCCCAGGCGGCCGACCGAGACGTCACCCCCGGAAGCGGTGACGCGGACGCTCGCGACCTCGTCGATCTTGATCACGCCCTGCGCGCCCTCGAAGGCGACATCGCCGAACCGGCCGACGCCCCGGAACTCGGCGCAGGATGATCTCGCCATGACCCGCGAACCGGCTGGCAACTGGACCGTGACCTCAATGGCTCCGGAGGGGCCGAAGTACTGGTTCTTCGCCTCAGGGCTCTTGATCCGCAGGACGCCGCCGTCGTAGGCGACCTCGGTCTTGTTCGCCGCCTTCACGTCGCGGCCCTTCTCGGCATTGGCGGGCAGGACCTCGACGGTGGCGTCGCCCCGGTCGGCGGCGATGAACTGCACGCGTCCGGCCGGGATGTCCAGGTCGACGGAGATCGGGGTGGGGGTGTCGAACTTCTGCATCGTGCTCTTCTTCCGCGCTCGTCGTTTCTGATATTGGAAACGCTACGTTGTCTTTCTAGATAAGGCAACGAGAAAGTCGCTTTCGCGTTCCAAACATGCTGTTCAAGAGCCAGTTATCGTTGCGATGGCGCTAGATTCAATGCAACGTCGCCGAAACCGGTCGTTGCATTGGATGGAGAATGAACGCTATGGTGAGGGCGCCAAGGAAGCACGGAGGGAGATCGCGGTGCCAGGAGGCAGACTCACCCAGCAGGACCGCCAGGAGATCGCACTGGGCCTGGCCGACGGCCTCGCCTACGCGGAGATCGCCCGACGGCTGGACCGCCCCACCTCGACGATCACGCGTGAGGTGCTGCGCAACGGCGGCCCCACCGCCTACCGCGCCGGCCTGGCCCACCGCGCCACCGAACGCCGCATCCGCCGGCGCAGGCAGCCCGCCCCCCGCGAGCCTCAGGCACCCGAGCAGGCCTACGGCCGCGACGCCGAAGCCGTACGCGAGTACGAGGAGGTGTTCACCACCCTCCTGATGCACCAGGGCATGCCCAAGATGACGGCCCGGCTGCAGACCTGCCTGCTGACCACCGACGCGGGCAGCCTGACCGCCTCCGAACTCGCCCAACGCCTCCAGGTCAGCCCGGCGTCCGTCTCCAAAGCGATCGCGCTCCTCGAAAGCCAGGGCCTCGTCCACCGCCAACGCGACGAGCGCCGCCGCGAGCGATACCGCGTTGACGACGACGTCTGGTACCAGTCGATGATCGCCGCCGCCCGCGACAACGCCCGGCTCGCTCAGACCGCCCGGCAGGGCGTCGACATCCTCGGTCCTGGTACCCCGGCCGCCGTGCGCCTGGAGAACATCGCCCGCTTCGTCGACTTCGTCGGAGAGAGGATCGCCCGCGCCGCCGAGCAGGCGCGCGAGATCCTCCACACGCAACCCGTAACGACCACGGACGACACGGACACGCCAGCCCCGACCGCGGACAGACGCACCGACCACGGAGGCGCCCAACACAAATGATCTCAAAGCGGCGCCGACGACGTTGAGCACCTGCCCGCCGGTGACCTGGTCGCGCTCGCCGCCTCCCGGCTGGGCGATGACGCGCTGAGCGACGTGGTGCTGCTGGCCGCGCTGGGCCGGGCTCTCAGCGAGGCGGCCTGCGAAAGAACGACCCAGGGAGATCCCGCAGCACGTTCCGGGCGTGAGTCCGGGCCGCGGGGTCTGCGGCGAACAGCGCTCTGCCCACGGCCAGGCCCACGAAGGACAGTACCGCGGCCATGAGCACGATGAGCGCCACGCCGACGACGCTCCATGCGGGGCTTGCCCCGTCAGCAACTCCACCAAGATCCCGGTCATTGTCCTACGCCTTCCTCGATGCGCGTGTTGCCGGGGGTACCGACGGACGGGTCGATCCGATCGCACGGTCATCTGAACCCCCAGGCGGCTCGTGAGCGAGACGCCTGATTTCACGATGCGACCCCCACACGACCAGTTGTTGATCTCTGGCGGAAGTCGTTTCGCATTGGTCCTGGACGTGTTCCCCCTCTTGGACTGCCGAGTTCTTCCAAGGCGCCCACCGCCGAACCTCTGCGCCGCTACCTGACCCAGTTGGTAAAAGTTGGCACTTGTTGGCGGAGTTGGTGCCCATGCGCAAATCGATCGAGCTACCGAATGAGCGCGCCCTGCCGCTGCGAACCATGACCTCTGCTCTTTTCAGGCTTTACGACGGGGCCGGCCGTCCGGGAACTGGCCAGATCGCCAACGCCATCAATCAGGACGACCGCTACCCGGGCACGATCAGTGATGAGCGAGTCCGTCAGCTTCTGCGGGGAGAAGGAGGCGTGCCTCAGTGGCTGCGCTTCAAGGCCGTTGTCTATTACCTCGCCGACCAGCACACGCCCGCCCTTGACCGAGACGACCAAGCGGTGCTGTTCAAGAGGCTCTACGACGCGGTCCGTACTTCCGACCAGATGGCCGAGTTCGCGCCCATGGCGGATGGACCTCTTGAGAGTCTGGCCCTCAGCTCTGAGTCGGCTCAACCACCCGCCTCCCGCATGCAAGAGCCCACAGCCCCTGCTCGCAATCCGGCACATCACCCGGCACCTGCCGGGCTGGACTGGACCTGCTCAAGGACACACTGCGCGCCCACGGAGGCTTGCCTCTAAGCGTGGTCGAAGAACACGGCAGAGACCTTATTTCACTGCTCGCCGATGCCGCCGTTCGAATCATCGCTGAGATTGAGCTGCCCCCGGGCGTCACGGTTGAGGTGCAACACATGGACGGGAATCCCGACAGCTCTTACGGCGGCCGCCCCTATCAGCGAATGCGGGCCACTCCGGTCGCCTACACCGTGATGCTCCAGATGACCCAGCCATTCACCCTGCGCGCTACCGCCAACCTCATGCCTGGCATCGCCACGCGCCGCGATAACGATCAATCCTTCATCGTGGTCGACCCCGGGCACCCAGACGGGGAACCGCTCTACCTCTCCATCACCGACCTGCATCCCGAACCCCTCGACGCTGCGCACGGCGCTGTTGTTGTCGACGTTGACGTGGGCGGAGGTCTTCGGGCTGCTGGTGGCGAACCAGCGGGCGACGTTCTCGGCGGTCGTCGGCTTCTCCGGGGCTTCCATGGAGTGCATGACGATCAGCCGGACCGGGCGCAGGCGGCCGTTGGTGTAGTAGCGGGCCTGGATCTTCTGCATCGCTCCCCCGTTGCGCGGGTCAGTGGTGGGTCGCCGGGGAGGATGCCGGGTTGTGGCGTTAACGTCGCGCCGGGCTGGTTGGACGCTCGCGGCAGGGAGAGCGTGGCGTGCGCGGGCCGCGCCCTCGGCATGCCGGAGGAGTGGAGCATCAGAACGTGGTGGTGGCATCCACCTTGGCCACCGCCCTGATCTGCTGCTCTGTCATTCCGCGTACCCCACGCAGGTCCGCGCCGCTCAGGTCCGCGCTGCTCAGGTCCGCGCCGTAAAGGTCCGCCTTGTGCAGGTTCGCGCCGATCAGGTTCGCGCTGTGCAGGTTCGCGCTGCTCAGGTCCCCTTTGTAGAGGTCCGCGTGTGGTAAATGGCTGCCGGTGAGATCGGCGCCACCCCAGCGCACCCCGGCGAGCTGAGCCGAACGAAGTGATCGGTAACCCGAGCTACCGTCCAGGACCTTGCCGAGGACGCGCACTGCGTGGGCCTCGTCAGGGCCAGGCTGCCAGCCGGACTCCGGCGGATGGGGTGCCGTCTTGGTCGGCTGGTAGTCGTGTTCGAGGATGAACGCTACGACGACGTCCTCGATGGTGGTGGCATCGGCTGGCGAGTCCTTGGCGACGACCACGCCGATCGCGGTGAAGTGCTGCCAGGGGCGCTGCCGTCGCGCCTCGGCCAGTTCCATCCGCCTATCGGCGGGAAGTGCGTCGTACTCGGCATGGGTGGGCGGGGTGACGCGTAAGCCGCCGTGCTTCGTCGTGTCGCCGGCGGCCGGGGTCGCGAGAGGTTCGGCGCGAGCGATGCGCCGGGCCTTGGCGCTGGTCGCGGCGGCGACCACTTCCAGCGCGGGGACGTGGCCGCCCATCTGGTGGCGTGGCATAACGTGATTTCAACCGCTTCCGCATGGTCCTGCGAGCGGTTTGCTCACTTCGAGATCAGCAAGGTTGCGAGCGACATCGGGTCAGGGCTGTGCCGGGGCGAGCAGCGCGAGGAACTCCTCCACGTGCGGCGGTACAGCGGCGGGCACCTTGGCCTCGATCGCGAGCAGGGTCAGGTTGGCCATGCGGGCGCGGTGGAGGGCGAGGTTGCGGATCACGTCGTGGCGGTGGGGGCTCAGCCCGCGTCGCGTTTCACCGACCTGGCGCCAGTTCCTTACCGCTCGGGCCGCTGGCATTCTGGCAAGTGACTTTCTGCACGTCGATACGGCGTTGCTCAAACGGTAAGTTCGGCTGCGGTAGCCCCGGGGCTGCCCTGATCTCCCAGAGTCTTTCCATGGCGTGAATAACGAGAGGAAATCAGTGAGTCGACGGTTCACTCATATAGTACTGCTGTGCTACCCCGAGTATGGGGCGATCGATGTCGGCGGTGAAAGCGGCGAGCAGCCGCCCCGCACCTTCGAAGGATTCGTCGCGGAAGGCGAGGAGATCCTTTCGATCAAGTGTGCCCAGGACGGACTGGCGCAGGTGCAGCTCACCTTGGAAGAGTGGGCGGGAGTCCCGGATGGCGAGCCACCGAGCTGGCCTGAATGGGAAGCAGAATCTCGGCACGAAATAGATATTGATGAGTACGTGACGGTTGCCCCTGCGGGCACGCAGGCGCCTGACCTGCACGGACTCCGGCTTCATGGAGGATCGAGGCGATTCAATGTCCGAATCCTCGCTCAAGGCAGAACCGAAATCAGGCAACGAATTTCCGAGCTGGCCCGCCAAGGACAACTGGAACGCGCCGAAGAATTCGACGGTATAGAACGTTATCTTTTGCAGATCTGGCCGGCAAATAAGTAGATCCACACCACGGATTGAAGCTTACCGGTTCCACTACGCCCACAAATTATCTCAATTCTGCATCGCTTACACGGCAGGGCTCTTCACGGACAGCGCGAGCAAACCTAGGCTCGCAGACTGTCAAATGTCTCTGTCAGGAGGTATGTGATGCAGTCCCGATTAAAGCCACGGCTGGCGGTCACGATGGCCGTTACGGTCCTCCTCGCCGGTTTAGCCGGGCCCCCTGCCGGGGCCAGCCAGGCGACTCCGGCATCTTCTCCTCCCCCTACGGGTACCGCCGAACCAGGCCCGCCCCCGGGCAGCTACATCGGCGACCCCAACTCTCCTCAACCCCCGGAAGCCGCTCCCTCAAGCGACCGGGAAAACCGGGAGTACGGAGCACGCCGCGGCATCTTCACCGGCACCGAGGCGTCCAGCATGCTCAGCGCCAACCCCCAAACCCTGGCGATTCCGAGCATGACCGTCGAGGAATGCCGCAACAACGACCGAGGCGACGAAGAAGAATACGCCGGCTGGGTCAAGGACCACGCCTCCTACTGCCAGTGGAACCGTGTCAAGCTCAAATACTACGACCCCCGGGGCCGCTACCTCGGCGAGCTGAAGTTCAGATTCACCATGCGCGGCTGGGCCTGGCAGGCCGATGACCCCGCATCCGGACGACGCGTCGACTTCGGCATCACCTTCGATGAATGGTCCGCCGACCCCGGGATCCTCAAGGAACGGTTCGCCGTGGCCATGATCTGCCAGGGCTGGCCGGACCGCGCCAGATCCTGCCGACGTGCAGCACCCCTGCAAGTGGCGAGGACCGTGTCCCAATGGATCAGTGGCGAGCCAGAGATTCTCTTCGCATTCGACTCACCCAACAGCCGGCAGTCCACCACCGACCGGGAACGCCGAGCCACCGGCGCCTTCCAGGCCATCTTCATCCCGGGAATCCCCGGGCCCTGGACGGAGCCCGCCCGCACCTGGCCCAACACGGTGAGATTCGACTCCGCCTGGTACCTGAAGAACAACCGCATCCCTGACTCCCGCCGATACGGCACCATCTTCGACCGGGTCATGCCGTTCCTGCGCTTCCGCACCAGCGACCCCAACGTAGCCGAAGAAGCCCGGCACATCTGGAACGCCCAGAACAAGGCGGAGGAAAGGACCTTCCCCAAGTGGGACGGCAAGACCGTGCCCGGCAAATGGCCAGGAGCGGACTGGAAGCCGGGCACCACGGGTGACTATCTCAATCGCATCTACCGGCCCACCGAAGATCCCACCCTGGGCCGCAAGAACCACGCGCAAGCCGTACGCACCTGCGTCGCCCAATGGGGTGAGAACTATACAACCGGCCCCAACGGGGAACGGCGCCACTGCGACGAATACCCCTTCGCCTCCACCTACCAAGGAGCGGCAAAGGGCGACAACCGCTACTCGGCCTGCCCCATCGACGCCGATCACAACGAGGCCGGAGGCCGCGCTCTGGGCAACTGGTACTCATATGACCGGATCATCCACAACGACTACTTCACCATCGACGCGGTCGACGACAGCGACGAGACTCCCGCTGCCGCTGAGGACTGCGCCTCCGGGTGACCGGAGACGGACATTGACCCGCAAGGCATGAGACCACATCGGTCGACGATGCGTGAGGTCCTCCCGAGTTGGCGCTTCCTCGGGAGGACCGCCTTGTACTTGAGGGCCGTGACCGTCTTCGCGTCACCCACAGACCGGGGCGCTTCACCGTTTGCCGTCGTCCGTGTCCTGTTGCGCCGTCCATCTGGCACCAGACAGGCGATCCTCCGGTTGTCGTGTCATCTGCGACGTGAGAAATGCCATGTGTCAGCCGGACAGGAGTTCATGAACGTGGTCGGCGAGTTTGCGCACCGCCACCATGGGCGCCCCACGGACCTGCCACGCCCGACCACATAAAGATCCACATCGGGCGGTTCTCCCCCGGAAGGGGGAGACAACTCCCGCTGGCAGGGGAGGCGGCGCCCGGCGCTGGGACGCGATCCTGACGACAGCCATCAACGAGCCCGTCGAACCAGACGAAAGGATCATCGTCAGATGCAGGCGAGTCGCAAGCTTCCCCCCGGTCAGCGCCGCGTCAACGGATTCCCGCGCTTTGGTCATCGCCTTTCCCAGCCCGCGCCCGCCGTACCCGCAAACCCCGTCATTACGATCAGCGGAGCGGTGGCCGAAGAGTTCGACCTGCCGGTCGCCTCGCTGGCGACGCTTCCCCGGCGAGAGCTCGCTGCCGACTTCCATTGCGTCGCCGGGTGGTCGGCCACCGATCTGCGCTGGGAGGGGGTTTCCTTCCAGACGGTCTATCGCACCCATATCGAACCGGTACTCCGGCCCGGCGCCCCGGCCACCCATCTCGAGTTCCGCGGGCTGGACGGCTGGCGCTCGGTTGTCACCATTGAGGACGCCCTGGCCGACGACGTACTGATCGCGGAGCGCCTCGATGGACGCCCCCTGAACGATGACCACGGAGCGCCGGCCAGGCTGGTAAGCCCGCAACAGTACGGCTACATCAACACCAAGCATCTCTGCCGGATCAAAGTCCTTACCGCCGAGCCGAGAGAACAAAGTTCCTTCCTCGATCGACTGCTGGTCCCCACCCACCCGAGGGCCAGGGTCTGGGAGGAGGAGCGTCACTACCTCCCCCTCTGGATCGTGCGGCCCTTCTACCGCTTGCTCATCGCTCCTATCAGGTTTCTCAGCGCTCGCGGTGGCCAGGAGTCCCGCGCTCGGCGACGGTGACTCGCTTTCCGCCGGGACCGCGGCTCGGCCCGGCCGCCGACGGCGACCGTGATCCGCGCTGCTGTCAGGCGACGTGTCCCAGCGGCCCCTGCGGCCTTGGCTGCGCCGAGCCAAGTCCACCACGAGCGGGGGACGCCGTACTCCACCTGTCCCGCTCGAAAACACGGTTTCGGGCTCTGAGCTGGGATTCTGCTGCGCGATCAGCGCGGCGGCTGTCACCATCGCGAGGTGTTGTTGTCGCTGATCCACCGTGTGGTTCGGTGCTTATGCGGGCTTGTGGCGGTGCTGGCCCGCTCTGATCTGTCCAAAGAGGCTGAGCTGCTGGTGCTCCGTCATGAGAACCGGGTGCTCCGCCGTCAGCTTGGTGGTCGGCCGCGGTGGGGTCACGCCGACAGGCTCTGGCTAGCGGTGTTGTCGCGGCTGGGGCTTGATGTATCTTTGCGAGTCGACCGTTCACGATGACGTGCCACAGCGTATCCGCCTTTCCCTTGACCCCACGAGACGGCGATTCTTCCTCCTGGTTCGAGCCCGTAGCGCTCAGCCTGTTCGGCTTCCCCATCTCTCCCCAACTCGCGTAAGAGGTCGATCACCTGTCCCATCGCGTAATGCTGTCCAGCTTCAACGGCATGGAGGGAACAATTGAGTGTATCCTCGGTGCGGTCTTGAATACGGAAAATCTTCGAGATGCGCCATAGAGCGACTAAATCGCCTGCCTCGAAAGCACGCCAGTAGTCTGCGAGCGCCTTCTCGGTGCAACCTTTCGTCTGCCATATCGAGGCGATAAGAGTTATGGCACGGACGCTGCCGTGCTCAATGCGGTGCTCCAACCAGGCGAGTGCTTCCTTGGTGTGGCCTGCCTGCTGCAACAGGGAGACGGTCGTCTCCATGGCGCCGTCGACGTTTGCTTCGACGGCCCGCCAGCAGTAGGCGACTGCCTCCTCCGCACGATCCTCGGCTGCCAGTAGGCCAGCCATCCACAACAAGCATCCAGCCTCGCCATCGTCGACAAAGCTCTGATACTAATTGAGCGTCTCGTCGACGCCCCAGCCTGCAATACGCGGAAAACCGGCCTCCGCGTACTTGTCGATGGCGTCTCGATCGTCATAGGCGACTTCAACGCGACGCTCTCCACTTGCATGCTTTAGGAGGGCGACAGAAAAGCGTTTGTTTCACCTGCTTCAGCGAAGCGAATGGCATAGCGGTACAGGCATCGATACCAGCACCGATAGCAAGCTCCGGTAGGTCTTTCTCGGGCGCGTGTTCGAGGAGTGCATCCCAAAGCGATGCCGGCTCAACGACCCATTCGCGGCACGTGCGCTCTGCTGGTTCAAGGTAGTCGGACAGGCGATAGTACGATTCATCGGATTCTGGATCCCCAGGGCGGCGGAGGCGACTGAGCGGAGGGCGTGCCCCTCGACATGAAATAGCGTCGGCCAAATGATTCACCGCCCCGGTCACCCAGCGATCGTCGAGATCGCTATACTGCCGAGCAGTGAGGTAACCGCTGGCGCCAGCCGCCAATAAGGAAAGTGGAAGCGCAGGAAGGCTAGGGATTAGCCGACGGGCGTCGAGGGCCGCGTCAACCAAGGCGCGGGCTGGCGGCGGGGCAGTTCGGTAGCGCGCCAGTACGGCTGGAGCGCCAGCCGGGTACTGGGTGATCTCACCGTCGTCGGCATCGGCACAGGCTTCGGCTAAGCGTGTGGGGCTCAAGAACACGATTCGTCGCCAGGGTCAGGGTTCATCGCCCGGTTGGGCTGGGTGTTCCAGGGGCAGTGGGCAGCTGGTGTTCGAGTTGGCTGGGATCATCGTTTGTGCTCTTGTCCATGGTGTACGCCGTCACTCGTCGTTTGCTGTCGCTGCCCGCTCTGTTGTTTCGCAGTGATATCTCCAAGGAGGCGGAGCTGCTGGTGCTCAGGCACGAGAACGCGGTCCTGCGCCGTCAGGTCCCACGGGTGCGCTACGAACCGGCCGACCGGCTGTGGTTGGCGGCGCTTTCGTCCCTGCTACCCCGTCGCTGGGCGAAGATCTTCCCGATATCCCCGGCCACTCTGCTGACCTGGCATCGCAAGCTTGTAGCGAGGAAGTGGGACTACAGTCGGCGTCGCCGCTCTGGGAGGCCGCCCACCGCTGCTGCGGTCAAGGCTCTGGTGCTGCGTATGGCCGCCAACAATCCGGCCTGGGGCCACCGGCGGATCCACGGTGAGCTGACCCGCCTCGGTCACAAGATCGCCGCTTCGACCGTGTGGAACATCCTGAACCAGGCCGGGATCGACCCCGCCCCGCGCCGCAGCGGACCAACGTGGAAGCAATTCCTGACTGCCCAGGCCGAGCACATCGTCGCCGTTGATTTCCTGCACGTCGACACCGTCAACCTCAAACGCATCTACGCCCTGGTCCTGCTCGAGCATCGCAGCCGTCGTACTCACCTGCTTGGTGTCACCGCCAACCCCACGGGCGAATGGACCGTCCAAGCCGCCCGTAACTTCCTCATGGACACCGACACGACGAACATCACGTTCTTGATCCGCGACCGTGCCGGCCAGTTCACCGATGCCTTCGACACGGCCTTCGCCGACGCGAGCCTTCGCGTCCTGAAGAGTCCGCCACAAGCCCCGAAAGCCAATGCACACTGCGAGAGAATGATCGGCACCCTACGCCGTGAACTCCTCGACCGCATGCTCATCCTCAATGAGCGACACCGGCGTCGAACCCTCACCCGATACCTGGAGCACTACAACGGGGCCAGGCCTCACCGGGGCCTCGGCCAGTTGAGCCCATCCCAAGCCGAAACCGGACCGCCCGCGCCAGCCGACCTGGCAAGCCATCGGGTCCACCACAAGCCACTACTCGGCGGTCTCGTCAACGAGTACCAGATCGCCAGCTGACGCACCAAGAATCCGCAGGTCAGACATCGAATCCTATTTTTTGAGCCCCACAGGGTCAGGCCCGCCCCGCCGAACTCGCGGCCCAGCCCGCTGGCCTTGAAGCCGCCGAACGGGGCGTGCATGTCCAGGGCCGCGCCGTTGACGTGGAAGGTGCCGGTGCGCACACGGCGGGCGATGCGCAGGCCGTGCTCGGGGTCGGCGGTCCAGACCGCGCCGCCGAGCCCGTACGGGGAGTCGTTGGCGATGCGCACCGCCTCGTCCTCGTCGTCGAAGGCGATGACGACCAGGACCGGGCCGAAGATCGCCGACCTCCTGACCAAGTTCCTCCCCTCCTGAGCTTGTCCTTTAACCTCTCGTCAGCCAGCTGTGATCGTCATCATCCTTCGTGGTGCGCGGAGTCCTAAGACCCAGGGGGAGTGAGAGGTCCGATTCATGCCAGCAGGGATCCGGGATACTCGAAACACTCGGATCATGAGCACGATAAGGACGTCAGAGGTCCAGGTCGGCGAGGATCAGTCAAGCTCGCCGCGAGCTGCGGACGCGTGGACGGTGATGGAGAGGTTTTACGCGGCCGAGGCCGCGTACGTGGCTGCGGGTGGTTTCGGTGAGGCCGGCTATGAACCCGTAGCTGCTCTGCTGGACCCGGAGGTGGTGCTTCACCAGGCTCCAGGACTGCCGTTCACCGGGACCGGGATCTGGCGTGGACATGAGGAGATGGAGCGATTTCTGGCCGTCTTCAGTGAGGTCTGGGAGTCGATGGAGTTCCTGGAGCAGGAGCATTGGGGGGATGCGAACACCGTCGTCGTGCGGAATCGGGTGCGGTTTCGGGCCCGATCCACCGGCAAACAAGTCGACACCTTGATCGTGCAACTGATCACCGTGCGGGATGGACTCATGCTGGAGTGTCGTCCGTTCTACTGGGATCCCCAGGCCATCGCTGAGGCTTGTCAGCCCGATAGCGATGACACGTGACCAGGACGGGCGATCCAGAGGGGTTCACCACTCCCTGAGCGTCTCGCCCGATCTTCGCGTTTGCCGCATCCGGCAGCTCGGGTGACGTCTCGCGCATAGCGGATTGTGGCTATCGCGATACGGTGTGTCGCCGTGACGGGGGAGGGTCACTGGGACCTCCCCCGAGCGGTGGACACGCTGATACTGGATCTTGCTCGATCCGGAGGAAGCGAGAAGACCGCCGATGGCGTTGAAGGACTATTCGGAGGAGTTCAGGGCCGATGCGGTGGCCCTGTACGAGTCCACCGAGGGGGCGACCTATAAAGGCATCGCCGCCGATCTAGGCGTGAGCCGGGGCAGCCTGCGCGAGTGGGTGCTGCGAGCGCGCGCCGCCCAAATGAGGCGAGTTAGGGCAGCTCGCGCGGCCAGGCTTTGTGGAAACCTTCAATGTGCTGTCGCTGGGCGGCTGTCTAGAGTTCGTGACCATGGTTGTGGCGTGGGCAGCAGTACGTGGCATGGTCGGGCTGGTGCTCGGGGCGGTGATGGCCGTGGTCGAGCTGGCGTGGGTCGTCATCGCGATGCCGCTGCTGGTCATGCCGTCTACCCGGCCTTGGTCGTTCCGTGGCGCCGGGTGGCTGGCCGAGGCTGATCGAGTCCGTGTCAATCGCTGGCTGGGTGGCGCCGTCGCCCCGTGTCTGGCCGGGGGGCGTGCGCTGGCGTACGTGACGATGCGCGGCATCGTCGGCGGGCTCGGTGGCGGGGTGCTGGTGCTCGTCGGGATCTGGGCGACGTTGAGCTGGCGGGCGCTGTCCGGCGGTACCGGGCAACGTGCCGAGATGAGCTGGTACGACCCGATCACCTGGACGGCGTTCGGACTCCTCGTCATCTTCCTGGCGGCGCAGGCCCTGATCGGCCTGGCGGCGCTGGAACGACGGCTGGCGGAATGGGGACTCGCGCCCAGCGACAAAGAGGTGCTACGCAGCCGCGTCGAGCAACTGTCGCGGACGCGGGCAGAGGTGCTGGAGGCGGTCGATGACGAGCGGCGGCGGATCGAGCGGGACCTGCACGACGGCGTGCAGCAGCGCCTGGTCGCGCTGGGCATGCTGCTCGGCCGGGCCCATCGCCTCGACGACTCCGGCGCTGCCGCCGCGCTGTTCCGGCAGGCACGGGAGGAATCCCGTCGCGCACTGGAGGAGTTGCGGGAGGTGGCCTGGCGGATCTACCCGGTGGCCTTGGACGACGGCGGGCTGCCGGCGGCGCTGGAGTCGCTTGCCGAACGCTCCAGCGTGCCGATCGACCTGGACTACGACGTTCCGATGCGGGTGGGCCCGGCCCAGGAGACGGTCGCCTACTTCGTGGTCTGCGAGGCGGTGACGAACGCGCTGAAACACAGCCAGGCTCAACGGGTTGAGGTCGAGGTCCGCCAAGCCGCTGGCATGGTGCGCGTACGTGTCAGCGACGACGGTGTCGGCGGCGCCCGCCTCGGCGGGCGCGGCCTGTCCGGCCTGGCCCGCCGGGTGGCCGCCTACGACGGCCGCTTCGACCTCGACAGCCCCGCAGGGGGGCCGACGACGCTGCGGGTGGAGCTGCCATGCGCATAGTCCTGGCCGAAGACAGCACGCTGCTGCGTGAGGGCCTGACCCGGCTGCTGAGCGAGGAGGGCCACCAGGTTGTGGCGGCCGTCGGCGACGGGGAAGGGCTGGTGGCCGCGTGTGATGAGCATCGGCCGGAGGTGGTCATCGCCGATGTGCGCATGCCGCCGACCTTTACCAGCGAGGGCCTGCGGGCCGCGCTCGCCGTGCGGCGCCGGCAGCCTGGGATCGGCGTGCTGGTGTTGTCGCAGTACGTCGACACGCGCTACGCCGCCCAGCTCGCCGGCGGTGGCGTACGCGGGGTCGGCTACCTGCTCAAGGACCGGGTGGTCGAGGTCGGCGACTTCCTGGAGGCGCTGCGGCGGGTGGCCGACGGCGGCACGGCGTTCGACCCGGAGGTCGTACGGCGGCTGCTCAACCGGGCCCGCGACACCACATCCCTGGCCCGGCTGAGCGTGCGTGAGCACGAGGTGCTCGCCCTGATGGCACAGGGGCATACCAACGAATCGATCGCCGGACGGCTGCATGTGTCGCGCAGCGCGGTGGAGAAACACGCCAACGCCATCCTCGACAAGCTCGGCCTCGCGCACGCCGACGGCTACAACCGCCGGGTCCTGGCCATCGTGCGCTTCCTCAACGACTAACCCCCGGATCTGACCACTGGACGGCCGGCAGGGCCGCCCGGTCGCTCGGCCCTGCCCTCTTCCCTCCGACCCTCTGCACAGGAGTATGTGTGAACCTGATGACAAGGCACTTCGTGACCAGCGCGGCCGCCGTGGTGGCGTTCTGCCTCGGTTCGCCGGTCTCACCCGCCGCCGCGGCGGCGCAGCCGGACCCGGCCGCGATCGCCGGGGTCGTGGAGGCCAATCTCGGCCCTGCCCGCCTGGCCGGCGTCGCGGTGGCGCTCGTCAAGAACGGACGCGTCCTGCACACCGGCGGATACGGGCATGACGCGCGTGGTGAGCCGGTGACAAGCCGGACACCGATGCGGATCGCGTCGCTGTCGAAGTCATTCACCGCCCTGGCGGTGATGCAGTTGGCCGAGGCCGGCGACCTCAGGCTCGATGACCCCGTTGCTCGGCATCTGCCGGAATTCGCCATGGCCGACCCCAGAGCCGAGCAGATCACCATTCGCCAGCTGCTCGACCACAGCTCCGGCATGTCGGATACCACCTATCCCGAGGCCGGTCTAGCCCAGCCGGACTCCCTGCGCCAGGCCGTGGCGGACCTGCGCCGGGCCAAGCTGGCCGCCCCACCAGGCCGGCGACACGATTACCACAACCCCAACTACTGGGTCGCCGCCCGGCTGGTGGAAGTGGTGAGCGGGCTGCCCTTCGCCGACTACCTCACCCAGCGGGTGTTCACCCCGTTGCGGATGACCTCGACCGTGACCGTCGACAACTGGCGGGACCCGGTCCCCGGCCTCATCGACGGGCACAACCGCTTCCTCGGCCTCACCTGGCCACGCACCGAGCCTGACCGGTTCGTCGCCGGCTCGGCCGGCATCGTCACCACCGCCGACGACCTCGCCAACTGGCTGGCCCTGCACACCCGCGGCACGGCCAGCACCGTCCTGTCCAAGAAGGGGCTGCGCGAGCTGCACCGGCCCAGCGCACCCGACGGACACTACGCCCTCGGCTGGGACAACCCCGACCCCCACAACGGGCCCCGCCAGATCACGCACCCCGGATCGTCCTTCACCTCCACGGCCACCATGGTGCTCCTGACCGACAGCGGGTACGGCATCGCGCTGATGTCCAACAGCCGCATGCCGCTGGAGGCCGACGTCGAGGCCATCATGGACGACCTCATCGCCCTGACCCAGGGCACACCCGGCACGGGCGCCCCGCTCCCGCTCGCCTTCATCGCCGACCTGACCGCCCTCGCCGCCGCGATCTCAATCGCGACAGGCGGAGCCGTCAAAGCTCGCCGAGCGCAACGTTGGGCGCAGCGTCGCGCCACCGCCGCCTCCTGGAGGACGACGCTTCGGCTGGTCCCCTATCTGCTGCCGTTGCCGGTGCTTGCCTTCCTACCGCGCATCCTGGAACTGATCACTGGCGGACGCGGCGTCACTTTTGTCCTGCTGTCTCACATCTGGCCGACCTTCCTCGCCACGGTCGGCCTGACCACAGCAACCGGGATCATGGTCACCACCGCCCGCATCCGCGCTCTCCTGCGACAGCAGCGTCGCCAGTCAGCTCCGGCACCACTGCATCCACAGGCACACACCTCTACGACCGGGACGTGAGCACCGGGACTGGCTCCGTGGCTTCACGACTTCCAGCGCCGTTTCACACGCGAACACCCAATGCCCCGAAGTTAACGATCATTAGATGACGTCAAGAGGCTGGCGAAGGCGGCATTGGTTCTGTGCAGGGAAGGGGCGGCCCGCGGCCACGACGACCCACGCCGGGCGATCACCCGCGCCTTCCACCTGCTGGAGGACGGCTGGTCGAACCTGGCGAATTCATCCCGTCACCGCAGTCAGTAGTCAGCAGGTCACCCGGATGATGTTCGAGTCCTTGACCTTCGTGGAGCCGCCCAAGGTACGCATGTAGTGCCGCACTTTGAAGTTGTGTGTGCCCGTCCCTTTGCAGAACCAGCTGATCGGCACGTCGAAGCCACTCCCGTTCACCGCCTTCTCGGTCTGCGTCCACCAGCCGTTCCAGCGCTCCCACTGCAGATACAGCCAGGATGTGCTGTTCTCGCAGCCCAGCTTGCTGCCGTAGCCTCGGATGTAGTTGCCGTCCTTGCGGGTGAGCCCGATATGCAGCTCGCACGCCGCGCTGGAGGCTGTTGACGCGCTGGAAGCTGTTGCCTGCGCTGCCGGGGCGGCGGCCATCAGCCCCAGGCTGGCGACGAACGTGACAGCGATGGCGGCTCTACTTGGTGACGCGATCCTCATGCTGGCTCTCCCTAAGTTGCGATCTCTGCCTCGCCACCGCAGTCGACGAGTTCGGGTGTTGCGGATACTAGGAGAGGTCGTTATTGATTCGCTTTATGGCCTGACGGATCGCATCGTTGCGGCGGGCGTGGGCCCTGCGCCTGCCGAAAATGCCATCCGGCCAGGTCAATGAGCTGCTGGAACAACCTGCTGTACGCGATCCCCAGCCGCGCGGAGCGCGGCATGATGATCGGTCGTGCTACTTCGCCTGGCCTATCTCACCGTCACGAACGCATTCGCCGCGCTACGGCTGCTACCGATGACCGATCGGGACAAGGATGTCGAGATTCTCGCCCTGCGTCACCAGGTCATGGTCTTGGAACGGCAGCTCGGCGCCGATACCTAGGTGAGGTTCGCTCCTGAGGAGCGTGTCTTCGTGGCCGCCCTTCTGGCCTCGTTACCTCGAGCGCTCCTGCGTCGCTTGCGGCTTGTCGTCCGCCCGGACACCATCCAGCGCCGGCACCGCGAGATCGTGAAGCGGCGGCATGCGCGTACCTGCCGGCCGAAGCGGCGCGGGCGTCCGCCGACGGCCCGCTCCATCCGCACGCTCATCCTGCGTCTGGTTCTGGAGAACCCGTCCTGGGGATATCGGCGGGGGCATGGCGAGTTGACCACGCTCGGCCTCAAGATCGCCGCTTCCACGGTCTGGGAGATCCTGCAGCAGGAAGGGACCGACCCAGCACCCGAGCGAGCGTCAACCACCTGGGCCGACTTCCAGCGCTCGCAAGCCGACGCTCGTCTGGCCTGCGACTTCATCGAGACCATCACCCTGAGCGGACAGCGCCAGTACAACCTGGCCGTCATCGAGCACACCGGCCGACGCTACGACGCGTCCGCGTGCTCGGCACCACCGCTCACCCGACCGCGGCTTGGGTCACCCAAGCGATAAGGAATCTCGTGATGGACCTGGAGGATGCGGGTTGCAGGGCGCGCTTTCTGATCCGCGACCGGGACGGCAAGTTCCCCGCTCTGATGGAGAAGATCCTCGCCGAAGCCGGGATCCAGACCGTGCTCACCGGTATCCGGATGCCGCGGATGAACTCCGTCATGGAGAGGTGGGTGCAGACGTGCCGTTGCGGGCGGACCGATGTCTGTTGTGGAACGAACGCCATCTACGCCACGCGCTGGGCGCGTACGAGAACTTCTACAACCGGCACCGATCCCATCAAGCCCTCACCGCCCATACCGTGGACCAGGACCAGGCCGGGCCCATGGCCGTCGACCTCGTAGTGCACGCGGGCATCTCCTGATGTGACGAAAGACATGACTGCACTCCTTGGATGAGCGATAGTTAAGTGAGCGCTAAGATAATGAGCGGTCTTATGCATGTCAAATAGATGAGCACTCATATACTTGGAGGCGGGCATGGCAGACTCCGTGGCGGCGGTGCTTGAGCAGTGGCGCAGCAAACGGCCCGATCTCGACCCGACGCCGATCGGCATCGTCGGCCGCATCATGCGACTGGCCCGGCTGTGGGACAGGGAAATCAAGGACTTCCTCGCCCAGCACAGCCTGGAGCCTGGCGAGTTCGACATCCTGTCGACGCTGCGACGCTCCGGAGAGCCCTACGCCTTGAAGGCTGGCGAGTTTCTCCAGGCCTCGCTGCTCATCACCGGTGCGATCACCCTGCGGTCGACCGGATGCGGGACAAGGGCCCGGTCACCCGGGACCACGATCCCACGACCGCCGCTCTGTCAAGATCCGGCTCACCCCGCACGGGCTCAGCGTGATCGACCGCGTCCTGCCGCTCCACCTCGCCAACCACGCCCGCCTGCTGCACACCCTCGGCGAAGAGGATCGGCGCACCCTGGAAACCATCCTGACTGCCCTCCTGGAATGGAACGGCGACACCCCGGGCCACAAGAGCGACTGAACGTGTCGCCCGCCGTCCCGCAGGAGGCCACCACATTGACGGCGTTACGGGCGGCCACCATTTGCGAGACAGCCCTCATGCCAGAACCGTCCGACACCCGGCAGCACTGGCCAGGACCTTCGCCGTCGAGCTGGGCCTAGACAGCATAGGGCTAAAGGCCGAGGACCACCGCCCGATACTCCACGCGTGCCCCCCGGCCTACCCTGTGATCACGGATATCGAATGAAGGAGCACGTGATGAGCCGGGAAGTCGCCAAGGAGCCCAGGGACCTGTCCCGCCTGTTCTTCGAGCGGGTGAACGCCGGTGATGTCGACGGAGTGGTTGAGCTGTTCGAGCCTGACGCGGTGTCCAGGTTCCCCGACGGCACACTCGCGGTCGGGCATGATCAGCTGCGCGCGGCCTTCGAGGAACTAGTCGCCTCGGGCGTCGAGTTCTCCCCCGTTGAAGACAGGCCGTCCCTGGTCAACGGTGATCTGGCGATGACCAGCCGCCATCTGCCCATCGGTGACGTCCCCGTCGAAGTGGCGCGCCGTCAGGCCGACGGAAGCTGGCGCTGGGCACTCGACTGGGCCAACGTGCTCAGTGTGTAGCTCATCCGCAGTGGTACATTGGCTCGATCAAGTGCTGTCGGTGTATTTGCCCAGGTGACGGCTGCGATAGGGACAGACCAAGTACGAGCAGCCTCCACACCGCAGACCGTCACCATCAAATCGGGCCAACCTGTTCGACCCGTGCACATCGGTCAGCGTGCCGGCCATCACCTCCGGCACCGCGTCCGGCGGCTTCCTGGTACCGGGCCGCAGTTGCCTGACCCTGGCCGGCACCGCCACCTCGCACATCACCTGGAACACCGGCCAGACCAGCACCCTGACCCTGAACTTCACCTGTACCGCTTCATAACTCATCGCGTGGCGCTTGATCTGCGGCTTTGACCTCCACAGGCCCTATGGGCAAGATCGCAGTTCGTGTCGGTTCGTCTGCTGTATCTGACCTTGATCCGGGTGTTCGGCTGGCTGGTGTTGCTGGGGCGTAGCCAGGCGTCCAAGGATGCCGAGATCATGGTGCTCCGCCACGAGGTTGCCGTGTTGAAGCGTCAGGTCGTCCGGCCGAGGCCGGACTGGGCCGATAGGGCGCTCTTCGCTGCATTGGCCCGCTTCCTGCCGTCGGTGCTGCGAGCTCATAGGCTGGTCACCCCGGGAACCTTGCTGGCCTGGCACCGTCGTCTGATCAAACACTCCTGGACCTATCTCCACCGCACTGGCCGTCCCGGAACCAGCAAAGAGGTCCGGGATCTGGTCCTCCGCCTGGCCCGTGAGAACCCAAGATGGGGGTACCGGCGGGTCCACGGTGAACTGGTTCGCCTCGGCATGCAGGTCAGCGCGGCGACCGTGCGGCGGATCCTGCGTTCACGCCGGCACAGTCCGGCGCCACGAAGCTTCGACACCTCGTGGCGGACGTTTCTACGGCTGCAAGCGAAGGGACTGCTCGCCTGTGACTTCTTCCACGTCGACACGGTCTTCTTGAAGCGCTTGTACGTGTTGTTCGTGATGGAGGTGGAACCCCGACGCGTTCACGTCTTGGGCGTCACCGCCCATCCTGCCGGCGCCTGGACCGCTCAGCAGGCCCGCAACCTGCTCATGGACCTCGGGAACAGAGCCACCTCGTTCCGGTTCCTCATCCGTGATCGGGACGCCAAGTTCACCGCCGCCTTCGACGAGATCTTCACCAGCCAGGGCGTCACGGTGATGAGACACCGCCACGAACGCCCCGCGCCAACTGCTACGCCGAACGCTGGATCCGCACCGTCCGAGCCGAATGCACCGACCGGATGCTGATCTACGACGAACGCCACCTTCGATCAATCCTGAACGAGTACACCGATCACTACAACGCGCACCGCCCGCACCAGTCCCGCCGGCAACGCCCACCTGATCAACACGAGGACGTCGTGGTGCCGCTGGAAGGCCGGATTCAGCGCCGGAAGGTGCTCGGCGGGGCCATCAACGAGTACCACCGAGCCGCCTAGCTGATCCGAAGAAATGCCAGCTCAGAGCATGTTTACGAGTTGTGAAGCGGTACAGGCCTGCAGCACCAAACTCGACGGCAGCCAAGCGGCACCCGAGTACCACCGCAGGATGCGCCGCGTGTTCTACAACAGCCTGCGCTACGCGGTCAGCCGTGAGCGTCTGCGAGTCAACCCCCTCGATTCCCCCACGCTCAAACAGGACTGGGCCCAGCCCACCGTCGACATCGCCATCGACCCCCGGGCCGTCGGCAACCCAGCCCAGATCAGCCAGGCCCTGACCGCCTGCAGCTACATCGGCGCCCGCCAGGGATCGCGCTTCGTTGCGTTCTTCGCCTGCCTGTACTACGCGATGATGCGCCCTGCCGAGGCCGCCCGCCTCCGCGATACCAACTGCGAACTCCCTGAGACAGGATGGGGAAAGCTCCTGCTTGAAGGCTCCAAACCCGAGGTCGGCAAGGACTACACCGACTCTGGCCAGCTCCACGACAACCGCGGCCTGAAGGGCCGATCGAGAAAGACGGTCCGGTCGATCCCGATCCCGCCTGAGCTGGTCACCCTGCTCCGCCAGCACATCAACAGGTACGGCGTCGCCCCCGACGGCCGCCTGTTCCGCTCCGAGAGCGGCAACCCCGTACCGAAGTCGACCTACTCCCGCCTGTGGGCCAAAATCCGCCCCCTCACTCTCACCCCGGAGCAGGTGACCTCCCCACTTATGCGTCGGCCGTACGACTTACGTCACGCGGGCGTCACCTGGCGCCTGTCGGCCGGCGTCCCGGCTGCGCAGGTAGCGGAGTGGGCCGGGCACAGCGTCGAGGTCCTGCAGCGGATCTATCACCGCTGCATGGACGGCTACGACGACATTTGGATCGACCGGATGAACCAGGCACGCCAGCCACTTCACCAACTGGATTGAATGCCTCATGTACCGACACTGCACCCTGTAGGCCAATAGGCCCATATATGTCGGATGTGAGACCTACGCTTCGGCCATGCCCAAGGGAGTGATCAGCCGTGAATCCGTGCTCAAGACGATCATCGAGTACGACGAGCTAGGCAGGGACCAGTTCCTCGCCACCTATGGGTACGGACCCGCGCGTTCGTATCTCCTGGTTCACGATGGCAAGGAGTACGACTCCAAGGCGATCGCTGGTGTCGCTCATCGATACGAATACGGGGCGCCGCTAACTGCTGATGAGTTCAGCGGCGGGCGTGAAGGCGCCGCTGGCTGGCTTGAGAAGTCCGGCTTCCGTATCAAGGTCGTGCGCAATCCCGACTGGGCATGGGACGAGCTACTTCTCGCGTGCGACCTTGTCGTCAAGCACGGGTGGAGAGGGCTCGACTCAACCAACCCCGCCGTCAGCGACCTCTCCGCACTCCTGCAGACCGCACCGATCCACCCGTCAGAGATCCGCGGCGAAACCTTCCGAAACTCGAACGGCGTTGCCCGCAAGACCTTCGACCTGGCTACACACCACCCGGACTACACCGGCCGGCCAACAAAGGGCGGCGCCCTTGATCTGCAAGTCATCAAGGCGTTCATCGAACGACCTGCGGAGATGGCACAAACCGCCGACCTGATCCGGAAGGGCCTGCAGGGAGACCTCGCATCGCTCCCCCCAGACGGCGATGAGGACGAGTTCAGCGCGCCTGAGGGCCGACTGCTCTTGCGTCGCCATCTCGCTCGCGAGCGAAGCCACGAGCTTCGACGCCGCAAGATTGAGAGTGTTCTCAAAGGCGGCGGTCAGCTCGTCTGTGAAGCTTGCGGCTTCGACTTCGCCAGCCGGTACGGCCAGCGCGGCGAAGGCTACATCGAGGTCCACCATGTGGTCCCGCTCCACCAAGCCGGCGAAGGGCGCACGAAGCTCTCCGATCTTGCGCTCATATGCAGCAACTGCCACCGGATGATCCATCGGAAGGCCCCGTGGCCGACTCCGACCGAACTCCGCGACCTCATTCAAGCGACCCTTGCCTCGGGCCAACCCTCCCAGTCGTGAGCCTGCGAGCACGCCGAAGATCAATGGCCTGCTAGAGATCTCTGCCCGTGGGCTGCCCGTGGCGGTCGTCATTTAGCGTCTACGGCCGTCGCAACATGGCATGACCGATATCCCGGCCGATCAAGCAAAAAGCCAGGTCAGACGATGTCTGGCCTGGCTGGTAATGGGTGCCCCCTGTAGGATTCGAACCTACGCACCCGGCTCCGGAGGCCGGTGCTCTATCCCCTGAGCTAAGGGGGCTCCAACGAGCCCTAAGGCTATCAGCATCCTGCCACCACTCCGCACACGATAAAGCTCCGGGCACACATCCATCGAAAACCGCACGTGACCACCCCGTCACGGGTTAGCTTCGTGGCCGTGGGCGAGGTACTGGGCAGAGTTCTGGTTGTCGATGATGACGAGGTCATCAGGCAGCTCATCGCGGTCAACCTGACCCTGGAGGGGTTCGAGGTGGAGACCGCCACCGATGGTGCGGACTGTCTGGATCGTGTGCTTGATGTCATGCCCGACGTGGTCACTCTGGATGTGATGATGCCGTGCCTGGATGGGTGGGTTACGGCGCATCGGTTGCGGACTGATGAGGCCACGAGTCATATCAAGGTGGTGCTGATCACGGCTCGGGCGCAGGATGATGATCGGCGCCGGGGGATGGGGATCGGGGTGGACGCCTATCTGACCAAGCCGTTCGATCCGGCCGAGCTCATTCAGGTGGTTCGCGATCTGGCTGCTCGGGCTCGCAGCTGAGGGCTGCTCGGGGTCTCAGCCAAGGGCTGGTCAGGGTCTCAGCCAAGAGCTGCTCGGGCTCGCAGCCAAGGGCTGCTCGGGGTCGTGGCTGGAGGTTGCTAGGCGGGTTGGTCGGAGAGGAGGCCGCGGGAGCGGGCGGTGGCGGCGGCCTGGGTGCGGGTGGAGGCGTCTAGTTTGCCCAGGATGTTGGAGACGTGGACGCTTACCGTCTTCTGGGCGATGTAGAGGCGCTCGGCTATCTCGCGGTTGGTGAGGCCGTCGGCGACCAGGCGGAGGACTTCGAGTTCGCGGGCGGTCAGGGAGCCGTCAGCCGAGGCGGTGGTGAAGCGGGCCCGGCGGGCGAACTCCTCCAGTGCCGATGCCAGCGGAACCGCCTTCAGGTTGTCGGCGGCGTCCCGGGCGAGCAGCCAGGTGGCCTGCGCGGATTCACGGTCTCCGGTGGCGAGCTGGGCTTCGGCCAGGCGCCAGCGGACTCGGGCCGTTTCGTACACGAAGCCGTAGTCGAACGCTTCCACGACCCTTTCCCACAGGGCTACGTCGTGGCGGCCCTGCACGCGTACCCACTCGGCCTCGACGCGCAGTGCCCACGCGCGGCCCTCCAGGCCCATGGGCCCGCGTTTGCCGTCCGGGCCCGCGACCGCGGTGCGGGCGCGTTCGCGCAGGTCGTCGGCTTCGTCGGTACGGCCCAGCTCCGCCAACGCCCACAACCCCGTGGCGCAGATCCGCAGGTTGGCCGGGTCGGCGGGGATGAGCTGCGACAGGCAGGCCCGTACGTGTTCCCACGCGGCGGTCGGATCGCCCTTCCACAGGGCGTCCTCGGCGGCCAGGCCGCGCGCCATGTAGGTGACGAGGTCGTTGGACCAGAAGGGGCGCAGCCAGTCGATGCGGGGGCCCACGGCAGGTAGTCCGCGGCCTACCTCCACGAACAGGGCGAACGACGACAGGATCGCCTCGGGGACCGTTCCGACGCGGGCGCCGAAGGTTCCGGCCACACGTTCGGCGTCGTCCCATTCGCCGGCCACGTAATGGATGAGGAAACGAAGGAAGCGCAGGTCGGTGCCGTACGTACTCCAGTTCAGCCCGTTCTCCTCCGCCAGCCGGATGCCGCTGTCGGTGGCGGAGGCGGCCTCGACGAGGTCGCCCTGCTCGTACAGGAGGCGGGCGCGGGCGAACTCGGCTCGCAGGTCCATGGCGAGGATGCCGGAGGTGCGGGAGGTGGCCTGTTCGTAGCGGGCGGCGGCGGTGGAGAAGTCGCCGTCCAGCTCCGACAGCAGGGCGAGGCTGATCAGGGCGCCTTTCTCCGCGTCGGGGACGCCGGCGGAGCGGGCGACCTCCAGGGCGCGGCGGGCGCGTGGGGCGACTTCGGCGTGGCGGTCGGTCCAGGCCAGGGCGCGGGCGCTGGTGGCCAGGGCGCGGGCGAGTTCCGCCGGGGTTCGCGCGGTGTCCACGGCGGTCTCGCCAGCTTGGACGGCGGCTTCGTCCTGGCCCAGTTCGGCCAGGTAGTAGGCCAGGCGTTCGTTGACCTGCGAGGTCTGCGGGAGGGCGCGGAGCTGGGTGACGGCGCGGTGGTTGTCTCCGCTGTCGGCGGCCATGATGGCGCTGCGCAGAGCCAGGTCGGCGCGGCCCTCGCCGGCCAGGGACTCGGCGTCGGGAACGCGGTCCCAGAGGCTGAGCGCCTGGTCGTAGTGGCGGTGGGCTTCGGCGGGCGCGCCGAGGCGTTCGGCCTGGCGACCGGCTTCGGCGGAGGCGGTCAGGGCGCCGGACAGGTCGTGGCCGGCGAGGTGGTGGTGGGCCAGCTCGGCGGGTGCGGTGAGCAGGGTGGCGAACGTGGCGTGAAGCCTGGTGCGCTCGCCGGGCAGGAGGTCGGTGTAGACGGCTTCCTGGAGGAGGGCGTGGCGGAAGGCGTAGCCGTACCCGTCGACTCTGAGCAGTCCGCGCGAGACGATCTCGCGCACGGCCTCCTCGAAGTCGGCGAGAGGCAGGCCGGAGACCTCGCGCAGGAGCACGTCCTCGACGCGGCGGCCCGCGACGGCGGCGGCGCGCAGGACGCGCTGGCCGGGCTCGGAGAGGACCTCGACGCGGGACATCAGCAGGCTGGCCAGGCCGTCGGGGAGGGTCTCGCCCTCCGAGAGGGCGGCGTAGAGCTCTTCGGCGTAGAAGGGGTTGCCGTCGGCGCGGCTGACGATCTCACCGAGTTCACGGCTGTCCATGTCACCGAATGTGGCGACATAGTCGGAGATTTCGGCTGAGGGCATGGGGCCCACGTCCACCGCGGTGACCGCGGGCAGGCGCTTGAGCTCGGCCAGGACGGAGCGCAGGGGGTGGCGGCGGTGCAGGTCGTCGGTGCGGTAGGTGCCGACGAGGCAGACGCGCTCGCTCTGGAGCATGCGACTCAGGAACACCAGCAGGTCGCGGGTCGAACGATCGGCCCAATGAAGGTCCTCGATCACGAACAGGACCGGTTGCACCGCGGCCAGCAGGCCCAGCAGCGAGCCGAACAGTCTCTGCTGGGTGAGGCCCGACGACGGCGCGGTCTCGCTGCCCGGCAGGAGCTGCTCCAGGACGGGGCGCTCGGCGATGGCGGCGCGCAGCGTGGGGTCGGCGCCGCGCAGGGCGTCGGCGAGCGGGAGGTATGGGAGCGCATCGCCCAGCTCGGCGCACTGGCCGATCATGACGTTGAAGCCGCGCTCGCGGGCCTGGGCCACGAGCTCGCAGGTCAGGCGGGTCTTGCCGATGCCCGCGTCGCCGCCCACGAGCGCCACGCCGGCGGTGCCGTCGCCGGCGGTTTCGAGCACGCGAACTAGTCTCCTCAGCTCAGCTGAGCGTCCGATAAGAAGACTGTTCACCTCGGTAACTCTATATGTAACAGAATCATGATTCTTTACGGCACAGCCCCACCCCCGCCACCCGCCGCCGTGCGCCGGCGCCGATCGGGGGGATCGCTTCTCACGTCGGACGGGGCTGGTCGCCGTCACGGCCTGTGTCCACCCCCTAAGTGGTCCCCTCTTTACCCCTGACCGGCAAGGCAGGCCGGGGGCCGGAGGCAGGGACCGCGGCCGGACAAGCAGAGCCCGAGGCGAGGGAGCAGGTGGAGAGGCAAGGCGGGAGGGCGAGGCTGGAGGACGGCCGGGAAGGGCGAGACGGAGAGACGAGGCGGGGAGGGCGAAGTGGGAAGGCGGAGAAGAGGAGCGAAGCGGGAGGGCGAAGCGGGAGGGACGGGCCGGGAGGAACGGGCCGGGAGGGCTGAGCAGAGGGGGCGGGGCGGAGGGGCGAGGAAAGGGGCGGGGGAGGAGTGAGGCGGAGAGATGGGGCGAAGGGAGAGGACAGGCCGGAGGGGCGGGGCGGAGGGGCGAAACAAGAGGGCGGGGCGGAGGGGCGAAGCAAGAGGGCGGGGCGGAGGGGCGGGCGTAAGGGCGGGGCGGAGGGGTGGGGTGGGTGACGGGGAGGGGTGGGGATTGGGGGACAAATACCCGCATAGTGGGGCGCGCTTTGCTCGTGGAAAACCCGGCGGCTTGGACACTGCTGGAGGAAGGGCCAGGAGAACGCTGAGGAGCCCCGATGGATGGTCCGCTGGAGAAGACCGAGCGCGGCCCCGAACCCGCGAAGCTGTCCCTGTCCGTCAACGGAGCCACCCTGGTGGCCGAGGTGGAGCCACGGGCCAGTCTGCTGGACACCCTGCGTGAAAGCCTGGATCTCACCGGTACCAAGAAGGGCTGCAACCAGGGTGCCTGTGGCGCGTGCACCGTCTGGGTGGACGGCCGTCGGGTCGTGTCCTGTCTGACGTTGGCGGTCGCGTGCGAGGGCAGGGAAGTCACCACGATCGAGGGTCTGGTCGAGCACCCTATGCAGGACGCCTTTCTGGCCTGTGACGCGCTGCAGTGCGGCTACTGCACGCCGGGGCAGATCATGTCGGCGGTCAAGCTGCTGGAGGAGGGCCACGCCGGCGACGATGCCGAGATCGCGGAGTGGATGAGCGGCAACCTGTGCCGTTGCGCCGCCTACCCGCACATCCGCCAGGCGATCCGGGAGGTGCGCGATGGCGGGCACCAATAGAACGGTGCACACCAGCCAAACGCACCCCGGTCAAGCCCACACCGCCCACACGCACACGAGCCACACGCACACCAACCAAGCCCACGCCAGCCAAACGCGCACGAACCAAACGCACGCCAACCACGCGCACACCAGCCGAACCCACACCGGTCAAGCGCACCGGCCAAGGTCACGCCGGCCGAGCGCACGTGTCCACACATCAAGGGAGGTAACCAGTGCACGCCATTAGTTACGCCAGAGTCGGCGACGTAGCCTCGGCGCTGGCCGAAGGGGCCGATCCGGGGAGCAGGTT
Source organism: Nonomuraea sp. NPDC050394 (assembly GCF_044459065.1). Lineage (NCBI taxonomy): Bacteria > Bacillati > Actinomycetota > Actinomycetes > Streptosporangiales > Streptosporangiaceae > Nonomuraea > Nonomuraea sp. NPDC050394. Next base: position 908,420 of record NZ_JBITIO010000001.1, on the reverse strand, counting down.
TCTGGCCGGCGGGACCACCGAGGTGGACATGCTGCGCATCGGGGTGGCCCAGGAGCGGCGGCTGGTCGACATCAACGATCTGCCGCTCAACGCCATCGAGGACCTGCCGGGCGGCGGTCTGCGGCTGGGGGCCCTGGCCAGGATGAGTGACGTCGCCGCCACGCCCGGCGTGCGGGAACGCTTCCCGATGATCGCGCAGGCGTTGGAGCTGGGCGCGTCGGCGCAGTTGCGGAACATGGCCTCGATGGGCGGCAACATGATGCAGCGGGTCCGCTGCGGCTACTTCCGCGAGTCCGGCATGCCGTGCAACAAGCGGGAGCCGGGTTCCGGCTGCGCGGCCGAGGGTGGGTTTCATCGGGGGCACGCCGTACTCGGGATCAGCGAGCATTGTTTCGCGACGCATCCGTCCGACGTCGCGGTGCCGTTGGTGGCGCTGGACGCGGTGATCCACCTGCGGAGCCGGTACGGCGAGCGGTCGATGCCGCTGGAGGACTTCTTCCTGCAACCCGGCGACGCGCCGGAACGCGAGCACCCGATCGAGCACGGCGAGCTGATCACCGCGATCGAGGTGCCCGCCGCTCCGGTGGCGCGTACGTCGTTGTACTGGAAGGTGCGTGACCGCGAGTCCTACGAGTTCGCGCTGGTCTCGGCGGCCGTGGCGGCCACGGTGACCGACGGTGTCATCCGCGAGGTACGGCTGGCGCTCGGCGGCGTGGCCACCCGGCCATGGCGGGCCAGAGCGGCGGAACAGCTCCTGACCGGCGGTCCTGCCATCGGCGACGCCTTCGAGGCGGCGGCCTCGGCCGAACTGGCCCCGGCCGTGGGCCACCCGCAGAACGCCTTCAAGATCGAGCTGGCCAAACGCACGATCGTGCGGGTCCTGGAAAGGGTGACGGCCGCATGAACAGGACCGCGAAAGCACCGGAAAAGGGTGACCGCGACACGAACAGGACCGCGAAAGCACCGGAAAAGGGTGACCGCAGCACGAACAGGACCGCGAAAGCACCGGAAAAGGTGAGCGCGGCATGACCACCACACTCATCGGTCAGCCCGTCACCCGGGTGGACGGCCGCGCCAAGGTGACCGGCGCCGCCAAGTACACCGCCGAAGTCTCCCTGCCGGGCATGCGCCACGCGGTCATCGCCGGTTCGGCGATTCCCGCCGGGCGCGTCACCGGGATCGACAAGTCCAGGGCCATGGCCGAGCCGGGCGTGCTGGCCGTACTCACGTGTGAGGATCTTCCGAAGGTGGCCGCGCAGCCGGTCCTCACGCTCTCGCTGGCCGGCACCGTCGCCCATGGCCAGAGCTTCTTCCCGATGCAGGACCCGGTCATCCACTACGCGGGCCAGCCCGTGGCCATCGTCGTGGGCGAGACGCTGGACGCCGCCACCCGGGGCGCCGAGCTGCTGGACGTGACCTACGAGCGCGCGGCGTCGATCACCGTGATCGACGAGGGCCGCGACCGGACCTACGTGCCCGAGCGGATCCTGGCCGGCCTGGCGCCGGGCCAGATGGGCCGGGGCGACGTGGACGCCGGGCTGGCGGCGGCCGCGTTGACGGTGGAGGCCACGTTCACGTTCGCGGCCAACCACCAGAACCCGCTGGAGATGTCGGCCTCGGTGGCCTCCTGGGACGACGGGCAGCTCACGCTGTGGGACGCCACCCATGGTCCGACCGCCACTCAGATGACGGTCGCGAACCTGCTGGGCATCCCGGCCTCGCGGATCCGGGTGATCACCCGGTTCGTCGGCGGCAGTTTCGGCGCCAAGGCCATGATCTGGGCGCATCCGACGCTGGCCGCCATGACCGCTCAGATCATGCGCAGGCCGATCAAACTGGCGCTGACGAGAGAGCAGATGTTCACGGGGTGCGGGCTGCGGGAGGACAACGAGCAGACGATCACGCTCGGCGCCACCGCCGACGGACGGCTGACCGCGATCCGCCATGAGAAGGTGTCGATCACCTCGGCCTACGACGACTGGGCCGAGCCCGCGCTGGGCGGTTCCGGCGAGCTCTACGCCTGCGACAACTTCGCGGCCGCCTACCACCTCATCAAGGGCAACACGATGACGCCCACGTTCATGCGCGGACCGGGTGAGACGGCGGGGCTGGCCGTACTGGAATGCGCGATGGACGAGCTGGCGGAGCGGGCCGGGCTGGATCCGATCGAGCTGCGGCTGCGCAACCACGCGGACGTCGATCCGGTGAGCGGGCGGCCGTGGTCGAGCAAGGGGCTCAAGGAGTGTTACGCGCGTGGCGCCGAGCTGATCGGGTGGGCCGATCGCGACCCGCGACCCGGCATGCGGCGTGAGGGCGACTGGCTGATCGGCATGGGGATGGCCACGGCGATCTATCCCGTCTATCCGCTGATGAATCCGCAGCGGGCGCGGGCCCGGCTGTATGCGGACGGCACCGCCGTCATCCAGACCGCCGCTTCCGACATCGGCACCGGCGCGGCCACGGTGCTCACCCAGATCGCCGCCGAGGGGCTCGGGCTGCCGCTGGAGATGGTCAGGGTGGAGTACGGCGACACGTCCCTGCCGTTCCTGGCGGCCTCGGTGGGCTCGACCGGGTCCACGGCGGGTGGCAACGCCGTGCATCTGGCCGCGACGGGCCTGCGGGAGCAGCTCGTCGCCCAGGCGGTCCAGGACGAGGGCTCGCCGCTGCACGGCGCGGACCCGGAGCTGGTCGACGTCGTGGACGGCGTCATGACCGGGCCGTCGGGGTCGGAGAGTTACGGCGAGATGCTCAGCCGCAACTTCGTCCCGGAGACCGAGTACCTGGGCTCCTACCAGCACCACGTCGACGAGGAGCACGCGCTGCTGAACTTCGGCGCCCAGTTCGCCGAGGTGGCCGTGGACGCCGCTCTGGGGGTGGTGCGGGTGCGCAGGATGGCCGGGGTGTTCGCGCCCGGCCGCGTACTGAACCAGAAGACGGCGCGCAGCCAGCTCATGGGCGGCATGATCTGGGGCCTGTCCCAGGCGTTGCTCGAGGCCACGCACATGGACCCGCGCTACGGCCGCTGGGCCAACCCGAGCCTGGGCGACTACCTGGTGCCGGTCAACGCCGACGTGCCCGAGGTGATGGTGGAGACGGTGGAGGTGGACGATCCGTTCATCAACCCGCTGGGGGTCAAGGGCATCGGGGAGATCGGCATGGTGGGGATGGCGGGCGCGATCGCCAACGCGGTTCATCACGCCACGGGGCGGCGGGTGCGTTCGTTCCCGATCACCATCGAGTCACTGCTCTGACAGCACGAGGTCCGCACAACGCTCCCCGATCATGATCGCGGGAGCGTTGGTGTTTCCCGAGGTGACCGTGGGCATCACCGAGGCGTCGGCGACGCGCAGTCCGTCGACGCCGAGCACGCGTAAACGGTGGTCCACGACCGTGCCCATCCGGCAGGTGCCCGCCTGGTGGTGGTAGGTGACGAGCGTGCGCTCGATGTGGACCGGGACGTCGGCGTCTCCGGGGTAGAGCTCGCTGCCCAGCTCGGCCCCGATCTCCCTGCACAGCTCCACCGCCGCCCGCATGCACCGCCGGTCGGCCTCCTCGCGCAGGTAGGCGGGGTCGGCCAGCAGCGGCGCGCCCGGGTCGGCGGAGGTGAGGCGGAGCGTGCCCCGGCTCTCCGGCCGGATGATCCCGGCCATCAGCGTGAACGCGTCCGGCGGCCCGCTCATCGTCTCGTCGTACAAGGGCACGTGGAAGAAGAGCGGCTGTACGTCCGGCGCGGGCAGGCCGCCGCGGCTGCGCCAGAACAGCTGGCTGTGCATCACGGGCAGCCCCGGCACCGGCGGCGGCACCGGCCCCCGGGCCGCCACGATCACCGGGACCAGCGCGTGGTCGTGCAGGTTCGCGCCGACCGGCAGGTCCGCCCGCACCGGCACGCCGAGCCGGCGTAGCTCGGCGGCCGGTCCGATGCCGCTGAGCATGAGCAGCCGGGGCGACTCCAGGGCGCCCGCGCTCAGCACGACCTGCCCGGCGTACACGCGCTCGCCCCGCCCGATCTCGACCCCGACGCACCGCGGCCCCTCGAACAGGAGCCTGGTCGCGACCGCTCCCGTCCTGATCCGCACCCGGCCGCCGCGCAGATAGGCCGCCGCCGTGCTGTGCCGCCGACCGTCCTTGACGGTGAGCTGGCAGAAGCCGGCGCCGTCCTGCGCCGCGCCGTTGCAGTCCTCGTTGTACGGCAGGCCGAGCCCCACAGCCGCCTCGACCACGGAAGCGTTGACCGGATGCGGACGGTAGTCGGACATCACCCGGACCGGCCCGCCCGCGCCGTGATGCTCGCAGGCGCCGCGGTCGAAGTCCTCCAGCCGCTTGAAGACCGGCAGCACCTCCGGCCAGGTCCAGCCCGGCCCCCAGTCGTAGTCGGAGGGATTGCCGCGTACGAAGATCATGCCGTTGAGCGAGGAGGAGCCGCCCAGCACCCGCCCGCGCGGCCAGTGCAGCCGCCGCCCGCCGAGCCCGGCCTGTGGCGTGGTGAGGTAGTCGTAGTCCTCCGCGCCGCCCCACAGCCGGAAGACTCCGCCGGGGTCGTGGATGTCGGGATTGCCGTCGGGACCGCCCGCCTCAAGAAGCAGCACGGACAGCCCTTCGACCTCGGCCAGCCGCCCGGCGACCGCCGCCCCGGCCGACCCGGCTCCGATGACCACCACGTCAGCGCTCTCCATCGGGACAGCTCCTTTTCGGACGATGAGGAAAGCTATATGATTTCATAGACGACTTCATGGAGGAAGGATGGCCATGACCGGCAAGAACCTGGACGCCGTCCGTGAGTCCTACGCCGCCTCGGCCCGCGGCGACATCGAAGGCATCCTGGCCCTCCTCGCGCCGGACGCCCGCTGGACCGAGATGGCCGGATTCCCGTACGCGGGCACGTACGTGGGCCGTGAGGAGGTGCTGGAAGGCGTCTTCTCCCGCCTCGGCGGCGAATGGGCGGACTACCGGGCCGACCCCGAGGAGTACGTGGACGGCGGCGACACCATCGTCGTGATCGGCTTCTACAGCGGCGTCTACCGGGCCACCGGCAAGGCGATGCGGGTCCGCTTCACCCACGTCTGGAAGCTGCGCGACGGGGCGGCCGTCAGCTTCGAGCAGTTCACCGACACCGCGCTGGTGGCCGAGGCCCTGAGCGCGTAGGGCACTTCACGCACGAGAGGTCCCATCGTCATGATCGCTTCCAGGACGCTGTCCGTCTTACTGCTGGCCGCCCTGGCGGGCTGCGGGCTCGCCGACACCCCCACCACCGGCCGGGACGGTCCGGGCACGGGCGTCATCCGGGTGGGCGCGGTCAGCTCGCTCAGCGGGCCCGTCACCTTCCCCGACTCCTCCGCCGCCGCGAAGGCCGTCTTCGACCGGGTCAACGAGCAGGGCGGCATCAACGGCCAGAAGATCGAGTACCTGGTCGCCGACGACAAGGGCGACCCGGCGGCCGCCGCGCAGGCCGCCCGCGACCTGGTCACCAACCAGGGCGTGGTGCTGCTGGCCGGTTCTGCCAGCCTGCTGGACTGCGCGGTCAACGCGCCCTTCTACGTCCAGTCGGCGATCGTCGCGGTCCAGGGCACCGGCGTCGACCCGACCTGCTTCGAGTCGCCGGCCATCTCGCCGGTCAACACGGGGCCGTACCTCAACATGGCGATCAACATGTACTACGCCTCCGAGGTGCTCAAGCGGGACAAGGTCTGCATGTTCCTGGCGATCCTCGGCAACACCAACGACGCGTACGGCGGCGCCGTACGGAGCTGGTCGAAGCTCACCGGCAAGAAGCTCACGCTCGACGACCGCACGGTGAAGCCCGACTCCGACCCGACCCCGTTCGTCCTGCGCGCCCGCTCGGCCGGCTGCCAGGCGGTCCTCTACAACGGCACCGAGCCGATGGCGATCGCCTGGATGAAGGTGGTCAAGCAGCAGAACGTCACCGGCATCGACTGGCTCCTCACCACCGCCCCCTACACCGAGGCGGTCGCCAAGGCGCTCGGCCCCGACGGCGAAGGCACCTACGCGAACGCCGAGTTCGAGCCCTTCACCGACGCGGACTCGGCGGTGCTGAAGGACTGGCGCGAGCTGATGGCGGCCAAGAAGGTCCCGCTGACCTCGTTCGGCCAGGGCGGGTATCTGGCCGCCACCTACGTCGTGGACACGCTCAAGGGCATCAAGGGCGCGATCACCCGCGAGTCGGCCGGCCAGGCGTTCAAGGCGCTCAAGCCGATCGAGAATCCGCTGGTGGGCACGGCGTACGAGTTCGGCGCGGCGGCCAAGCACCGGTCCAACCGGGCCGGGAAGATCGTCCAGTTGCGCGGCGGGGCCTGGCAGGTCGTCACGCCCGAGTGGGTGCGTTATCCGGGGACGCTCGGCTGATGCTCCAGGGCCTCGTCTCCGGGCTGGCGGCGGGCGGCACCTACGCCGCCCTCGGCCTGCTGCTCACCGCCATGTACCGGCTGACCGCCACGGTCAACCTGGCCGTCGCGGCCACCGGCATGGCCGGGGTCTACGTGATGGCCGCGCTGGCCGAGACGGGCCTGCCGTACGGGATGGCCGCGGTCGCCGGGGTGGCGGCGGGCGCGCTGACGTCGGCGGGGTGCGGCGCGGTCATGGTGCGGTGGTTCGCCGGCAGCGGCGCCCAGCTGCGCACGGCTGTCTCCATCGCGCAGCTCATCGGGATCATCGCGCTGGCCTACATCCTGTTCGGCGACACCCCGCGGGTGCTGCAGAACCCGGCCGGCGCGCCGGTGGCCACGCTGGCCGGGGTGGTGGTCACCTGGGGCACGCCCGTGCTGATCGCGCTGGCGGTGCTCATCGGCGGCGGCACCCACCTGCTGCTGGCGCGGACCTCGCTCGGGCTGCGGCTGCGCGCCATGGCCGAGCGGCCGGTCACCACCGAACTCCTCGGCATCGGCACCCGCGGGCCGGCGGTCGCACTCTGGGGCGCCGCCGGCGCGCTGGCCGCACTGGTGCTTCTGCTGGTCGCGCCGGTGCGCTCCAGCGACATCCTGTCGCTCAGCATGCTCATCGTGCCCGCCTGCGCCGCGGCGCTGGCGGGCGGGCTGACGCGGCTGCCGGGGGCGCTGCTGGGCGGGCTGGCGCTGGGCCTGCTGGAGGGTCTGCTGGCCGGTTCCGCCGCGGTGCGCGAGTACCGCGACGCGGTGCCGTTCGCGGCCATCCTGCTGTTGCTGCTGTGGAGCCGGCGCGGGGAGGTGTGGGATGCCGCGCGCTGACCGGGCCGTCCGCCGGGGACTGGCCGCGCTCGCCCTCGCCATCCTCGCGTACGGCCTGGCCGCCACCCTGCCCGCCTACTGGGTGTTCCTGGCCATGTCCGCGGTCATCTCCGGCGTGCTCTTGCAGAGCCTCGGGGTGATCGCCGGCCAGGCCGGGATGGTCTCGCTGTGCCAGGCGGCCTTCGCCGCGATCGGCGCCTGGAGCACCGCGCAGCTCAACCTGTGGGGCGTGCCGGGCGGGCTGTACGTGTGGCTGCCGCTGGCGGGCCTGGCGGCGGTGCCGTTCGGGCTGCTCATCGGGCTGCCCGCGCTGCGCCTGCGCGGGGTGCACCTGGCGATCGTCACGCTCGGCTTCGCGGCGACCGTGGACATCGTGCTGGCCGCCGCCTCCTTTCCCGGCGTGGACCTGGGGCTGAGCGTGGGCCGGCCGGCGGGGCTGAGTTCGGAGCGGCAGTACTTCCTGTTCTGCGCCGGGGTCTTCGCCCTGGTCGCGGTGGCGCTGGCGGTGGTGCGGCGGACCAGGTTCGGCGCCACGTGGCGGGCGTTGCGCGAGTCGGAACGGGCCACCGCGGCGGCCGGTACGAGCGTGCCGGGGGCCAAGCTGAGCGCCTTCGCGGTCAGCTCGTTCATCGCGGGGCTGTCCGGGGCGCTGCTGGCCGGGCAGCTGGGCATGCTGCTCGCGCGCAACTTCGACCCCGGTCAGTCGCTGACCGCGTACGCGGTGGCGGTCATGGCGGGGGCGCACCACGCGGAGGGCGCGCTCATCGGCGGCGCGCTCGGCGTGCTGGTCGCGGAACTGCTGAGGCGGTTCGGCATCCCGCAGCAGTGGGCGAACGTGGTCTTCGCCGTCGGCGCCATCCAGGCCTTCACCCAGGGCGCGGGCATCAGCGACGCGCTGCGCGCGGCCATACGGCGGCGCGACGGTCACCGGGCGAGGGCGCCGGTTCCGCTCGCGGAGAAGGCCGTTCCCCAGGCGGCCACCGGTACGGCGTTGCGGATCACCGGGCTGAGCGTGCGCTACGGGCAGGTGGCCGCCGTCCAGGACGTCTCCCTGGAGGTGCGGGCGGGTGGCGTGCACGGCCTGGTCGGGCCGAACGGCGCGGGCAAGTCCTCGCTGGTCGACGCCATCACCGGCTTCACCACCGCCACGGGGACGGTGGAGCTCGCCGGACGCGACCTGAACGGCCGGCCCGCCCACCTGCGGGCGCGGGCGGGCCTGCGCAGGACGTTCCAGCAGGACCGGGTGCCCACCGGCCTGACCGCCGGGGAGTACCTGCGCTTCGCCGCCCGCCGCCCGCTGACCGCCCGCGACCTGGCCGAGGCGCTCGGCGACCTGGTCGCCGTGGACCCCGGGCGGACGGTCACCGACCTGGACGTGGGCACCCGGCGCCTGCTGGAGGTGGCCGGAGCGCTGCTGGCCCGGCCCGAGCTGGCCGTGCTGGACGAGCCCGCCGCCGGGCTCGGTCATGCCGAGACCGAGCGGCTCGGCCGGTGGCTGCGCGCCGCTCCTGAGCGGTTCGGCTGCGCCGTCCTGCTCATCGAGCACGACCTCGACCTCGTGCGGGCGGTCTGCGCGCGGGTCAGCGTGATGGACTTCGGCCGCGTCATCGCCGACGGCCCGCCGGCCGAGGTCTTCGCCGAACCGCGGGTGCTGCGCGCCTACCTGGGTGAGGAGGTGACGGCGTGACGCTCTCCCTGGATGGGCTGACCGTGGCGCGCGGCGGGCAGCCGGTCGTGCGCGAGGTCACGCTGCGCGCCGGGCACGGGCAGGTGAGCGTGCTGCTCGGGCCGAACGGCGCGGGCAAGACCACCTTGCTTGAGGCGGTCTCCGGCGTCCTGCCCAGCCGTTCGGGCCGGATCACGCTCGACGGCCACGACCTGACCGGACGGCCGCGCACCCGGCGGGCCCGGCTCGGCCTGGCCCACGTCGAGCAGAGCCGAGCCGTCTTCGCCACGCTCACCGCCCGCGAGAACCTCCTGCTGGCCGGCGACCCGGACCGGGCGCTGACGCTCTTCCCCGAGCTCGCTCCCCGACTGGAGGTGCGGGCCGGGCTGCTGTCCGGCGGCGAGCAGCAGATGCTGGTGCTGGCCCGCGCGATCCTGCGCGAACCGGCCGCACTGCTGCTGGACGAGATGTCCATGGGCCTGGCCCCGGCGGTGGTGCGCAGGCTGCTGCCGGTCATCCGCGCGCTGGCCGACGCCGGGTGCGCGGTGCTGCTGGTGGAACAGTTCGCGCACGCCGCGCTGGCGCTGGCCGACGCCGCGTACGTGCTGTCGCGCGGCGCCCTGACCTACAGCGGCGACCCCGGGCCGCTGCGCGAGGACGACTCCGCGCTGCGGCGCGCCTACCTGGGAGAGGACCGGGCATGACGACCGCGGATCTGGTGCTGGTCAACGGGCGGGTCCTGACCATGGATCCGGCGATGCCGTACGCGAGCTCGGTGGCGGTGCGCGGCGGCGAGATCGTCCACGTCGGCGAGCGGGCCGCGCGGTGGGCGGGACCCCGTGCCGAGGTGATCGACCTGCGCGGGCGGCTGCTGCTGCCCGGCGTCAACGACTCCCACCTGCACGCCGTCGGGTACGGGCTGCACCGGCCGCCGTTCTGCCTGGACGTCGCGCTCGGCTCCGTCGCCGCCGTCCAGGACAAGGTCGCCCACGCGGTACAGCAGGCCAAGCCGGGCGCCTGGATCAGGGGCATCGGCTGGCACCCCGGGCGGCTGGCGGAGGTGGCGGCGGGCCGGACGATGACCGCGGCCGACCTGGACGCCGCGGCCCCCGCGAATCCGGTGGTGCTGCAGGACTTCTCCGGCCACGCGGTCTGGGCCAACAGCACGGCGCTGCGCCTGGCCGGAGTCGAGTCGTCCGGGGGCGTGCTGCACCACGGCGAGCAGAGCCTGGTCATGCGGGCGGTGCCGCATCCGGAGGGCGGGCTGGCCGCGGTGGTGCGCGACGTGGTCGCCGAACTCAACCGGCTCGGCATCACCAGCTTCACCGAACCCGGTCTCGGGCCCGGCGGCGAGGAGGCGTTCGCGGGCGGCATGAGCGGCGCCGCGCTGGACGCCTACGTCGAGCTGGCGCGCTCGGGCGAGCTGACCGCGCGGGTGAGCGTGCTGGGCCTGCCGAGCCCGATGTCGGGCGCGTCGGTGGCCGACACCCGGGCCTGGCTGGCCGATCCGCCCCGGCTGGACGGGGTCGATCCCCGGGTGCTGCGGCTGCTGGGGGTCAAGGTGTTCGCCGACGGGATCCCGCCTTCCGAGACGGCGTGGATGCGGGAGCCGTACCCGTCGGGCGGGCACGGCTCGCTGTGCACGCGCGGGGACGGCGACGCCGAGCGGGTGGCCGAGCTGGAGGAGATCATGCGGCTGGTGCACGCCGCCGGTCACCAGCTGGGCGTGCACGTGGTGGGCAGCCGGGGCGTCGACGCGGTGACGGCGGCGCTGGCGGCGCTGCCGGGCGGGGCGCGGCACTATCTGATCCACGGGCAGTTCGCGAGCGAGGCGGCGCTGGCCACGCTCGCCGGGCTCGGCTACGGCATCAACCTGCAGCCGGTGCTCCAGGCCATGGAGTCGGACACCACCCGCGCCCTGTTCGGCGCGGACTGGGCGGAGCGGGAGTGGCCGGCGCGCTCGGCGCTCGCGGCCGGAGTGAACACCGCGTGCAGTTCCGACGCGCCGGTGACCGGCCCCGACTGGCGGGCCGGAGTGGCCGCGCTGGTCGCCAGGCGGGGCCAGGGGCTGACGCTGGAGGAGGCGCTGGGCACCTACACGCGCGGCGCCGCCTGGCAGGACCACGCGGAGGGCTGGAAGGGCACGGTCAGCGCCGGCAAGGTCGCCGACCTCTGCGTGAGCGCGGCGACGGCACCGGCCGAGCTCGTCGACGCGCCGGTCGATCTCACGGTCTTCGGCGGCAGGATCGTGCATCCGGGCTGAGCGCCTGGATACCGTTCGGGCATGGGTGCGGACATCTGGGCGGCCGGAGATGCCTACGAGGGCTACATGGGCCGGTGGAGCAGGCCGGTGGCGGCGGCGTTCGTGACCTGGCTGGGCGTCCCGGCCGGGCGGCGCTGGCTGGACGCCGGCTGCGGGACCGGCGCGCTGACCGCCGCGGTACTGGCCGCCGCCGCGCCGGACGGGGTCGCCGGAGCCGATCCGTCGGCCGGGTTCGTCCGGCACGCCCGCGACCTGGTCGCCGACGCGCGGGCCGGGTTCGCCGTCGCGGACGCGCGGGCTCTGCCGTTCGGGGACGGGCGGTTCGGCGCGGCGGTGAGCGGGCTGGTGCTGAACTTCGTGCCCGATCCGGCGGCGGCCGTCGCGGAGCTGGCCAGGGTGACCGCCCCGGGCGGCACGGTCGCGGCCTACGTCTGGGACTACGCCCGGCGGATGGACGTGATCAGGGCCTTCTGGTCCGCGGCCGTCGAGCTCGATCCCGACGCCGGAGCGCTGGACGAGGGTGCCCGGTTCCCGCTGTGCCGTCCCGAGCCGTTGCGGGCGCTGTGGGACGGCGCCGGGCTGGCCCGGGTAGAGGTCGCGCCGATCGACATGGACGCGGTGTTCCGGGATTTCGACGACTACTGGCGGCCCTTCCTCGCCGGTCAGGGACCGGCACCGGCGTACGCGGCCGCGCTGCCGCGGGCGCGCCGGGCGGCGCTGCGTGAGCGGATCCGGGAGCGGATGCCGGCGGCGGCGGACGGCTCGATCACCCTGCGGACCCGCGCCTGGGCGGTACGCGGCGAGGTATTGGCCCACTGAGACACCACCGCATTGGACTCCGTTCGTGGACCAAGACTCCTCTACTGTCGGAGGCATGATCGCCCTTCCCACCCTGGCCCTGTTCGCCGCCACCGCGCTGGCCCTGGTCGTCATCCCGGGGCCGAATCACCTCTACATCGCCGCCCGCGGCCTGGCCCAGGGGCGCTCGGCCGCGCTGGCCAGCGCGTTCGGGGTGGAGGCCGGCACGCTCGTGCACATACTCGCCGCCGCCGCGGGTCTCTCCTACGTGATCACCCAGTCGGCCGCCTTGTTCTCGATCGTCAAGTGGGCCGGCGTCGCGTACCTCGTCTACCTGGGCATCCGCGCGCTCACCGGCAAGGACGAGCAGCACGCCCAGGCGCCCGAGCCGCAGCCGTTGCGCAAGGTGTTCCTCGAAGGCGTGGTCATCAACATCCTCAACCCCAAGGTCACACTGTTCTTCCTGGCGCTCCTGCCGCAGTTCGTGGACCCGGCCGCCGGCTCCCCCGCGCTCCAGATCGTGGTGTTCGGCGCCATCCTGCTGGTGCTCGGCCTGCTCTCGGACATGATCTACGCCTTCACCGCCGGCGCCCTGGGCCACCGGCTGGCCGCCAAGGCGCGGGCGCTGCGCTACTTCTCCGGCGTGGTCTACCTGGGACTCGGCGTGGTCACCGCGCTCACCGGGAGAAAATAGGCCGCATGGCACCGAGGAAGCAGCGGGAGATCTTCGCGGCGACGCTGCGGCTACTGGCCGCCAAGGGCTACGACGGGCTGACCGTCGAGGGCGTGGCCGAGACGTCGGGCGTCAACAAGACGACGATCTACCGCTGGTGGCCCTCGAAGGCCGCCCTGCTGGCGGCGGCGCTGGTCGAGGCGGACATGCTCGAGTTCGAGGTGCCCGACACCGGATCGCTGCGCGGCGACCTGGTGGCGCTGGTGGAGGCGATGGGGGTGCTGCTCACCGAACCGCCCGCGCGGGATGTGGCGGTGGCCGCGCTCGGCGCCGCCGTACACCATCCCGAGATCGACGCGCGGCGCTTCTTCGCCGACCGCCTCGCCCGCGAGCGCGTGGTCTTCGAGCGCGCGGTACGGCGCGGCGAACTCCCCGAGTCGACCGACCCGATGCTCGTCATGGACCTGCTGGCGGGGGCGATGTGGATCAGGGCGGTGTTCAGGGGCCTGCCGCTGGGCGCCGATTTCGCCGCCGAGGCGGTCGCCGCCGTGCTCGACGGGGTCAGCTAGCCTCGTTCAGCGCCGCCGGAATGCGCTCCAGCACCGGGTGCGGCACCAGCCCGTAGGCGTAGAAGTCGACCGCCGCCGCGCCCGCCGCCTTGGCCCCGAGCGCCTTGGCCACGAGCCGGTCGGTGGAGTCGCTGTCGGGGTAGCCGGGGCGCAGCACGGTCCGTACCTCCCGGTCCTTGCCGACCGAGCGGAGATAGGCGCCGACGTCGTCGGCCACCCGGGCGGCGTCGCGGGCGTAGGCGAGCACGCCGAAGGCGGGCACCAGGTCACCCAGGGCGACCAGGTCGACGCCGAGCTGCCAGGCGTCGTGGGCGGCCAGGCCGGGCGATGGCAGGCCGTCGCGGTAGCCCTTGACCGAGCCGGTGTAGTCGATGAACACCAGCTTGGAACCCTCCTCCGCCACCGCGGACGCGACCTCGGACACCAGCGTGGTCACGGTCTCCGAGCGGGCGCGGGCGTAGGCCACGACGTCGGGACCGGCGTAAGCGGTCAGCGCGGCCCTGGTCACCTCACCCTGGGCGGCGGGGTCGCCGTCGAAGACGCCGCCGACGATCCTGGCGCACTCGTCCCGCGCCACCTCGGCGTTGACGCCCAGGTCGGTGGCGCGGCGCATGCAGTAGTCGCAGAAGCACAGGCCGAACAGGTAGTTGTCCATGGGGCCGAGCGGGACGAAGGAGCGCTCGGGGCGCAGCGGCCGGAAGTGCAGCGACTCGGCCACCACGCTGTCGACGCCGAGCCTCGCCACCGACCTGGCCAGCGCCACGGCGTACTCGCGCACGTCGGGGTGGGCGGGACACAGGTCGGTGAGCGAGCCGCGGTCGCCGAAGCAGTCGCGCACGGTCACGTCGGGATGGCGGGTGCCGAGCGTGAGGTTGCGCAGGAACACCGTCCAGCCGTGGAGCTTCAGGCCCCGCTTCGAGCAGGCCTCCCGGACGCCGTCGAGGGCGTCGGTGTAGCCGGGGACCGGCGTGAGGCGCAGCCCGGCGAACAGCTCGTGCGGCGGGACGAAGTGGGCGCCGTCGTGGCGCAGGGTCAGCCTGGACAGCCCGTGCGGGGTGACGTCGCGGGAGCCGTGGTGCACGGCGCCCACGGTGATGCCGGCCGTGCCGTATCCGGCGACACGGTCGAGCACCTTGTCGACGCCCTCACCCCGGAGGTCCTCGACGAAGACGTATACCGAACTGTCCACGGGTTGACCTTACGCGCTCTTGTGCGCGACGAAGTCGATCTCCACCAGGATGTCCATCAGGTCGGATCCCACCGTGGTGCGGACCGGGAAAGGCTGGTTGAAGTACGACTTGTACACCTCGTTGTAGGCCGCGAAGTCGCGCTTGAGGTGCTGCAGGTGCACGGTCGCCTTGACCACGTCGTCGAAGCCGAGCCCGTGGGCGGCCAGGACGGCGCCGAGGTTCTTCATCGTCTGGTGCGTCTGGGCGGCCACGTCGTCGCCGACGACCTCGCCGGTCACCGGGTCGAGCGGCCCGGCGCCCGAGGTGTAGACGAAGTCGCCGACCACGAGGCCCTGGGAGTAGGCCCCGACGGGAGCGGCGCCGTCGTTGGTCCTGATTTCCTTCTTCACGAGATCTCCTAGAAATGCGTGGTTATGGTGCCGACCTGGCGGTAGTCAGGGTCGACGAGGGGCAGCGCGCGCCACTTGTCGAAGGCGGTGCACGGGTGCGAGATGCCGAAGGAGAGCACGTCACCGGGGCGCAGGCCGTCGCCGTGCACGACCGTGTGCTGGTCCTGCACCTTGGCGACGGTCAGCCCCTCGCGCCTGGGCACCGGCAGCCCCTCGTCATAGGGCGCGTCGCGCTTGCCCATGCCGACGATCGCCAGGCCGGGCTCGGGGGTGGACAGCACGTGCGCGAAGATCTCGAAGGCCGGGCGCAGCTCGCCGTCGATCCGGTTGAAGGGGGTGCGCTCGCGGTAGTAGCCGTCGTCGTGGGTGACGTACGCGCCGCTGCGCAGCACCACCGTGGCCTGGGCGGCGACCAGTTCGCGCCCGATGACGTCGAACCACTGGCTGCCGCCGACGGTCAGGATGGGGTTCTTGACCCGCAGGTACTCGACCGCGTCCTGGAGCAGGCCCAGATATTTCCGGACTTCTCCGGCGGAGGTGAGCGCGCCCTCGTACCCGGCCACTCCGGCCAGCGACACACCATCCACGGTCTGGATGTATCCGGCCAGATCCACGACCTCGTCCACCGACCGGCAGCCCGCGCGCCCACCGGCGTGCCCCAGCTCCACCAGCACGCGGA
This sequence comes from Nonomuraea sp. NPDC050394, assembly GCF_044459065.1. Lineage (NCBI taxonomy): Bacteria > Bacillati > Actinomycetota > Actinomycetes > Streptosporangiales > Streptosporangiaceae > Nonomuraea > Nonomuraea sp. NPDC050394. Next base: position 892,976 of record NZ_JBITIO010000001.1, on the reverse strand, counting down.
ACCCCCGCGACGGCGCGTGCGCGCGCAGGATGTCCACGCCCTCGCGCGAGTCGGCGAAGCACAGGAAGTCGAACCCGGGGTCGCGCTCCAGCTCTGCCGCCAGCCAGCCGAGCCCGACCGGGTCCACGACCTGGTTGGCCACCATGATCCGGCTCGCGCCGAAGCCGCGGACGATCCTCGCCTGCCGGGAGTCGGCCACGGTCAGGCCCCAGGCCCCGGCGCCGAGCTGCATCGCGGCGATCTCGGGCGACAGGTGGGTCTTGGCGTGCGGCGCGAGCTCCAGCCCGTGGCCGCGCGCGAAGGCGGCCATCGTGGCCACGTTGTGCTCAAGCGCGGCGCGATGCACGACCATCAACGGCAGCTCGGACTCCGCGAGAATTCCCTGCACGATGCCCCCATTCATCCGCGTTGACCCTATCAACGCGAGCGCAGCGCCCGGCCTGGGGTGGCCCCGGTCAGCTCGCCTCCCGCCAGCACCTGGACACCGGAGACGAACACGTCATCCACCCCCGTGGCCGGCGCGCGCGGCGCGGCGTAGGTGGCCTCGTCGCCGACCTTGACCGGATCCAGGACGATCAGGTCCGCCGCCGACCCGGCGCGCACCAGCCCGCGCCCTGCCAGTCCGAAGCGGCGGGCCGGGTGGGAGGCCAGATGCACGGCCGCCTCCTGCCAGGTCCAGTCGCCCAGCTCGCGCACGTGCCGCCCCAGGAAGCGGGCGAAGGCGCCCCAGCCGCGCGGATGCGGGTGGCCGCCGACGTAGATGCCGTCGGAGCCGCCGGTCTGCACGGGGTGGCGAAGGATCCGGCGGACCGACTCCTCCCCCTCGGGCCCCTCGTCGGGCCGCGCGGTCACGCACCCGGCTTCGAGCCGCGTGTCGATGAGCAGCTTCTTGCAGAACTCCGCGGGCGGCAGCTCGGCGCGGGCCGCCGCCTCCACCATCGTCAGCCCCTCGGCCCAGGCGGAGCCGGGCGCGTGCGAGATCGTCAGCCTCGGCCAGGTGTCCTCCAGCGAGGCCCACCAGGTGTCGAGGTCGGGAGAGGCGAGCATCTCGACCGCCCGGTCCACCTCGGCCCCCGGCACCGACGGCGGCAGCACGACCATCGCCAGGATCGTGCTCCCCCGCAGGTAGGGATAGGTGTCGAAGGTCAGGTCGACGTCCTGGGCCAGCGCCCGTTCCACCAGCGGCAGCAGCACGCCCGCGGGCCCGTGCAGGTGCGAGACGTGCACCGCCGCCCCCGACAGCCGCGCGATCTCGCCGACCTCGTCCATGCCGATCGCGGCCTTCGCGCCATAGGCGCGCATATGGGTGACGTACGGCAGGCCGCCCAGCGGAGCACAGAGCGCGGCCAGTTCCTCGGCCGTGGCGTAACGGCCCGGCAGATACTCCAGCCCGCTCGACAGCCCGACGGCCCCCTCGCTCAGCCCGCGCTCCACCCTGGCCAGCATCGCCGCGATCTCGGCGGGCCCTGCCGCGCTCGGCGAGGGGCCCATCACGTCGTAGCGGATCGTGCCGTGTGGCAGCAGGTAGGCGGTGTTCAGCGCGACCGTCCGGTCGTAGCCGTCCAGCAGTTCGCCGACCGACAGCGGCCCCTCGTGCGGCAGCCGCCCGTTGACGGCGGTGAAGTACCGCGTGGCATAGGCCACGGTCGCGGCGGAGCCCGGCGCGAACGACAGTCCGTCCTGCCCCAGCACGAACGTGGTCACCCCCTGCCGCAGCGCCGCGAGCTGCACCGCCGGGTCGAAGACGGCGGCCTCACCGTGCGCGTGGCAGTCGACGAACCCGGGCGCCACGAACCGCCCGGCCGCCTCCACGATCCGCGCCGCCCGCGCGCCGTCCAGCCGGCCGACCGCCGCCACACGATCGCCACTGAGCGCCACGTCGGCCCGGTACGGCGGAGCGCCCGTCCCGTCGAGCACCCGGGCACCGCTGATGATCACATCGAAAGCCACTCAAGGATTAAACCTGATTTGGCACCCGGGCTGCCGTTCTCATACCGTCTGGCGACTTATCAGAAGGGACACCCGTGCGCCGCCTGACCATCCTCTCCCTCGCAGTCCTGATAGCCGGCGCCACCGGATGCGCGGGTGCGCGGCCCGCCGCCGAGCCCGCCGCCACCGGCCCCGCCTCGATGGAGCAGCCGGTGCCGTTCGGCAGTCACCGCGTGCCGTACGCGCAGGGTGTGCTGCGCCCGAAGGGCGACGCGGACGGGCAGGTGCGCGACTACTACGCCAGGTGGAAGGCGGCCTTCGTCACCGCGAAGTGCGGCTCGCTGCAGGTGGTCTCGCCGGACGCCGACCACCCGTACGTCGCCGAGGCCCAGGGCTACGGCCTGGTCATCGCGGCCACGATGGGCGACCGGGACCTCTTCGACGGCATCCTCACCTACGTCGAAGCGCACCCGTCGGTCAACGACCCCGACCTGCTCGCCGCCGAGCAGGACAAGAACTGCAAGAGTGTCAACGGCTCCGACTCGGCCACCGACGGCGACCTCGACGTGGCCTACGGCCTGCTCATGGCCCAGCGGCAGTGGGGCGGCGGCTATCGGGACAAGGCGGTCAAGCGGATCGCCGCGATCAAGGAGTCGGAGGTGAACCCGGACACCAAACTGGTCAAGCTGGGCGACTGGGCCACCCAGGACGACCCGCTGTCCAAGGTCTCACGCACCTCCGACTGGATGATCGACCACTTCCGGGCCTTCGAGAAGATCGACCCGGCCTGGGCGGAGATCCGGCAGGCGCACCAGAAGCTCATCGCCGAGATCCCGAACGAGACCGGCCTGCTGCCCGACTTCGTGAAGGACGGCAAGCCGGTCAAGGGCCAGGTACTGGAGGACGCGCACGACGGCGACTACAACTGGAACGCCCTGCGCGACCCGTGGCGCATCGGCGCCGACGCGGTGACCAGCGGCGACGCCGCCTCCACCGCCGCCGCCCGCAAGATGAGCACCTGGATCTCCAAGGTCGGCGACCCCGAGAAGATCGCCGGCGGCTACACCCTGGACGGCAAGCCGCTGGAGGAGGGTCCCGAGCCGGCGTTCGTGGCGCCGTTCGCGGTGGCCGCGCTCGTCCAGCCGGACGGGCAGGCCTGGCTGGACAAGCTGTGGGCGTACCTGACCTCGCGGGAGATCGAGAAGAAGGACTACTTCGCGGCCACCGTGCAGCTCCAGTCGATGATCGTCGCCTCCGGCAACCACTGGGTGCCCTAGCTGCCCCTGGTTCCGGGGGGGCAGCTGGCCGTGACGGTGACCGGTTGCCGGGCGAGCAGCTCCCTGGCCTGCGAGCGGGCCAGGTTCCAGCCGTTCCACGGGTCCGGCCGGTCCAGGCCGTTGGCCTTGACCACGTTGAACAACACGCAGCTGCGCTGGGGCTCCGGCAGCCGGACGAGCGCGGGCACGGCCTCCGCGCCCAGGTCGCCCAGGTAGTCGGAGTCCATCTGCGCCACGCCGCGCACCGCCACCTGGGTCTCGGCCACACGCAGGTCCGGGTTGGCCATGGCGAAGGCGCCCAGGCCGAGCGCCGTCACCAGGACGATCGTGCGCGGCAGCCAGCCCGAGCCGCGGCCCGCCAGCCGGGCCGCCCCGGCCAGCAGGACCAGCGCGAACACCAGGCCGAGCCACCAGACCGTGGCCTGGACCGAGATCCGCAGCCGCGACAGCCCGTACACCTCGGTGTAGAGGTCCATGCGGTGCAGCGCGGAGGCCAGGATGACCAGCGTCAGCGCGCACAGCACGCCCAGCTGACCGGCCAGCACCCAGCGCTCGCGGCGGCCGGTGCGCAGCACGCCCCCGGCCACCGCCACGATGCCGAGCACGATCATGCTGACCAGGACGAGCTGGAAGAAGCCCTCCCTGGCGTACTCGGCATAGGTCAGGCCCTCGGTGTTGCGCACCGTCGCCGCGCCGCCGAACAGGAACCTGATCTGCACCGCCACGAACGCCCCGAACAGCAGGTTCAGCGCGGTCAGCGGCACCAGCCAGACCGACCGCGCGACCGTGACCTTGACGCCGGGTCCGACGGGGTCCTTGACCGGCCGAAGCGCGACCAGGACCAGCGCCGACAGCAGCGCCCCGAACACCGCGAACAGCAGGATGCGCGACGGGAGCGACTCCATCCAGTCGGGCGTGGCCGTCAGCCGCTCCAGGTACCCGGCGAACACCCGGTCGGCCGAGGCGAACAGCAGCCCGAACACCCCGACCAGCACCACCGCGATGCCCACGCCCGCCAGCGCGGGCATGATCCGCCGCCGGGCGACCAGGCGCTTGACCGGCCCCGACAGCAGCCAGGGCACCGGGCCGAGCGCCAGCACCACCGACATGCCGCCCCTGATCACGCCCAGCCAGCCGGTGCCCGCGCCGGAGACCGCCAGCGCGATCAGCCCGGCGCCGGCCATCACCATGATCAGGACCAGCCAGTCGGCGTCCCTGATCACGGCCGTCGAGATCAGCCAATAGCCGGTCAGCCCGAACGCCAGCGTCCACGGCGTCGCCCTGCGCAGCACCGCCGGGAGCGCGGCGGCCCCGAGCACCAGCGCGACCAGCACCAGGCCGAGCCCGCTCTGCGCGTCCGGCAGCGCCACGGCGGCGAACACCCCCGCGCCCGCCGCCGCCGGGAGCAGCCAGCGCGGCGTCTCGGGCAGCTCGGGCCTCGGCAGCAGCGGGGGCGGCTGGTAGGGGGGTGGCGGCGGTCCGTAGGCGCCCGGCGCGAGGGGCTGCGGAGGTCTCCGCTGCTTGTACGGCTGCCGCGCCGCCGTGTCGGCGGCCACGACCGAACCCACGGCGCCGCCCGCGGCCGTGGCCAGGATCAGCGTGACCAGCGCGGCCACACCGCCGAACGCGACACCCATGACGACGGCGGCGAACAACCCGACGAGGAACCCGGCCAGCAGCCCCAGGAAGATCCCCCAGAACAACCGCCCGAACCAGTTCCCCGGCTGCCGCTGCCCGCCACCCGCGCCAGGAGGGCCGCCTTCAACCGGCGTGGGCCGCACCGGACCACCTGCCCCAACCGGCACAGGCCGCACCGCCGCATTCCCCCCGACCGGCATCGGTCGTGTGGGCGCGGCCTCGACCGGCACGGTGAGCGGCCCGGTGCGGGTGACCGCCGCTACCCCCTCGGCCCGCGCTGTCACCGCCACGCCGTCCTTCACCGGCGCAGGCATCTCTCCGGACCGCACCTGTGCCGTCGCCCCCGAGCTCGCCCCGGTCGTCGCCGTAGCGGCCACGCTGTCCTGTGGCTCTGCGGGGACATCTCCGGCCGCCACCGCCGGCTCATCCTGTGACATGGGCGGGTCTTCCGGTGTTGTTCCGGCCGTTGCCTCTGCCGTCACTTCTGCCACGGCCGCCGCCGCTGGGGCCTGTTCGGTGGCTGGGACCGCCTCCTCGGGGGCCGGGTGGGCCGCCTCGGGGAGTGCCCGTTCCGCCGGGCGCTCCTCCCCGGTCCCGACCGATGTTTCCGCCATCGTGGTCCTCCCCGGTAAGTCGACGACCATCCGGCATCCGGTGCCGTCGCCGATGTGAATGGAGCCGCCGTGCAGCTCGACGATCTCCTTGACGATGGCCAGCCCGAGCCCCGAGCCGCCCGAGTCGGCCGCCCGGCCGGAGTCCAGCCGGGAGAAGCGTTCGAACACGCGCGCCCTGGCCTCGGAAGGAATGCCCGGCCCCTCGTCGGCGACGGTGATGCGGATGCCCTGGCCCTGGCCCGCCCCCGTGATGGTGACCAGGGCGCCGGGCGGGCTGTGCCGTACCGCGTTGTCGAGGAGGTTGGCCAGCACCTGCGCCAGCAGGTCGGGGTCGGCGCGCACCACGAGGCCGGGCGGGATCCGCCCTTCCAGCCGCACGTCCTCGCGCGCCAGCTCCGCCTCGCGCAGCGCCTGCTCAAGCAGCGGCCCGAGTTCGATCGCCTCGGGCTCGATCAGGCGGGCGCCGGAGTCGAGCCGTGACAGGTCGAGCAGCTGGGTGACCAGGCGGCCGAGCCGTTCGGTCTGGGCGAGCGCGGTGCTCATCGTGACGGGGTCGGGCGTGGAGACGCCGTCGACGACGTTCTCCAGTACGGCCCGCAGCCCCGTGATCGGCGTGCGCAGCTCGTGACTGACGTTGGCGATCAGCTCGCGGCGCTGCCTGTCGACCTCGGCCAGGTCGGCGGCCATCGCGTTGAACGCCCTGGCCAGCTCCCCCACCTCGTCACGCGAGGTGGCGCGGACCCGGAGCGCGTAGCTGCCCTTGGCGATGGTCTGCGCGGCCGAGGCCATCTCGCGCAGCGGCTTGGTCATGCCTCTGGCCAGCCACTGGACCATGATCAGCGCGAGGAGGGCGGCGACGGCGATGCGTACCTCGCGCGAGTAGCCGGAGTTGATGCCGACTTCGTTGACCACGAACGCCACGCCCACGGCCAGGACGATGACGAGGCCCAGCTTGACCTTGATGCGGCCGAGGAAGTCGAGCGGCCTCATCGCCGCACCAGGGCGTAGCCCACGCCGTGCACGGTGCGCACGACGTCCGGGCCGAGCTTGCGGCGCAGCGCCCGTACGTGGCTGTCGACGGTCCTGGTGGCGGCGGCCTCGGAGAAACCCCACACGTCCGACAGCAGCCGGTCGCGCTCGAAGACCTGGCCGGGCCGTTCAGCCAGGCGGCGCAGCAGGTCGAACTCGGTCCGGGTGAGCTGGGCCTCCTGTCCGCCGACGAACACGCGGCGGGCGGCGGTGTCGATCTCCACCTCGCCCACGCGGATCAGCGTGTCCTCGGCGGCCAGCTGGACGGCCCGTTCGACCCGGCGCAGCAGCGCGTGGATCCTGGCCACCAGTTCGCGCATGCTGAACGGCTTGGCGATGTAGTCGTCCGCGCCCACCCCCAGCCCGACCAGCACGTCGGTCTCCTCCCCGAGTGCCGTCAGCATCAGGACCGGCACCGGGCGGGCCGCCTGCATCCGGCGGCACACCTCAAGGCCGTCGAGACCGGGCAGCAGGCGATCGAGGATCACCAGGTCGGGTTCGGCTCTGCCGTAGGCGGCCATCGCGCTCTCGCCGTCGCCGGCCACCTGGACGTCGAAGCCCTCGGCGGCCAGCCGGTCGCGTACCGCGCGTGCGATCGTCTCGTCGTCTTCGACGACCAGGACCCTTTTCACGACTCGAAGCCTAGAAGGGGACTGTGCAGACGACACTCGGCAATTTGTGGACATCCCGTGCAGACTTGTGCTCGTGAACGTCGCCGCGTACCTCTCCCGCATCGGCCGCCCCGACCTCCTCAACGCCCCGCCCAGTGCGGACAACCTGCGTGAACTGCACATCGCCCATATCGAACGGGTCTCCTACGAGGCCCTGCAGATCTGGCTCGGCCGGCCCACCACGGTCGACCCGCTGGAGTCGGCCACCCGCATCATCGGCGGCCGGGGCGGCTACTGCTACCACCTCAACGGCGCCTTCTCCCTGCTGGCCACGGCTCTCGGCTACGAGGTCACCAAGCACTTCGCCGGCGCCCAGCAGGACGCCGCCACCGGACCGCACCTCGCCGGCAACCACCTCGTCCTGACAGTCCGCCTGCCCGACGGCGAATGGCTGGTCGACCTCGGGCTCGGCGACGCCATCCGCGAGCCGCTCCCCCTGGTCGCGGGCACCTACCGCCAAGGACCCTTCGAGTACGGCCTGCGCCCATCGGAGATCGCGCCCGGCGGCTGGCGCTTCGACCACGACCCGCGCGGCTCGTTCATCGGCATGGACTTCGGCCCGGCGCCCGCGCGGATGTCCGACTTCGCCGGCAAGCACCGCGAGCTGACGACCTCGCCCGAGTCGGGCTTCGTCCGGGTCGCCGTCGTGCAGCGCCGCGACGCCGGCGGCGTGGACACCATGCGCGGCCTCGTGCTGACGAGGATCGGCGACCGCTCGCTGCGCACGACGATCACCACCCAGGAGGACTACTTCGCCGCGCTGGCCGACGTGTTCGGGCTCCCCATGGCCGACGTCAGCGCGCGGGAGCGGGAGAAACTGTGGCGCAGGCTCCAGGAGGCCCAGGAGCGCTGGATCAGCCGCAACGGCTCCCCGGCACGGGAAGAGAGCCCTTGAGCAGGTAGGCGTCCACCGCGGCGTCGACGCAGGCGTTCTTGCCGCCATAGGCGCCGTGGCGGTCGCCGTCCCAGGTGAGGAGCCGGGCGGAGGAGAGCTGCCCGGCGACGTCGGCGGCGTACTCGTAGACGCCGTCGGGGTCGCCGGTGTTGCCGACGATCAGGATGGGCGGGGCGCCCGCGCCGCTCAGGCGGCCGGCGTGCGGGTCGGCGGACGTGGGCCAGTAGGCGCAGTTGAGCAGCGTCTGCCAGACCGAGGACGGGCCGAACCTGGGCGAGTCCGCGGCGATCTTCGCGGCCAGGCGGTCGAGGTCGCGCCTGCCGTACCTCTCGGTGTAGTCCGCGCAGTTGATGGCCATGTTGGCGTCCTGGAAGTTGCTGAACCCGCTCTCCTGGCTGCCGCCCGCCAGCCACGCGGACATCTCCAGCATCGGCCCTCCGTCGCCCTGGTAGGCCTTGGCCAGCGCGTTCTCCAGCTTGGGCCAGCCGTCGGGGCGGTAGAGCCCGTACAGGACGGCCAGCCGCGCGGCGGGCTCGGTGAGCTCGCCGACCGGCAGGCCCCCGGCCAGGAAGCGGTCGAAGCGGTCCAGCACCTCCTCGCCGGTCGCGCCGATCGGGCAGTCCGCCCGCGCCCCGCAGGCGTCCGCGAAGCGGCGCAGGCCCTTCTCGGTGCCGGCCATCTGGAGCCTGATCACCTCGAACTGGCCGAGCGTCGGGTTGCCCGGTGAGTCGAGCACGAGCCGCCCGACGTGCCCGGGAAACAGGTCCGCGTACGTGGCCATGAGCGATCCGCCCCACGACAGCCCGAAGGCGGTGAGCTTGTCCTCGCCGAGCGCCTGTCTGATCCGGTCGAGGTCACGCGCGTGGTTCCTGGTCCCCAGGTACGGCAGGAGCGGCCCGGCGGCCTTCTCACAGGCGGCCGTCACCTTCCTCGCGGCGGCGAAGGCGGCGTCCTTCTCCCGGTCGGTGTCCGGGGTGGGGTCGGCGGTGAACGCGGCTGCCAGGTCCTCCTTGGTGAGGCACCGCACGGGACTGCTCTCGCCCACGCCGCGCGGGTCGTAGCCGATCAGGTCGTAGCGCTCGCCGAGGGTGTCGTGCGCCCTGGTCAGGACCCGCGGGAAGTCGAGGCCGGTCGCGCCGGGGCCGCCCGGGTTGAACACGAGGCTGCCGAGCCGCCGGGCGGGGTCGCGGGCCGGGAGGCGGGTGAGGGCCAGCGTGATGCGTTCGCCCCGGGGCCGGGCATGGTCGAGTGGTACGTCCAGGGTGCCGCACTCACGCGGACCGCACGGGCTCCACGCGATGCTGGTGTCCGTCCTGGTTCCGGGAGTTCGAGGTACGGCCGGCGGCGCCGCCTGGCAACCGGCGGCGAGGATGAGGGCGATGGGAAGGAGTTTCCGCATGCTGTCGAGGGTGCCGGGAAGGCTGGGCACCAGCCCACCTCACCAGGCACGATTCCGGGTAAACACATCGGTGTACCCCCCGCGCATGGCTATGCCTGGAGATATCCCGCTATCGTGCGTTTCGAAATGGGAGAAAGCATGAAGCTGGGCGGGCGCTATCGGCTGCTGAACCCCTTGGGCGAAGGCACGGTACGGCTGGCCTTCGACGAGGTGGCGCACCGTGACGTCGCCGTCAGGGACATGCGGGCGCAGCCGGCCGAGGAGGCCCGGCGGGCGCTCGGACTGCGGCATCCATCGATCGTCCCACTGCTCGACCTCGTGGAGGAGGAGGGCGGGCCGTGGCTGGTCACGGAGTTCGTGTCCGGGGCTTCGCTGGCGCGTACCGTCGACGCCAAGCGACCCCTGCCGGAGCTCCAGGCCGCCCGTGCCGGGCTCTGTCTCCTGGAGGCCCTGACGACCGCGCACGGGGCCGGGATCGTGCACGGCAACCTCAATCCTGGAAAGGTCATGCTCACGGCGACCGGCCGCGCCGTACTGACCGGCTTCGGCCTGCCGCACCCCGGCCTGCGCCCGCCGGCGGACCTGTGGTCGCTCGCCGCCACCCTGCACTTCGCGGTGGAGGGCCGTCCGCCGGGCACCGCACCGGCCACCGACCCCGAGCCGTTGCGCGCCCTGATCCGCGCCATGCTCGACCCCGCCGGGCCGCCGTCCCTGGACGACATCACCTCCACCTTGACCCGCCTGGCACTCAACCACCCCATCACCACCACCCACCCCCTGTCGGTCCCCACCACAGGCAGCTTCCCCCCAACCCCGGCCACACCCCCCGGCTCCCCGCTCAACCCACCCTCCAGCCACCCGTCACCACCCTTCGACCACCCGTCACCGGCCTTCGACCACCCGTCACCTGCCTTCGACCACCCCGCCACGCCCTCCGACCACCCCGCCACGCCCTCCGACCATCCCGCCACGCCCTTCGGCCACCCCGCCGACCCGGCGCCACCGGCCTTCGGCCACCCGTCGCCGCCCGCCTTCGATCAGCCGGCGGGCCCAGCCCCCGGCCATGCGGCAGGCCCGGACTTCGGCCATCCCGGTGACCCGGCGCCGCCCGTGCTCGGTCATCTGGGTGAGACCCCGCCGTTGGGCACCCCCTTCGCCCCGCCCATCGGTGGTGAGGCGGCACACCCCGGCGACAAGAGCGGCCCGGCACCCGACGCGCCCGTCCCCCAGAGCGACGCGCCCGGCCCGCAGGGGGAGGCGTCCAGCCCGCCCGCCAAGTCCCGCCTGCTGGGCCTGCGCAAGGTGTTCGGCCGACGCCGCCAGTCCCCGCCCGCCCCCGAGAACCCGCCACCCACCGAGCCACCGCTCACCGCACCGCCCATCATCACGCCCGAAACACCCCTCCAGCACGCCCCCTTCCCACACCCGCAGGAGACCCCGGGCGGGCCTTTCCCGCAGGACGCCCCCTTCCCCCAGCCCCCAAACGCGCCACCGCAGAGCCCGCCCACCCCTCAGCCCGTGGACGCCCCCTTCGGGCACCCCGTGGACGCCCCCTTCGGGCACCCCGTGGACGCTCCCTTCGGGCACCCCGTGGACGGCCCCTTCACGGCGCAGTCCCCGGACGCCTTTCCCACGCCACCGGACGCCCCCTTCCCGCCACCCCCCTTCCCACCGGCTCCCGAGCCCAGCGCCTCCCCGGCGCCCCCGGCCGACGACTCCTACCCGACGCCACCGGTAGCCGCGTTCCCCACACCGCCCGGCGGCGCCTTCCCGGCCCCGCCGTCCGACGGCTTCCCCACGCCACCCGTCCAGAACTTCCCGACGCCACCGGCGGAGCACGCCGCGCCGCTCAGTGACGTGCTGTACCCGTCGCCCTCCTGGCCGGTCGCCTACGACCCCGCGCCCCCGCACAGACCACGCCATGCCGCCCCCGGCACCACCCCGGTGGACCGGGCGCTGGATCAGGTGATCGGCACCACCGGCCCGCTGCCTCCGGTCCAGGTGGCCGCGATCGGGCTGGCCGTACTGGATCAGCTGGTGGGTCTGCACGCCCGCGGCGAGCACCACGGCGACATCCGCCCAGGCAACATCCTGCTGTCACCCTCCGGCCAGGCCATCCTCAGTCCGCCGCTGATGCCGAACGGGATCTCCGCCTACACCGCCCCCGAGGGCGCGACGGGACCGGCCGCGGACATGTGGTCGCTGGGCGCGACGCTGTTCGCCGCCGTCGAGGGGCTGCCGCCGGCTCCGGGCGCGCCGCTGACGAGGGCGGGCGCGCTGGCGACGGTACTGTACGCGTTGCTGGCCGGCGACCCGGCTGCCAGACCGGCCCCGGCGCCGCTACGCCAGGAGTTCCTGACCATCTCCCAGAGCCTCGACCCACGCGACATATCGTGAATGGAACCCCATCGGTCCCCCACTCGTTGGACCGAAGACGCACAATGTGAGAGAGGCGGGGCGCGCGCTCCGCGTTCGGAGGAAGTTGAGGATGTCGCCAATCCAGAAGTACGCGGTAGGCGCGGGCGCCGCCGTACTGCTCTCGCTGATCTTCCTGCCGGGTTGGCTCACCCTGCTGGTCGTCCTCGGCGTGGTCGCCGCTCCGGTGGTCGGCTATTTCATGCTCGACCCGTCTCAGCGCGAGCGTCTCAAGCGCGTGCGCAGGCGCGGCATCGGCAACTGAGCCAACGGGGTACGGCGAGGGCCGGGAGAAAGGCCCTCGCCGTACTCAGGCCTGCGCCAGTGCGGCCTGAACGCGCTGGGTCACCCGGCGCTCGACGTAGAACGACAGGAACGGCACCGTCCCGCCGAGCATGATGCCCAGCATGTACGGCCAGCTCCACCGCGCCTTCATGCCCAGGTTCATGACGGTGACCAGATAGACCATGTACAGGAACCCGTGCACCTGCGCGATGATCAGCCCCGGCCACCACGTGACCTGGACGACGTAGTTGAGGAACATGCCCACGCAGAGCACGAGCAGCATCACGCCCACCATGTAGGCGAGCACCCGGAAGGGCTTGAGGGCGGACTCCACTAGTTTTCCTAACCTTCCAGAACCATCTCAGGGGACTGTCGAGCACGGCCCCGATCACCCCGTACGGCGTCGCGTACGAAGTGGAACCACATGAAGACGGCGAACCCCGCGAAGATCCACCAGTTGGCCGCATAGGCCGCGTTGCGCCACGTGAACGTACCGCCGACGACCGGCGGCGCCACCGAGACGGGGGCGAGCGCGCCGGAGGCGGGTTGCGCGACGACGAACCCGTTGCGCACCTTCTCGCCCTTCCACAGGTTGATCAGCTCGCCCGTGGAAACGGTCTGCACCTGCCCCGCCGGCAGTCCCTCCGCGCGCCGCTGCACGCTGTCGGTCCCCTGCGGCGGCCGCAGCCGCCCCGACACGTTCACGTTCCCGGCCGGTACGGCGGCGCCCGCGTCACCGGCCGACGCCACCCACCCGCGTACCACGGGCATGAGCGTCCCGTCGGCGAGCCGGAGCGGCGTGAGCACCCAGAAGCCCTTGTCCCGCGCGACGTTGCCGCCCGGCGTGTCCACGCTGGGCCTGCGGTCGGCGACGAGAAGCTGCCGCTCCCCGTCGTAGACGCCCTGCGCGGTGACCTTCCGCCCCACGGCCGCGTTCTCGAACCCGGCACCCACCTTGGCCAGGCCGTCCACGGCGACCGGGGCGGGATCGGTGGCGGCGTGCGGCTTGCCGGAGTCCTGGAAGACCCCGAGCTGCCAGCGACCGAGCAGGATGAACGCGGTCAGGACCCCGATCGTGAGCAGATGCAGCCCGATCAGTCGCGGGGAGAACAGGGTCCTGAGCATGCTTCAAAACTATCCGCCGGACGGCGTGGTCCGTCATCAGGGGCACCCACCCGGCCGACACCTACCAGTCCTGGCAAAAGGTGCAAACGGCTCACCTGTTCCGGCTAGAGTGCTGCGCATGTCTGACCAGCATCTCGACCCGGCCGGCAACACGCAGCAGTTCCGCGCGTTCGCACAGCAGAGCGAGCAGGACGGCGCGCGCAAGCGCTCGGCGGCCCTTCCCATCATCGCCGGTGTGGTCGTCCTCGCGATCATCGCGGTGGCGGTCTACCTCGTCCTGAAGTAACCCGACTCCGACAAAGCCAAGCGCCGACGGCCACGCTCTCGGCGCTTTTCGTGTGTCCGGAAAGGCCCGCCCGTCGCATCGGCCCGGCTACCGCGAGCGCACACCTCCCCCTTCCCGCCGCGGAAATCCCAGCTCATCCCGCCGCGCGAACCCCAGCTCGACCCGCCGCGCGAACCCCAGCTCATCCCGTCGCGCGAACCTCAGCTCTTCTCCCCGCGTGAACCTCAGCGGTCCGCGCCCGGCCTGAACGGCCGTCCCGGCTGACGAGCGCGTTCCGGCGCCGTCGCCTTCACCACCCGCACGTTGGCCCTGCCCGGCGGGCAAGCATGCGATGTGACCCGGCTCACTCTGGACCGGGCAACCTCGGCTGACTACATTGGACAATGTGTCCAATAAGACTGCGGACCTCGACCGGTTCCGCGAGTTGCAGCAGCTCGCCTATCGGGGCGCCGAGCATGTCGCCGCGCGGCTCGAACCCGGAGTGACCGAGCGCATGGCCGCCACCGCCCTGCGGAAGTGGCTGGAACGGCACGGCGCGGACGACTGGTTCCACGTGCCGTTCGCGTGGTTCGGCGAGCGGACGGCATTCCGGAAATTTCGGGTTCCGACCCAATTTCTGCCTACTTCGCGGAGGCTCGAAGAGGGCATGCCCTTCGTCCTGGACTGCGCGCCGGTCAGGGATGGGTTCGTCGCCGACATCGGGTATTCGGGGTGCTTGGGGGACAACGCCGACTGGCACGGCCTGGATCGGGATCTGGCCGAGTTCCGGGGGAAGATCCTGGAGCTGGTACGGGCCCGCCGTACCTTTCGCGATATCTACGCGGAAGTCGACCGGCTCATCGCCGAACAAGGGCATCGAAACCGGCACAAGGTTTATCCCGGGCGGGTGATCGGGCATCAGGTCGCCCGTATTCGCCTGGGCGGGCCGCGTTTCGTGGTTTTCCAGTCCTTCGGGGTCAGGACCCTGCGTACGATCGGGCGCGAACTCGTCAAGGAACGCCTCGAAGGCCGCTCACCGCTCTGGGCGGGCGGCAAGGCCAGCGAGCATCCGCCGACCCCCGGGCTGTGGGCCGTCGAGCCGCATCTGGGCACCGCGGGTGACACGGTCGGCGCCAAGTTCGAGGAACTGCTGGTCGTCACCGAGGACGACGCCTACTGGCTGGATGACGACCTTCCCCACGTCCGCCGCTGGGAGTCCCGATGACCGACACCTCGATCAGGCCGCGCCGGGTCAGGTTCTCGTGGGAGGAGACGCCGCTGCACTGGGTGCCCGGCGACCCGTTCACCACGCACCTGATCAACGTGCTGCACATGCTGCTGCCCGCCGGTGAGCGCTGGTTCGTGCACGTGTTCAAGCAGGCTCTGCCGTACATCCGGGATCCGCGGCTGAAAGCCGAGGTCAAGGGGTTCATGGGGCAGGAGGGCACGCACGCGGTCGCGCACCAGCGGGTGCTGGAGCACATGAAGGAGCAGGGGCTCGACCCCGGGCCGTACGTCGAGAACATCGAGTGGATCTTCGAGCGGATGCTCGGCGACGGCACGATGCCGCCGATCGCGCGGGCGTACTGGCTGAAGGAACGGGTCGCGCTGATCGCGGCCATCGAGCACTACACCGCGGTGCTCGGGCAGTGGATCCTGGACGCCCGGCCCCTGGACGACGCCGGCGCCGACGCGGTCATGATGGACCTGCTGCGCTGGCACGGGGCCGAGGAGGTCGAGCACAGGAGCGTGGCGTTCGACCTGTTCATGCACCTCGACGGCTCGTACGCGCGGCGCACGCGGACGATGATGGTCACCGGGCCGATGATCGTCCTGCTGCTGAAGCGGGGCGCCGGGTTCCTCATGGCCAACGACCCGATTCTGCGCGGACGGCTGCGGGCGAAATGGACGCATTACTTCTACCGCGCGCACCAGGGGCGCGTGCCCACGTTGCGCAGCCTGGCGCTGGCCGTACCGCGCTATCTGCGGCCGGGCTTCCACCCCAGCCAGGAGGGCGACCTACGCCAGGCGCTCGACTACATCGCGATCTCTCCCGCGCACGCCGAGTTCGAGACCTACAGGAGGTCCAGTGACTAAGCCGGGCATCGTGATCATCGGCTCGGGGTTCGCCGGCATCGGGATGGCGATCAAGCTCAAGGAGGCCGGCTTCGACGACTTCGTCATCCTCGAAAAGGCCGCCGACCTGGGCGGGACCTGGCGCGACAACGTCTACCCCGGCTGCGCGTGCGACGTGCCGTCGCACATGTACTCCTTCTCGTTCGAGCTGAATCCCGGTTGGTCGCGGATGTTCTCCCCGCAGGATGAGATCTGGGAGTACATGCGGGCGTGCGTCGACAAGTACCGCATCGGGCCGCATATCCGGTACGGCAAGCAGGTCGCCGGTCTGGAGTACGACGACGAGGCCAGGGAATGGCAGATCACCACCGAGGACGGCGCCACCATGCGGGCCAACGCCGTCATCTCGGGCATCGGCGCCCTCCACATCCCGAAATTTCCCGAAATCAAGGGACGTGAGGCGTTCACCGGGCCGTCCTTCCACTCCAGCGCCTGGGACCACTCAGCCGACCTGGCGGGCAAGCGCGTCGCGGTCATCGGCACGGGCGCCTCGGCCATCCAGTTCGTCCCCCAGATCGCCCCCTTGGCCAGGGAACTCCTCCTCTTCCAGCGCACCCCGCCCTGGATCCAGGCCAAGCCCGACTTCGCTATCCCCGGCGCGATGCGCAGGGCCCTCGGCCTGCCCGGCGCCGCCCGCCTGCTGCGCAACACCATCTACTGGGGCCTGGAGACCCGCGCCCTGGGCTTCGCCGTGGACCCGCGCCTGATGAAGATCCACGAGACCATGGCCCGCAGGCACCTCGAACGCCAGGTCCCCGACCCTGCGCTGCGCGCCAAGCTCACCCCCGACTACACCATCGGCTGCAAGCGCATCCTGCTGTCCAGCGACTACTATCCGACCCTGACCAGGCCGAACGTCTCCCTGATCACCGACGGCATCACCGAGATCCGGGACCGCTCGATCGTCGACGCGACCGGCGCCGAGCACGAGGCCGACGTCATCGTCTACGGCACCGGCTTCAAGGTCACCGACTCGCTCCAGGAGCAACGCATCGTCGGCAGGGGCGGCCGCAAGATCCAGGACGCCTGGCAGGACGGCATCGAGACCTACTACGGCATCGCCACCGCCGGCTTCCCGAACCTGTTCTTCCTGCTCGGCCCCAACACCGGCCTCGGGCACAACTCGGTCGTCTTCATGATCGAGTCCCAGGTCCGCTATGTCATGAACTGCCTGCGCCTCCTCTCCAGGACCCAGGCCAGGGCCATCGACGTCAAGCCCGGCCACCAGCGCACCTTCCAGGACCGCCTGCACCGGCGCCTCGACCCCCTGGTCTGGAACTCCGGCGGCTGCAAGTCCTGGTACCTCGACGAGCACGGCGTCAACCGCACGGTCTGGCCCGGCTTCACCTTCGAGTACTGGGCCCGCACCCTCCGCGTCGACCCGGCCGCCTACGACCTCATCTACTGACCCCACCGTCTCGCCCACCCCGCTACGCGGGCACGCCGAGGCGCACCAGAGCCGGGCCCCGAGGGGCCGGGCATGCGAACGCATCTCCGAAAACTGTCGGTGACGATCTTTACAGTCTTCCGCATGACGACTGGGGCATGGGAGGCGGTCCGCAAGGCCGTCGACGCCTATGACATGCACGCGGTGGCCCTGCTGGCCGCCGGTTTCGGCGACGACGAGCGCCGCGAGGTGGCCGCGGAGCTGACGGCGTACCTGCCGGTGGCGCGCAGCCTCGGCGAGGAGGACGACGAGCGCCGCCTCGGACGCCACCACGAGAAGTGGGACGCGCTCCAGGCCCGCGCCGACGAACTGGACACCCCGGTCCACAGCCTGCCCGAAGCCCAGCACCTCATGCGGCCCTGGATCTCCGAGCGCTGGATCGAGCCGATGCGCGTCGCCGGCGCCGCCACCCTGCCGGGCGCGGCCGCCGTGGCCGCCTGGCTCAACCGCCGCGAGCTGCGCCGCCCGCTCGGCGGGTGGCGGGGGTCGATCGACGACGTCCCGCAACTGGTCGCGGTCCTGTCGGCCCGCCCCGCCGCCTGGCAGTCCGACCTCGCGGTACGGCTGGCGCTCCGGCTGCGCGGCGCCCGGCCGGAGGCGGACAACCAGGTGCGCCTCGTGCTGGAGATGCTGCGCCGTACCGGAGCCGAACCGCCCGCGCACGACCCGCTGACGCTCGCGTGGCTGGCCGCCACCACCCCGTCGTCGTCCGCGACGCTGGCCAAGGACGGGCTGCTCGACGCGATGGTGCCCCGGCTGTTCGAGGCGGAGGGCGTGGGCAGGGCGCTGCGCGACTCGGCGGACTGGCCGAAGGCGCTGCACAAGCTGACCGCGAGATCGTTGACCGGCGCGGCGCGGGTGTCCAGGAAGGCGCTGCTGTCGGGCTGCGTGCGCCGCTTCCTGCGCGGGGGGCAGGCGGCCGACCTGCGTTTCTTCGTGCGGTTGCACGACCTGCTCGACCCCACCGACGGCGAGGTGGCCGAGCACGGGCGCGACTACCTGCGGCTGCTGCCCACCGCGCCGGGCAACGTGGCGGAGCTGGCGCTCAAGCGGGTGCGCAGGCTGGGCGAACTGCCCGCCCACGAGGCGAGCGAGGCGGTGCTGGGGCTGTTGTTCCGGCAGGAGAGCAAACTGGTCGGCGCCGGGCTGAGCTGGCTGGAACGGCTGCTGCGCGACCCCGCCCACGACCTCGACGACTACGCCTCCGCGCTGGCCACGACGCTGGCCGGTGAGTCCGCCGTCGTCCGTGATCGCGCGGTGAAGCTGGCGGTCAAACACGTGGCCCGGTTCAGCCCGCTCGGCGCCGAGACGATCAGGCAGGTCGTCGAAGTCCTGCCCGCCGACCAGGGCGCCGCTCTCGCGACGGCCTTCGGTGGCGAGGCCAACTCCCCCGACCAGGCTCCCGCGCCGCTGCCGGTCCGGCCGCTGCCTCCGGCCCCGGAGCCGGGACCGTTCGCCGCCCCGCCGTCCACGCCCGGGGAGCTGGCGGTGTTCCTGCCCACGGAGTTCGACTGGCCGAGCCAGGAGACGTGGCTCGACGCGTTCGTCCGGCTGGCCGCAGGCGACCGCGCCGCACTGGCCGCCGGGCTGGCGGGACTCGCCGCCCGCTGCAAGGACCTGGAGTACTGGACGTCGCCGTGGTGGGAAACCGCCGACTGGGCCGCCGCCATGGCCAGGGAGCTGACCGAGCCGGGCGCGGAACGCACCGCACCCTCCCGGGCCGGCCTGGCCGCGACCGCGGGGAGCCCGGTGGGCGAGCAGATCCTGTCCAACCTGGGCGGCGTTCCCACCCGCACGATCGCCGAGCGCGTCCCCGGCCCCACGGAGTGCGACGCCTCGAAGTACCTGCCGCTGGCCCGCTACGCGGAGGTCTACCAAGCTCTGCTCGACGAACGGCTTCCGCCGTACCTGCTGGCCACCCCGAGCCGCGAGGACGGCGGGCTGGACGCGGCGGTGCTGGTGGAGCGCTTGGCGACATACCCGGACGGCATGCTCCCGCTCCCCACCGACCTGCGGCAGGCACTGCTGCGGCTGCGAAGGACGGCGAGCGAGGGGGTGGTGGCACGGGCCCGGCGACTGCCCGGCGAGGCAGGACGGATGGTGGCCGCGCGGCTGACCGCCCGGCCCGCGGAGCCGCAGGTGACGCTGCGGTGGACGATGCACGGCGACGACCCGCGCGTCGTCGCCGACATCATCCCGGCGCCGGAGGATCGCGACCTTTTCCGCGACCTGCTGACGGTGCGGACACACGGTGAGTCGTGCGGACGGATGCTGGCCGTGCTGGCCGGCTACCGGGAGGTGGCGGCGGCGCGGTCGGTGTACGGGCTGCTGTCCGCCTGGCCGATCGCCCGGCCGGACACGGACGACCTGCGCCGGCTGGCACGCGCCGACGGGCCGGCCGGGCCGGGCATCGCGCTGCTGCTGGCCTGGTCGCTGTTGCGCGGAGATGGTGGCGCGGTGGCCAAGAGGCCGTTCCTGTGGCTGGCGGCCTCGGGCGACCTGCCGGGCGAGGAGATCGGCAGGCAACTCGCCGCCCTGCTCCCCCACCTGAGACGCGACCTCCCCGACGCGCTACGCACCCTGCGGGAGCTGGCGGAGCTCGGGGCCCATCAAGAGGTATGGCAGGTGATGACCGGCCTGCTCCCCGCCTACCTCCAAGCCGAACGCGCCACGACCACCCACACCCGCCTGGTCTCCTTCGCCGCCGACGCGGCCGCCTGGGCGGGAGCACGCGGCGAACTCCCCGCCATAGCCGACCTGGCCACCCGAACCCGCACCAGCGACCTGGTCCGCCAGGCCCGCCGCCTCCACACCTACCTGACCGCCCCGGCCCTCATCCCCTGACAAGAAGCCCGCCCAACCAGCCCCGCAGGATGCGCTCTTGGCGACAAGAAGCGCGGAGGGGCGGCACCAAGGACGCGCCTACGGAGCGCGAGGGCTTGGCGTGCCGGAGGCGAGGCGCGAGGTGTGGGTGTGGGTGTGAGATGCGGGGGGTGCGGGACGGGGTCAGGGTGGGGGGCTTTGGTGGCGGGCGTTGGTGGCGGCGGTGCGGAAGGCGGGGAGGGCCTGGGCCAGGGCTCGGTGGTCGCGGGCGCGCCAGCTCACCCCCGCGAAGACCGCAGGACGGCCGCGGAGGCGGGCGCGGACGCGGCGGGCCAGTACGGCCAGGTCGCGGCAGTGGTCGGGCAGGTGGTCCCGAGGAGGCTGGGCGGCGGCGGTCGTGTCGTGGGCGGGGTCGCCGTCGGAGGACGACGCGCTGCCCAGGGGGAGGGCGTAGCGGGTCAGGTCGGGTAGGTCGGTGCGGGGAGTAGCAAGCGTGAGCAACGTGTCGAAGCGGCCCGCCACGGCGTCCCTGGTGGTCAGAGGCGGGCGGTCGGGGGCGAACAGCGCGCGTAGCGTGGCCGGGACGCTGGCGTGCTCCATGGGGGTGCTGCTCATCGTCCCCTTGGGGATGAGAGGGGAGACGATCACGGCGGGGACCCGTGCGCCCGAGGAGGAGAAGTCGAAGGCGGCGCTCTTCTTGTGTGCCAGCAGACGCAGGATCCGGGCCAGCAGCCCGGGGGCGGAGCCGGGATCGGGCAGGCCGGTCAGCGGCGGGGCATGGTCGTAGAGGCCGCCGTGCTCGTCGTAGGTGATGACGAGCACGGTCTGGCCGAACGCCTCGGGGTTGGACTTCAGCGCCTCGTACACGGCCGCGATCAGCGATTCGGCGCGGGCGAAGTCGGTCGAGGCGCCGACCTGGTCCTTGATCTGGTTGTTGCCGGGATGCTGGCTGTTGGACGGGCGGTCGTTCAGGCGGACCGGGGGGCGATGGTTGGGCTCAATGAAGGAGTACGCGGGCAGCTCTCCGGCCGCCGCGTGGGCGGTGAACTCCGAGATGTCGAACCAGCGGGCGATCCGGTCGGCGTCGTTCCACAGGTTGGAGAAAGCCCACACCTGCGGCACGTCGTCGTGGTAGACGTGCCAGCCGTGTCCCGCCGCCTCAAGCGTCTCGAAGATGGTCGGGTCGGTGTAGAAGCGCGGCTGGATGTTGGTCATCCCGTCGGAGGTGGCGGCGTGCAGGTAGTTGCGGTTGGGCCAGGTCTCCCCCGGCACCGAGCAGTACCACCGCGTGCACACCGCGAACTCCAGCGCCAGCGTCGCCAGCACCGGCACCCCGGCGGGGTCCTGGCAGCGCATCACCTCGGGCCCGACCCCGAAGACCGGCTCCTTCTTCGCGAACTTCGGATACAGCCACCCGATCAGCGGCCCCAGCAACCCGCCGAACCGCGGCTCCGCCAGCCCGCGCGCCTTGCGTTCGTGCGCGCTGACCCAGCCGCCGCCCAGTTGCTCCATCGCCGCGTCGTGCGAGTGGTCGAAGTCCATCGTGGCGAGCGGGCCCGCGTCCGCCGAGGCCGCCACGGGCGGGCCGCCGTCCCAGCCGGGGCTGGTGTACGGCCCGCCGCCCCGCAATCCGTCATACCCGGGATCGGGATGGACGAGGTAGCCGAGCATGTGGTCGAACGACCGGTTCTCCAGCATCAACACGACGACGTGCCGCACCTGAGGCGCGGGGCCGGACGGTTCGCTCATCGCGACGGATGCACCACCAGCGCGCTGCCGCCGCCGCGCCGCGCGGGCTCGGCGACCGCCTGTACCCGTCCCCGGCCGAGGAACTCCAGCCCGGTCGCCGCCCCGATCTCCGGGTTCGGCGCGAACACGTGCCCGCGCGACTCAAGGGCGGCCCCGTGCCGGGCGAGGAAGGCGGGCTCCGCCTGGGTGGCGGCGGTGTTGCGCTGCGTGGCCCGGGGTGCGGCCAGCGCGTCGGGCAGGTTCATGCCCAGGTCGTAGCGGTTGACGAGGATCTGCAGCACGGTCGTGATGATCGTGGACCCGCCTGGCGAGCCGACGGCCAGCACCGGCTTGCCGTGCTTGAACACCAGCGTGGGCGCCATCGAGGAGCGGGGGCGCTTGCCGGGGGCGGGCAGGTTCGGGTCGCCGGGCGCGGGGCCGAAGGTGAAGTCGGTCAGCTCGTTGTTGAGCAGGACGCCGCGGCCGGGCACGACGATGCCGTTGCCGCCGGTGGACTCGATCGTCAGGTTGTAGGCCACCACGTTGCCCCACTTGTCGGCGACCGTGAGGTGCGTGGTCTCCGGGCCCTCGGCGGCGACGTCGGGGGCGGTGCCGGTGGGCTGCTCGCAGTCGGAGTAGGAGCCGTCGGGCGAGCCGGGGGCCGCCGGGTGGGCCATGGCGCGTTCGCCGATCAGGCACGAACGTTCCTTGGCGAAGCCGTCGGACAGGAGTTCGCGCATGGGGACGCCGGGGATGTCGCCGACGTACTTGCCCCGGTCGGCGAAGGCGAGCCGGGAGGCCTCCAGGTACTCGTGCAGGCCGACGCCGGGCAGCGCCTCCAGGATGTTGAGCGCCTCGCCGACCGTGGAGCCGCCGGAGGACGGGGGCGCCATGCCGTACACCTGAAGGCCCTTGTACTCGACGCGGCTCGGTTCGCGCATCAGCGCGCGGTAGGCGCGCAGGTCGGACATCTCCATGAGGCCGGGCCGCACGTTGCGCGTGGTGCCGGGGGTGAGCGGCGGCTTCTTGACCGTGGCCACGATCTCCTGGCCGAGACGGCCGTTGTAGAGCCAGTCGGTGCCGCGTCTGCCCAGTTCGCGGTAGGTGTCGGCGAGTTCGGGGTTGCGGAAGACCGAGCCCACGGGCGGCGGCGCGCCGTTCGGGAGGTAGAGCTTGGCGGTGGAGGCGATGTCCTTGAAGCGGGCGGCGTTCGCGGCGGTCTGGTCGTGGAAGGTCTGGTCCACGACGAAGCCCTTGGAGGCCACGTCGATGGCGGGTTTGAGCGCCTGTCTCAGGCTGATGGTGCCGAAGCGGCGCAGCGCCGTCTCCCACTGGGCGACCGTGCCCGGCACGCCCGCCGACAGGCCGCTGGTGACGCCCTCGTCGAAGGGGATGCCTTCGAGCGAGGTCGAGGTCATGGCGCGCGGCGCGGTCTCGCGGCCGTCGATCGTGTAGACCTTACGGCGGGAGGCGTCGTAGTAGACCATGAAGCCGCCTCCGGCCAGCCCGGAGGAATATGGCTCGGTGACGCCCAGGACCGCGCCCGCGGCGACGGCCGCGTCCATGGCGTTGCCGCCCTTCTTCAGCACGGCCACCGCGGCCTTGCTGGCGTCGAGGTCGACGGTGGACACGGCGCCGCCGTACCCCTCGGCGACCGGGACCTTCTGCTGGGGCTCAGCCATGGCGGGTGGCGCGGTGGTGAGCGTGACGAGGACTGCTGCTGCGGGAACGATCACTCGGCGCATGGTCTCCACGATGGACCAGGTACGCCTCCGGTGGTAGGGCCCCCTGCCACATCCAGATGATGCGCTGGTCAGGGAGCTGAAATAGCGTAGGACCGTGAAGTCCCGTCTCGACCCTTATCTGGCGCTCGTGCTGGCGGTCGCCCAAGTGGTGATCGGCCAGGGCGCCGAGTGGGGGCAGCGCCTCACCAGGGCGCCGCTCGACTGGTACGCCTACTCGTTGCTGCTGATCGGTCCGGCGCTGATCCTGGTGCGCCGCCGCTATCCGGTCGCGACGACCGCGATCACGCTGCTCGTGACCGGCGCGTACCTGGTCGGCGGCTATCCCTACGGGCCGATCTTCTTCACGCCCGCGGTGATGCTGTTCTGGCTGGTGATCGACGGGCGGCGGCTGGTCGCCTGGCTGCTGGCGGCGGGCATGTTCAGCTTCTTCGAGGTCTACGCGTGGGTGATCGGCAACCGCAACCTCTTCCACGCCGTGTGGATCTCCACGGCGATGATGCTGCTCATGGTCATGGCCGAGCTGGTCAGGATCCTGCGCGAACGCCGTGCCGAACGGACCAGGGCGGAGGAGGAGGAGGCCAGGCGGCAGGCCAGCGAGGAGCGCCTGACCATGGCGCAGGAGTTGCACGACGTGCTCGCGCACAACATCTCGCTCATCCACGTCCAGGCCTCGACCGCGCTGCACCTCATCGACGACCGGCCCGACCAGGCCAGGACGGCGCTGGCCACGATCAAGACCGCGTCCAAGGAGGTGCTCGGCGAGATGCGCTCGGTCCTGAACGTGCTGCGCGAGGGCGCCCCGCGCGCCCCCACCTCGGGCCTGGACCATCTGGACAACCTCATCGAGCGCTCCGGCCTCGACGTCACGCTGAAGCGCGTGGGCTCGCGGCCCCTTCCCGCGCAGGTCGAGCGGGCGGCGTACCGGATCGTGCAGGAGTCGCTCACCAACGTCACGCGCCACGCACCCGGCGCGAAGGTCACGGTCAGGCTGGAGTACGGCACGGCCGAGCTGACCGTCCGCGTCACCGACACCGGCGCCACCTCGCACGCCCCGCTGTCGGAGGACGGCAGCGGCAACGGCATCCCCGGCATGCGCGAGCGGGCCGCGGCTCTGGGCGGTTCGCTGGTCGCCGGCCCGGTCGGCAACGGCTTCCAGGTCGAGGCCAGGCTGCCCCTACCTGAGGAGAACGAATGATCAAACTGCTGCTCGCCGACGACCAGGCGCTGGTGCGCGCGGGGTTCAAGGCGTTGCTGGACGCCCAGCCCGACATGAGCGTGGTGGCCGAGGCCGCCGACGGCGCCGAGGCGGTACGGCTGGCGGCCCAGCACTCCCCCGACGTGGTGCTGATGGACATCCGGATGCCCGGCACCGACGGCCTGACCGCCACCCGCCAGATGCCGCCGGGACCGAAGATCATTATTTTGACCACGTTCGAGCTGGACGAGTACGTCTTCGAGGCGCTGCGCGGCGGCGCCAGCGGCTTCCTGGTGAAGGACACGGAACCGGCCGAGCTGATCCAGGCGGTCCGGGTGGTGGCCGACGGCGAGGCGCTGCTGTCGCCGAGCGTGACCAGGCGGCTGATCGCCGAGTACGCCACGCGGGCCAAGGCGCCGGTCTCGACCGAGGGCCTGGACCAGCTCACCGACCGGGAGCGCGAGGTGCTGGCACTGGTGGGCACCGGGATGACCAACGACGAGATCGCGAGCAAGCTGTTCATGTCTCCGGCCACGGCGAAGACGCACGTGAGCCGGGCGATGATGAAGCTGCACGCCAGGGACCGGGCGCAGCTCGTGGTGATCGCCTACGAGTCGGGGCTGGTCAAGCCGGGCTGGCTCTGAGAAGAACGCTTAGGTCAGCGCCTCGATCAGCCGCAGGACGTCGGCGGTGCGGCCGGGATCGCCCAGGATGATCACCTTGAGCGTGGCGCGCTCCTCGTTGTAGACCATCTCCACCCGCAGCCCGGTGGCGGTCGCCATGACGGCGGTGTTCAGCCGGTCCAGGTCATGCCGGGCGACCGCGTCCACCTGGACGATCGTGGAGACCTCGACGTAGCGGTCCCGGCTGGGGCGGGAGGCGAGGGGCGCACCTGTGAAGGACTCCAGGTCCGCCCTGGAGATCCGGTACTGCTTGCCCACCTTCACGGCCTTCAGCCGGCCGTCGCGGACGTAGCCGCGTACGGTCTTGACGTGCAGATCCAGCAGGTCCGCGACCTGGCTCACGGTGAAATCCACTCCCTATCACTCCCCTCAAGGCGGGAGTATAGGGATACGGCCAGCGATGTACAGGGGAGCGCGACCGGCGTCTGATTCGCCCGCCCGCTTTCCCGCCGACTCTGGAGGTACGACACCGAAGGAGGAGAGCGACATGTATGGACACTTCTTTCCGATCTTCCCGGCTTTCTGGGGACTGTTCTGGGTGGCCGTGATCGGGCTGGTCATCTGGGCCAAGCGCACCGGCCGGTGGGGGCCGCGCCGTACCGCGGCAGCCAGCCCCACGGCGTCGGCCGAGCAGATTCTCGCCGAGCGGTACGCGCGCGGCGAGATGAGCGACGACGAGTACATGGAGCGCATGTCGGTGCTCCGCTCCTAAGCGCTCCACAGAGTGAAAGAAGTGTCACTGGCCGCATTTGACAGGCGCGGGTTACGCTGCGTCCATGCGGCCCGACACCCCGGCCCCCTCACCCTGAGCATGGGGCCGGGCGCACTGTTCGTCAGTGGCCTCGCCGCCGGACTGGTGGCGGGGACCGCTTCCTGTACGGCCGTGCAAGGCGGCCTGCTCGTCGGCCTCACCGGCGGCGGATGCCGCGAGGACTGCGGCCACGGCAAGGCCCGGCCCTGGCTGGTGGCCCAGTTCCTGACCGGACGGCTGGCGGCGTACGTGCTGGCCGGGGCGCTGCTCGGCTGGCTCGGCTCCGCCGTTCAACTGCCGCCGCGGGCACGCGCGGGACTGCTCGTCGCGGCCGGGATCATCGTGATCGCCTTCGCCGTCCGGCTGATCCGGCGGCGCGCCGCCTGCGCGCCGCACCGCACCCCGCGCCGGGCCGCCGCGCCGGTCATGGGCGCCGCGACGATCCTGCTGCCGTGCGGCGTCACGCTCGGCATCGAGATGGTGGCCGTCTCCACCGGCTCGGCGCTGTCAGGAGCGGCGGTGATGGCCGGGTTCGTCCTGGGCACCTCACCGGCGTTCGCCCTGCTCGGCTACATCCTGCGACGACTGTCCCGTACCCGTCTGGCCGCCTTCGCCGGGGCCGCCGCGATCGCCGTCGGCCTCTGGACGATCGGCTCCGGCGTCAGCCTGGGCGGCTGGCTGCCCGCCTCCCCCGCGCCCGCCCTGGCCATGACCGCACGCGGCGAACAGAAGGTGGACATCTGGGCCATGCGCGACGGCTACCGTCCCGCGATGGTCGAGGCGCGCGCGGGCGTGCCCGTGGAGGTCACCTTCCACCTGGCCGGCCAAGGATGCACCCGCACGGTGACGCTCGCCGGCCGCGACCACACCCTTCCCGCCACGGTACGGCTCCCGCCCCAGCCCCCCGGCACCCTGCGTTACGTCTGCTCCATGGGCATGTACACCGGTTTCATTCGCTTCTCCTAGAGCACCAGCTCCGCGATTACATTCCGCAGTCGCTTGATTACATGTCACGCTGAGTGGATGGCGTGGTGGCAAGGAGAGGTGGCGGAGGCGGCCGTTCCGGCGCCCCGTACCGGAGACGAACCCGAGCTGATCGCGGAAGCCCAGTCAGGCGACCCGCAGGCGGCCCATCGCCTGGGCAAGCTCTACGCCCAGCGCGGCGACCGCTCCGCGGCGCGGCACTGGTGGGAGCGCGCCGCGGCGGCCGGCAACATCGACAGCGCCTACAACCTGGGCGTCTGGCACGAGAAGCACGGCAGCCTGGAGGAGGCCGTGTCCTGGTACGAGCTGGCCGCCGGCACCGGCGACGCCGAGGCCGCGCTCAACCTCGCCACGCTCCTGCTGGAGCAGCGCGGCGACCTGGCCGGCGCCAAGTCCTGGTACGACAAGGCCGCCCGCGCCGGCTCCCGCACCGCCGCCCGCCGTCTCGCGCTGCTCTGCGAGGACGCCGGCGAGCAGGCCGCGGCCCGCGACTGGCACCGCAGAGCCGCCGTGGACGGCGACGTCGCCTCCGGCCACGACCTGGGCTTCCTCGCCTACTCGGCGGGCGAGGACGAGGAGACCGTCCAGTGGTGGGAGTTCTCCGCGCGCGGCGGCCACGCCGAGGCCGCCTACCACCTCGGCCTGTTCCTGCAGGCCAGCCGCGACCCCGAGGGCGCGGAGGCCTACTACCGGCTGGCCGCGAAGAGCGAGCACCCCGGCGCGGCCTCCCAGCTCGGCGGCATCGCCCTGTCCCGGCGCGACCTGCGCACGGCGCGCGCGTGGTTCGAGCGCGCCGCCAACGCCGGGCGGCTGGAGGACCAGCGGATGGCCGGGTTCGTCTGCGTCGAGCTCAGCGACTCGCCGGCCGCCAGCCACTGGTTCGGCCGCGCGGCGGCCAGCGGCGACGCCGAGTCGGCCTTCAACTTCGGCCTGCTGCTGATCGCCGAGTTCGGCGACCTGGCCGGGGGTCAGCACTGGTTCCGCCAGGCCGCGCTGTCCGGCCACCACAGGGCGGCGATGGAGCTCGGCGGCCTGCTGTCGGCGGCGGGCCACAACCACGAGGCCGAGCAGTGGCTCGCCGACCCGCCCCAGCCCACCTGGGACCGCCTGGCCGAACCCGAACTCCACGCCCGCGCCGAACTCGCCGCCGCCGCGACCGGCCGGCGCGGCGGGGTCCCGCTGAGCGTGCCCGAACTGACCGAGATCCTCGGCACCTGGGACCTCGTCACCCGTCCGCTGCGTGACCACGCCGACGTGGTGGTGTGGCTGGTCGAACGCAGCGGCCTGCACGCGGGCGCCATCGACCACCTGGCCTCGATCCGCACCACCCTGATCCGCCCCGGCTCCGCCCCGTGGCCGAGCCCCGGCGAGGTCGGCCACGTGCTGGCCACGGCCCGCGACCTGCGCACCCGCCTCGGCCTGCGCTGACGCCGCGCCTGGGCGCGCGCACAGATCCCTTGGGCGGGCGCACAGAACATCAGCTGATCATCCCCGGCCGTGGGCCCGGAGACGGGTGTGGCGCGTCTCAGGGAGGGTGAGCTGGTGATCTTAGGTGGGCTTGATGATCAGATATTTCATGATCCTGGTGCTTTTGGCCGCAGTGGTGCCGGGCGCACGGAACGAGGCAGGGCCGCCGGCGTCCTTCGAGGGACGGGCGGAACGGGCACTGATGACCTGGCGAGCGGGTCCGGGAGCGGTGTGGCGGTCCGGCTTCAACCCCCGGCAGGACCTGACGATCATGTCACCCGAGGTCGCGGCGGCCCGGTTCGGAAATCCTGATCTTGGCCTGGTCTACGACCAGCCCACCGTGACGAGCCCGGCCAAGGGGACGGTCCGATGGGCCGACGGCCGCACGCTGGAGGTGCCGCTCACCCCCGCGGACATCGCCGCCTACCAGGTGGCCAACCCACGTGAGATCCCCGGGAGGCCGTCGGTGAACCCGGTGTGCCAGGGCGGGATCACCGAGGAGGAGCGAGAACGGCGCAGCGAGGAGACCGGCGAGGACCCGGCGAACTGCCGGCAGGCGAAGGTGACCCGGGTGAGCCTGGAGACGGTCACCGTGCGCACGCACCGGGGCCCGGCCGAGGCACCGGCCTGGCGTTTCGACGTGGACGGACTGCCGGGACCGATCCGGCGGGTGGCGGTCGCCGACGCGGCGGTCGACCCGATGCCGCCCGGTCTCGGGCCGACGACGCCGTTCGACGGCAGCTTCGAGGAGGCGCCGGACGGCACGCTGACGATCCACCTCATCCACCTGAAGTGCGGCCGCCTGCTGGGGATGAACGTCCACGAGGAGCCGGACGCGGTCGTGGTCGAGCCGCGCGTCCAGCCGTACGGGGCGGCGTGCTCCGGATGGGCGTCGATCGAGAAGCGCCCGGTCAAACTACGCACCCCTCTGGGCGACCGCCCCGTCCTCGACGCCAGAACCGGCCTCCGCCTGTTCTACGGCCCCCTGTAGCCAACCCCTTCGCGCCCTTTCGCGTTCGCACCCTTCGCGTCTCCGCTCTTACGCGTCTCCGTCCCTTCGCGTTTGCGCCCTTTCGCGGAGGTTCGGGATGCCGTCTTCGGGGGCCGGTAACCGGCCCAGGGCGGAGTTGTTACGGCGAGGAGCCCGTGAGCCCTCACGACC
The DNA here is from genome assembly GCF_044459065.1 of Nonomuraea sp. NPDC050394. Lineage (NCBI taxonomy): Bacteria > Bacillati > Actinomycetota > Actinomycetes > Streptosporangiales > Streptosporangiaceae > Nonomuraea > Nonomuraea sp. NPDC050394. The sequence continues at coordinate 863,313 of NZ_JBITIO010000001.1, read as the reverse complement.
ATCGCTCGACAGCCGCGCGCCCACGTCGGCGGGGCGGGTGGGTGGGGCGGGAGCCGTAACGGAAAGTCCGCCCGAAAACCGGGCGGAGGGGTCAGCGCTGGCTGAGGTGGAAGCGGTGGCCTTCGTTGTCGAGGAAGACGGCGGACCAGCCCCAGGGCTCCTCCTTGGGCGGGGCGTCGAACGTCACGCCCCTGGCGGCCAGGTTCTCGTGGGTCTTGACGATGTCCTCGGTGTCGAACAGCACGTAGTTCGGCTGGTCCTGGCTGAGTGCCGGCCAGTCGGGGCCGGCCTTGAACAGGACGAGGCCGACGCCGCCGCCGGGCGGGGAGACCTCGATCCAGCGGGTGTCGGGGCCGTAGGGCTGGTCGGTGGTGACTTCGAAGCCGACTTTCCGGGTCCAGAAGTCGAGGGCGGCGGCCTGGTCCTGGACGTAGAGCGTGACCTTGGTGACGTTGATCGTCATTGTATTCTCCTTGGTTATATCCAGTTCGGATATAACCACTGTGGTGCTATGGTGTCAAGCATGCTCACCACCGCCGGGTTCCACGTGCTCCTGGCATTGGCCGGCGAACCCGCCCACGGCTACGCGATCATGCGGTTCGTCGAGCACGTCAGCGGCGGAGCGGTCAAACTGGGTCCGGGCACGCTCTACCGGACCATCAGCAGACTGCTGGCCGACGGACTGGTGGAAGAGACGGAGGAAGGCGATCCGGCAGCCCCCCACGACGCCCGGCGCCGCTACTACCGGCTGACCCGGGCGGGTGAGGCGGCCGCGCGCGCCGAGGCCGAGCTCATGGCCCGCATGGTGACGGCCGCACGAGAGGCTGGACTGGTCACGTGACGACGATGAGGCCGCAGGGGCTGAGCCCACACCTGTTCGTGCTCGACACCGAGAGCGCGATCACGTTCTACAAGGCCGCGTTCGGGGCGGTCGAGGTGTTCAGGAACACGCTGCCCAACGGGGCGATCCTCTTCGTCGAGCTGCAGGTCGGCGACGGGCGGCTGCTGGTGAGCGAGGAGACGCCCGAACTGGGCGCGCTGGCGCCGCCGACGGTGGGCGGCAGTCCGGTGCTGATCCTGCTGGAGATCGACGACCCCGACGAGGTCGAACGGCGTGCCCTCGACGCGGGCGCCGTCTCGGAGATGCCGGTGCAGGAGGCGTTCTGGGGGGAGAAGTACGGGGTCATCCGGGACCCGTTCGGCCACCGGTGGGCGGTGACGACGGCCCGCGAACAGCTCACCCCGGACGACATCATCGACCAAACCCCAGCGATACCCACCCACCAACCCCCCGAAGAACCCAGCTGACCGCCCAGACAACAACGGGCGACCAACCGGCGACGGCAGGCAACCCCGGCCGGCTCGCGGCCGACCGTGCCGGGCTCGCGGCCGACCGTGGCGGGCGAGTCCGGGCCGGCGACTCACGGGCGACCCGCGCCGGATGAGCCCCGGTCGGCAACACCCGGGCAGAGGTGGCCGGGAGGCGGCGGGTGGGCCCCGGTTGGTGGATGCCGGCCGGCGGTGCGCACGTTACGGGGGCCCGCCACGCGCGGCCTGCCTGCCGTTTCCCTGGAATGCCCCCAGCCCCGTGCGGGGGTGGGGGCAGCCGGGCCGGCCGTAACCGAGAGCCGCAACCAAAAAAGGGGAAGCTAAACGAGCACCTCAGCGACGGAAACAGACGGAAGGCCGAGCGCCACGCCCACAGGAGCGTTGGTGAGGGCGCCGTCGTGGGTGTTGAGGCCGAGGGCGAGTGCCGGGTCGCTCTTGAGGGCTTCCTTCCACCCCCGGTTGGCCAGTTTGACCGCGTACGGCAGGGTCGCGTTGGTCAGCGCGTAGGTGGAGGTGTTGGCCACCGAGCCCGGCATGTTCGCCACGCAGTAGAACACCGAGTTGTGCACCATGTACGTCGGCTCGGCGTGCGTGGTCGGGCGGGAGTCCTCGAAGCAGCCGCCCTGGTCGATGGCGATGTCGACGAGCACGGAGCCCGGCTTCATCCGCGACACGAGCTCGTTGGAGATGAGCGTCGGGGCCTTGGCGCCGGGGATGAGGACCGCGCCGATCACCAGGTCGGCCTGCAGCACCTCGCGCTCGATGGCGTAGGAGGTGGAGACCAGGGTCTTGAGGCGGCCCTGGTAGATGGCGTCGATGAAGCGCAGGCGGTCGACGTTGGTGTCGAGGACGGTGACGTCGGCGCCCATGCCGACGGCGATCTGCGCCGCGTTGAGGCCGGACACGCCGCCGCCGATCACGACGATCTTGGCGGGCGAGACGCCGGGCACGCCGCCGGGCAGCACGCCGCGCCCGCCGTTGAACCGCATCAGGTTGTACGCGCCGACCTGCGGAGCCAGCCGACCGGCCACCTCCGACATCGGGGCGAGCAGCGGAAGGGCGTTGCCCACCTGGACGGTCTCGTAGGCGATACCGGTGACCTTGTTGTCCAGGAGGGCCTGGGCGCACTCCCTGCCCGCGGCGAGGTGGAGGTAGGTGAACAGCACCTGGCCCTCGCGCATGCGGTGGTACTCCTGGGCGATGGGCTCCTTGACCTTGAGCACCATGTCCGCCTCGCCCCACACGGCGTCGGCCGTGTCGAGGATCTTCGCGCCCGCGCCGAGGAACTCCTCGTCGGTGATGGACGAGCCGAGTCCGGCACCACGCTGGACGAAGACCTCGTGGCCACCGCGGGTGAGTTCGTGAACTCCGGCGGGGGTGGCGGCGACGCGATACTCGTGGTTCTTGACCTCGGCAGGCACGCCGATCTTCATGGGTCGTTCCTTTCGTTCTCCGGCACCACGCTGTGCCGGACGGAGGGTGTCAGAGGCGTTTCCACGCCTCGGTGAGGACGGAGCGCAGGATCGACTCGATCTCGTCGAACTCCTTCTCACCCGCGATCAGCGGCGGCGCGAGCTGGATCACGGGGTCGCCGCGGTCGTCGGCGCGGCAGTAGAGGCCGGCGTCGTAGAGCGCGTGCGACAGGTAGCCGCGGATCAGCCGCTCGGACTCGTCCGCGTCGAAGGTCTCCTTGGTGTCCTTGTCCTTGACCAGCTCGATGCCCCAGAAGTACCCGGCGCCGCGGACGTCGCCGACGATCGGCAGGTCCTTCAGGCTTTCGAGCTTGCCGCGGAAGACGGGCTCGTTGCGGGTCACGTGGCCGAGCAGGTCCTCGCGCTCGAAGATGTCGAGGTTGGCGAGGGCCACGGCGGCGCTGACCGGGTGGCCGCCGAAGGTGTAGCCGTGGGCGAACATCGTGTCGCCGCTCTTGAACGGCTCGAACAGCCGCTCGTGCGCGATCATCGCGCCGATCGGCGAGTAGCCGCTGGTCATGCCCTTGGCGCAGGTGATGATGTCGGGCACGTAGTCGAACTTCTGGCCGCCGAACATCGTGCCGAGCCGGCCGAAGGCGCAGATGACCTCGTCGGAGACGAGCAGCACGTCGTACTCGTCGCAGATCTCGCGCAGGCGCTGGAAGTAGCCGGGCGGGGGCGGGAAACAGCCGCCCGCGTTCTGCACCGGCTCGGCGAAGACGGCGGCCACGGTGTCCGGGCCCTCCATCTCGATGGCCTGGGCGACGCGGTCGGCGGCCCAGCGGCCGTACTCCTCCGCCGTCATCCCGGCGACGCCGGAGATCTCCTCGGCGCGGTAGTGGTTCGTGTTGGGCACCCGGATCGAGCCGGGTACCAGCGGCTCGAACATCTGCTTGAACGCGGGGATGCCGGTGATCGACAGGGCGCCCTGCGGGGTGCCGTGGTAGGCGATCTGGCGGCTGATGACCTTGTGCTTGAGCGGCTTGCCGACGAGCTTGTAGTACTGCTTGGCCAGCTTCCACGCGGTCTCGACCGCCTCGCCGCCGCCGGTGGTGAAGAAGACGCGGTTGAGCTCGCCCGGCGTGTGCTCGGCCAGGCGCGCGGCCAGCTCGATCGCCTTGGGGTGCGCGTAGGACCACAGCGGGAAGAAGGCCAGCTCCTGGGCCTGCTTGGCGGCCGCCTCCGCCAGTTCGCTACGCCCGTGCCCGGCCTGGACGACGAAGAGCCCCGCGAGACCGTCGAGGTAGCGCTTGCCGTGGATGTCGTAGATGTAGGAGCCCTCACCGCGCACGATGGTGGGGATCTCGTTCTGCTCGTAGGCGCTGTGCCTGGTGAAGTGCAGCCACAGGTTGTCTTGCGCGGCCTTGAGGATGTCGGATTCCGGCTGCGTCATGGTTATCTTCCCTCGTGTCTGAGCTCCCAACAGTCTGCCCTTTCACCTGGGGTATTGCCAAGTGAAAGCGTCGCACCAATATGCAAGAAAACCGAGATCCGCAGAACCTATATGTAACGGCAACGAAATCCGCAGGTAGATTAGCTTGGTCGGTTTCCACCCTGTGGAACCTTCTGTGATCCAATGAGTTGTACTGTTAGACCGACCCGGGGGACCGTCCCGTGACTCCTGACCAGATCGAGAGCGCCGTCGCCGCCGCGATGCCGCAGGCCGTCGAGGAACTCAAGCGCCTCGCTGCCATCCCCTCCGTGGCCTTTCCCGGGCACCCCGCAGAGCCGGTTCACGCCGCGGCTGCCGTAACCGAGGAACTGCTGCGCTCCGCCGGCCTCCCGCACGTCCAGCAGATCGCGGTCGAGGGAAGCTTTCCCGCGGTGTACGGCGAGGCCCCCGCGCCTCCCGGCGCCCCAACCGTCCTGTTGTACGCGCACTACGACGTGCAGCCCGCGGGTGACCCGGCGGCGTGGCGTACCCCGCCGTTTGAGCCGACGCTCATCAACGGCCAGTTGTTCGGCAGGGGCACCGCGGACGACAAGTCCGGCATCATCAGCCATGTCCTGGCACTACGTGCCTTCCAGGGCCAGTTCCCGGTGGGCATCAAGGTCATCATCGAGGGCCAGGAGGAGTACGCCGGCGAGCGCCTGGAGGCCTTCGTCGAGCGCAACCCCGACCTGCTGCGCGCCGATGCCATCGTGGTGGCCGACACCGGCAACCCGAAGATCGGCGACCCGTCGGTGACCACGTCGCTGCGCGGCATGGCCGCCTTCACCATCGAGGTGCGCACGCTGAAGGAGGCCGTCCACAGCGGCTCGTTCGGCGGCGCGGCGCCCGACGCGCTGTCGGCGCTGATGCGCATGCTGACCACCCTGCACGACGACAACGGCGACATCCGCGTCCCGGGCCTGCCGCGTGGCACGTTCCTGGGCCAGGGCCCGTCGGAGGAGGAGTTCCGCCAGACCGCCGGTGTCCTGGACCACGTGAGCCTGGTCGGCTCGGGCAGCCTGGCCGACCGCCTCTGGTCGTCGTACGCGATCACCGTCACCGGTCTGGACGTCCCGTCGGTGTCGGGCGCGGTCAACGCCGTCCAGCCGGCGGCCAGGGCGCGCGTCACGGTCCGGATCCCGCCGGCCGCCGACCCCAAGACGACCGTGGACGCGGTCGTCGACTTCCTGCGCCAGGCGACTCCGTGGGGCGCGCAGGTCGGCTTCACCGACTTCACGGTGGGCTCCGGCTTCCAGGCCGACTCGGGTGGCAAGGCCCGCTCCGCGCTCAACCGCGCCATGGACCGCGCCTTCGGCCGCCCGCCCCGCGACGTGGGCGCCGGCGGCTCGATCCCGCTGGTGAACACGCTGCTCAAGCAGTTCCCCGCGGCGGAGATCCTGCTGTTCGGCGCGGAGGACGAGGACGCGGCCATCCACGCCCCGAACGAGCGGGTGGACCTGGAGGAGCTGCGCCGCATCGCCACGACGGAGGCCCTGTTCCTCCACGAGCTGAGCCTGCCCTCCGCTCTCGGCGTCTAGCCGTCAGGGGCCCGCTCCCGGCCGGGGGCGGGCCCTTCGGCTCAGCGCAGCGCGCGGTTGACCGCCGCGACGTAGGAGTAGAAGTCCTTGGTCCGGTGCGCGGGGTTCTCGACCCAGGCCCTGGCCAGCTTCCCGTCCTCGAAGAACCGCTCCCGCTGTCCCCTGCTGATCTCCAGTTGCACGCCCATCCCGCGGCGGTTGCGGTTGGCGATGTTGCGGGGGTCGTCGCCGCCGATCTCCTGGGGCACCTCGGCCGCCACGCGGAACCCGGCCGCCCGCAGCGCGCGGCTCACCTTCTTGATCAGCGCCTTGTCCCTGCCGCCCACGTACGTGGTGACGTTGTCGCCCGCGGCGGCATGCCAGGACACCGTGGTGCCGACCGCGCCGACCAGCTTGAGCGCGCGTGGCTCGTCGAAGCGGGTCGAGGTGATGTGGAGCTTGCTGTTGCCGTCGGGCTTGAGGCCGACGAAGGAGTAGAACGCGTACCTGGAACCGGCGGCGTGGTCGGCCAGCTGGGTGGTGGGCGACTCGATGGCGCCGCCGTGGATGGCGATGTGCGCCACCTTGGCCCCACTCGGGAATCGCTGGATCCGCCGGTAGTCCGTCCCTTCGCGCTCGTGCGCGGCCAGGTCGGCGTAGTTCTTGTAGGTGTCCGCGTTCTTGTGGGTGTCCGCCGCGGCGGCGGGCGGGGCGAGGAGCGCGACGAGGCTCACTGCGGCGGCGGCGACGGGCAGGGCTCTCTTCACGTGACACCTTTCAGTCGGAGATCATCACAAGCAGGCTAGGGCATCCTGCTTTTGGAGGACTGTCAGGCTGACCAAATCCCGCGATGATGGTCCCCATGCGCTCCACGGTGTCCCAGACGTCCCGTTCTCACCTCGCCTTCGTGGTGGCGGGCGGCGCCCTTTTCGTCCTGGCGTACGGCTGGCTGGTGCTGACCGGCCACACCGAGATCGTTCCGTCTTCCGGCTCCGGCGCGCCCGGCATCTCCCTGTGGTCCGCCTTCGTGCCCGCGCTGGCCGCGATCGTGCTGGCGATGCTGGTGTCACCGAGGACCGAGCCGCCGCTGCCCTTGGCAGAGTTGCCCCGTGCCCGGCTGGTCAGGGAGACCCAGGTTCTGGTGGGCGCCGCCGTCCTCATGGCGATCGCCGCGCCGTTCGCCCAGGGGCTTCTCTACCACGGCGCGAAGGTCGTCTTCCTCCTGCTCATCCCGCTCGTGGCCTTCCGGGTGATCCGGGGCGGCGAGCCCAAGGCCAGGGCGATCCCGAAGCCGGTGACGTGGCTGGCGCCGCTGCCCGCCGTGGTGGCCTGGTTCGTGCTGTCGCAGATCGGGCCGCTGGCGCATCCGCCGCCCGGTGAGCTGCCGGACATGGTCACGCTCGTGGTGCTATCCCTGCTCACGCTGCTGACGGCGAGCGTGCTGGAGGAGTTCTTCTACCGGGCGTGGCTGCAGACGCGCCTGGAGGTGCTGTACGGCAGGTGGCCGGCGATCATGGCGTCCTCGTTGTTGTTCGCGTTCATGCACACCTCCCGGATCAAGCCCGACGACCCGCTGCTCGGCATCGCCACGATCATCGCCTTCCAGGGGGTGTTCGGGCTGCTGACCGGATACCTGTGGTCGCGCTACCGCAACCTGTGGGTGCCGGTGTTCATCCACGTGGTGACGAACCTGGTCTTCGTCCAGATGCTGCTGAACGCGCTGTGACCGCCTGCCAGGATGGGGCACATGGCCACTTTCGCACTGATCCACGGCGGCGGCGGGAACGCCTGGCACTGGCGGCTCCTGGAAGCCCAGCTCCGATCGCGCGGGCACGAGACGGTCGCCGTCGACCTGCCGGTGGAGGACCCGGACGCCGGGCTGCTCGACTACGCCGACACGGTGGTGCGGGCGCTCGGGCCGCGTGACGACGTGGTGGTCGTGGCCCACTCGTGGGGCGGCTTCATCGGCCCCCTGGTCTGCGACCGGTTGCCGGCCGCGAGGCTGCTGGTGCTGGTCGCGGCGATGGTCCCGGTACCGGGCGAGCCGCCGGCCGACTGGTGGACGAACTCCGGCTTCGGCATGAAGGACATCGGCGACGAGATCGCGCTGTTCCTGCAGGACGTGCCACCCGACCTGGCCGCCGAGGTGGTCTCGACGGGGCGCGAGCACAAGGAGAAGGCGCTGCTGGAGCCGTGGCCGCTGGCCGCCTGGCCCGACGTGCCGACCCGGTTCCTGCTGTGCCGGGAGGACCGGTGGTTCGAGGCCGCGTTCATGCGCAGGATGGCGCGCGAACGGCTCGGCGTCGTCCCCGACGAGATGGACGGCGGCCACTCCCCCATGTTGTCGCGCCCCAAGGACCTGGCCGACCGCCTGGAGTCCTACCTCTGACCGGAGAGGGGCTATCCCTCGCGCCCGTGCGGCGGGATGATCCCGGCATGGCAGATCACGATGCGCTGGCCGCCGCGGTGATCGCCGCCGAGCGCGACGCCGATGCCGAGGGCTGGGACGGCGAGCGCCGCCTGTACGCCCTGACCGACCGCGACACCTACCTCGACACGGCCTACCCCCTGGACGAGCTGACGGACCTGCCGCCCGGCACCCTCCTGGCGATCCCGCTCACCCCGCTGCCCGGGGGTGACCTCAGGACGGAACTGACCAAGGTGACCTGGCCGGACAATGTGCACGGCTGTGTGCTGATCGCCGAGATGGTCGTGCGGACCGCCCTGGTCAGGCGGCCCCGCGGCATGCACGTCCGTTGGCGCCTGGCGCACCTGGCCATCGGCGTCCTACGCGACGGCCATCACCTGTCTCTGCTCAGATTGCGCGGCACCGACGAATGGCGCTCCGGCGCCGACGACCTGGTGCCCTCACTGCTGGCGACCTTCGGCACGGACGGTCACCCCTAGCTTGTAGCGGAGCCGGGGGTGGACCGTGTCGGTGCGGAGGTTGCGCGCACCGAGCGTGACACCTGTCGCGTTCCGCACACTCTTGACCGGCGCGCTGCCGATGACCTGATTCACCTGCGGCTTCGCCGTGATGAGCTTGGCCAGCATGGCACCCAGATCCCGGTCGGCGTCCCGGGTCCCGGGCTTGCCGTAGACCTCGGCGATGCGCTTCAGCGCGCCCGCGTTCTGGGCCAGGGCCCTGGCCAGGAGCGCCTGCGGCTTTTCCACGCGGTAGTGGAAGTGGTTCTTCTGCACGTTGCCCCTGCCGACGACGACGCCCTTCGACCGGGTCACCACGACCTCGCCGCCGGGACCGAGCACGCCCGTCAGGCGGGCGCGCTTGGGCTCCGACGTGGTGGTGATGGCGCCCTTGCCGGACAGGAGCTTGTCGGCCTGCTGTTCCAGGAGGTCCTTCATGGTGCGCGCGGCGCGGGCGTTGCCGGGGTCTTCGATGAGGTTGGCCAGCGCGCGTTCGAGGGCGGGGGTCGCGGTGAGCAGCTCCGGCAGCGAGACCGGGCTGTCGGCGACCTCGTAGTGGAAGTGGTTGTCCTGCCGGTTGTCGTCACCGACCACCACGCCGAAGGACCCGTCGATGTCCACCTTGCGGGTGCGTCCGTCCAGCACGGTCTCCTCGACGGTGACGCCGCCCGCGTCCTGCCGCCCCGCCGTCAGCGTCGTCTCCGGGGGCGGCGGGGCGATGACCGCCTCCAGCCGCTGCCTCAGTTTCGCCAGCTCAGCCTGCGGCCCTGCGGGGCGTTCCAGGCTATTCACCTCGGTCAGCAGCCGCTGCGCCTGTTCGGTCCTGCGCGGCGCCGGTGGCTGCTTCTCCACCTCGCGCACGGCCTTGCGCAGGCGCGCGAGCGGTTCGTGCCGCGAAGCCATGAAGCGCCGGACGCTCTCGGCGGGCTTGGCGGGCGTCGTCTTGCTGTCGGTGCGCTCCAGGGCCTGCTCAGCCGGCACCGTCTGCTCACGCGTCACGGTCCTGCGCACCTGCTTCGCGGTCGGCACGATGAACCGGCTCCAGGACATGCCCCACTCCTCCGTCCGCGGCATTTCACCCTTCTCCTGCGTGTCCGCCGCCGTCAAGACGACATCTCCGTATCGGCATGTTGCGCCGTGTAGGCCAGGGAGAGGGTGGCGAGCAGGGCGGCGGCGCCGTACATCCAGAGGGTTCCGGCGCTGAGGGCCAGGCCGCCGAGTATGGTGCCGAGCCCGATGCCGGAGTAGATCGCCGAGGAGTTCAGGGAGACCAGGAGCGCGGCTTCCGCCGGCGCGGCGGCGATGAGGCGGTGCTGCTGCGGCGGGGTCTGGCACCAGCTGCTCGCGCCCCACGCCGCCATCAGGACGCCCACCAGCACCGGCAGCCGCACGCCCGACGCGGCCAGCCAGGCCAGGGCGGCCATGGTGAGCGCCATGACCGTGTAGCCCGCGGCCAGGACAGGACGGGCGCCCCACCGGTCGGTGGCGTAGCCGGACAGCAGGTTGCCCGCCACGGCGCCCGCGCCGTACAGGAAGAGCATCGGCCCGATCGCCCCCACCCCGACGCCCGCCAGCGCGGGGACGCTGTAGGCATAGGCCGTGTACGCCGCTCCCATCCCGAGCACGGTCAGCGGCAGCACGCGCATGACGGCGGGGTGGCGCAGCACCGCCAGCCGCTCGCGCAGCGGCACGCGCGGGTTGCCGGGCAGTTCGGGCAGCACGGCGCGGACCGCGGGCGCTGCGGCCAGCGCGAGCACGGCCACCAGCGCGAGCGCGCCGCGCCAGCTGAGCTGCTGCGCGGCCAGGCTGCCCAGCGGCACGCCGAGCGCCGTGGCGATCGTCAGCCCGCCCACCACCACGCTCAACGCCCGCGCCCGGTGTTGCGGCGCGGTCAGGGCCGCCGCCGCGGCGCCCGCGTTCGGCGTGTACGCGGCGGCGCCCAGCGCGGCCACCACCCGCGTCACCATCAGCACGCCCAGATCGGACGACAGCGCCGACCCCAGGTTCGCCAGCCCGAGCACGACCAGCGCGGCCACCAGCAGCCTGCGCCGCGGCACCCGGGCCGTCAGCGTGGCCAGCACCGGCGAGCCCAGCGCGTAGGCGACCGCGAACACCGTCACCGACTGCCCCGCCGCCGCCTCGGACACCCTGAGGTCGGCGGCCATCTCCGGCAGGAACCCGGCCACCACGAAGGCGTCGGTCCCGACGGCGAACGTCCCGAGTGCCAGCACCCAGCTTCTAATCGGGATAGTAGACATCCCTATTCTCCTCACGAGAAAACTACAGACGTGCGAACCGCTGACGCATCCGGGCCGCCGCGCCCGGCGGCGCCGTGGCCACGAGGTCGGCCACGGTCTGCCCGGCCAGTTCCCGCCGCCAGGCCAATTCCGCCTTGCGCATGGCGGTGGCCACCCCGCACGGCCGGGCGAACTCCGGGGACGGCTCCACCCCGCGCTGCCGGATCTCGGTGCAGCGGAACGCCTCGTCCGGCCCTTCGAGCGCGGTCACGACGTCCATCAGCGTGATCCGCTCGGGCGCCCTGGCCAGCAGGAAACCGCCCTTGGCCCCCGGCGCGGAGGTGAGGATGCCCGCCCTGACCAGCGCCTGGAGCCTCTTCTTCAGGTACGCGGGCGGCAGCTCGAACAACGTCGCGAACTTGGCCGTCGACACCGGCCGCTCACCGAGCCACGCGAGCGTGAGGCAGCAGTGCAGCCCCCACTCCACCCCTTCACCGATCCGCATAACCGGGATATTACACGTCCCGGTTAGCGGACCCTGCCGTGCAGGAGCTCGACCAGCGTCGCGTGCGTCTCCTCCAGCGGACGCTCCGGGTGCATGACCCGGCGTTCGATCGAGACCGTCAGCACCATGCCGAAGATGGCGGTGGCCGCCGTCTCCACGTCGAGGTCGGCACGGACCTCGCCGCCGTCGGCCGCCTGGCGCAGCACCTCGGCGTAGACGCCGAGCGCCCGCGCGCGTAGCTGGGCCACCGCCTCCTGCCAGGCGGTACGCCACATCTCGGCCAGCAGGACCCGGGCGAAGGGGCCGTACTGCTCGAAGAAGCGCAGTTGCCCGAGCACCACCGCGTCCAGGCGCTCCAGCGCGCTCGCGCCCACCGCCGCCTCCGACAGCGCCTCGGCCAGCTTGCCGATCGAGTGCTCGAGCAGGGCGCCGAACAGCCCTTCCTTGCTGCCGAAGTTGTAGAACACGGTGCCCTTGGCCACCCCGGCCCGCTCGGCGATCGCGTCGACCGTCGTGGCCGAGTAGCCCTGCTCGGCGATCAGCGCGACGGCCGCGCCGAACACCTTCATGCGGGTGTCGGCGCGACTCACAGCGACAGCTCCGGGTGCAGGCGTTTCACGGACCAGACGCGGCCGCGCTCCACGGCGAGCGCGGTCAGCGCGAGCGCGAGCAGGAGGAAGGCTGACAACACCCCGCAAGCCTGCCACACCACGGTCAGATCCCCGCCGCTGATGAGCCGGCGCAGCGCCGAGACCACCCAGCTCATCGGCAGCCACGGCGAGATCGTCTGGAAGAACCCGGGCGAGGTCTCGATCGGGTACGTGCCCGCCGCCGAGGTCAGCTGCAGCATGAGCAGCGCCAGCGCCGCCACCCGGCCGGGCGCGCCGAGCAGCGCGTTGACCGCCTGGACGATCGCCATGAACGCCGCCGCGGTCAGCAGCAGCAACCCGGCCACGCCCGCCCAATGCGCCGCCTCCAGGCCGAGGGCGAACCTCAGCACGGCCAGCAGCACGCCCACCTGGGCCGCGCCCAGCGCGAGGGCGGGCAGCCAGCCGGCCATGACGATCCGCATCGGGCCCGAGGCGCCGGCCAGCAGCCGCTGGTTGAGCGGCTTCAGCACCATGAACGCGATCATCGCGCCCACCCACAGCGCCAGGGGCAGGAAGAACGGGGCGAATCCGGTGCCGTAGTTCGGCACCTCGTTGTCAACCGTCTTGGCCAGCCGTACCGGGTCGCTCATGACGTCGGTGCGGGACTCGCGCTGCTGCTTGGAGTAGTCGGGGATCTTCTCGGCGCCGTCGCCGAGGCCGTCGGCGAGGTCCTGCGAGCCCTTGGTCAGCTTGGTCATGCCGTCGTCGACCTTGCCCGCGCCGTCGTGCAGCTTGCCGACGCCCGAGTGCAGCTGGGTGGCTCCGTCGCCGAGCTTGACCAGTCCGCCGCCGAGCTTGCCGATCCCGTCGGTGACCTGCTGGGATCCGTCCTGGAGCTTGGTGGCGGCGGTGTGCAGCTTGGTGACGCCCTGCCCGGCCTTGGTGGCGCCCGCGTCCAGCTTCGCCGCACCGTCGGCCAGTTTGGCCAGGCCCGCGTCGAGCGCGTTGACCTGCTCCCTGACCTGGTCGAGCTTGGGGCCGAGTTCGGGGGCCAGGGCGGCGATCTTGCGCGCGTTCCCGGCCAGCTCGCGGGCTCGTCCGGGCAGGTCCGAGGTGCCGCCGAAGCGTTCCTGGAGCTGCCCCGCCTGCTCGGCGGCGCGCTCGGCCGCGTTCGCCGTGCTCCTGAGCAGGCCGCGCAGCTGAGGGTCGGACTCGCCGTCCAGCAGGTCGAGCGCGGCCCGTGCCTGGGAGGCGGCCTCCCGGGCGTTGCCGCCGGCGCGCCCGGCCAGCCCTTCCAGCCCGTCGGCGAGCTGGTCGGCGGCGTCGGCGACCGCGTTGGCCGACTCGGCCACCATCGGCCCGTACTCGTTGAGCACCGGCACGTACTTGCCGGCGAGCTGGTTGACCGTGCCACGCTGCGCGTGCACCCGCTCGTACGCCTGCCGGCTGCCGCCGGCCAGCTTCCCCGCGCCGTCGCCCAGCTCGTCCAGGCCCTTCTTGAGCCTGCCCATCGCGTCCGTCGCCTTGCCGATGCCCTGGGTGACCTTGGCGGAGCCGTTCTGGAGCTTGCCGGTGGCGGTGTTGGCGCTGTTGAGTCCCACCGAGAGCTGCTTGGCGCCGTCCTCGGCGCTGCCGAGGCCGGTGTTGAGCCGGGAGACGCCGTCACCGGCCTTGACCGTGCCGTCGCGCAGCTCGCCCGCGCCGTCGGCGGCCTCGGTGGTCTTGTCGTGGATGTCGCCGATGGAGACGAAGACCTTGTCGAAGTAGTCGCGTACGGCGGTGCGCGCGGCGGCCGAGCGCACCTCGTTGAAGACCGCGTCGGAGATGGTGCCGACGATGTAGCTGCGCCCGGTGTCCACCCGCAGCCCGAGCTGGGCGGGAGACGGCGTGCCCTTGTCGTCGGAGGGCGAGGCGAGGTTGGCGCTGAAGTCGCGCGGGATCGTCAGCGACAGGTAGAAGCTGCCGTCGTTGACGCCGTCGGCCGCCTCCTGAGCGGTCGTGCGACGCCAGTCGAAGACCTCGCGCCCGGCCAGTTCGTCGGCCAGTTCCCTTCCGGCGTCGACGGTCTTGCCGTCCACGGTGGCCGGCCGGTCCTCCATGACCAGCGCCACCGGCACCCGGTCGAGGTTGCCCTGCGGGTCCCAGAACGACCACAGGTACAGACCCGCGTACAGCAGCGGCAGCACCACCACGGCCGCCAGCGCCGCCCTGGTCAGCCGGGAGCGCAACATCGCCTTCATGACAGCTCCACCAGGGTGTCGACGCGGGCCGGGGCTTCGACCGCGGAGGCCACCACGGTGTGCCCGGCCGCGGCCAGGTCCCGCAGGACCTGCCAGAGCGCGAGCCGCCGGTCGTCGGGCAGCCCGAGGTCCACGTTGTCGGCGATGATCACTTGGGGATCGTCGAGAAGGGCGAGGGCCAGGCCGAGCCGTACACGCTGCTCGCGGTCGAGCTCGCGGGTGAGCGCGCGCTCGTCCGCGACCACGCCCGCCCTCTTCAGGACTTGGGTGTACGGCTTGCGCCGCCGCTCACGCAGGTGCTCCCGGACGGTGAGCGACCGGTCGAGGTCGGTCACCCCGTCGACCAGCGCCAGCGCGGCGGCTTTGCGGATGGCGCGCGGCCGGGTGTGCCCGGCGACGCTGAGCGTGCCCCCCGTCGGCTTCATCCGGCCGGCCAGCGTGAGCAGCAGGCTCGTCCGCCCGCTACCCGCCGGACCCGCGACCACCGTCAGAGTCCCTTTTCCGGACTCGAACGTGACCTCGGGAAACACCCCGTCCACCGCCAACCCGCCGGCGACAATCACGACACTCACCTCTTGAACTGACCAGTCAGTACAAATTTCAGCGTACACCCACGAAAGCGCGCTGCAACTCCGCGGGGTTCTCATTCGTCGGACAGGTAGCGACACGGGGAGGCTGGGGTGTACACACCGACTCAGCGGCGCAGGCGCTGGTTAGGGCGCGTCGTCGTCGTGGCCATCCTGGCCGGCGGGCTCATCGTGGCGCTGCGGGTGATCTTCGTCGGGGTCGGGACGGACGCCGCCCCGCGACCGGACCGGCAGTACGCCTGCGACGACAACGACGGCGCCAAGCTCAGGGTCCTCGCCTCGCCGGAGAAGTCCGAGCTGCTCGAAAGGATGGCCGCCGCCTACAACCGGCGCGGCTCCGGCGGCTCGTGCACCGACGTGGTCGTCGTCACCAAGGCCAGCGGCAGCGCGCTCACCGCGCTGGCCACCACATGGGACAAGCGGCTCGACGGCCCCCGCCCCGACGTCTGGTCACCGGCGAGCAGTAGCTGGCTGACACTGCTGCGCCAGCGCGCGGCCGCCGCCGGCAAGCCCTCGCCGGTCGCCGGCGACAACCCGTCGATCGCCAGGACGCCGCTGGTCATCGCGATGCCACGGCCCATGGCCGAAGCGCTGGGCTGGCCCGACAAAGCGCTCGGCTGGTCCGACATCCTCGAACTGTCCGGGCAGGGCTGGGCCAAGTACGGCCGGCCGGAGTGGGGCAGCTTCCGCCTCGGCAAGACCAACCCGAACTTCTCCACCTCCGGCCTGAACGCGACCGTGGGCGCCTACTTCGCCGCCACCGGCCTGTCCGGCGACCTCACCGAGAAGAACGTGGCCGACGCCGGGACGCGCAGGTTCGTCCAGGCGATGGAACGTTCGATCGTGCACTACGGCGACACCACGCTCACGTTCCTGTCGAACCTGCGCCGCGCCGACGACGCCGGCGCCGGCCTGACCTACATCTCGGCGGTGACCGTCGAGGAGAAGTCGGTGTGGGACTACAACCAGGGCAACCCGACCGGCGACCCGAAGACGCTGGGCAAGCACCCCAAGCCGAAGGTCCCGCTGGTGGCCATTTATCCGAAGGAGGGCACCCTCTTCTCCGACAACCCCTTCGCCCTGCTCAACCCGGCAAAAGCACAGGCCGCCGCTGACTTCGTGAAATATCTCCAGGCACCCGGACAGCAGGCCCGCTTCGCCGAGTACGCCTTCCGCGGCCACGACGGCACTCCGGGCAAGCTGATCACCGAGGCCAACGGCCTGCTGCCCGGCCGGCCCGCCACCGAGCTCAAGCCCCCCGCGCCGGACGTGCTCGACAAGGTGCTGCGGAGCTGGGCCGAGCTCCGCAAGCCCGCCAACGT
The DNA here is from genome assembly GCF_044459065.1 of Nonomuraea sp. NPDC050394. NCBI lineage: Bacteria > Bacillati > Actinomycetota > Actinomycetes > Streptosporangiales > Streptosporangiaceae > Nonomuraea > Nonomuraea sp. NPDC050394. The sequence goes on along the minus strand of NZ_JBITIO010000001.1, from coordinate 847,157 downwards.
GCTGCTCGTGATCGACACCTCCGGCTCGATGGGCGCGCCGGCGCCCAAGACCGGCAAGAGCAAGCTCGAACTGGCCCAGCAGGCGGCCGTCAAGACACTTCCCCAGTTCGGCCCGGCCGACCGGGTGGGACTCTGGATGTTCTCCCTGAAACGCGACGGCGACAAGGACCACCTGCGCCTGGCCGAGATCGCGCCGATGACGCCCCGGCACCGCGACGAGATCAGGCGGCGCATCGAGGGCCTGGCCCCCGCGGGCGGCACCGGCCTGTACGACACCGCGCTCGCCGCCCACCGGCAGGTGTCCGGCATCCAGAGCCAGGACGCGATCAACGCCGTGGTCTTCCTCACCGACGGCCGGAACGAGGACAAGAAGAGCATCTCCCTGAAGAACCTGCTGCCCAAGCTGAAGACGGAACAGGGCGCGGAGACGGTCCGCCTGTTCACCATCGCCTACGGCAAGGACGCCGACCTCGGGGTACTCAAGCGGATCTCCGAGGCCACGGACGCGGCGGCCTACGACTCCCGCAAACCGGGGAGCATCGACCAGGTGTTCACCGCGGTGGTGAGCAACTTCTGACGCCGTTTCCCGTGCCGTCGCGGCGGGGCGTGTGTCCGGCGTGAGAAGCGACCCCCACGATCGGCGCCCGCCCGCGACGGCGGGTGGCGTGGGGGCGGCTTGCCGTACGGGATGAAGAGAGACGTCACGCCTTCACCGCGCCCGCGATGGCGTCGACCACGTAGCGCTGGGCGACGACGAACACCACGACGATGGGCGCGAGGGAGATGATGGCGGCGGCGCAGAGCAGGGTCCAGTTGGTGGACGTCTGGCTGGTGAAGGCGTACAGGCCCACTCCCAGCGTGCGGAGCTCGGGCTTGCCCAGGGTGAACACCAGCGGCAGGAAGAAGTTGTTCCACGAGCCGATGAACGTGAACAACCCCAGCGTCGCCGCCATCGGCCGCGACAGCGGCAGGATCACGCGGAAGAACAGCGTGTTGTAGCCGGCGCCGTCCACCCGGGCCGCCTCCTCCAGTTCCTTGGGCATCGCCTGGAAGTACGCCATGAACATGAACGTGCCGAACACCAGCCCGCCACCTACCTGCACGAGGATCACCGACCAGATGGTGTCCAGAAGTCCCAGGGCCTTCACGATGTCGAAGACCGGGATGATCGTGTAGCCGTGCGGCAGCAGGAACGTCGCGCCGATGACGAAGAGCAGGGTCTTGCGGCCGGGGAAGGTGTGCCGGGCCAGCGCGTAGCCGGCCATCGCGGTCAGCAGCAGCGTGAAGACCACCGTGACGAGCGAGATCACGAGCGTGTTGACGAAGTACGTGCCGAAGCTGGCCTGGTCCCAGGCCTTGGCGTAGTTCTCCCACCGCATCTCCGGCGGGATCAGGCTGAGGCCGCCGTCGAGAAAGTCCATGGGCGTCTTCAGCGAGCTGCCGAGCGCCCACAGGAACGGATAGACGTAGGCGAGCCCGAAGCCCAGCAGCAGGATGTGCCGTGTCACCTTCATGCGCGTGCCGCCTTCCGCGCCCGCATGACCTTGATGGCCCACATCTGTCCCAGCGTGAGCACGAGCAGGATGATCCCGAAGAAGAACGAGGCCGCCGAGGCGTAGCCGACGTTGGGTTCGGCCGAGCCGCCGCTGCCGATGCTGCCGCCGAAGGCCTGGTGGTAGATGTAGGTGTTCACGACCTCGGTCGCGAAGTACGGCCCGCCGCCGGTCAGCACCATCACCAGGTCGAACACCTGAAGGCTGCCGATGATGGCGAGGAAGACGATGACCACGCCGACGCCGCGCAGGCCGGGCACGGTGACATGCACGAACTGGGCGATCTTCCCGGCTCCGTCGATCTGCGCCGCCTCGTACTGCTCCTTGGGGATGGTCTGGAGCCCGGCCAGGAAGTAGACCATGTTGTAGCCGAGCGTGTTCCAGATGCCGATGACGATCACCGCCCAGAGCGCGGTGCCGGGGTCGCCGAGAAAGTCGAGCGGCTGGTCGGTCAGGCCCACCGCCATCAGCGGCCGGCTGAGCACGTCGCTGAAGTTCGACAGCATGAGCTTGAGCACGATGCCGACGATGGCCACCGAGGTGACCGCGGGCAGGAAGTAGATGGCCCGGTAGAAGGTGGAGCCGCGCAGCTTGGGGTTGTTGAGCACGAGGGCCAGAGCCAGCGCGAGCACGAGCTGCACCGGTACGAGCACCAGCGTGTACAGGGCGGCGTGCCGGAAGGAGCTCCAGAAGAACTCGTCGGCCGCCACGTCGGCGAAGTTCCGCAGCCCGATGAAGTCGGTGGGCTCGCCGAGCCCGTCCCACTCGTACAGGGTGTATCCGAGCGAGGCGAAGATCGGGTAGATCACGAAGACCGCGGTCAGGATCGCGAACGGGGCCAGGTAGACGTAGGTCCAGCCGTGGCGGCGGACGGGGCCTGGACGCTGGGTGGTGGGGGTGGGGGCGCTCACCCGGGTGAGCTGTGCCGTCGCCATTCCTACTTGGCGCCGATGTACTCGGGGATGTCCCACTTGTAGGGCTTGGTGAGATCCCAGTCGGCGAACACGTAGTCGTCCAGGCTCACCTTGTGGCCCTTCTTCCCGGCCTTGTCCAGCGCCTCGGTGAAGACGCGCTCCTGCTCTTCGGCGAGCTTGGCGAGCGCGCCGGCCAGGTCCTTGATCTGCCCGGTGTAGAGGCCGGTGGTGATGGCGTCGAAGTCCGGGGTGATCTTCTTGGGCACGACGTTGGCGGTGGCCGGGTTGCGCAGGGCCGGGCTGGGGCCGGGCAGGATGAGCTTGGCCATGCCGACGTAGGCGGCGAAGGGGGCGAAGTCGATCTTGCCGGGGTCGTTCGCCTCGGGGTGTGAGGACAGCCCGCCCTTGAGCTCCTGGACCCACCTGCTGCCGGCGTCGGGGCCGTGGTACCACTTGAACCACTCCCACGCCTGGTCCGGGTTCTTGGTGGAGGCGGAGATGGCCAGGCTGTACTTGCCGGGTCCGTGGTAGAAGAAGCTCTTCTGCTGCGCCTCCGGCGTGATCAGGGTCGTCACCGAGTAGTCGGTGAAGCCGAGTTCCGTCCAGCCCGGCTGGTTCCAGACGCCGCCGACGATCATGCCGAACTTGCCGCGGGCGAAGTGCTGGCGGGAGATCTCGTCGTCCACGCTGAGCGCGTTCGGCACGATGAAGCCCTTGGTCTTCCACTCCAGGAACAGCGTGAGGAAGTCGCTGACCACCCGGTCGGTGCTCCGGGTGAACTTCCCGGTACGCGGGTCGAGCCCGCCGGGGAAACCGGGCGGCATCGAACCCGGGTATCCGGCCCCCGCCGTGAACAGCTCCGTCCACCACGGGATCATCGCGAACGCGCTGTTGCCGAACCCGAGCCCGTGAACGCTCCCGTTGCCCTTCTTGACGATCTGCTCGGCGAACAGCGTCACCTCGTCCCACGTCTTCGGGATCTTGACGGTGCCGTCCGCCTCGACCAGACCGGCGTCCTTGAACACCTTGTTGTTGACGTAGAGCTGCACCCAGGGGGCCTCGCCGTCGAACGGCGCGCCGTACACCTTGCCGCCGATGGCGTTAACGCCCTCCACGAACGAGTAGGCGGGGAAGGTCTTCTGCCACTCCAGCGTCGCGTACTTGTCGAGGGCCAGCACGCGGCCCTCCTCCACGTAGTCGTCGAGCTTGTCGCTGGGCACCTTGAAGATGTCCGGCGCGTTCCCGCCGCGCCAGGCCAGGTCGAGGAGCTTCTCCAGGTCGCCGCTGGCCTGCTGGGTGCGCTTGACCACGATGTCGGGGCGGGCGGCCTGGAAGAGCTCGATCTCCTTCTTGATCCAGGGCTCCTGGCTGACCATCTGGTCCCAGTGGGTCAGTTCGGCGCCCTTGCCGGTCGAGGCGCTCTTCTTGGAGGTCCCGCAGGCGGCCAGGGCCGAGGTGGCGAGGGCGCCGGCGAGGAAGCCGCGCCGGGACAGGTGACGGGATTCTGACATGGGGGTTCCTTCGGTGTTAGGGGGTGACCCGCGGTGGCGCGGTGGAGGCCCGCACGATCAGCTCGGGCGAAGGGGGGTCGGGGTCGGCCGGCCGGCCGTCGATCCTGGCCAGGAGCAGTTCGGCGGCGGTCGCGCCGATCCCGATCGGGTCCTGGCGGACGGTGGTCAGCGGCGGGTGCAGGTGCGCCGCCTCGGGGTTGTCGTCGAAGCCGGTGATGGAGATGTCGCCGGGCACGTCCAGGCCCTTCTCCCTGACCACGGACATGCCGGCGATGGCCATCAGGTCGCTGGCGTAGACGATCGCGGTGGGTCCGTGTTCGAGCAGCCGCCTGGTCGCGGCCGCGCCGCCGTCGCCGGTGAAGTGCCCGGCATCCCGCAGTACGGCGGGCAGCCCGTGATCCTCCATGGCCCGGCGCCAGGCGAGCAGGCGGGAGGTGGAGTGCCGGTAGGCGGGCGCGCCCTCGACGAAGGCGATGTCGCGGTGGCCGAGCCGGACGAGATGGCCGACCGCGGCGGCGATGCCGTCGCCGTCGCGCACGCCCACCGCGGGCATGTCCCCGTAGTCGGCACCGGCGGGACCGACCGCGACGGTCGGCAGCCCGAGCTCGCCGAGGAGCGCGGGGCGCTGGTCGCCGTCGCGGATGTCGAGCAGGAACGCGCCGTCGATACGCCGCTCGGTGACCAGCCTCCGGTAGGCGGCGGCCTCGACCTCCTCGTCCTCGCCCACCACCTGCAGCACCAGCACCGACCCGCTGCCCTGCAGGACGGTCTCGACCCCGCCGAGGAAGCCGGCGAAGAACGGATCGACGGCCAGGTGGCGGGTGTCGCGGGCGAGCACGAGCCCGACCGCGAACGCCCGTGAGCTCAGCATGGCCCGCGCGTGGATGCTCGGACGCCAGTTGAGGTCCTGGGCGGCCTGCTTGATGCGGCGCCGGGTCTCGTCGCTGACGCCCGGCTTGTCGTTGAGCGCCAGGGACACGGCGCCCTTCGACACGCCGGCCAGGCGCGCAACGTCGGCAATCGTCGGAGGTGTCTCGCTGGCCATGGCACCCCTGGGTTGGACGTAGGGAACTAAATGCATTTAGTAGTCCCACACGTCGGAGGATGTCAATAGCCGCTTACCGAAAACGGCGAAGGGCCGCCCGGGTGTGCTGGGCGGCCCTTCGGGTCCTTCCGCTAACGAATCGGCAGGTCGTAGTAGCGGCGGACGCTGGAGCCGAGCCTGCCCACGTCGGCCCCGTAGACGTGGAGGGAGACGCCGATCTCGTCGCTGGTGTTCTCGACCTTGTGGATGTCGCCGGGCGGCGCGAAGCCGCTGACCTCGCCCGGCTGGTTGGCGGCGCGGCCGATCTCCACCAGGTGGTCGCCCATGTCCCGATAAAGCGTCTCGTACTCCACGCCACTGAGAATGCCGAACGTACACCAGGACACATGGTCGTGGATGCGCGTCTGCTGGCCGGGCCGCCACACGACGGCCACGACGGAGAACTCCTCCTGCGTGTGCAACGGGAAGGAGCGGTAGGTCTCCGGGTCCCCCGCGCGCTCCTCGTCGGTGAGCACGTCCAGGCCCGGAAGGTTCAGCCGCAGGAAGTCCGCTACGGCGAAGGCGGTGTCCCTCGGCGAAAGGTCCTTGGCCACGATGTCCCTGATTCCGGACACGAGCTGATCGAGTCCGGGCCTGGCCAGCATGATTTCCATGGTTTCCCCCTAGGGAATGGTGTTATTCCGCCTTCCCCTTCTACAGTGCTCTAATGAGATTCATAGGTCCAACAGAAGTATTTGGGGATATTCATAGACATGCTTGATGTCACCCGGCTACGGGTCCTGGTCGCCGTGGCCCGCAAGGGCTCCGTCACCGCCGCCGCCAAGGAACTGCACTACTCGCAGCCCTCCGTCAGCCACCACCTGGCCCGCCTGGAAGCCGAGACCGGCGCCCAGCTCATCCAGCGCGTCGGGCGCGGCATCCGCCTCACCGACGCCGGGCACCTGCTCGCCGAACGCGCCGCCGAGATCATCACCCGCCTGGACGCCACCGCGGAGGAACTCGCCGCCCACGTGGGCCTGCGCTCCGGCCGCGTACGGCTGGCCGCCTTCCCCTCCGCCCTCGGCACCTTCGTCCCCAGAGCGGTCCGCCGCCTGTCGGCCGAGTACCCCGGGCTCCAGCTGAGCCTGATCGAGACCGAGCCGCCCGAGGCCCTGCGCCTGCTCCGCGCCGGACGGGTGGACGTGGCGGTCATGTTCCGCTACGACGACACCGCCCCCGAGGACACCGGCGTCCAGATGCTGCACCTGCTGGACGACCCGAGCTACCTGGTCTCCCCCGACCCCCCGGGCCCGCTGGCCGAGCACGCCGACTCCATGTGGATCGCGGGCTGCGACCGCTGCCGCAGCCACCTGCTCGACATCTGCGCCAAGGCGGGCTTCGAGCCGCGCATCTCCTTCACCAGCGACGACATCGTGGCCGTCCAGGCGCTCGTGGCCGCCGGGATGGGCCTGACGGTGCTGCCCGGCCTGGCCCTGAGCGCCCACCGCAGTGCGGCGGTGGAGGTGGCCGAGATACCCGGCTCGACCCGCCACGTCTTCGCCGCCACATACGGCGACCCGCCCTACCCACCCGCCACCCAGGCCCTGCTCACCGCCCTCACCGACGCCTGGCCAGGCTGAGACTGGAGGTGACACCGGAGCCGAGCGCCAGGTCCGAGACCGGGGCGCGGGACCAAGGGCGGGGGTGAGGCCCGGGGCGCGGGTGAGAGCCGGGGGTGACACCACGGGTGAGGGCAGGGGCGACGCCGGAGGGCGAGGGCCGGGGGTGACGCCACGGGTGAGGACGGGGCGAGGGCCGGGGCCGAGGGCGGGGGTGACGCCAGGGGGTGATGCCAGGGGGTGATGCCACGGGGCGAGGTGACGCCACGGGCGAGGACGCGCGCCGGGGCGACATCCGGGGCCTGATGTCCCGTGGGGTGACGTCCCGTGGGGTGACATCCAGGGGGGTGACATCCAGGGGGTGGGGACCGTGGGTGGGGCCTGGGGGTGGGGACCGGGGGTGGGGCCTGGGGGTGGGGACCGGGTGGGAAATCTGTGGCGGTTGGGGTGGTGGGCCCCTACGCTCGGGTTATGCCGGACATCTCGACTCTTGCCCTGTTCGCGGTGGCCACGCTGGCCATTCTGGTCGTGCCGGGACCCGCGGTGTTGTTCATCGTGACCCGGAGCGTCGCGCAAGGGCGGGCGGCCGGGATGGTGTCGGTTCTCGGGGTGCACGCGGGCTCGCTGGTCCACGTGGCCGCCGCCGCCCTCGGGATCAGCGCGCTGCTGGCCGCCTCAGCCACGGCGTTCACGATCGTGAAGTTCGCCGGAGTCGCGTACCTGCTCTTCCTCGGCGTCAGGAAGCTGCTGTCCAAGCCGGCCGACGAGGAGGCGGTCGAGTTCCCCGTCCAGTCGCGCCGGCGGATGTTCTGGGAGGGGTTCGTGGTCAACGTGCTCAACCCGAAGACGGCCATCTTCTTCCTGGCCTTCCTGCCGAACTTCACCAGCCCGGAATCGGGCCCGATCGGGCCGCAGATCCTGCTGCTCGGCGCCATCTGGGTGGTCCTGGGCCTGGCCTCCGACGGCGTGGTCGCGCTGGCCTCCTCGGCGCTGGCCGGGCGGATGCGCCGTTCGATCAAGGCCAGGCGGCGCCTCGACGTGGGCAGCGGCGTGATCTACATCGGCCTGGCCGCGATGCTCACCGGCGAGAAGGCATAGGCATCCCGTACGTGCGCGCCAGCAGGTGCGCCCGCAGGGTGGGCAGCGAGGTGTAGTGGTGCGCCTGCATGCCCTCGGCCAGCGCGCCCGCCACGTTGGCCGGGCGCGCGTCCACGAACATGATCCGGTCGGCGGGCAGGCCGAACCGCTCGACGCACCAGAGGTACGCCTCGGGTGAGGGCTTGGCGTGGCCGATCCGGCTCGACAGTCCCAGGACCTCGAAGATCTTGAAGACTTCGGCATGATAAGTCGCGAAATATTGGGATAGATCGCTGGGGATGTTGGACAGCAAACCCACGCGAATGCCTCGGTTGGCCAGGGTCCGGATGTAGGCGATCAACTCGGTGTCCACCCGGCTCCAGCTTGCCACGTCCAGCGCGACCAGCTCGTCCGTGTCGTCGAACGATCTTCCCAGCCGCTCGCCCACCGCCCGCCAGTACTGCCGCCCGGTCAGCTCGCCCCGGTCGTAGCCGTCGCGCGCGTCCCAGTAGGCGTTCCAGAACACCGATCCCTTGATCCCCGCCGCCGCCTCGATCCCGGCACGGTCCTGCGCGGTCTGGCCCGGCGCGATGACCCCGAACAAGTCGAACAGCAGCGCGTCCACTCTTCCCCCGACATAGATGACCGTTTCGGGGGGTCATGGAACTCTATAGAGGCCCTGCCGCGATGGCGCTCACCGCCACGCCTGTTCGGCCGTCTCGCGTGCCCAGCGGTAGTCGGCCTTTCCGGCGGGCGAGCGCATGATCTCCTCCACGAACGCGTAGGTCCGCGGCACCTTGTAGCTCGACAACCGCTCCCTGCAGTGCGCGTCGAGGTCGGCGGAGGCCACCTCCACCCCCGGCCTGGGCTCGACCACCGCGGCCACCCTGCTGCCCCAGCGCTCGTCCGGGATCCCGGTCACGACCGCGTCGAAGACCGCCGGATGCCCCTTGAGCACCGCCTCCACCTCTTCGGGGAAGACCTTCTCGCCGCCGGTGTTGATGCACTGGGAGCCGCGGCCGAAGATGTTGACGGTGCCGTCGGCGTCCACAGTGGCCAGGTCGCCGGTCAGCAGCCAGCGGGTGCCGTCGGCGTCGGTGACGAACGTGCGGGCCGTCTTCTCCGGGTCGTTGTAGTAGCCGAAGGCGACCCGCCCCGACTTGGCCACGGTGCCGAGCTGCCCTTCGGCGACGGGCTTGAGGTTCTCGTCCAGCACGGCCAGGTTGGCGGTTGCGTTCGGCTGGTAGCGCAGTCCCTTCTCGGGCGTGGAGCCCGCCACGCCGGAGGCGGTGTAGCCGGACTCGGTGGAGCCGAAGTTGTCGAGGATCATCACGTTCGGCAGCAGCTCCTGCAGCCGGTCGCGCACGGTCCCGCTGAGGATCGCGCCGGTCGAGCTGATCACGAACAACGACGACAGGTCGTAGGAGCCGCCCTCCAGCGCCTCGGCCAGCGGCCTGGCCATCGCGTCTCCGGTGATGTTCATGGTGAACACCCGCTCGCGCTCGGCCGTCCGCCACACGTCTCCCGCCTCGAACCGGCGCACGTACGCGATCGTCGCCCCCATCCACCAGGCGATGAACGTGCCCATCTGCGCCGCCCCGTGCATCAGCGGCGGCGCCGCCATCATCACCATCGGGTTCGCCTTGGCCGCCTCGTCGACGACCTCCTGCGGGGTCGCGCGCGGCTCGCCGTACGGATTGCCGCCCCCGAACGCCATGAACAGGTCCTCGACGTGCCACATCGCGCCCTTGGGCATGCCCGTGGTGCCGCCGGTGTAGATGATGTAGACGTCCTCGCCGCTGCGCCCGGGGAAGCCGCGCGTCTCCGGCTGACCTTCCAGCGCCTTCTCGTACGGCACCGCCCCGGCCGCCTCGCCGCCCACCGAGATCAGGTGACGCAGCTTGGCCGCCTCGGGCGCCACGGCCGCCACCCGTCCCGCGAACTCCACGTCGTAGACCAGCGCCACGATGTCGGAGTCGTTGTAGAGGTAGAGCAGTTCGGCCTCGACGTAGCGGTAGTTGACGTTGATCGGCACCGCGCGCAGCTTGAGCGCGGCCAGCAGCCCGGCCACGTACTCGACGCCGTTGTACAGGTGCAGGCCCACGTGCCCGCCGGGGCCGACGCCCACGCTCTCCAGGTAGTGCGCCAGCCGGTTCGCCTCGGCGTCCAGTTCGGCGTAGGTGCGGCGCTGGTCGCCGCAGACGACCGCGACCCGGTCGCCGATCCGGTCCGCGAGCGCTTCGAACAGGTCCGCGTGGTTGAACTCCATCAGGGCTTCTCCCGTCCGACGACCCACATCGCGAAGAACTGGGCTCCCCCGCCATAGGCGTGGCCGAGCGCCCGCCGGGCGCCGTCCACCTGGTGCTCCCCCGCCATCCCCCGGACCTGCTGCGCCGCCTCGGCGAACCTGATCAGCCCGGAGGCGCCGATCGGGTTGGACGACAGGACGCCGCCCGAGGCGTTCCACGGGATGTCGCCGTCGAGCGCGGTGGCGCCCGACTCGGTGAGCTTCCATCCCTCGCCCTCGGCGGCGAAGCCGAGGTTCTCCAGCCACATGGGCTCGTACCAGGAGAAGGGCACGTAGGTCTCGGCGACGTCGATGTCCCTGCGCGGGTCGGTGATCCCGGCCTGCCGGTAGACGTCGGCGGCGCAGTCCTTGCCGCCCTGCGGGTTCACGGTGTCGCGGCCGGCCCGGAAGATCGGCTCGGAGCGCATCGCCGTACCGTGGACCCATGCGGGCGTGCCGGTCACGGCGGACTCCGACGCGAGCACCATCGCGCAGGCACCGTCGCTGGACGGGCAGGTCTCCAGGTAGCGGATGGGCTCCCAGAGCATGGGCGTGGACTCGACCATCTGACGGTTGATGCCGGGGATCTTCAGGTGCGCGTAGGGGTTCTTCAGCGCGTTCTGGCGGTCCTTGACCGCGACGAGCGTGCCGATGTGCCCGGGCGCACCGGAGCGCCGCATGTACTCGCGGATGTGCGGCGCGAAGTAGCCGCCCGCGCCCACGACCAGCGAGGCGTTGAACGGCAGGTGCGTCGACAGGGCCCAGGTGGCGTTCGACTCCGACTGCTTCTCGAAGGCGACGACGAGCACCCGGTCGTGCACGCCGCCCTGGATCAGCGAGGCCCCGACCAGCGCGGTGGAGCCGCCGACCGATCCGGCGGTGTGCACCCGCATCATCGGCTTGCCCGCGGCGCCGAGCGCGTCGGCCAGGTAGGCCTCCGGCATCATCACGCCCTCGAACAGGTCGGGCGCCTTGCCGATGACGACCGCGTCGATGTCCTTGAACGTCAGCCCGGCGTCCTCCAGCGCGCGCAGCGCGGCCTCGCGCACCAGCCCGGCGATGGAGACGTCGCGCCGCTTCGTCGTGTAGTGCGTCTGCCCGACGCCGATCACCGCGCAAGAGTTCCCCATCATGCCTCCAGTACGGTCACGAGGTTGTGCTGCAGGCAGGGGCCGCCGGCGGCGTGGCCGACGGTGCGCGCGGCCCGGCCGTCGAGGATGTGGCCCGCGGCCTCGCCGATGCGGATCAGGCCCGTGGCCATGACGGGGTTGGCGGCCAGCGGGCCGCCGCTGGGGTTGATCGCGGTCTCGGCGGGCAGTTCCAGCGCCCGCCTGAGGATGATCTCCTCGTGGGCGAACTGGGCGTGCAGCTCGGCGACCTCGACCCGGCCCTTGCCGACCCCCGCCGCGCGGGCGGCGTCGGCGGCGGAGACCGAGCGGGACAGGTCGCGCATGCCCGGGTAGTGGGGTTCGATCCGGTGGGCGATGCCCCTGATGTAGGCGGGGTTCGCGCACAGCTCCCCGGCCCTGTCCCCGGCCGCCAGGACCACCGCCGCCGCACCGTCCGTGATGGGTGGCTCGCCGCCTTCCAGCGGAAGGTCCAGCGCGTAGGGATTGGCCCGTCCGTCGGTACGGCTGCGCCGTACGATCTCGTCGAGCTCTTCCTGGGGCGCGCCCAGCGCCGAGGCCTGCAGACCCGCCATGGAGATCTGGTCGAGGCCGAGCGGTTCGAGGTAGTACGGGTCGAGCTGGAGTGTCATGATCGTGCGCAGGTCTCCGAGCGACGACTTGCCGAAGCCGTAGACGAGCGCGGTGTCGACGTCGCCGTGCTGCAGGCGTACCCACGCCTCGTAGAGCGCCCAGGCGCCGTCCATCTCGACGTGGCTCTCGGAGATCGGCGGCCAGGCGCCGAGGGCGTCGAGCGCGGAGACGAACGAGAACGGCGCTCCGGCCAGGTAGTCGCAGCTGCCCGAGCAGGTGAAGCCGAAGGCGCGCAGCCCGGTCTTCTCGCGGATCTCGTCGATGACCGGCAGGATCAGCTCCGGCTCGGAGACGCCGGTGTCGTGGTCGGTGTGGTGGGTCTGGGCGAAGGCGACGACGGCCACATCGCGCATTAGAGCTCCGCGTCTGGTTCTCCGGTGGGGGTGAACCACCGGATGTTGGACATCGACAGGGTGCGTTCGGCCTCGGGCACCCATGCGGCGCGTACCCGCATGCCCTGGCGGACCTCGTGGGCGGGGACGCCGCCGACGAGCGCGATCATGGGGACGTCCGCGCCGTCGAGCAGGATGTAGGCGGAGACGAACGGCACCTCGGGGGCGCGCGGGTCGGGCAGGTTGTTGATGGCGAAGGTGGTGATGGTGCCGGTGTCGGCCACCTCGACCTCGTCGGAGATCGCGATGCCGCATTCGGGGCAGGACAGCCGATAGGGGACGTACACCTTGTCGCAGGCCGGGCAATGGCAGCCGAGGAAGACGCCGCGCTTGATCCCTTCGAGGAAGTGGGTCAGCGACCTGCTCGCGGTGATCTTGTAGGCGGCCCTCACAGGGGAGACGATCTTCGTCACTTCGGCAGCGAAGTGGGAGATGTCGGTGATGTGGCCCTTGCGGGTTGTCCTCCAGACGGGCCGCACCCGCGTACCCGCCTCCAGCGCCTTCGCGTCGCCCGCGTCCACGGCGTGCACCAGCGCCGTGTCGGCGCCGTCCAGCCGGATCAGCGCCCAGGCGAAGGGCCGGTCCAGCGGATGCCGCTCCAGCGGCGTCTCCACCCAGGTCCAGGCGGTGACGGTGCCGGCGGGGCCGACTTCCACGTACTCGCCGGTGACCGGGTCGCCGCTGTCCGGGTCGTACTCCAGCGGCGGCACCAGCACCCGCCCCTCCGCCGTGCGGACGCCGACGATCCGCCCGTCACGCAGTTCGGTCAGGAACCTGCCGATGACCGGCCCCGTCGTGCGCGTGTATCCGCCGGGGAACTCCAGGACGTGGTCGGCGACCAGAGGCTCAGATGGCACGGCCGTGTCCCTCCCAGTAGGGCGCGCGCAGCTTGCGTTTGAGCAGCTTGCCGTTGGGTTCGCGTGGCATCTCGGCGATGAAGTCGACGGACTTGGGCCACTTCATCCGCGCCAGCCGTCCCTCCAGCGAGGCGAGGATCTCCTCGGCCAGCTCGGGGCCGGGCTCGCAGCCCTCGGCGGGCTCGATGACCGCCTTGATCTGCTCGCCCCACTCCTCGTCGGGAATGCCGAAGACCGCGACGTCGGCGACCTTGGGGTGGATCATGAGCTCGTTCTCGATCTCGGCCGGGTAGATGTTGGCGCCACCCGAGATGATCATGTCGGCCTTGCGGTCGCAGAGGAACAGGAAGCCGTCCTCGTCCAGGTAGCCGATGTCGCCGACGGTGAAGTGGTCCTTGAGGCGGTTCGCCGCGGTCTTGTCGGGATCGCCCTTGTACTCGAAGGCGACGCCCATCATCTTCATGTAGATCGTGCCGGGGGTGCCCGTGGGCACCGGCTCGCCGGAGTCGTCCACGATGAGCAGTTCGCTGATCGGCCAGGCTTTGCCGACCGTGCCCGGATGCGCCTTCCACTCCTGGGGCGTGGCCAGGGTGCCGCCGCCCTCGGTGGCCGCGTAGTACTCGTAGACCACCTCGCCCCACCAGTCGAGCATCTGGTGCTTGACCGGGACCGGGCAGGGGGCCGCCGCGTGGATCATCCACCTGAGCGAGGACAGGTCGTACTTCTCCCGCGTCTCGGCGGGCAGCGCGAGCAGCCGCTTGAAGTGGGTGGGGACCATGTGGGAGTTGGTCACGCCGTGGCGTTCGCACAGCCGCAGGGTCTCCTCGGCGTCCCATCGGTCCATGTAGACGAGCGTGTGGCCCATGTGCAGCGCCGTACCGCCGAACTGCGTGACGGCGGTGTGGTAGTTCGGCGCGGTCACGAGGTGCGCGTTGGGCCGGCCGGGCGTGATGCCGAACAACGTCAGCAGGAACGTCATCAGCTCCGCTCCGTCGTCGGGGTCCAGGCCGCTCAGCTTCCGCCTGACGCCCTTGGGCTTGCCGGTGGTGCCGGAGGTGTAGTGCATCGTGGCGCCGGCCGTGCGGTCCTGCGGCGCCGTCGCCGGCCGGCCCTCGGTCAGCTCCCCGATCGGGCGGAAACCCTCGATCGGCCGTACGGCGAAGCGGCGGTGCGGCTCGATGACCTGGGCGCCCTTGGTCCCCTCGGCCGCGTAGCGCGGGTCGACGACGAAGGCCTTGGCCTCGCTGTCCTCGACGATGTAGGCGATCTCGGGGCCGGTCAGATGCCAGTTGACCGGGGTGTAGTACCAGCCCGCCTGGAGCGCGGCCAGATAGAGGACGAGTCCGTCGGCGCCGTTGGGCACCAGTCCGCAGATGCCGTCGCCGGGCTGGAGCCCGAGCTCGCGCAGGCCGTGGACGAGCTGGTTGGAACGGGCTAAGAGGTCACCGGCCCGATGCTCGGTGCCGTCGGGGTCCACGGCGGCGATCCAGCCGGGATCCGCCTGCGCCAGCCGCCAGAATCCGAGCGTGCCCATCGCGCTCCCTCGTGTCGGGGGGTAGAGCTTCAGGCGAGCGTAACGCGCCGGCAAAGCCCCGAGCAAGCGCTTGATTTCACACGAGTCACGCCGCGTCCCACGACTCCGCTAGAGTTACCGATTTGGGCGTTTACCTGCCTAGACGTAATGAAATAGTCAAGAAACTTGGCTTTTGTCCACTTTGGTCACTTCTGTCACTTTTGTTGCGAGATGATGTTCGTCGCGAGGCGGCGTGTTCCCGAGCACGGGGGTCTCCTGAACCCCGCGCCGCCTCATCGATTGGGAGAACATGCGCTTCAACAAGTCCCTGGCGGCTGCCGGTGCCCTCGGTCTCGCCGTACTCACCGCGAGCCCGGCTCTCGCGGACACCCCCACGGACCTCCCCGTCGCCCCGGTCGAGACCAGCTCTCCCGAGGCGCCGGTCGAGACGCCCAAGCCCTCTGGCAAGCCCTCCGACAAGCCCTCCGAGAAGCCCTCTGAGAAGCCCGCGTCGAAGCCTTCCGAGAAGCCTTCGGCCAAGCCGTCCTCGAAGCCGTCCGCTTCGGCTTCCACCAAGGCAGCCGAGAAGAAGGAGGTGGAGCAGAAGGGCTCCATCACCCTCAGCTCCACCACGGCCAAGCCCGGCGAGATCATCACGGTCTCGGTCACCTCCACGCGCGAGGCCATCACGGCCATCACCTCGCGCGGCTTCAACCCGCCGTCCTGGAACGTGCCGGGCAAGCGCACGGAGTACCGCTTCCAGGTCCGCGTGTCGCAGACCCCCGGCGAGTACCCGGTCGACGCCCACTTCGCCGACGGCTCCTCCGCCCGCGCGGTTCTGACGGTCGAGAAGCCGGCCGCCGCCAAGACGAGCATCACCGTCGACCGGTCCAGCGCCAAGCCCGGCGACATCGTCAACGTGAGCGTCAAGTCGGACGGCCCGGACGTGAAGGCCATCACCTCGCGCGCCTTCTCCCCCGGCTCGTGGAACGTTCCCGCCGGCCACAAGGAGTACCGCTTCCAGGTCCGCGTCTCCGGCGAGCTCGGCGAGCACCCGGTCGACGCGCACTTCGCCGACGGCTCCTCCGCCCGGACGACCCTGACCGTCGAGAAGTCCGTCGACGTCAGGTACGGCGTCGCGGTCAGCCCGAGCGCCGCCGAGCCCGGTGACAAGGTCTCCTACACCGTCACCGGCAAGGCCGCCGACGCGTACATCGAGTCGCCGGCGTTCTGGGCGAAGATCACCGAGAACATGACGCTCGGCACCACCAGGACCGGCACCGTGCCGATCCGCCCGGACGCCAAGCCCGGCGTCTACCCGGTCGACGTGGTGTTCAAGGACGCCGCCGGCCGTACCGTGGGGACCGCCTCCACCACGGTCACCGTGAAGGGCCCGGTCAAGCCGGTGCCGGTGACGGGGCTGGAGCTCGACCTGTCGCCGAGCAAGATCGTGGCGGGCCAGAGCTACTACGCCGGCGTCACCACCACGAACGTCAAGGCCGGTACCCCGGTCACCATCACCGACCCGGCCGGCCGCAGGCACGTCGTGCGCGTCGACTCCTGGGGCGAGGCCCATGTCAAGCTGACCTCGCCCAAGGGCACGCGTCCCGGCGCGTACACCGTCCGGGCCTCGCTGGACGGCGGCCAGAGCACCTCGGCGCGCCTCACCGTGGTCAAGCGGCACCCGCACACCCAGCTCGCGCTGATCCTCGACCCGGACAAGGTGTACGCGGGCGGCAAGTTCACCGCCATCGTCGCCACCTCGTCGTTCGGCAAGACGACGAAGGCGACGATCACCGACCCGTCCGGCAAGCGGTTCACCGTGAAGGTCGGCAAGTCGGGCGTGGGCGCGAAGAAGTTCCACGTGCCCTCCAGCACCCGCGCGGGCACCTACTGGTTCAAGGCCAAGCTGGCCAACGGCGCCACCGACTGGGCGAAGCTCACCGTCAAGCCCCGTTACCGGGCCAGCGGCTTCACGCTGACCCCCAAGGGCGGCGCGGACACCGGCGGCGGCCTGCCCGAGGGCAACGCCCGCTACGGCGGGGTGGCGCTCGGCGGCATGCTGATCGCGGGCGGCGCGGGCTCGGCCCTGTTTGTCCGCCGTCGCACCGACGAGGCCTGATCGTGGAGCGCGACCCGGCCTGACGCCGGGTCGCTCTCCTCGGGTACGGCCCGGCCGCCCGGCCGGCCGTTCCAGGGGGGTACGGCCCGGCAGCACGCGGGCCGTACCCCTTCCTTCCTTCGCCGACCACATCGGGGGACAGTCATGATCAGGAGCACACTGGTCCAGGCCGCGGCGGCCGTACTGGTGTTCTCCGGCGGCCTGGCGGTCGCCGGTTCGTTCAGGGGCGAGCCTCTGCCCGCGCGGGCGGCGGAGACGCGCACGGCCGCGGCGCCACGGCAGGCGCCGATGTTCGCCGAGGCGGACACGGCCATGAAGAGGTCGGAGCCGGTCAGCGTCTCGATCGGGAGGATCGGGGTGAAGGACGCGCCGATCGACCCGGTGGGGCTCAAGCCCGACCAGTCGGTGGAGGTGCCGCCGCTGGACCGGCCGGAGCTGGTGGGCTGGTACAAGCACCGGCCGACGCCGGGTGAGGACGGGCCGGCCGTACTGCTGGGGCATGTGGACGCGCACGGCAGACCCGCGGTCTTCCACAAGGCCGGCACGCTCGGACAGGGCGACACGATCTCGGTCAGGCGGGCGGACGGCTCGGTGGCGGAGTTCGCCGTGGATTCGGTGGAGCGGGTGGACAAGGACGCCTTTCCCACCGAGAAGGTGTACGGCGCGACAGAGGGGGCGGAGTTGCGGCTGGTGACCTGCGGCGGCGCGTTCGATCCCGCGACGGGCCACTATGAGGACAACGTCATCGTCTACGCGCACCTCACCGTGTAACCTAGCAAGCGCTTGATACTTCAGCGTCTCCGGAGGTTGCCCCGTGGAACTCCTGCCGATCAGCACCCCGCACTGCCGGATCGAGCGCGACGGCCACGTCGTGATCGTCACCCTGAACCGGCCGGAGGCCCGCAACGCGCTCTCCTCCGACATGTTGATCGGCCTGGCCTCGGCCTGGGCCTACGTCTCCGCCGAACCCGGCGTACGGGTGGCGGTGCTGACCGGGGCCGAAGGCACGTTCTGCGCCGGAGCCGACCTCAAGGCGATGGGCCAGCCGTCCCAGGACCCCGACGTACAGGCCCGTGCCGCCCAGATCCCCAATTTCCACTGGAAGGGGCTGCTGCGGGAGGACCTGCCCACCAAGCCGATCGTCTGCGCGGCCGAGGGCTACGCGGTCGCCGGCGGCACCGAACTGCTCATCGGCACCGACCTGCGCGTCGTGGCCGAGTCGGCGACACTGGGGCTGTTCGAGGCCAAGCGGGCGCTGTTCCCCATGGGCGGGGCGGCGATCCGGCTGCCACGCCAGATCCCGTACTGCCACGCCATGGACCTCCTGCTCACCGGCCGCTCGGTGACCGCCGCGGAGGCGCTGTCGATGGGCCTGGTCAACCGCGTGGTCCCCGACGGCCGGGCGCTGGCCGTGGCCAGGGAGATCGCCGACGACATCGCGGCGTCGGGGCCGCTGGCCGTACAGGCGATCCTGCGGACCTACCGCGACACGCTGGGCCTGGCCGAGCCGGAGGCCTTGAAGGTCTCCGACGAGTACGGCTGGCCGGTCATCGGCTCCGAGGACGCCCGCGAGGGCTCGCGCGCCTTCAAGGAGAAGCGCCCCGCGACCTACCGAGGCGTGTAACCGCCGTTAGGGTGTCAGGCATGGTGGAGGAGGCGGAGCGGTACCGGCGTGAGCTGCACGTGCACTGCTATCGCATGCTCGGCTCCTACACCGAGGCCGAGGACGCGGTTCAGGAGACGATGCTGCGCGCCTGGCGCGGGGCCGACACCTACGAGGGCCGTTCCACCTACCGCGCCTGGCTCTACAAGATCGCGACCAACGTCTGTCTCGACCTTCTCGGCAAGCGCAAGGACGTGGTGCTGTCGGAGGCGCCGTTGTCGGATGTGCCGTGGCTGGAGCCGTACCCCGACCAGCAGCTCCCGGAGGAGCTGGCCGTGGCGAGGGAGACCATCGAGCTGGCCTTTCTCGCGGTCATCCAGCATCTGCCCGCGCGACAGCGCGCGGTGCTGGTCATGCGCGACGTGCTCGGCTGGCCCGCGGAGGAGACCGCCGAGACGCTGGAGATGACGGTGCCGTCCGTCAAGAGCGCGCTCCAGCGCGGCCGGGCAACCCTCCGCAAGCACCTTCCAGAACGGCGCGGCGACTGGGCGGCCGCCACCGAGCCGAGCCCCGAGGAGCGGGCCGTTCTCAAGCGCTTCGTCGAGGCGTCGATGAAGGCGGACATGGGCACGCTGGCGACCTTGTTGCGCGAGGACGCGCTGCAGGCCATGCCGCCGGCGATGATGTTCTTCCCGGGACGCCGGGCGATCCTCGACATGTGGGCGCCGGTCATGGCGGGCCAGGAGGCGTGGGGCGAGTGGCGGGCGCGTACCACCACCGCGAACAGGATGCCCGCGGTGGCCAACTACGTACGGCGGCCGGGCGAGGAGTTCTTCGGCGCGGTCAACCTCGACGTGCTGCGCGTCGAGGACGGCCTGATCGCCGAGATCACCACGTTCGGGCCCGAGACGCTGCCCACGTTCGGACTGCCGGAAAGAATCTTCGACTGAGACCGATTCCTTTCCGCGCGCCGCCCGGTCATACGGGCATGAACATTTACGACAGGCTCATCGGCACCTGGAAAGTCTCCGGCGGCACCACCGGCACGATCACCTACCGCTGGCTGGAAGGCCGCAACTTCCTCATCCAGGACATCGCGATGGACAGCGAGACCGGCCCCGTCCTGGGCATGGAGGTCATCGGCCGGGAGATGCCGTTCGGCGCGGACAAGCCCGGCGACGAGGTCAAGTCCCGCTACTACGGCTCCGGCGGCGAGACCTACGACTACGTCTACGAGCTCGAAGGCGACACGCTGACGATCTGGGGCGGCGAGAAGGGCTCGCCCGCCTACTACCAGGGCACGTTCAGCGCGGACGGCAACACCCTGACCGGCGCCTGGCACTACCCGGGCGGCGGCGGGTACGACTCGGTCTCCGTCAGGATTCCGTGATCCCGTCGAGCCGTTCGATCGCCTCGACATACTCCTCGACCAGCCCGAACATCACCTCCTTGACCGGCCGGACCTGATTGGTGATGCCGATGATCTGACCCGCCGGGAACGTGGCCAGCTCGGCGGCGTCGGATCTCCCGATCCGCCGCAGCGCATCTGACACCAGCATGAACTGCAGCGGCATCGGCAACGTCCCCGGGGAGTCCGCGGCTTCCCAGGCGTCGGTCCACTCGTTCTTGAGCAGGCGCGCGGGCTTGCCCGTCCAGCTGCGCGAACGGACGGTGTCGCGCGAGGTGGCTTCGAGGATGCGCGCCTTGGCCATGGCCGGGGTGTCGGCCTCCTCGACGGTGAGCCAGAGCGAGCCGGTCCACACGCCGTCCGCGCCCAGCGCCATCCCGGCCGCCATCTGACGGCCGTTGCCGATGCCGCCCGCGGCCAGCACGGGAACGTCCACGGCATCCACGACCTGCGGGATCAGCACCATCGTGGAGATCTCCCCGGTGTGCCCGCCGGCCTCGGTGCCCTGGGCGACCACGACGTCGACGCCCACCTCCACCTGCTTGAGCGCGTGGCGGGGCGTGGAGGCCAGCGCGGCGACCTTGACGCCGTGCCGGTGCGCCAGCTCGACGACGTCGGCGGGCGGCGGCCCGAGGGCGTTGGCCAGCAGCGCGATCGGGTGCCGCAACGCCACCTCGACCTGCGGCCTGGCGGTGGCGTCCGTCCAGCCGAGCAGGACCCTGCCCGCGTCGGCCGACGACTCCGGGACGTCGTGGCGGCGGAGAAGGTCCTCCACGAAGGCCCGGTGTCCCTCGGGGATCATCCCCTGGAGCTTGCCGACGAGCTCCTCGGGCGCGAAGTCCGCGCCCTCGTAGGAGGCGGGCATGACCACGTCCACGCCGTACGGCTTGCCGTCCACGTGGTCGTCGATCCATTTGAGCTCCATCTCGAGCTCTTCCGGCGTGAAGTAGAGGGCGCCGAGGACACCCATGCCGCCTGCCCGGCTGACCGCGGCGACGACATCCCGGCAGTGGCTGAAGGCGAAGATCGGCAGTTCGATCCCGAACATCTCGGTGACACGGGTCCGCATGGCCTGACGTTAATCCCGACTTCAGGTTAATTGCAACACGTTCTACTCTAGAACATCACGTCGGTACTGGCGGGTAACATCTTGCAAGAACGTGTTCTAACTACGCTACGTGGTGCGAATGCGGAAGGCCCGCCCCTTCATCAGGGACGGGCCTTTCTCGACTTGTATCAGCGCTCGGCGCGGCGGCCCACCAGGACGCCCACGAGCACGAAGGCGACGCCGACGATCAGCAGCACCAGCGGGATGATGTTCTTCAGCAGGTTGATCTGGCTCTTGCTCTTCTGGGCGCTGGAGACCAGGTCGGCGACGGTCTGGTCGGTCATCTTCGCCGTGGCCACGAAGGCCAGCGAACGCTCGACGCCGTCCTGGGTCTTCAGCACCTCGTGGCGCTGCTGCTCCTGCTTGACCGGCGCGCCGGTGGCCGGCTCGATCCAGAAGGTGACCTTGCCGTCGTAGTAGCGGTCGACCTGGACGTCGCCCTCCTCGGTCATGCCGAGCACGGAGGCGGGGGCGGTCAGGGTCTCGGTCTTGGTCGAGGGGATCTGCTGCTCGAAGACGTAGACGGGCAGGCCGTTCACCGACTCCTCGCGGACGAACGTGGCGTCGAAGGCCTTCTGCACGCTGGAGTTGAACACCTTGTAGGTCTTCTTCTCCACGCCGAACGGGAACTTGTAGATCTGGCCCTCAAGGGTGACCGGGGCCTTCTTGACGTTGACGGCGCAGCAGTTCACGCCGGCGCCGGTGTACTTGTCGAACGCGCTGCGGCGGTCCGACAGATCGATCTGGGGGCGCCGGTTGGTCACGTCGTTAACGACGGTGGCCTCGTCCCAGACGACCACGTCGTCCTTGGACTCCTTCACGTCGCCGCGGGTCGTGACGATGATGTCGAGGTCGGCGGTGAGGACCTTGAGGTCCTGCTTGGAGAAGTACTGCGCGCCCGTCGCCGTCAGCCGGGTGATGCCGAACTGGTTGGCCGGGGCGGCGATGATCTTTTCCGCCGCCCAGAACTTCACCAGCGGGGCTAATGCGATGAAGAACGCTCCGACCCCGATGAGAACAAGCGTGGAAATGCGACCCATCAACGGCTCCTAGAACGTGTTGTCGTATGACCCGGCGCTAGGGGACCAAAGTATGACAGTGAGTGACATGCGTCACCGGGCGGTATAGAGCCGCAACCAAATCGATAGAAACAGGTTCTAACGTGGGTTGGGTTATGGGAGACACTCCGGTACGCGCCGATCTCGCGCGGTCCTTACGGCTGTTCCGCGCCTTCCGCTCCGAACAGAGCGACGGGGACGCCTACTACACGACGCTGGCCGCCGACACCGCCGCCCAGCTCGTGGGGTACGCGGACCTGGACGGCAGGACCGTGCTCGACGTGGGCGGCGGCCCCGGCTACTTCGCGCGGGAGTTCCGGCGCAGGGGCGCGCGCTGCGTCTGCGTCGACGTGAACGCGGGTGAACTGGCGGGCGGCGGGCTGCTGGGCAGCGCGATGGACCTGCCGTTCCGCGACGGGAGCGTGGACGTCTGCTTCTCCTCGAACGTGCTGGAGCACGTGCCGGACCCGTGGCGGATGGCCGCCGAGATGGCCCGGGTCACACGGCCGGGCGGCCTGATCTTCCTCGCCTACACGAACTGGCTGTCGCCGTGGGGCGGGCACGAGACGTCGCCGTGGCACTACTTGGGTGGGGAGTTGGCCGCCCGAAAATACCACGAAAAACACGGCAGACCGCCGAAAAATCGGTACAAGGAGAGTTTGTACCCCGTCTCGGTGGCCGCCGGCCTCCGCTGGGCCCGGACCGCCGCGGAGGTCGACCTGGTGGACGCGATCCCGCGCTACCTGCCCTGGTGGTACCGCCCGATGCTGAAGGTCCCGATCGTCAGGGAGTTCGCAACGTGGAACCTGGTGCTCGTCCTGAGGAAACGCCCGTGAGAAGACCCCCCGAAGACAAACTGGTAGCCGGCACCCCACCCCAACCCCCGACCCAGCCCACCAACCAGTCGGCAGGCGACCGAGCAACACCCCGCCCCGCCGAGCCCACCGAGCAGTCGGTAGACGCCTGGCCAGCGCACCACCACGCCGAGCCCACCGACCAGCCGGAAGGCGACCGAGCAACACCCCGCCCCGCCGAGCCCACCGAGCAGTCGGTAGGCACCTGGCCAGCGCACCACCACGCCGAGCCCACCGACCAGCCGGAAGGCGGCGGGGCCACGCCTCACGCCGTCGGACCCACCAACCGGTCGGGAGGCGGCGGGGCAACACCCCATGCCGCGGAACCCACCGGGTCGGCAGGCACCTGGCCAGCGCAGCACCACGAGCCCACCGAGCAGTCGGTAGGTGGTGGGGGGACTGGGGCGGGATCGGTGGGTGGGCTCGCGGGTGGGGGTGGGCGGGATGCGGCGTTGGATGGGATTCGGGGGTTGGCGGCGCTCGGGGTCTGGCTGTTGCATGTTGGGGGGAATACGGGGGTTATCTATGGGGATGGGATGTTCGCGTGGATGACCACGCGGCTCGGGATCGCGGTGCCGATCTTCTTCCTGCTCTCCGGGCTGCTGTTGTTTCGGCCTTGGGCCAGGGCCTTCATCGAGGGGGGCCCGGCGCCCAGTACGCCGCGGTATCTGTGGCGGCGGCTTTTGCGGGTGTTCCCTGCTTACTGGCTGGTGACGGCGCTGGCCCTGTGGGCTTGGAGTTCGCTCGACGGGTACGGCTGGGCCACCTGGATGCTGATGCTCCAGAACTACACCGGCCAGGGTCAGGCCCCTGACGGGCTCTACCAGATGTGGACCATGCCCATCGAGCTGGCCTTCTATCTGGCGTTGCCGCTCATCGCCTGGTGTCTGGGGGTCTGGGCGCGGCGCGGGAACCGGGCGGTTCGGCTGTTGGGGGGCATCGCCGTACTGCCGGTGATCTCGATTGCCACGGTGGTGGCGGCGCACGTGTGGGATCAGCCGCAGCTGGCCTTGTGGTTGCCGCATCACCTGATCTATTTCGCGGCCGGGATGGCCATGGCCGTCCTGTCGGTGTGGATCAAGGAGTCTCGGGCGCTGAACTCGCTGGCGCCGCAGTTGCTGGTGCTGGCGGTGCTGCTCTACGCGATGCTCAGTACGGAGCTGGCGGGGCCGCGTACGTTGACGTTGCCTTCGTTGTCGCAGTCGCTCTGGCGGATGATGTTGGAGACCGCCGTGGCGGTGCTGGTCGTGGCGCCGTTCGCGCTGGCCCCCCGGACCGGCTCCCTGCGGCATCGGGTGCTGGGGAACCCCGTGTCGGCTTACCTGGGGCGGATCTCCTACAGCGTGTTCCTCTGGCATGCGCCGGTGATCACGTTGTACTACAAGGTGACGGACGCGGAGCCGTTCAACGGGAACTTCTGGCCTGTCGCGACCTTCACGCTGATCGGGACGCTGCTGATCAGTGCGGGGAGTTATCACCTCATTGAGGAGAACGCCCTGCGGCTCAGCGGGTCGCGGCGGCGAGCTCCTGCTTCACCGCCGGAACCTCCGGCTCGGGAACCGTCCGGGGCGGCACGGTGACCAGCGCCCCGAACAGCGCTCCCATCGCGGCGCAGGCGATCAGCTGAGCCACCTGGTCGGCCAGGACCGGCAGATCCAGCCGGATCCCGGCCGCCACGGCCGCCGCCGCGAGCACGAACAACACCGCTCCCAGCCACGGTGACGCGGCCATCTCCGCGATCCGCCCGCCCCTACGGCCCGGGTCCGTTGAGGCCTCGGGAGCGGGTACGCCGCCCGACGCCACACCTTCGGAACCAGGGCCGGGCAAGGAGGCGGAGACGGAGACGACGGCCGAACCGCGCATGGGCACAGACGCCGGTGCGGGGGCCGTGGTGGCCGGGGGTGTTGGGGCGGGCGTGTGCTCGTGGCCGGGCAATGGCGCGGGGGCGACGGCCTGCGGAGACGAGAGGGCGCCGCCGTGGGTGGGCGCGGCGGATTGGCCGTGAGAGCGCCCGGGAGTGTGGCCGTGCTGGGGCGCAGGGGTGTGGCCGTGTGGGGGCGCGGGGGTGTGGCCGTGCGGGGGCTCGGGGGTGCCCGTGGGTGTGGAGGTGTCGCCATGGGGCGACGTGCGGGCGCGGCCGGGTGAGGGCTCGGGGATGGGGGCGGGCGAGGGCGTGGAGCCCCGGTCGTGGGCGGGCGTGTGACCGTGGGTGGGCGTGGGGGTGCGGGCCTGGGTGGGTGTGGGTGTGGGGGTGCGGGTCTGGGTGGGTGTGGGGGTGCGGGCCTGGGTGGGTGTGGGTGTGGGGGTGCGGGTCTGGGTGAGCGTGGGGGTGCGGGCTTGGGTGGTGGGGTGGAGGCGGGTGAGGAGGACCAGGGCGGTTGTCGCCAGGACGGCGGCCATGCCGGGCCAGCTCGCCACCCAGCCGCCGAACGCGAGCCCCAGCACGATCACGTACGGCACCCGCCACCGATCCAGCCGCGACCGGTGAGCGGGCGCGGTCTGCAGGACATGCTCAGGGCGTGGACCACGCATGACGAGGGCCAGCAACGCGAGCCCCGCGATGCCCGCCAACCCGGCCGCCAGCGCCAGCCAGTAGGTCCGGTCAGGCCCGTACTGCAGGCGGACGGTCCCGGTGGTGCCCGCGGGCAGTTCCCAGGCCTGTTTCCAGCCGTCGATCCGCACCGGCCGCAGCGTCTGGCCGTCGAGTTCCGCCCGCCATCCCTCGTTGAAGTTCTCGTTGACGATGAGGAAGGAGTCCTTGGGCGCGGTGACGCGTACCTCGCGCAGGGACGGCGTCCAGGTGCCCTGGACGGCGGCGCCGGCGACGGCGGGTGCGCCGGGCCGGAGCGAGCCGACCATCAGGCTGGACACCGCCCAGGGCTCCCAGCCGGGGATCCTGACGCGGTTGGCGCCTGGGGAGATCGCGGTCTTGGCGCAGCTGACGAAGCGGACGGGCCGCTGTTCCAGCAGGTCGGCGTAGGTGCCGCTGACCTTGGTCCGGACCTGCTCGCCGTTCAGCTGAAGGGTGGGGCCCTGCCCGCAGCCCAGGCGGAACGGGATGCCCTCGGGACGGCTGGCCGGCGTCACTCCGGGGATGATCAGCTCGGTCACCTGGAGGCGGCGGGAGGTGGCGAAGAAGCGGAGCTTGAGCGTGCGGGTGGTCATGGGCTTGAAGACGAGGTTGCCGCCGGCGTCGACGCGGGCCCCGCGGGTGGCGCCCTTGTCGCCGGTGACGATGACGTCCAGGGGTTCCTTGTCGCCGCCCGGCCGGGCGATCTGGATGCGGGAGATCGTCTTCGGCTTCTTCCAGCCGATGGTCAGGGCGGGCTCTGCGTCGGGGCCGGCGGGGATCCAGGTGGTGCCCGCGTCGGCGTCGAAGGCGGAGCGGGGGGCGACGACCGGGTCCTTGCTGACCTGGGAGGTGCCTTTGATGGACGGGAGGTCGTCGGTCAGGCGGGTGTAGCGGTCGACCAGCGCGGGGTCGCGCAGGACGGCGAAGCCGCTCAGCCCGCTCTTGGCGGCCGCGGCGGCGGTGAAGGTGCGGTCGAAGCCGGCCCCCTCCTCGCCGGGGCGTTCCAGGAGGGGGTTGCAGACCCAGCGGGCCTGGTTGCGCATGCAGCGGGGGCGTTCGTCGACTCCGCGGTCCATGACGTAGACGTCGCCGGTGGCCTGCGGCAGCCGGATGGTACGGCCGGGCAGCAGGCCGGGGATGGCGATCTCGCTGATGCCGACCCGCTCGACGAAGTTCCAGGAGCGGCTCGTGGTGGCGACGACCTTGATGCGTACCCACCCGGTGGTGCCGGACGGGACGCGCAGGCTCTGCGGGCTGTTGGTCTGCTGGACGTCCTGGACGATCCGCCCGTTCTCGGTCTCCACGGCCACGGTCTTGATGGACTGGCCGAGCAGCACGTTGTTGGTGAAGGTGACCTTCATGCCGGGCAGGGTGCGTTCGGCGGGGAAGTCGAGTCGCAGCCACTCGCCCGCGGGCGGTTTCCAGCCGCTGGTCTCCCAGTTGGTCTCGTAGTCGCCGTCCAGGGCGGCCCACGGGCTGCGTCCCGAACTGCTGATGCCGGGTACGGCACCGGCGTCGGCGGCCGAGGAGGAGGCGGTCACGGCGGAGACGCCCTCGTACTCGGCGGTGGCGGTGTCGTCCAGCCAGCCGTCTTCGAGCAGGTCGAGGGCGCGTACGCCGGTGAAGTCCTCGCGGTGCTCGGCGGTGAGCGTCTGGGTCCAGTTGGAGCGGATCTCGCCGAAGTGGCGCTCGCGCAGCCGTAGCGCGTCGCTGACCACGGTCGGCGCCTCGCGGGTGCCGGCGTCGCCGTTGACCAGGACGGGCGAGTCCCCCAGCAGGCCGAGGTCGCCCATGGACAACAAAGAGTCCGGCCCACCGCGTACGGCCAGCGCGTCGCCGGCCGGAAGCACGCCGACCGCCCCCGAACTGCCCGACACCTCATACAGGTCCAGGGCGGGGAAGGGCCAGTCGACGGAGTTCTCGGCGTCGTCGGTCTTGGTGTCGCCGACCTCGCCGCCGAACGACTGCAGCCGGGTGATGCCGGGTGACTCGCGCAGCGCCTCGTAGATCCTGGAGGGGTAGGCGCCGGCGATGGCGGCCCTGTTCAGGTCGTTGCGGACGAGCAGGTAGCGCACGCCCATGCGGCGCAGGACCTCGGTCAGGCCGGGCGAGCCGTGCCCGGCGGCGAAGCGCTGGTCAACGGCGTCGAGCAGCCGGCTGAGCCCGATCGAGCCGGCCGCCGTCACCTGCCTGGTCGTCCAGCGGGCGGCGAACATGGGCTGCATCGGGTCGTCCATGGGCCGGCCCCACAGGTACTCGCCGAACTTGGCGCCGGGCACGACCAGGACACCTTCGCCGCCGGCGTTCTCGTTGACCCATGCGGCGGCCTGGCGCCAGTAGAGCGGGACCTCCTTGAAGTGCCCCGGAGCGCCCAGGCCCTGGTTGAACACGGGCAGCACCAGGCAGGCGAAGGCGGTCGCGGCCACGGCCTTGACGGGTACGCGGGCTCTGACAAGCAGGTGGGCCAGGCCGAGGGCGAGCGGCAGCCGTACCAGGGGATCGAATTTACGCAGGTTGCGCAGCGGGGCCAGCGGACCGTCGAGCAGCCAGCGCACGGGCTCGGCGACGACGGGCTCCAGCGCGCTCATGTGGCCGGCGGTCAGCGCGGTCACGCCGACGAGGAAGAGCGCGATCACGAAGCCGCGCGCGGGCAGGTCGCGGTGGGCGAGGCCGGCCAGGCCGAGCGCGGCGATCACGCCGGTCACCACGATCATGAGCGCTGAGGTCGCGATGGCGAAGCTCGCGGGCTGGGTGTCCACGCCGTTGACGGTCAGGTAGCGCACCCAGTCGGAGGCGCCGCGCAGCACGTTGGTCAGGGAGGTGACCTGGGTGGTGGCGGTGGAGGTCTCGGTGTAGGGCAGGAAGGAGAAGGCGTACCGGCCCACGAGCAGCAGCGGCAGCCACCAGAACAGCGTGGCCACGCCCACCGCGCCGCTCCACCAGGCCAGCATGCGCCAGCGCGGGACGGGCTTGGGCCTGGTCAAGATGTAGAGCACGGGGGCGATGAGGACGGCCAGCACGGCGACGGCGTTGACTCCGCCACAGAGGGCGACGGCCAGGCCCGACCGGATCGCCGCCCTGGCCCGCTGGCCGGTCTCGGCGGCGGTCAGCAGCGGGAGCAGGATCCAGGGCAGCATCGCGGCGGGCAGCCACTCGGCGGAGATCTCACCGATGATCGACAGCACGCGGGGCGCGAGCGCGTACGCCAGCGCGCCCGCGACGCGTGTGCCCGGGTTGCCGATGCCGAACTGCCTGGCCAGCCGCTCCACGCCGAGGAACGCGACGCACATGAGCAGCGTCAGCCAGAGCCGCTGGGTGATCCAGGGGTCCAGGCCGAGCAGCTCGCCGAGGGCGAAGAACGGGCCCATGGGGAAGAGGTAGCCGGCGACCTGGTTCTGGAGCTGGCCGAAGTGCTGGAGGTCCCAGAGGTGGGCCAGGCGTTCCAGCCAGCCGACCGGGTTGAGCGCGAGGTCGATCTTGGTGTCCGCGATGATGTCGCCCGGACTGGTGGTGAACGCCAGGACGGCGAAGCCGAGGCAGCAGATCGCCAGCCAGAGCCGGTGCCTGGCCCGCCCGCTGACCGGGGTGTCGTTCACGACGGCTCCCAACCGAAGACCCGCATCGGAGCGACCGGACGGCCCAGGGCCAGCGTGGCCAGCCGTTCGGCGCTGTTGTCCCAGCGGAACCTCGACGCCCAGCGGCGGCAGCTCGCGCTCTGGGCGCCGTCGAGCTCGTCGAGCGCGGCGGCGATGCCCTTGGCCAGGTCGGCGCCCTCGGACACGAGCCAGCCGGTCTCGCCGTGGCGGATGGCGTCCCTGAGCCCGTCCACGTCGAAGGCGACCGTGGGCACGCCGAGCGCGGCGGCCTCCAGCACGCACAGTCCCCAGCCCTCGCCCTGGGAGGCGTTGACCTGCAACCAGGAGGCCGAGATGAGCCGTTCCTTCTCGTCCTCGGACACGTAGCCGTGCATGGTCACGCCTTCCGGCAGCCGCGCGCGCAGCCGTTCCTCCTCGGGACCGCGGCCGACGATGTCCACGGTCAGCTCGGGCCAGCGTTTGCGCAGTTCAGGTACGGCGTCGAGCAGAAGGTCGACGCGCTTGTGCGCGACCAGCCTGCCCACGCAGACGAGTCTGGGCGTACGGCTGCGCGCCGTCCGGTGATCCGTGCTCGGTTCGACGCCGTTCGGGACGATGTCGATCGGGCCGTGCCAGCCGAGCCGTTCGCGCATCGCCGCCACCGTCGAGGGGGAGACCGCGACGCTGCGCCGCCCGCGGTAGGTCCAGCGTGAGGCCGGACCCTCCAGGAAGCAGCCCAGCATGGCCAGCCACCGCGGCAGGTGCACGTCGAACTGCCGGTCGTGCACGTGGTGCACGACGCAGATCACCCTGGTACGGCGGCGCAGCACCCACGGCGTGAAGAACGGGATGCCGTTCTGGCAGTCGAGCACCACGTCGAACCTGTTCCTGCGGCGCAGCAGCCAGGCCAGCACCAGCGGGTAGACGGTGAACAGGCCGCCCATCCTGGCCAGCCGTACCCCGTCGACGGTCTGGTGGCGTGCCTGGCCGGGCGCGCGCGCCGTCACGAAGCGCACCCGCGCGCCCGCGCGGGCGAAGCGCCTGGCCATCTGCCAGGCGTACGTCTCCGCGCCGCCGGCTGCCGGGTGCCACGGATCCCGCCAGTTGACGACGGCGACGCGTAGTCCTTCGAGTTCGGACGGGATCACGAATATCCGACGGGGTCGGGCGCGTGCTCCCACGCCGGGCGTACGACGCCGCGTGACTCGGCGCGCAGCCGCAGCCAGATCCCGCCGAGCTCCAGCAGGATCCCGGCGCTGTGACGGGCCGGGGAGAAGCGCGATCCCGGCATGTCATGCCATTGGATGGGGATCTCCATCGCCGCGGAGCCGAGCGCCGCGCAGCGGGCGAGGAACTCCACGTCGAAGGCGAACCCGGGCGTGCGCATGCGTGCGGCCACCTCGCGAGCGAGCCGGCCGTCGAAGAACTTGAAGCCGCACTGCGTGTCGCTCACCCCGCGGACGAGACGGGAGGCGAGCGCGCGGAAGCCCACGGCGCCCAGTTCGCGCACACGGCTGTGGCGGTTCTCCACCTCGGAGAAGGTGTGCGCCCGCGAGCCGATGACCACGCGCTCCCCGGAGAGCAGCAGACCGACGGCCACGTCGACCGCGTCGAGGTCGGTGGCCATGTCAGCGTCGCAGAACCCGACCAGCGGGGCCCGCGTCTCCAGAAGTCCCGCCCGCACCGCGGCGCCCTTGCCGGGGACGGGGCAGGCGATCAGGCGGACCGGAACCTCGCCTTCCGGCCACGTCTTGACGATCTCGGCTGTGGTGTCCGTGCTGTTGTTGTCGACGACGATGACGGCGGCCGGGAACGGCATTTGGGCAAGCTTCGCGCACAGCTGCAGGAGGCCCCCGGGGAGTCGTCGTTCCTCGTTGTAGGCCGGGACGACGATCTCAAGCAGTGGTGTACGGCTTACCCGCGCGTCCCCTCGGCGGGACGGCGGCATGACGTGCGGCTTACCGGTCGCCGTAGTTGTAAAGCGGCCTGTTGACAGGTGTCGCGGTAGAACCCGTGAGCGAGACGGTTGTCACCGTCGTCACCAGAGCGGCCACGGCGATGCCGATGATCGCTGCTAAGAGGATCTTGATCACGGGGGGTTCCTCCTCTTGCGGGCTGGGATGTGGGGGCCGTCACAAACCTAGAACCAATTCTAGCTACTCGGAAGTAGCTAGACGGAATCTTAATATTCCGGACTTGTCTACCAGGGGTGTCAACCTCATCCGTAAACCCGGCGAAGCCCCTAGCCTTGACGGGTGGATGTTCAGGCCTGCACGCTGCCGGAGTACCAGATCCTCGCCGCGATCTCCTGGGCGGCCGCCGAACGGCACGGCCCCCTTCCACCGGCGTCCTGGTGGCGCGGCACCCGGCCGGTGCCTGAGGCGGACGTGCTACGGATGTTCGAGCCCGCCGCGCACCCGGCCGTCAGGGCGCTGCTGGCCTCGCTGACCGAGCGGAAGCTGGTTCATCGCGGCTCCGGGGAGCTGGATCTCCCCGTCGAGGTGCGTGCCCCCGTCTCCGGCGGGCTCAGACTCGGCCGCCCGGCGGCGGAGCTGATGGAGGCCGGATTCAACGCCGCCGAGGTGCACCAGGTCGCGGCCGGCCTCGGGCTCGCCAGAGCCGCCAACAGGGCCGCCGCCCAGCAGCAGATCGTCGCGATCCTCTCGGACCCGTCCCTGCTCGCCGGCGTTCTGGCGCTCGCCCCGCCGGACGCCGCCGAACTGCTGGAGAAGCTGGCCTTCGCCGGCCCCTACCTGGGCACACACGCCTACGTCGCGACCAGTCCCTACAGCACCACCAAACACACCTTCCGCGCCGGAGGAGCGGGTGACCCGGCGACCGACTGGCTGGCCGCCCGCGGGCTCGTCCTGCCCTCCGGCAGGCCCGATCTCGCCGAACTGCCGGCCGAGGTGGCGATGGCGCTCCGCGGCGACCGGCTCGCTCCCTTCGACCCGCTGCCGCCCGTGCCGCCGGGCTCTTCCCCCGTCACCCGCGCGAACGAGGCCGCCCAGGCACAGGCCACCGCGTTCGCCGGGCAGTTGGAGCGGGTGCTCGGCGCGTGTGCCGCGACGCCCCTGGCCGTACGGAGGAACGGCGGGGTCGCCGTCCGCGACACCAAACGGGTCGCCAAGTCGGCCGGCCTGGACGAGGAACTCGTCAGATTCTGCATTGACCTCGGCTTCGCCGCCGACCTGCTCGGCAGCATCGCCGATCCTGTCGAGAAACCTCGCGGGCGGCGGCGTACCCCCGCCCCGGCGCCAGACGTCCGCGTGGTGCCGACCTCCGGCTACGATCAGTGGCTCGGCCGCACTCCCGCCGAACGGCTGCTCCCGGCGATCACGGCCTGGGCCACGCTGCCCGGCCTGCTCACCTGGTGGCCCGATGCCGGAGAAACCCCGGTGGCGATCTCCTGCGCGCACGATCCGGACGCCCCCGACCTGCGCCTCGCGGTGCTCGAAGCGCTGG
Organism: Nonomuraea sp. NPDC050394; assembly: GCF_044459065.1. NCBI lineage: Bacteria > Bacillati > Actinomycetota > Actinomycetes > Streptosporangiales > Streptosporangiaceae > Nonomuraea > Nonomuraea sp. NPDC050394. Next base: position 814,885 of record NZ_JBITIO010000001.1, on the reverse strand, counting down.
CCGCGATCCCCGACGGCCACGGCCTCGACGAGCAGCGGGACATGGCCTACCTTCTCACGGCCGCGAGCTGGCACCGCCCGTTCCTCGTGGGCGCTTCACCGGAGAGCCTCTCCCGGCTGGCCTCGGTGCTGAACGAGGCGGAACACCTGGGCCTGGTCGCGCACGGCGCGCTCACCTCCCTCGGCCTGGCCGCCTTGGAACTGCTCCGCTCCGGCGCCTCCTACCCGCAGGTCATGAGCGAACCGCCGGCCGCCCTGGCCAGGACGCTGGCCGATCTGCTGCCCGCTCCCGAGACCACGGCGCGCTTCCAGGCCGACCTGACCGCCGTCGTGTCCGGCCTGCCGGAGGCGGCGCTGGCCGAGTTGCTGAATTCCGCCGCGACGCGCGAATCCGAGGGGCACGCGGTGGTGTGGCGCTTCAGCAACGCGTCGGTACGCCGCGCGCTCGACGCGGGAAGCAGCCCGGACGCTCTCCTCGCGTCGCTGGCCGCCGTCGCCCGTGGAGACCTGCCTCAGCCACTGGTCTACCTGGTGAACGACGTCGGCCGGACGCACGGCCGGATGAGGGTGGTGCGCTCCGGCTGCTGCATCCGCTCGGACGACGAGGCGCTGCTGGCCGAACTGGCCGCCGCCCGCTCGCTGCGCCGGCTCGGGTTGCGGCGGATCGCCCCGACGGTTCTCATCAGCACCGGCTCGGAACGGGAGACCATGGAGGCGTTGCGGGCGGCGGGCTACACCCCGGCGCTGGAAGCCGAGACCGGCGCCACCGTGCTGGAGTCGGCGCCGCTCACCCGCGCGCCCAGGCGCCTCTCATAGCTCCACGACGTAGAGCCGCAGTTCCGGGCGGTCCATGAGCAGCCGGGCACCAGGAAGGTCCGCCTCCCCCGAGTCCACCACCACGTACCTGATGCCCTCCTCGGCCAGCCGCCGCGGGTCGCCCAGCAGCGCGGCGACCCGCTTCGCCCGCGCGTCCTCGGTGCCGACCACCAGATCACCGACCCTGACGGAGTCGTTGACCACCACCTCGCGGCCCGGAGTGGCGAAGAACCGCTGCGCCGGGCCGAGCACCGCCCGGTCGCCGTTCCACGGAAAGCGCCGGTAGGACTCGAACGGCAGCACCAGCACGTCGCCCTTCGCGGGGTCCCGGCCGATGATCTCGCGCGCCTCCACCCAGCTCAGCGGGTACGGCACCGCCGCCAGCGCACCCGACGCCCCCCACGCGAGCGTCGGCACCACGGCCAGCGGCACCAGCGCCAGAGCGACGGCCCAGCGCGAGGCCACCCGGGCGGTGAGCATGCCCAGGCCGACGGCGGCCAGGAGAGCCAGCGGGGCGAGGTACTGCTGGGCGTCACGCAGGACCGCGAACCCGCTCCAGACTCCGATGAGCCACTTGAGCAGGTCTCTGCCGGGCTCGGTGACCCCGAGGCAGGCGATCAGGAACCCCGCGCCCGCCGCCACCGCCAGCCCCGGCCCGAACCTCGGCTTCGTGTCCTTGAGCGCCGGCCAGAAGCCCACGATGCCCGCCAGGACCAGAGCCAGCCGGGCCGCGGCGGTGACCGGCTGGTCGAAGCCCGCGGGGACGGCCCAGGCGTTCCAGACGCCGCCCAGTGACAGCAGGCTGACGACGGTGCCGAACGGCCCGTCGGCGCGGGCGGCGAACGCGTCCACGCCCACCGGGTCGCCAGTGAGCCCGTCTGCCCGGGTCAGCGCGGTCACCAGCCAGGGCAGGCTGAACGCCACCAGCAACAGCACCACTCCCCCCGCAGCCTTCCACCGGCTCGCCGTACCAGGGAGCCTGGGCGTATCGGACGGCCTCGCCGTACCGGAGACCGTGCCGGAAACCGTCCCCGAGACCGTGCCGGAGAGCGCGAGAGGGAGGGCCGCGACGGCGGTGACGATCATCGCGGCGAACCCGCCCACGGCGGCGGGCAGCAGCGCGACGGCGGGCAACCGGCCGCGGGCCAGCGCCAGCACCACCCAGGGCAGCCCCGCGTAGCCGAGCAGCAACGCCCACTGCCCCATGAGCAGCCGCTCGGCCACGTAGGGGTTCCAGACGTAGAAGGCCCCCGCGACCAGCCGGGGCGCAAGGGCGGCCCCGGGCACCAGCAGCGCGGCCCCGGAACAGCCCAGGGCGAAGACGCCCAGCAGGACGAGCTTCTGCACCAGGTCCGCGGGCAGCACCTGGGCCAGCACCGTGACCACCAGGTCGCTGGGCACCGCGCGGGGCGAGCCGCCCGCCAGCCCGAAGGTGAACGGCGAGAAGGCCGGGTCGGGGACGAAGACCATGTCCTGGATGAGGATGTACCCGGGAGCGAGTCCGGGACCGAGGCAGAGGGCGCCCAGGCCCGTGCCGAGCAGGGCGGCCCACCACCCATAGCGCGACACCTGCGGAAACATTCCGATATAACACCACATCACAACCGGACAACGCCCATTCCATCAGGATCAACGGCGTCGTTAGCCTTCATGCGTGACGGCGGCGAGCGAGACCGTGGTGGAGCCCAGGCAGTGGCTGCGCGGCGACGGCGTGCTCGCGGCCGCGATGGTCATGGTCGCCGTCCAGCTCGTCTGGAAGTTCGACCTGGTCCGCAGGACGTACTTCAGGCAGGACGACTTCACCTTCATCGCCCGCGGCCTGGAGAACGGCCTGACCTGGGACTACCTCATGCGCGCCGACTACGGGCACCTGATGCCCGGCCCGTTCGGCGCGCACTGGGCGATGGGCCGCCTCGGCGTCTACAACGACGTGCTGATGCACGTGGTCACCATCGTGCTCATGGGCGCGGCCGCGCTGGCCCTGCTGCGCCTGCTCTTCATCCTGTACGGCTCCCGCCCCGCCATCCTGATCCCCTTCGCCTTCTACCTGCTCACCCCGATGACGATCTCGTCGCTGTCCTGGTGGGCCGTGGTGATCGAGACCCTCCCGTTCCAGGTCGCCCTGCCGATGGCCCTGGGCGCGCACGTCCTGTACGTACGCACGCGGCGCTTGCGTCACGCCCTGGCCGCCGCCGGCTGGACCGTCTTCGCCATGGTGTTCTTCGTCAAGGCGCCGTTCATCCCGGTCCTGGCCTTCGTGATCACCGCGGGCTGGCTCGGCGGCATCAGGAAGTGGCAGTGGCCGGCCTGGGCCCTGTACGCCGCGATCGTGGCCGGGTACGCGGCGATCCTGTTCCCGGCCGTGTTCACCTCCGTGCAGCTCACCAACGACACGGTCCAGCCCAGCCTGCCCCCGCTCGCCGTGGCGGCGGCGTTCGCCTGGCGGTTGTTCTCCGGCTCGCTGGTGGCCTCCTCCCTGGGCGGCCCCTGGCGCTGGCACCCGATCGGCGACGACTACGCCATCGCCGCCACCCCCGACGCCGCCGTCTGGGCCGGGCTCGGCGCGGCCGCGCTGGTCGTGGCGCTGACCATCCGTTTCCGGCGGCGCGCGTGGCTGGCCTGGCTCATGCTGCTCGGCTACTTCCTGCTGGCCGACGTCGTCCCCGTCATGATCGGCAGAATCGAGCAGCTCGGGCCCGACCTCGGCGGCTTCGAGCTGCGCTACATCGCGCCCACGGCCTCGCTGATGGCCGTCGTGGTGGCGCTGGCCTTCATCCCGCGCGAGGGCGAGCGCCCGCTGCGGATCGTGTGGATCCCGCTGGCCGCCGTCTTCGCCGCGGGTTCGATCTGGTCCATCACCCAGTACACGCGCCTGCCCCTCGGCGAGAACGTCAAGTCCTACATCGAGACCGGCCGCGTCGCCCTCCGCAGGGCGCCCGCCGGCCTCGTCGTCCTGGACACCCACGTCCCCGCCAAGGTCGTCTACCCGATCTTCTTCTACGACTACGCGCTGGCCTCCAAGGTCCTCGGCCCGATCGCCGGCCGCCCGGTCACCTGGGTCCGGCAGCTCGACGGACCGCTGCGCGACCTGATGACCTTCGACGAGCGCGGACGGCTGCGCCCGGTCAGCATCGAGGGCCTGACCGTCCCGCCCGGAGCCGCCTGCCGCCCGATCGGCTCCGCCCCGGAACGTTTCCGCCTCCCGCTCCCCCTGCCGCAGGGCGCCTGGACCGTGCAGGTCAGCTACCTCAACCCACGCCCCGCCCGGCTGACCATCGGCCTCGGCACCGGATCGGCCGCCGCGCAGACGGGCAAGGACCTCGGCTGGACGTACGCCACGGTGAAGGGCAGCGGACAGGAGCTGACCATCGCCTCCCCCGACGGCGCCCGCCCCTGTGTGGGCGAGATCAGGGTCGGCGTGCCCATGCCGGCCAAGACCGGCAGCCCTATCCCCCTGCAGCCGGTCACCCCCTGACGTTCCCGAATCGGCGAACCTGTAGCCGTCCACCAAGATCAGTAAATAAGATCAAGTCACATGTCATTCCTTCAGAAGAGCCGCCGAACCGCCGCGGGGGTCGTCGCCGGCACCCTCTTCCTGAGCCTCACCACGATGCCCGCGCGGGCCGCGGAGAGCGGGAACGTCGCCCGCTTCCTCCAGCAGGCCATGGACCGGGCGCGCTTCCAGGAGGTGCTCGACCTGGCCCCGCCGGGTTCGTCCCAGGCGCGCGTGCTCGCCGCCTCCGCCGAGGAGAAGGAGGCCACGCCGCCCGGGGACTACGCCCGCCTGTTCGCCTCGGCCGATCCCAAGCCGATCGCGCAGCAGCCGCAGCTCGACGTCACGGTCCTCGAACTCGACCGCCATGGCAGGCCGTTGTCGTCCGGCACCGTCCTGATGAGCCCGCAGCATCCGCGCGGGGTCGTCGTCCCCGTCGACAGAAACTTCCACACCAACGCCGTGCGCTGGCGCCAGTGGGACGACAACGGCTGGTACGCCAACCAGGGCAAGGGCACCATCGACATCGTCCCGGGCCGTGAGCAGGCGCCCATCGACTTCATGTCGCCCTACCCGGCCTCCGTGCTGAAGCTGATGGTCGCCTTCGGCGTGCTGCGCCTGGTCGACAAGGGCACCATCGCGCTGGCCGACACCTACGACTACCGTCCCACCGAGACCAGTTCCCTGTGCCAGGGCGACACCAGCAACACGGTCGCCAACTACCTCGAAGCCTCTCTCACCTCCTCCAACAACCCCGCCACCTGCGCGCTCGTCAAGCTTCTGCACGACAAGGGCGCCGTCGACGAGCTCAACCAGACCTTCCAGAGCCTCGGCCTGGAGACGCTGCAGTTCAAGAACACCAACCCGGCCACCGGCGGGCGCTGGTCCAACCCCGTCACCATGAGCTCGCTCGACACCGCCAAGCTGCTCGCCCTGGTCAACGGCCTGCCCGGCAGGGCCTGGACGACTCCGGGCGGCAAGCCGGTGACCGAGGCCGTGCTGAGCGCGTCCTCCCGCCAGGTGTTCAAGCGGCACCTCGCCGCCCAGGGCTGGAACGACATGCTCTCCTCGGCCAACCGGTGCGGCGGCGCGTACCCGGCCGCGGGCATCCCGCACGCCGTCGCGGACCGCTGGATCGGCGCCGACGGGACCGTGACCGTCGCCGGCAACAAGTTCGGCCGCGACGTACGCCCCTGCAACGCCAAGGCGGAGGTGACCTACTCCCACAAGACCGGCTGGGTCGGCAACTCCGGCGCCGACGCCGGCATCGTCAGGTCGCTGCCCGGCGAGGACGGCAGGCACTACATCGTCGTCGCCCTGACCAACCTCGGCACCCAGTACGTGGACGCGCACCGTCCGCCCGCCGAGCCCGGCCTCTTCCCCGTGACCTACACGGAGAAGCTCGCGAAGCTCGGCCGCGCGGTGGACGCCTACGAAGCCGACCGGTGGTCGCGCCGCTGAACCACCTCGGGTACGGCCCGGCGGGGCCGTACCCGAACTCCCGGCTAGCGGCCCGGCTCGGGGTCGCGTGGGAGGCCGAGCATGCGCTCGCCGATGATGTTCAGCTGCACCTCGGTGGTGCCGCCGTAGATGGTCATGGCCCTGGTGGCCAGGACGGCGCGGTTCCAGTAGCCGGCGTCGCCGAGCTTCATGTCGGCGGCGATCACGGCCTGGGCGCCGAGCAGGCCGACCGCGGTCTCCGAGACGTGCTGCGCGTGGGAGGTGGACAGCAGCTTGCGCACCGACGCGTCGGCGCCGGGTTCGCCTCCGGCCAGCTGCTTGAGCGTGACCCGCAGGGAGAGCGCGTTGATCGAGTGCCCCTCGCAGATGACGCCGGCGAGCTCCACGGCCTCGACCGGGGTGAGCTCGCGGCCCAGGCGGGAGGTCAGGCCCAGCAGGTCGGACACGGACGAGCCGGTCCCGCCCGAGCCGGAGGACAGCGAGACACGCTCGTTGGACAGCGTGTTGCGCGCCACCCGCCAGCCGTTGTCGACCTCGCCGACCACCAGGTCGTCGGGGACGAAGACGTCGTCGAGGAAGACCTCGTTGAACAGGTTCTCGCCGGTCATCTCCGTCAGCGGCCGGACCGTGACGCCCGCGCCCTTCATGTCGACGAGGAAGTAGGTGATGCCGTCGTGCTTGGGCTTGGACGGGTCGGTACGCGCGATGCAGATGCCCCATTCGGCCACATGCGCGACTGAGGTCCAGATCTTCTGGCCGTTCAGGCGCCAGCCGCTCTCGACCTTCTCCGCCTTCATCTGCACGTTGGCCAGGTCGGAGCCGGCGCCGGGCTCGGAGAACAGCTGGCACCAGATCATCTCGCCGCTGAGCGTCTTGGGCAGGAAGCGCTCCTGCTGCTCGGGCGTGCCGTACGTGGCGATGGAGGGCACCACCCACGCACCGATGATCATCTGCGGCAGTCTGACCTTGGCGGCCTTGAGCTCCTGCTGGATGAGCACCTGCTCCAGCGGCTTGGCCGCGCGGCCCCACGGCTTGGGCAGGTGGGACATCACGAAGCCCTGGCCGGCCAGCGCCCGCTTCTGCTCCTGTCCCTCCAGCTTCGCCAGCTCGGCGATCTCGGCGCGGATCGCGGCGCGCAGCTCCTCCGCGCCCTCGGGCAGGTCGATCTCCATCTCGCGGGTGACGCCCTGCAGCGCCAGCGCGGTGACCGAGGCGGCCCATTCGGCGCTCGGGCCGAGCAGCGCGCGCAGGGTGAGCGCCCGGCGGTAGTACAGGTGGGCGTCGTGCTCGAAGGTGTAGCCGATGCCGCCGAAGGTCTGGATCGCGTCCTTGGCGCACTGGACGGCGGCGTCCGGGGCCATGACGCCGGCGATCGCGGCGGCGTACTCCAGCTCGCGGCCCTCCGCGCGGGTGGCGTCCCACACGGTCGCCCTGGCCTGCTCCAGCGCCACCAGCATGCGCGAGAGCTTGTGCTTGATGCCCTGGAACTGACCGATCGGCCGGCCGAACTGCTCGCGTACCTTCGCGTAGCCGGAGGCGGCCCGCACACACCACGACGCGAGTCCCGTGGCCTCGGCGCCCAGCAGGATGGCGGCGAGGTTGAGCACGTCGGGCCCCTCGACCCCGTCCAGAACCCGCTCAGCCGGTACGGCTGCCGCCGCCACCTCCACCTTGGCCACCGAGCGCGTGATGTCCAGCGACCTGACGGCCGTCACCGTGGCCGCGGAGGCGTCGAGCGCGATCCATTCCTCGCCGTCACCGGTGGACACCGGCAGGACCAGGATGTCGGCCATCGCGCCGCCCAGGACGGGCTCGGCCGTACCGGAGACGACGAGGGAGCCGTCGGCGGCGCGCTCGCCCGTCAGCGCGGAGGCGAGCGCGACGGCGCCGGTCAGCGTGCCGTCGGCCAGGCCAGACAGCAGTCCGTGCTGCTTGGAGGCGTGGATGACCGCGCCGGCCAGCACCGTCGGTACGTACGGCCCCGGCGCCATCCGCTCGGCCAGCGCCTCGACCGCGACGGCGGCCTCCAGCAGCCCGTAGCCGGAGCCGCCGTACTCCTCGGGCAGGTGCAGGCCCAGCAGCCCCTGCTCGGCCAGCCCCGGCCAGAACGCGGGGCGTTCCTCTGTGCCGGACCGCAGCAGCTCGGCGGGGATGTTGCGCTCCGCCCAGCCGGTGACAGACTCGCGGAGCGCCTCGTGCTCCTCGCTCAACCCGATCGCCATTACTCATCCTCCAGCGCGTCCCATGCCATGGCAGAACCATATTCTAGAGGATGCTTCTGTCTATAGCGGGCGCACACCTTTCAGAAGTGTCGTCAGATCGCGCCACTGCGTCTTGCGGCCGTCGGCGACGGTCGCCAGCATCATCGCGGGCTTCGTCTTGCCCACCTCGACCACGGCCACCACCGCCTGCGAGGACTTGGCCCCGTAGGTGACCTGGTAGCCGAGCAGCCAGCCCTTGCCCGTGGCCAGCGGCTGCGAGCCCGTCCAGCCCAGCGTCGACCCCGCCGGGAACTGCGTGCGCAGCGACCAGCGCGCCGCCCGCACCGCCAGCTCGCGGTAGCCGGACTCGTCCTTGGGCTTGGTCTTGGGTGCCTCGATCGGGTACTTCGCCGAAACGATCATCGTGTACGGCCGCGCCACCTTGCCGATCCGCTGGGCCACGGTGTACGGCGCGTACGACTTGGACTGCCACGGCGTGCCCAGCCTGGGATACACGATGCCCGTCTTGGTGTCGGCCACCAGGCCGATCACGACCGCGGCCTTGCCCTTGTACGCGGGGAAGGCCTTGGCCTCCGGAGCCGGAGGAAGGGCGAGCTCGGACGGGGAGGCCCCGGCCAGGCTGGCGGTCGAGGTGGCCCTGGCCGGGTTCGCGTCGGGGGTGTCGCCGGAGAAGACGACGAAGATGAGCAGGAGGGCGACGATCGTGGCGATGACGGCGCCGACCATGTAGACGACCCGGAAGGGGATCTCGCTGATGCCCCGCTTGGGCGGGGGCGGGATCATCGGCATGCGCGGCGGCGACACGCGCGGCACGGTCACCGTCTCGACCGCGGCCTTGGACTTCTCGACCGCGGCCCCGGGCTTCTCGACCGGCCTTTCCACGGGCATCGCCGCGGGCTTCACCGGCTTCGCGGCAGCCTTTTCCGCGGGCTTCGCGGCAGCCTTTCCCGAAGGCTTCGCAGCAGACTTCGCGGCGGGCTTTTCCGCGGGCTTCGCGGCGGGCCTGATGACGGGGCGCCGGACGTAGGCCGTCGTGGTGTCGTCGACCTCGGGTTCTGGTTCCGGATCAGGTGCGGGCTCGTCGGGCAGGACGATCCTGGGCATCTGCACGGTGTCGTCGGGCTCGACGTCGGCGGGCACGACCACCCGCTGAAAGGGGGTGGTCGGAGCATCGTAAGAGGGCACTTGGTCGCCGACGTCCGCCATGACGTCGAGGCTAGACGAGATTGAGACTATTCCCGGGACAGAATCTAATTCTGTAGTGTCGCCTGACATGAGGGGCTTTTACGAGATCGCCGCCGCCGACCCCGGCCGTCCCGCCCTGCTGGGAGAGGAGCCGACCACCTACGGCGCCCTGCACGAACGCGCCAACCGCTTCTCCCACGGCCTTCGCGCAGAAGGCGTGGACCGGGGCGACGCCGTCGTCAGCGTCCTGCGCAACGGCCTCGACGCCCTGACCATGATGCTGGCCACCTACCAGATCGGCGCCTACCACGTGCCGGTCAACTGGCACTACACCGACGAGGAGATCGACTACATCATCGCCGACTGCGGCGCGGGCGCCGTCTTCCGCGGCCCGATCGGCGACCGCTTCGACGCCCTGCCCGGCACCACGCCCCGGCACCGCAGGGCCGGATCGATGATGCTCTACACCTCCGGCACCACCGGCCGCCCCAAAGGCGTGCGCAGGCGGCTGCTCGACCTCACGCCCGAGGACCTCCACCCGATCCTGATGCGCAAGAGCTGGCGGCACTTCGGCCTGCCCGCCGACGGCGTGCACCTGGTCTGCTCGCAGCTCTACCACTCGGCCCCCTACGGCCAGGTCATGATGGCCCTGCAGTACGGCCACGCGATCGTGGCCCCGGACCGCTTCGACGCCGAGGACACGTTGCGCCTGGTCCAGGAGCACCGGGTGACGAACGCCTTCATGGTCCCGACCATGTTCCACCGGCTGCTGGCCGTACCGGATCGGGAGAAGTACGACCTGTCCTCGCTCACCCACCTCTACCACGGCGCGGCCCCCTGCCCGCCCGCGACCAAGCAGGCGATGATCGACTGGCTGGGACCTGTGCTGTGGGAGTACTACGGCTCCACCGAGGCGGCGGTCGCCACGATGGTCTCCTCGCGGGAGTGGCAGGAGCGCCCCGGCACGGTCGGCCGCGCGCTGGACGGGATGTCGTTCGCGATCGTGGACGAGGATGGCCGCGAGGCCGCTCCCGGCGCGCCCGGCCTGGTGTACATCGACGGCATCAACCGCTTCGAGTACCACGGCGATCCCGAGAAGACCGCCGCGGCCATGCGCGAGCGCGCCTACACGCCCGGCGACATCGGCTACGTGGACGAGGACGGCTACCTCTTCCTGCTCGACCGCAGAACCGACCTGATCATCTCCGGCGGCGTCAACATCTACCCGGCCGAGATCGAAGCGGCGCTCCTGGAACATCCCGCGGTGGCCGACGTGGCCGTGATCGGCGTGCCCGACCCCGAATGGGGGCACAAGGTCGTGGCACTCGTCCAGCCCGTACCCGGCGCGACCCCGGACGACGAACTGACCGCCGCGCTGCTGGCCCACTGCGAACCCCGGCTGGCCCGGCTCAAGCATCCCCGGCTCATCGAGTACCGGACATCTCTCCCCAGAACCCCCACCGGCAAGCTCAGCAGGAGCGACGTCAGAAAAGAGTATCTTTCCGCCTGACCTGGGAAGATACTCCCGTATGAGGTTGATCGCGGCGGGTCTCGCCGTCGTTCTGGCCGCCGGGTGCGGCGCGTCCACACCACAGGGCACGGGTACGGCCACGCCGTCCGGCAGCCCGTCCGGCGGCGCCCCTCAGGCCGCCCAGGGCACCCGCGAGCTGGAATCCGGATACGAGCAGATCATCACCCAGGTGCTGCCGTCCATCGTGCAGATCACCACCAAGGTGGGGCTGGGCTCCGGCATCGTGTACGACGCCTCCGGCCACGTGGTGACCAACGCCCACGTCGTCGGCCAGGCCACCGAGATGGAAGTATCCCTGGCCACCGGCGGCACCCCGCGCAAGGCCAAGCTCGTCTCGTCGTTCCCGGCGGGCGACCTCGCGGTGATCAAGGTGGAGGACGCGAACGGGCTGAAGCCCGCCACGTTCGGCGACTCCTCCAAGCTGCGCGTGGGCCAGCTCGTCCTGGCCATGGGCAACCCGCTCGGCCTGTCGGGCAGCGTCACCCAGGGCATCGTCTCGGCGCTCGGCCGCACGGTCAGCGAGCCGCAGAACCCGGGCTCACCCGGCGCGACGATCGCCGGAGCCATCCAGACCTCGGCCGCGATCAACCCCGGCAACAGCGGCGGCGCGCTGGTGGACATGAGCGGCCAGGTGATCGGCATCCCGACGCTCGCGGCCACCGACCCGGAGCTCGGCGGTGGCGCCGCGCCAGGCATCGGCTTCGCCATCCCGAGCAACACCGCCGCCGACATCGCGGGCCAGATCGTCAAGAGCGGCAAGGTCACCAACAGCCACCGCGCGGCACTCGGCCTCAGGGGCCGTACGGTCCTGGGCGAGAACGGGCAGCCCGTGGGCGTCGCGGTGGCCGGGGTGGAGCCCGGCGGCGCGGCGGCGAAGGCGGGCATCGACACCGGCGACGTGATCGTCTCCCTCAACGGCAAGCCCACGCCCACCATGTCTGACTTGTCGGAGATCCTCACCACCCTCAAGCCGGGCGACCAGGTCAAGGTCGAGGTCATCCGACCAGACGGAACGACCGAGACCGTAACCGCCACCCTGGGCGAACTCAAGGCCTAACAACCACGACCCCGGCCGCGCGGTGGACCCGCGTGCCAGGCGTGGGCGCCGCGTGTGGGCGCCGCGTGTGGACGCCGCGTGTGGACGCCGCGTGTGGACGCCGCGTGTGGGCGCCGCGGGGCGGCGTGGGCGCCGCTGGATGTGGTGGCGGGGTGGCCGGGGTGGGGTTGGGGTCGCCGGACGGTGGCGGGCGTGCTCACTGCGTGGTCTTGACGGTGAAGACGATCTCGACGCGGCGGTTCTTGGCCCGGTTCTTCTGCTGGGGGCGGCCGTTGATCGTGTTGGGGAGTCTTGGGCGGGCTTCGCCGTACCCCCTGACCTCGAAGGTCACGCCGGCCAACCCGCCCTGGATGGCTTGGCGGACGGCCTGGGCGCGGCGCTGGGACAGGGTGAGGTTGTAGGCGTCCAGGCCCTGGTCGTCGGTGTGGCCCTCGATCTTGACCACGCCGCCGGCGCCCTCCGAGCGGATCTTGCCGGCCACGGACCCCAGGCGCTGCCTGGCCTTGGCGGTCAGCACCCACTTGTCCAGCGCGAACAGGACGTCGCTGGTCAGCGCGACGCGTACCTCGTCGCCCCGCTTGGTCTCGCTCTGGACTCCGTCCAGGGACTCGGTCTCGGGGAGGATGTCCTCCACCGGGAAGACCAGGTCCTCGACCGGGAGCGTGGCGGTGTCCGGCGGCGGGGTCGGGGACAGCGCGATCAGCAGGGCGGCGGCGATGCTAGGAGACAGGGACATCGTTGAACACTCCGAGATCCGCCATCTCGACGTTGACCTTGGTGATGTCGGTGGGCGGGGCGCCGTAGACGGCGTACATCTCCAGGCCGCCGCCGGGCTTGAGGTGCTGGTTGACCCGGCTGCAGACGCAGGCCGCGTCCTCACCGGCGCCGTTGCGGGCCACCCGGTAGCGCTTGCCGTTGACCGGGTCGATCAGGGAGACGGCCGAGGTGGTGTAGTCGAGGACGTCGCTACCGAGGTTCGCGCCCACGTACCAGCTGCCGTCGGTGTCGAGGTTGGTGACCGTCCAGGTCAGCGTGACGATCTTGCCCGAGCGCTTGAGCTGGGTGATGTCGATGCGCAGGGTGTTGTCGTCATGCTTGATCTTCCGGCTGGTGATCGCCGTCAGCTCTCCGGCCGATGGTGACGCCTCCGTCGGCTCCGCCGTGGGAGTGCCGGTGGCGGCCGGGGGCGTGGACGGCTGGGCGACCGCCTGCTTCTCCTCGCCGCCCGTTCCCTGCCGGTCCTGGCCGGGCAGCATCCCGCAACTGGCCAGGGCGGGGAGCACCAGCAGCAGGGCGAGCTTGTTCCGCATCGTCATGTCACCTTTCTAGGAGGGCGACATTCAGGATCCGTATAGCCCGCGACGCCGCCGCGCCTCCCGCGCCAGCCCTTCCGCTTCGGTGAGGCCACGCTGATCGCTGAGCAGGACAAACTCTCCCATAGCACGCTCAAGCCCCTCAACCGCCTCATCCACCTCATCGAGGTCGAGATGTGCCTCGGCCATGGCGAGCAGGGCCTGTCCCGCGCCTTTGCGGTCGCCGAACGTCTGGAAGATCTCCAGCGCGGCGGCCGCGGCCCGGGGATCCGGCCGGCCTTCGGCCCGCGAGATCCCGGCCAGGACCAGAAGCCCGGCCGCCTCCGGCAGCCGGTCACCCAGCCGCCTGTTGATCCGCAGGCGGCGCTCCGCGCACTCACGCGCCGCCGGTAGCCTGCGCGCCGACAGGTGCAGGTTCGCCAGGTCGAGCAGCGCCTCGGCCTCGCCGCGCGGATCGCCCAGCGCCAGGTATCCGGCCAGGCTCTCCTCCAGCAGCCCCCGGTCGCCCTTCAGCGCGCCGAGCGCGCGCAGCGTGTCGGTCCTGCCGCGCTGGTCTCCCGCCTGCTCGAAGACGGCCAGACAGCGGGCGTACGCGCGCTCGTCACCCGTCACCAGCCCGAGCCTGAGCGTGACCCGGGCCAGTTCCAGCCCTTCGACCAGCGGCTGGGCGGCACGCAGCGCGGCAGCGGCGGCCTGCGGGTTGCCCTCGATCCGGTGCAGGTCGGCCAGGCCGCGCAGCAGCAGAGCCTCGCCCTGCCGCTGACCGGCCGCCCTGGCCGCGTCCAGGCCGGTGGCCGTGGTCTGGTGCCAGTCGTCGTGATGGGCGCCCAGCTCGTAGAACGGCGCCAGGTAGAAGGCCAGCCGCCAGGCGGCCTCGTGCAGCCCGGCGGTGTGGAAGTCGGCCACGCACGCGGACAGAAACCGTCGCTCCGACCGCAGCCATCCCGCCGACTCGCGCAGCAGCGTGGTCTCCGGCACCCGCTCCTCGGTCCGCGCGACGGTCCGGCCGGAACCGGGCTCGGCGGGCAGCAGCAGTTGCCTGGCCCGTCTGGCCCGGTCGAGGATCTCCCCCGCCACTCCGGCCAGCACCTCGCGGCCCTCGGCGGCCAGGAGTTCGGCGGCGTAGAGGCGGGTGAGGTCGTGCCAGCCGTAGCGCTCCTGGCCGGACTCGTCGAGGCCGCGCGACCGCAGCAGTCCCGCCTCGGCCAGTGCCTCCAGGTCGCCGAACACCCACGGCGCGAAGTCCGGCGCCGACAGCGCGCCCAAACGGCGAAACAGCGTACGCTCCCGCTCGGCCAGCCCGTCGTACCCCAGCGCGAGACTCCCCCTCACCGCCAGGTCGCCCGCGCTCAGCTCGTCCAGGCGGCGCCGCGAGTCGCTCAGGCGGCCGGCCAGGTGCTCAAGCGTCCAGCCGGGCTTCCTGGCCAGGCGGGATCCGGCCACGCGCAGGGCGAGCGGCAGGTGCCCGCACAGCAGCGCGATCCTGGCCGCCGCCTGCGGCTCCGCCGTGACCCGCTGCCGTCCGGCGACGACCGCGAGCAGGTCGAGCGCCTCCCGCGGGGAGAGCACGCCCAGCTCCATGGCCCGGGACGCCTCCAGCCCCGACAGCGGCGAGCGGCTCGTGACCAGCGTCATGCTCCCGGCGCCCGTGGGCAGCAGCGGGCGTACCTGGGACTCGTCTGAAGCGTCGTCGAGCACGACGAGCAGCCGCCGCGACGCCGTCATACTCCGATAAAGCCGGATCCGCTCGGTCGGCGCGGCCGGAACCGCGCCCTCAGGACACCCGAGCGAGCGCAGCAGATCCTCCAGCACGGCCCCCGGCGCACGCTCGCGCAACGTCGCGAACAGCACGCCGCCGGTGAACGCGCCGCCCGCCGACGCCGCGGCGTGCACGGCGACCGCGGTCTTCCCGCACCCCGGCGCCCCGTGCACCACCAGGTGAACCGGCGCGCCGCCCGCCGCGGGCACCGCCTCGCCGATCCACCGCAGCTCCTCCGCCCGCCCGGTGAAGTCGGCGATGTCGGGCGGCGTCTCGTTGGGCACCGGCACGAACGGCTCCCGCCCGGCCAGCACGTCCGCGTGCGCCTGCCGCAGGTCCGCGCCCGGCTCCAGGCCGAGCTCGTCCACGAGCACCCGCCGGGCCTCCTGATAGGCCTCCAGCGCCTCGGAACGCCGCCCCGCCAGCCGCAGCGCCGTGATCAGCTGCGCCCAGGCTCGCTCACGCAGCGGGTAGGCGCCGACCAGCGCCCGCAGCTCGCCGACCACCTCGCCGCCGCGCCCGAGCCGCAGGTCCAGCTCCACGCGCTCTTCGAGCGCCCGCAACCGAAGCTCCTCCAGCGGTACGGCATGCGCCCGCCGCAACTGACCGGAATCCACGTCCGCCAGCGCCGGCCCGCGCCACATCTCGAGCGCCGCCCGCAGCTGATCGGCCGCCTGGGCCAGGCTCCCCGCCTCCCTGGCCCGACGCCCCCGCTCCACCAGCCGCTCGAACCGGTGCCAGTCGACCCGCTCCGGCTCGACCGCCAGCAGATAACCACCGGGAACCGTCTGAATCCCGTCAACGACCTTGCGCAACGCGCTCACGTACACGCGCAGCACCGACTCGGCCGACGCGGGCGGCTCGCCGTCCCACACGAGCGCCAGGAGCCGCTCGATCGGCACCATCCGGCCGGGCGACAGCAGCAACGCGGCCAGCAGCGCACGATGCTTGGCGGGACCGGGCGGCGGCGCGCCGTCCGGGAGCATGAGCGGCCCCAGTACTCCGAAGGCCACGGCGTCGCTCACGGCTCGACCGGCTCCAGCGTGAACGCGCTGAACCGCACCCGCATCGCCCGCTCACCGGAGGGCGCCGCGTGCACGCCCGCCACCGTGTTCAGGTACGCCTGGTTCGTGTCGCTCACCTCGCCCACCTTGCGGCCGTTGACCCACATGCCCAGGGCCGCCTTGCCGCCGTCCCGGGTGCAGCGGGCGGTGACGCGGGTCTCGGTGGTGGTCCTGACGCGGGCGGGGCCGTACAGGATGGCGGGTTCCGCTCCCGCGCGACGCTTGACGATCGTGGCCTGCCCCGACGCGCTCACCGAGAACTCGTAGCGGTCGCCCGCCCGTTCCGTCCCGTGGCACCACACGCCGAACTCGCCCGCGCCCTCCTCGACCTCCGCCCGCGCGCTGACGGTGACTCCCCCCTCGGGCTCCTCCCGGGGCGCCGACTTCCACAGCCGCCACCCCGGCTTGGCCGTCAGCACGTACGCCGTGCCGTCCACCCGCGCCTCGCCGCCCTGCGAAGCCCCCACCGCCCAGGCCTCGCCGAAGCCCGCCTGATACGGCCACCTCTCCCCCAGCACAGCCGGTACGGCTACCGCCGCCCCACCCGCGACCAGCACCGCCAGCCCACCGGCCAGCCACCACCACTTCCGTCGCCCACGCCGGACCGGCGGCTCCTGTTCCGGGCCCACCGGAACCGTCCACGTACGCTCCACCACCTGACTGGCCTCGGCCGGAGCCGAGCGCCGCGTCCCGACCAGCGCGTCCAGCAACTGCTGGGCCGTGGGCCGCGCGGCGGGGTCCTTGGCCAGCGCCCACTCCACGAGCCCGCGCATCCGCTCGTCGAGCCCGTCGAGGTTCGGCCCCTCGTTGACGATCCGGTACAGCACTTCGTGCGGCGCGCCACCGCCGAACGGCAGCCGCCCCGTCCCGGCGAACGCGATCACCCCGCCCCACGCGTAGACGTCGGCGGCGGGCGTCACCGGCTCGGCCCGTACCTGCTCGGGTGCCATGAACGCGGGCGTCCCCAGCACGGTCTGGCTGACCAGGCTCTGCGCGTCCACGAGCTGGGCGATGCCGAAGTCGATCACCCTGGGCCCGAGCGGTGACAGCAGCACGTTGGACGGCTTGAGGTCGCGGTGGACGACTCCGGCCCCGTGGATCGCGCTCAGCGCCGTCGCGATGCCGACCGCGAGCGCCTCCAGGTTCGAGCCGCCGAACGCCCCCTGGTCCCGTACGGCGGCGGCCAGATCCGGGCCCTTCACGTACTCGGTGACCAGGTAGGCCGTCTCCCCGTCCAGCCCGGCGTCGATGACCGGAGCCGTGCAGAACCGGGCGACCCTGCGCGCCGCGGCGACCTCCCGCTCGAAGCGCCGCCGGAACGCCGCCTCCCTGGCGAGCTGCGGATGGATCACCTTCACCGCCGCCATGCCGCCCGTGGGCCCGGTGGCCAGGTAGACCTCGCCCATGCCGCCCCGGCCGAGCAACCGCCGCAGCGTGTACCCGCCCACCACCCGTTCCGTACCGTTCATCGCAGGACACACATTAGCCAGATACCGCTTTTCCCGGACGCTTCGCACATGCCAGACTGCCCGCTGGGCAGCCCGGACACCGGCGAGGAGGGACTCCGATGGGCTTGAACGTCGAGAGCCGGCCATCCGACTCGCCCTACATCGATCGGGTATGGCGCAGCCGCAGCTCAGACGTGGCGCGGATGATGTCCGTCGCGGCGGCCCGCTGGGACCTCGTCTTCTGGGAGCACCGGGGCCAGGTCTGCGGCGCCGTACAGGGCCCGGAGACGCGGGCGCGCGCGGCACCCGTCCCCGAGGACGCGACGTTCTTCGGCATCACCTTCTCCCTCGGCACCGCGATGCCCCACCTGCCCATCGACCGGCTCGTCGACAACTCCGCGACGATCCCCGGCACCACCGGCAGCTCGTTCTGGCTGAAGGGCTCGACCTGGTGCCTGCCCGGCTACGACGACGCCGAGGCGTTCGTCGGGCGGCTGGTCCGCGAGGACGTCCTGGCCCGCGACCCCATCGTCGCCGCCGCGCTCGACGGCGCACGCCCGGAGGTCTCGGACCGCACGCTCCAACGACGGTTCCTGGCGGCCACCGGCCTGACCCGCGGCGCCGTACGCCAGATCGACCGCGCGAGGCACGCGGCGATCCTTCTGCGGGAAGGCCGGCCGGCCCAGGACGTGGTCCACCGGCTCGGCTACTTCGACCAGCCCCACCTGGCCCGCTCGCTGACCCGCTTCATCGGCCGGACCGCCACGCAACTGACCGACCCGCCTTCGCCGGAGCCGCTGTCGCTTCTGTACAAGACCTGACCGCCCGTTCCGTCCTACCCTCCCACTCGTATCGAACGACCTAAGGAGCACCGCTATGGCGAGGATCATCTCCAGTTTCTTCATCTCCCTGGACGGTGTCGTCGAGTCGCCCGACCAGTGGCACTTCCCGTACTGGAGCGATGAGATGGGCGCCGTGGTCATGGAGGGCATGGGCAACGCCGCCGGCTACCTCATGGGCCGCACGCTGTACGACGAGTGGTCCTCCTATTGGCCGACCGCCGAGGCCGACCCGGACGCCGGCAGGTCGCTCAACGAGAGCCGCAAGTGGGTCGTGTCCAACAGCCTCGAAAAGGCCGACTGGAACAACACCACGATCATCTCCGGCGACGTCGCCGCCAAGATCCGTGACCTCAAGGAGCAGACCGAGGGCGACATCCAGATGTCCGGCTCCGCGACCACGGTCCGGTGGCTCCTGGCCCAGGGGCTCCTGGACCAGCTGAACCTGCTCGTCCACCCCATCGTCGTCGGCCATGGCCGGCGCCTTTTCGAGGACACCCCGACCCACCCGCTGAAGCTCACCAACTCCGTGACCTTCGACAGCGGCGTCCTGAACCTCTCCTACGTCCCGGCTCCCGCCTGACTCAGGAGCTGTTCAGCGAGACGTTCCAGAAGGCGGCGTAGCGGCCGCCGCGGCGCAGTAGCTCGTCGTGGCCGCCCTCCTCCACGATCGCGCCGTCGTCGAGGAAGACGATGCGATCGGCGCGGCGGACGGTCCGCATCCGATGCGCCACCATCACCACGGTACGGCCGGCCATCAGGTGTTCGATCCCCTCATGGACGGCCGCCTCGTTCACCGGATCCAGGGCGGAGGTGACCTCGTCCAGCAGCACGATCGGCGCGTCCTTCAGCAGCGCCCGCGCGATCGAGACACGCTGGCGCTCGCCGCCCGACAGCAGCGCGCCGCCCTCGCCGACGTTCGTCGCCCAGCCGCCGGGCAGCCGCTCGATCACCTCGTCCAGCCGGGCGGCGGTGGCGGCGGCCCGCACGTCGGCGTCGTCGGCGCCGGGGCGGCCGAGCCGTACGTTCTCCTCGATCGTGCCGTCGAAGAGGTAGACGTCCTGGAAGACGATGGAGATCCGCTCCATCAGCGCCTCGGAGCTCATCGCGCGCACGTCCACGCCGCCCACCCGGACGGTGCCCGCGTCCACGTCGTAGAAGCGCGCGAGCAACTGCAGCAGCGTGCTCTTGCCCGCGCCCGACGGCCCGACCACGGCCAGCCGCTGTCCCTGCGGCACGGACAACGACACCTCGCCGAGCACCGTGCGCTCGCCGTGCCGGAAGGTGACCGACTCGAACGCCAGGTCGTGGCTGCGCGGCAGGACCGGTTCGCGGGGCTCCGGCAGCGGTTCGGTACGCAGCACCGCGTCGAGCCTGGCCAGCTCGGCACGCGCGCCGCGTACCTTGCCGCCGATGTCCGACAGCGACAGCAGCGGGTCGGCGCTGCGGGCGGCCAGCACCAGGATCGCCAGCACCTCCGCCACCCCGATGCCCCCGCCGAGCGCGAGGTAGGCGCCCAGGACCAGCAGCGCGGTGAACACCGCCTGCACGGTGATCGTCGTGGCCACCACGCCGGCCAGCGCCGACAGCACAGTACGGCGGGAGGCCCGCTGGAGTTCGCTCAGCGAGTCGTCCAGCAGCCGGAACCGTTCGTGGGTCCGGCCACCGGCGCGCAGCACCGGCTGGGCCTGCACGTACTCGATGACCCGCCCGGTCGCCTCGTGGCCGCGCTCCGCGGTCCGCGCGTCGGCGGCGGCCATCGAACGTCCCGACCAGACCTGGATCGCCGCCACGACCGGCACGGCGACCAGCGCGGCCAGCCCCATCTGCCAGTTGAAGGCGAGCATCACGGCCACGATCGTCAGCGGGGTCACCCCGGCCGCGATGAACGGCGACAGCAGGTGCGCGATCACGCTCATCGCCTGCAGCACGCCCTCACCGGCCAGGACCGACACCTGCCCGACGCGCCGGGCGTCGTACCAGCCGATGGGCAGCCGGGCCAGATGCCCGCCGAGCCGGTGGTACATGCCGCGCAACAGCGAGATCCCCATCCGGAACCCGGACAGATCACTGAAGTAGCGCAGGCCCGCGTAGAACGCGACCGCGACCCCGAACGCGACCAGCCAGGGCACGGCCTCCCCCGGCGTGCTCCCGAACAGCGCCCGCAGCACCGGGAACAGCAGCGCGTACGACAGCCCCTCGGCCACCGCGGTCGCCGTCATCAGGCCCACGGTGCGGCGCAACGGCCGGGCGTACTCGTCGCCCAGCACACGGATCAGCATGCGGATCATCAGCGTTCGTCTCCCTGCGGTGATCGGTGTGACTGCCAGAACGCGGCGAACCTGCCACCTCGCGCCAGCAGCTCGGCGGGCCTGCCGCGCTCGACGATCGCCCCGTCCTCCAGCAGGACGACGGTGTCGGCGTCGGCGACCGTCTCCAGGCGGTGGGCGATGACCAGGATCGTGCGCTCACCCGCCAGCCGGGCAAGGGCCTGGCGTACCGCCTGTTCGGTGTGCGGGTCGGCGAAGGAGGTCGCCTCGTCGAGCACGAGGACGGGCGTGTCGGCGAGCAGCGCGCGGGCCAGCGAGATCCGCTGCGCCTCGCCGCCCGACAGCTTCACGTCCTCGCCGATCACCGTGTCGTAGCCACGCGGCAGTTCGAGTACACGCTCGTGGATGTTGGCCATGCGCGCGGCGCGTATCACGTCGTCGAGATCGGCGTGCGGTACGGCCAGCGCGATGTTGTCCGCCACCGAGGCGCGCAGCAGGCGCACGTCCTGGAAGACGAAGGAGACCGACCGGTAGAGCTCCCGGCCGCCGAGTTCGCGCAGATCGACTCCGCCCAGCACGACCGACCCGTGGCTCGGGTCGAAGAACCGCGGCAGCAACTGGACCAGCGTGGACTTGCCGCCGCCCGACGGGCCGACGACGGCGGTGACCGTACCCGGCTCCAGGACCAGGTCGATCCCGCGCAGCACCTCGTGATCGTCGTCGTAGCCGAACCGGACGCCGCGCAGTTCCACCCGGGACCCCCGCGGCGCGACCGGGTGGGCGGGCTCGCGCAGCGACGGCACCGCGAGCACGTCCTTGATCCGCCCGACCGCGCGCTGGGCGGCCTGCATCTCGTCGAAGCCGTGGCCGAGGGCGGCCACCGGAGCGGTCAGTCCCAGCCCGAGCAGCAGGAACGGCAGCAGGTCCGCCGGTGCGAGACTCCCGGACGTGATCAGGAGCGTGCCGCCGATCAGCACCACCAGCAGCACGAACGGCGGCGACAACGCCACCTGCATGCCCGCGCCGATCCCGGAGATGCCGTAGACGAGCCGGGAGAAGATGCCGACGAACTCGTCCACCGCCGTCACGAACCTGCGGTGGGCCCGCCCGGAGCCGCCGAACGCCTTCACCACCGAGATCCCCTGCACGAACTCCACGACCGAGCTCGTGATCCGTCCCATGGCCGCGTCGAACGCCTTCTGCTCGCGCAGCCTGGCCGGGGTCATCATCAAGGGCACCAGCGCCAGGGCCAGCACGACCGGGATGAGCGTGATCAGCGTGAGCCGCCAGTCGACGGTGAACAGGTAGACGAGCGACACGAGCGGCACCACGAACGCGGAGACGAGCTCGCCCGGCGTGTGGGCGATGAACGGGTGCACGGCGCTCACGTCGTCGCCGACCACCTTGG
The DNA here is from genome assembly GCF_044459065.1 of Nonomuraea sp. NPDC050394. NCBI lineage: Bacteria > Bacillati > Actinomycetota > Actinomycetes > Streptosporangiales > Streptosporangiaceae > Nonomuraea > Nonomuraea sp. NPDC050394. The sequence goes on along the minus strand of NZ_JBITIO010000001.1, from coordinate 793,020 downwards.
CCAGCTCGCCGCTGTGGCGCCGGGAGAACCAGCCGATCGGCACCCGCCCCAGCCGCGCCGCCAGTTGCCGGCGGAACATCAGCTGCACCTGGCCGTCGACCAGGTGCCCGATCCCGGACGACGCGGACGTGAACAGCAGCCGGACGAACAACCCGGCCGCTCCCGCGATCACGACGGTCCAGACGTGGCCGTGGTCGAGCGGGCCGGGCGACAGCAGCGTACGGCCCAGCTCGACGACCGCCAGCAGCGGAGCCAGCCCCGCGACGGCACCGATGACCTGCAAGAGGACCACGGCGGCGAAACTCAGGGCATGGGGGCGCAGCAACCGCGCCATGCCGGGCGACTCGGTGGCGTTCATCGCTTCTCCAGGCGGCTGCCGCGCGGCAGGGTGACGGCCATGATGTTGCTCGGGATGTCCAGCTCGATGCGGTGCCAGCGTCCGCGCGGGACGACGGCCGCGGTTCCCGCGATCAGCCTGACCTCCTCCTCCCGCAGGCCGGGCCGTTCCGGACGCAGGTAGAGGCGGATCTTCCCGACGAGACAGGACACGAGCTCCTCGGCCTCGGGGTGGATCTCCCAGTGGTCGGCGTGGACGTCGGCGCCGGTCTTCGCGTGGAGGGTGGTCAGCCGCCAGCCGTCCTCGCCGGGGGTCCCGGCCTTGACCTGGCCGTCCTGGTGGAGATGGAGAGGGGAGGCGAACAAATCGATCGGGGTGATGGTCATGCCGGGACGACCTTCCTGCGCAGGACGGTGAGGGCGATGAGGACGGCGGCGGCCAGGAGCGCGGCGCAGACGGTCAGGCTGAGCGCGTAGCCGTCGGTGAGGGTCTGGGGCGTGAGGACCTGGCCGGTGCGGTGGTGTGCCACGGTGCCGAGGACGGCCAGCCCGAGCGAGGCGCCGATCTGGCGTGAGCTGTTGAGCAGGCCCGACGCGGTGCCGCTCTCGTGGGCCGCGACGCCGGTGGTGGCCGTGGAGACGATCGGCCCGAGGCAGAGCCCGAACCCGGCGCCGATCACGACCGACGGCGCCAGGACGTGGGTGAGGAAGGTACCGTCCGGGCTGATCAGCCCGAACCAGGCGAACCCGGCCCCGGTCAGCAGCGCGCCGGCGATCAGCAGCGTCCGCGGCGCGGCCCGGTAGCCGAACTTGACCGCGAGCACGGACCCGGCGATCACCGCGAGGGCCATCGGCAGGAACATGAGCCCGGTCAGCGCCGGCCCCGTCCCGAGCACGCGCTGGAGGTAGAGGGAGGCGAAGTAGAAGGACGCGGCCATGGCTCCGCCGATCAGCAGGCTGAACAGGTTCGCGCCGAGTACCGACCGGTTGGCGAACAGGCCGAGCCGGATCAGCGGCTCGCGCCGGGTGGTCAGCTCGACCCGCACGAACGCGATCAGCAGCGCGATCGCGACCGCGAGCGTCGTCACGGTGGCCGGCGAGGTCCACGCATGGTGTTCGGTACGCACGATGCCGAACACCAGCAGGGTCACGCCCGCCGTGGCCAGGACGGCCCCGAGCACGTCCGGACGACCCGTGCGAACCGGCGCCGGGCCCGCGGCGACACCCCTCCAGGCCAGGGCCAGCGCCCCCGCCGCCATCGGCACGTTCACGAACATCACCCAGCGCCAGCTCGCGTACTCGGTGAGCAGACCTCCGATCAGCACGCCGAGCGCACCGCCCGCGGCGTTGGTCGCGCTCCAGACGCCGAAGGCACGCACCCGCTCCCTGCCCCCGGGAAACGTCGTGGCCAGCAGCGACAACGCGGCCGGAGCCAGCGCGGCGGCCCCGACGCCCTGGGCGGCCCGCGCGGCGATCAGATGGCCGGGTTCCTGGGCGAAGCCGCCGATGAGCGAGGCGAGGCCGAACAGGCCGAGCCCCAGCAGAAGAACCTGTTTACGGCCATACCGGTCGGCCGCCTTGCCGCCGAGCAGGAGCAGCCCGCCGAAGGTGAGCGCGTAGGCGTGGATCACCCAGGTCAGTCCCACCGTGCCGAAGCCGAGGCCGGCCGCGATCTGCGGGAGTCCGACGTTGACCACCGACAGGTCCAGCGACACCATGAACTGCACGACCGCCACCGTCGCCAGCGTGGACCCCGTGCGTGTGCCGACCAATATCGTCATGCCCGCAATCGTGGTCGAGCCGCAGCTCAGGGGCGTCGTACCCGTGAAGTCAATTGCCGCTACCGCCCCCGCATCAGCGACCTGCCCGACTACGACGCCGGGAGTAGTCCGGTCCTATCCGCCGTGGGAGGCCGCCGAAAGGTCCTGCCCGTCGGCCCAGGTCTTGAGCCGGTCGGCATAGACCTGCCGGATCATCGGATAGAAGCCCTGCCCGAAGAGCACCCGCAGGGGCGGACTGGCCGAGTCGACGATCGTGAGCAGCGTCTGCGCGGCGGCGGCCGGATCCCCGGCGGGCTGGTCTTTCGTCACACTCGCCAGGCTCTGCCGCAGGCCGTCATAGGCCGGGTTGACCTCCGCCATGAACCCGTTGTCGAGCGGGTCGGGATTCTTCCCGTCCCTGGTGGCGAACCCGGCGGGCTCGATCACGGTCACCTTGATCCCGAACCCCGCGACCTCACGGGCCAGGGTCTCGTTGAGCGCTTCGAGAGCCCACTTGGAGGCCTGGTACGCGCCCCCGAGCGGCATGGCGACCAGCCCGGCCACCGACGACAGCTGGACGATGTTCCCCGAACCCTGCTCGCGCAGGTGGGGCAGCACCGCCTGGAGAACCCAGACCGCCCCGAACAGGTTCGTCTCGAACTGGTCGCGCAGTTCCCGCTCGGTCAGCTCCTCGATCGCGCCGATCTGGGCGTATCCGGCATTGTTCACGACGACGTCGAGCCGCCCGAAGCGGTCCTTGGCCAGCTTCACGCTCTCGAACACCGCGGCCTTGTCGGTCACGTCGAGCTCCAGCGGAAGCACCGCGTCGCCGTAGGCGGCGACCAGCCCGTCAAGGCTTGCGGCGTTCCGGGCGGTAGCGGCCACCTTGTCCCCGCGCGCCAGGGCCGCCTCGACGAAGTTACGGCCCAAGCCGCGCGACGAACCCGTGACGAACCAGACCTTGCTCATGATGTCTTCCCGTTCCTACGTTGTCGGCTGCACTCACCTCCTGAACTGGACAGCCGCCCGATTCCTGACACAGACCGCGAATCACCAATCGCTCTCGATGGGCCGGCCAGGCCGGCCGGCCGCCGCCCACTGCCGCGTGAGCCGCTCAAGCTTGTCGGGATTGACCTGAAGATGGATCGCCGCGACGGCCCCGCCGGGCGCCACGTCGAGGCAGAAGACGCCGAGCACCCCCTTACCGGTCTCGACCAGCAGGCCAGGCCCGCCGTTGACGACGATCGCGTAGAAGGCGAGGCCGCCGCCACCCGTGAACAAGGCCCGTTTGGCGTCGGTGGGCCGGAACGCGTGAAGCAGGTACCGCGCGATCTTGGCGGGGCCCTCGACCGGGGTCCTGCGCGCCGGAATCCGCCCACCGCCGTCGGCCACGCTGACCGCGTCATCGCTGAGCAGCCGGACCAGCGGCTCGGTGTCGCCGCTGAGCGCCGCGGCGAGGAATCCCCGGACGATCTTCTCCGCCATCCCCGCGTCGACCTCGCCACGGGAGCGTCCGGCGGCCAGGTGCTGCTTGGCCCGCCGGTAGATCTGCTGGCAGTTCACCTCGGTCAGGTCGAGGATCTCCGCGATCTCGCGATGGGGGTACCCGAACGCCTCGCGCAGCACGTACACGACGCGCTCGTTGGGCGAGAGCCGTTCCATGAGGGTGAGCATCGCCATGGACACCGACTCACGCTGCTCGGCGGTGTCAGCCGGGCCGAGCATGCGGTCACCGGTCAGAACCGGCTCCGGCAGCCACTGCCCCACGTAGGTCTCCCGCCGGACCCGCGCCGAGCCGAGCTGGCTGAGGCAGAGGTTGGTGAGCACCTTCGTCAGCCAGGCCTCTGGCGTCTCGATCAGCGCGCGGTCCGCCGCGTGCCAGCGCAGGAAGGTGTCCTGCACCACGTCCTCGGCGTCACTGGCCGACCCCAGCAGCCGGTAGGCGATCGCCTCCAGGCGACCTCTGAAGCTCTCGAAGAAATCGGCCTCAAGCGACATGTCTCCATGCTCAACCATGCCGGGTGCCCCCCTCCATCCGCCCCCTGAGATGAGGCAGGGGTGACCCCAGGGCAGTACTCAGGGGCGCACCCGATGCCCGGCCGTCCGCGTCCGGATCATGCTGTGCACATGCGGATCAGCTGGGCCGGTTGGGCCCTCATGACTGTGCTATCCCTGTTCATCGTCTTCGTCGCCGCGAAGTACCTGACCTTCGACCCGGCGGTGTACTTCCCGCAGCAACGCGAGGTCTACGTCGAACGTGTCCTGGCCCTCGGACTGCACATCTGCGGTGCGATCGTCGCCCTTGCGATCGGACCCCTGCAGTTCGTGGGAGCGATACGGCGCCGCCTGCCCCGCCTCCACCGCGCCATCGGAGTCCTCTACCTCCTGGGCTGCCTGGCCGGCGGAATCGGCGGCCTCCTCCTGGCGCCCACCGCCCACGGCGGCCCCGTCGCCGCCCTCGGCTTCGCCGGCCTGGCCGTCAGCTGGCTGGTGACCGGCGCCATCGGCCTCCGTATGATCCTCACCGGCCGCGTGGCCGACCACCGCCGCTGGATGATCCGCAGCTTCGCCCTCACCTTCTCCGCCGTCACTCTGCGCCTCATGCTCCTCGTGTACGGCGGGCTGGCCTCGGCCGAGCTCATCACCCTCGACTTCACCACGGCCTACGTGGCGATCGCCTGGCTGTGCTGGGTACCGAACCTCCTCATCGCCATCCACTTCACCCCGGCCTCTTCCCGGCACGCGTCAAGCACTGGCCGGCGGCGCGAGTTCGGTCGCGACCTCGACCGCGATCTCGATGGCACGACCGGCAAGCGGTGAGTGGGTGCGGCCGGCCCGCCAGTGCAGGTAGATCTCTCGCGGCGGCGGGGAGGGCCGCAGTTCGTGGACGCGGAGCCGGTCGTCGGATGAGACGCCGGCCCCGCGGATGGCGAGCCACGGCAGCACCGCCGATCCCAGACCCGCCCGCACCATCGACAACAAGGTGTCGTTGACCGCGCTGCGGAACACGAACTGCGGGCGGGCGCCGCCGCGGGCGAGGGCCTGTTCCATCACGGGCTGGTCGCAGGTCAGCGGCCAGGCCACCATCGGGACGCCGTCGAGCCGCTCCAGCGCGACCGGCCCGTCGGGGAAGGCGCCGGCGCCCGCCACCAGCAGGTACGGATCGTCGAGCAGCTTGAGGTGATCGCTGTCGCCGTCGATGAGCCCGTCGTAGAACAGCAGGTCGAGGTCGCCGATCCGCGGCTGGTCCGGCTCCTCCTCGGACAGTCGGATGTCGCAGCCGGGGTGCTCGGCACGCAGCCGCCGTACCACCGAGGGGAGGATCACGTTGGACACGCTCTGGAACGTGCCGATGTCGATCCGGCCGTCGCCCGCCTTGAACCGGTCCACGGCGTCGTTCAGCGCGCCGGCCTTCGCCAGCAGGTCGCGAGCGTGGCCGAGGACCACGGAGCCGAGCGGGGTGAGGCGTACGGGCTTCGGTCCGCCTGGCCGGTCGAACACCAGGCCGCCGACGGCCTTCTCCAGCGCGGCGACCTGCTGGCTCACCGTTGACTGGGTGTAGCCGAGCCGGGCGGCCGCCCGGCCGAACGAACCCTCCTCGGCGATGGCGGCCATCGCCGCCAGGTGGCGCAACTCGATGTCGGACACGCCCTCCATCATAGTGATGGGCGATTGCACGAATCTGAACTAATCGCTTTTCGCGATTGATTCCCGGCCTGGCGTGGCGGACCTGACATACCACCGGCTGCGGTGGGCGCTCTGCCTCTCGCCCGCCGTCGGCCTGTCGCCCGGCATCGATCCCGCGCCGTACGCGGTGTCATCCGCGACGGCCCCTCAAGTGCGGTGGATGTGGTGCTATGAGGCCATGGAGACCGTACTGGCCGGAGCCGTTGCCGTAGTAGGAACCCTCCTGGGTTCCATCGTCACGTACTGGTTACAACGACGTGCGTCCGATCATGGTGAGAAGCGACTGAGAAGCTCCCAGCTGAGACAGGAGCGGATCGAGGCCTACGGCGCCTTCGCCGTGGGGGCGACCACCTACCAGCAGGCACGGGCCACGCGGTGGTACAGAGGACAGGACGATCCCCATGGGCCCACCTACCACGAGGCCCGCGCGGCAAGCGACCAGGCCCAGGGGGCCGCGCTGCACGCCCTGTTCCGCGCGCAGATCGTCGCCGGCGACAACGACGTGACGGCCTGCGCCCAGGAGGCCCTCGACGCGATCAACGAGATTCGCCCCAGCCTGCCGCGACCGGAGTTCCACGCGAAGCTGGAGAACAGCCGGCTGCTGCTCGCCCAGTTCGTCGCGCACGCCTCGCGCGACGTGATGGACCGGGAAGCCTCCCCCGCCCTGCGAGAGCTGCCGGAATATCCCGATGAAGCCCGCGCCTAGCCGGGCCGGTTGCCCGTCGGGATCACGATCTTGGTCTGGGCCCCACGGGTGAGGTAGTACGTGGTCCACTTCTTGACCATCTCGTCGAGGAGCCAGGCGGCGGCGGGCACCAGCGGTAGCCCGATCAGTCCCTCACGGAACCGCACCAGCAACGGCCACGCGGTCTTGACCACCGGGTCCCACAGCGGCTCGCGCCGGATGCCGTTCCAGTCGGCGACCTGGTTGCCGGTGAGGTATCTGGAGAACGCGTTGACCAGCGGCTTGTCGATCCCTCCCGGGCTGGTCAGCTCCGCGAGCATGTCCCGCAGGATGGCGTTGAGTTCCACTCCCTCCCGGGTCGGCCCCATGTTCCTGGGCAGGACCAGGTCCGACTGGGTGTAGGAGGTGTCCCAGGTGGCGGGCAGGAACTCGTCCCTGATGCCGAGCATGTGCCCCAGCATCTGCACCGAGTGCAGGTATCCCTCGACCTCGGTGGCGGACATGCGCACCTTCCACTCCCGCAGGCCGCGCATGGAGTACGTCGCCAGGGTGTGCCACGTGACGAGCATGTCCTCCTGGGTGATCGGGATGGGGCCCGACCAGTGGGGGGACGACTTCAGCAGGTGCCGTACCGCCGCGTGCACCAGCCGGGTCTTCACCGCCTCGACCACGGCCGTGCCGCCGGCGCCCCAGGCGTTCCGGGGCCGGACCGCGTAGGCCAGGATGTTCGTCTTGGCGATCCGGTCCTTCAGATCCGCGCCGCCCGCGGAGTAGTAGACCGCGCGGGCCTCCTTGGGGATGGCGGTGGCCAGCATCCCGGCGCCGACGATGGTGAGGACGACGATGTAGTTCCCCTTGAGAGCGTGGAAGCGCGCCCCGGCGTCCAGCTTGGCGGGGTCGGCCCACGACGGCAGTTGACGCGCCTGCTCGATGAAGGCCCGCAGATCCTCCGGCAGTCCGGCGGGCAGGGGCTGGTCGTTGCGGTTCCAGTCGTACAGCAGCCGATTGACCTCGGGGATGACGCCGCGCTCGAACAGTGAGGCGAGCAGCGGATCGGCCACCTCGTCCCACACCCAGCGGGGGTCGGCGCCGGTGCCGGAACCCGCGATAGAACCGCCGGCCGGCCACGTCCAGTCGCCTGCAAGGGAGTCCGCCTGGGCCGGGGAGGACACCCCTAACGCGCCGAGCGCTCCCAGTGCGGCGCCCGAGATCAGTGCCTCGCGCCTGCTCAACTCTGCCATGCTCGCACTCCTTTCAGGGCATGCGAGAAGGGGATGATACAAAGAAACAACCTTTGGATCCGTGTATCATCATCAGAGCACAGGGTGACGAGCATCACAAGACCGCGTTTGAGGCAGAATCCCCTAATGGAGGTGGTCGTGGAATCTGTGCTGTCCGGATTGCTGGAGCGCGCCTACGTCGACGCCGTCGAGCGCGTCGACGACACCGACGAGCTAAGGACGCGCATCCTCGACGCGGCGTACGAGCAGTTCTGCCGGATGGGCATCAGGCGCTCCACCATGGAGGACGTCGCCCGCCTGGCGAAGGTGTCGCGTATCACGGTCTACCGGCGCTTCGACAGCAAGGACACCCTGGTCGAGCACGTGGTACGCCGGGAGTTCCGCCGCTACTTCGACCGATTCCTCATCGACATCGAGCAAGCCGGAACCGCCGCCGACCGGGTGGTCCTGGGCTTCGTCAGCTCGTTGCGGGCCATTCGCGGCAACCCGCTGATCGGCGGCCTCATCGCCACCGAACCCGACCTGCTGGTCCCCTCCATGACGGCCGACGGCGGTCAGACCCTGGCCACGGTCCGGCACTTCGTCGCCGGCCAGCTCCGCAGCGAGCAACGCGCGGGCAACGTGTCGGGCCGCCTCGACGTCGACCTCGTCGCCGAGATGATGGTGCGGATCTCCACCTCTTTCCTGACGATCCCCAGCGCGATCATCGACCTGGACGACGACGAACGGCTGGCCGCGGTGGCCCGCCGGTTCCTCGTACCCATGCTGGAGCCACCTGCCTGAGTGTGGCCGCCCACCGGGAAGCAGAGCGGCATCGGTCAGAGGCGGCGGCACTGGTCCTCCTTGTTGCCGCCGACCACGTTGCCGCCGCCCTCCGGCGCGGGGCTGTTCTCCTTGCACTGCAGATTGCCCTTGACCGTGTTGCGCTCCACCAGCGCCCGCCCGCGGTTGCCGACCACCTGGATGCTCCCGCCGACCCGGTTGCCGGCCGCCTGAAGCCGGCCCCGGTTGGCGTCGTACTGGATGTCACCGGTGACCCGCGACGAACGGACCGTCGCCGCCCCACCCTGCTTGACCTGCACGCTCCCGCCGACCTTGGAACCCCCGGTGACGGTGACGGCCCGCGCGCCCTCAGCCTGGACGTTGCCGATCACGTGTACGCCACGTGCCACGAGCACCGCGTTCCGCTCCACCTTGACCGTGCCCTTCACCCGCGTCCCAGTGAGCGTGCACGTCGCGCCCTGCGGCACCCGTACGTTGTCGAGCGTGCTCGCCCCGATCGAACCGCGGCACGTCCGCTCCTCCGCCAGCGCGGGCGCGGCCAGCGCCGCGGCCCCCAGCCCGAGCCCGAGCACCGAACCCACCAGAACCAGCTTGATCTTGCCCATGTCCGGTCTCCTCGTCTTTTGTCCGCTGCAAGCAGCCTTCCGGCGATCGATGAGACGCCGCTGGCACCGTCATGAGAGACCTCTCATGCACCGAGCCGAGGTAGTGCCTGCCGTACCGGCGAGAGGGCAGTTCGCGGGATCGATACGGCGAGGACCGATCCCTACGGTTGAACGCATGAACAAGCTCTCCCTACTGACGTTCGGCCTGGTCGCGGCACTGGCCGCGCCGATCCTGGCCGCTCCGGCCCACGCCGCCACCGACAAGGGCGTCGTGGCCGGACTCGACCGGTACGCCCGCCCGCTGAGCGACCTGGACGCGCTGTCCAAGATGACCCGCGACGCCTCGATCGTGGGCATCGGCGAAGTGACCCACGGGTCAAAGGAGCTGTTCACCGTACGCCATCGGATGTTCCGGCACCTGGTCAGCAAGAAGGGCTTCACCACGATCGCCCTTGAGGCGCCCTGGTCGGCGGGCGTCCGGCTCGACGAGTACGTCCGCACCGGAAAGGGCGACCTGCGCACCATCCTGCGCGAGGACTTCCAGCAGGCCTACAGCTCCTGGCAGACCAAGGAGTGGCTGGAGCTCTACACCTGGATGCGCGAGTACAACCGCACGGCCCGCCACAAACTCCGTGTCATGGGCTTCGACATCGGCGACGTCCATCCGGACCAGTACCGGCGAGTGATCGCCTGGGCCGAGAAGAACAAGCCCGCGATCGTGCCCGGCCTCCGCCGTCACTACGCCGATCTGCTCGCCCTTCCCGCCGGTACGGCGGAGCGCATGAACGCCATCGCCGCCCTCCCACCGGAGCGGCGCAAGACCCTGGCCGAGAATGCCGAGGCCGCCTACCGCCTGGTGAAGAACGCCACCCCGATCGTGGCCCAGGAAGCGCGGGTCATCGCGCAAATGACCACGATGTACGCCCTGGACGGCCCCGCCCTGCACGGCCACCGCGACAAGGCCATGGCGCAGAACACGTGGTGGTGGAACCGGCAGACCGGCCTGAAGACGGTGGCGGCCGCTCACAACGGCCACATCGGCTACGTCTCGGCCTGGCCGGAGACGTACCCGGTCACGCAGGGCGCCCACCTGCGCGCGATGGCCGGCAAGTCCTACGTCGCCATCGCCACCACCATCCACTCCGGCCGGTTCCGCGCCTTGGACCCGAAGACCGGCAAGGTCGGAGTCTTCGACACCGGCACCCCGGGCACCGGCAGCAGCGAGCACACACTCGACAAGGTCGGCCACCGCGACTACCTCGTGAACCTCCGCCAGGCCGGCCGGAACCCGGCGGTACGCACCTGGCTCGACACCCCCCGGCCCACCTACACGATCCCGGCCACGTACCTGCCGGAGATGTTCACCAAGCCCCTGGCCCTGGGCAAGGCCTACGACGCGCTGATCCACCTCCACCGCGTGAAGGCCGCCGACCCCCTCTGAACCGTGTGCCGCGTCCGCCCGCAGGCGTGAGGATGGCCACTGCCGGTCCACCACACGCCGGCGGGTTCGGCAGCAGCAGGACGGCCGGGGCCGACGCCCGGACCCGATTCGCCGCACCGCCACCGTGCCATGCCCGGCGGGCGCGGTCTCCCGGCGACCCGGAAGCGCTTGGGAGCATCGTGTGGGTGACCAGCCGGCGTCCGGGTTCGGTCGGCGCATGGAGTCCCTCGAACAGATACCGGGATGTCGTTCGGACGTCGCGGGCGCACGGAGCTCCCGATGATCCGGATGCCTTCAGGCCGCTGAAGGCATCCGCACCGGACGTCGCGCGGCACCAACCTGCTGGCGATGCCCGGCTCGGCGGTATCCGCAGCAAGAGCGGCGGACGCTGGCCCGGTCCACGGCCTTGATGCGGCGAACCAGACAAACCGAACCGGCGCAGATCCCAGCACCACCATCGACGCCGGGGAAGCATCCGCGCGAGCCGCGCGCCGATCAAGGCGCCCGAGCGCAGCTGGGGGCCACAGACCAGGGTGGATGGGACTTAACTACGCAGGCGGGCAGCAGGTGGGATCTCAGAAGAACGCCCGACCGGAGGGAGGACCGTCAGAGGTCGAGCTTCAGCTCGACTGGAAGAACGCCCGGAACCCATAAGCTCGACGCGGCGCCCAGCGTGAAAGACCTTGCTTGTAGACCTGATTACCGCCTACTCGACCACGACGCCACAAGCGCAAGAGGTGAGCCGAAGGCTGCGCCTTGGCCGATCAGAGCGATGGCGAGGCGGTTGAGCGACCCTCTGCAGATTCACGGAAGACATCAAGGACATCCAGAGTGGATGTCCTTGACATGCTGAATGGGTGAAGGACGGTGATCCCATGGCCATGGTGAAGGCCCCGATCGAGATCGACCAAGAAGCCCTGGCGATAGCCGCCGAAGTTCTCGGTACCAAGACGAAGAAGGACACGGTGAACGCGGCCCTCCGAGAGGTCGGGCAGCGATTGGTGCGCCTTCGAGCCCTGGCCGCGCTTGGCGAGATGGCCGACCGAGGAGACTTCGATGAGTTCGTCGGCAACAAGGCGGCCTACCGCCGGTGACACCCGCCCTGTATCTCACCGACACCTCCGGCATGTTCCGGAGGTTGCAGGAGCCAAAGCTCCGGCAAGTGTGGTCCGATCAGCTTGCCGCCGGCGTCATCGCGACCTGTCCGGTCGTGGAATTGGAGTTCCTTCTCTCCGCGAGATCACTTGCGGACCGTCTGGAAAATTCGTCTGCTCCATGATCTGTTCGGCTGGGTACCGATGAGTGAGCATGCCTGGCACCGTGCGGCCGAGGTGCAACAACTGCTCACCGAGACCGGGCAGCACAGATCGGCCGGTCCGGCCGACCTGCGCATCGCCGGCACCGCGGAACGGGCGAACCTCACCGTGCTGTGCGATGACCGCGACTTCATGACCCTGGCAGTCCTGACGAGGCAACCAGTCAAACTGGTCACCGATATCTGAACGCCCAGGAGGACTACGGGCGAGGACGAGCCGCGATCGCCCTGCCGTTTCAGGGCAAGCTCTTGACCCGGCTGGGCGCCTGGACATGTATCCGGCCCACACCCTGTACGGCATGTACCTCAGAGCATGCGCCTACGCTCGTCTGAAGCACTGTGAAGTTCAGGACACCCCACCGATGATCCAGGGACCACGATTTCGACGCGATGATGGTACAGACGGCCTCCCGCGCATCCCACACACCACCACCTCTTCAAGGTCGTCCAGATCCGCGACGCTGGTGACGTGAAGAACCGGCCGCCAATGACCTGGACCTGCTCCACCTGAACCCCTCACCCCACGCGCAAGCCGCGCGCCGAAGGCGCGCTCGATCAAGACGTCCGAGCGAAGCGAGGACCAAAGACCAGGGCGGGCTCCAACCGCCCAACCACCCAACCGGGCAACGGGCGGGCCCAAAAAGAGCGCGCGAAGCACGACCAGGGGTCGGGGCCGCGCCCCGACTGGAAGAACGCGCGGAGCGAAGCGAAGCACCATGCTTGCAACCCCAGAAAACAGCCTTGCCCCCCACGCCCGAAGGGCGCAGAGGGCAAGACCATGCTTGTGGAGGTGGCGGGAATCGAACCCGCCCTTCCACATGCTCTCACCTGCGGCTTTACCCATAGTGGCAGTTAAGCCCGTACTAGACCAGACGCAACCGTACGCAAGATCACGCAACAGACCACCCGGTGCCCCCACTGGGGGCACACACGATCTTGACGGAGAGCGGGAAGGCTCGCCACCAATCGGACGATGACGCTAAGCAGGACCAGACAGCAGCATCCGCGTCATGACCAGAGCGCAGAGAACCGCACAAAAGCCACCACGACGCCTCCGGAAGCCGCTGCCCAATCCCGACGAGCAGCCCACGATGACGATTCCCGAGGCGGGAACGTTCCTTGGGCTCGCACGATGCACCGCATACGAGGCGGCCGCCCGAGGAGAGATACCTACCCTCACGTTCGGCCGGCGCAAGCTCGTGCCCACCGCCGTACTGCGGGAGATGCTCGGCCTCGGCAACCCCCCGCCGTAACCACACCTGACGCCATGGCTGGAACAGGCCGGCCGCCGATCATCTGCCTTCGTAGTCCGCGATGGCGTCGAGGACAGCTTCGTGGGTGGACTTGCCTGCGTTGCTCGTCGGGATCCGCCAGCGGTAGAGGCCGCTCGGGTCTGACCATTCAAGGACGCCTCCCGTGGCGGGCACGTCGAACGCCTCGTAGACCACCTCGGGTGACCCGCGATGGACCGTGACGTATGCGCCCTGCGCCCGCCCCACCCAAGGCGCATCGCCGGCCTTGCCGGATGAGGTCGTGAAGATCCTTGCCCCTTGCTTGATGCGCCACTGGCTCCCGTAGGGAAGGGGCATCTGGTCCGACTTGGAGACCGCGGTCACCCGGATGGCGAGGGCCACGAAGAACTTGTTGCGCGGCTTCGTCGCAGGCCCCCATGTCGGCCGGTGGTAGTAGATGCCGACCGGGGCGATCCTCAGCATGCCTCCCTTGTCTCCTTTGACCCGGACGGCCTGGCCGAACCTGAGCAGTTTCGGCGCGGCCGCGGAGGCGGCCGGCTCCAGCGCCGTGGGCCGATGGTTGGCGGTTGCTCCCGCGGGCGCGGCGAGACAGGCCAGGGCGAGTAGCGCGGCGGGCAGTACGGCGACGCGATGCATGCATTCTCCCGGTTTCGATCGTTCCACCTCCCCCGAGCTTGATCACTTTAGCGACGCGGTCAGGGCTTGAGGAGGGGTGACCGAGAACTGCATCACCGGGGCGGGCGCAGGGCCGCACTCCGCCGAAGCAGGACACAAGCGATGGCCAATCTCTACCGTCCCCCTTCGCGTGATCACTCACTCGATGCGACCACGATCCGGCCCACTAGACACTGTTAAAGAATTTGCAGTATTCTCTAATGAGCCACTGGCCAATGAGCGGCATTGGGCGGATGGCTAACCGGAAGGACACCATGAACGACACCCCGAAGGAGCAGCGCGAACAGCGCCAGCCCGCCTTCGTCGGGCTGATCGCGCTCATCGCTGAAATGCGCCCGGACTGGCGCATCGAACAGATCACCGCAGAGCTGATCGGCTGCCCATGGAGCGAACACCTCGTGCTCGCCGCACTGCGCGCCACCCGAGAGGACGACGACCGGCTCCGCGTGGCCGACGAGGTGATCAAGGTCGCGTCGCAGCGCGTCGCCGTCACCCAGGCCCAGCACGATGCCTACACCAGGCGCGCACGCTCCCTGCTCAACCGCCAGGCAAGCGATGCGTAACAACGACACCTACGCCGACACGCTCGTCGAGATCGCCTGCGAACTCGCCTGCGCTGTACGCGACGACGGGCCCGACGCGGCCGCCAGGCTCCTCGCCACCTTGAGCACCGAGGACCGCGACACGCTGCCCATCATCATGGCCGCCATGATCCCCGTGGACCTGTCCGTGGGGGACCTGCTCGCCTGGCACACCGGTGTCTCGCTATCTCCGCACGGTCAGGTCCGGCTCGTTGCCGACACCCGCAAGCGCGCCAATCGGCGCCGCCGCGGGCTCGCAGCGTGCGGCACACACACCGCGTTCAACCGACACAAGGCACGAGGTGAGGAACTCGACGACGCGTGCAAGCTCGGCGAGCGGATCTACCAGCGCAACCGCAAGCGCAAGCAGAGAGCCGCATGATTCCCGGCAGCCTCACAAGCTTTCTGCCGCCCGCCGACCCCGCCCTTCCTCAGGGCGGGCCGCACTGGCGTGACTGCGAGCGCCATCACACCGCGTGTGCCTACCAGCTCGGCAAGCAGCACGCCGAGCACACCATCCTTCGCGAGATCGCTGCCCTCATCGTCAACCTGGCCGACCACGGCGATTCGGCCGACCGCACTACCGCGCTGCGCGAGGTCCACACCGCCGTGCGCCGACTCGGCGACCCTTCCGCGCCAACCCACCCGAAAGAGGGCGACGCCCCGATGCGCCATCTCCCCGAGCAGCCCGGCGTAGTCGCTGCCGAACTCGACCGCATCCAGACCGACGAGGAAACCGAGCGGTTACTCGAAGGGTTCGACCGCGACGCCCTGTACGGCTCGTGCGCAGATGAGGCGGACTTCGCATGCTAACCATCGACCAGGCCGACATGCGGACGGCCCTTCAGCCCAGCATCGTGCCCGGGGACGGGCCCACCACCACGCACCTGTTCTGCGGCGCAGGTGGCGACGTGCGCGGCTTCTACGAGGCCGGGTTTCAGCCCGTGGAAATGGCCAACCACGACGAGAAGTCGATCGAGACCGTCTCCTACCACTACAAGCACGTAGATCCGCGTTGCGTGGACCTCGACCACTACAACATGTCGTCCCTGAAGCCCAGCCAGGTGCTCGTGGGCTCTCCCATCTGCACCGAGATAGCCCAAGCGGGCGGCAGCACCGCCCCGAAAGCGCAGACAGCACTGTTCGAGGACGAAGGGCACGTCGCCAAGTCCACATGGGAGCGGACCCGCGTCACCGCCTGGTGTTTGCTCCGCGCCGCCGAAGCACACCGCTACGACATGGTGATCGGCGAGAACGTGCCCGAGTTCGCCACCCGCTGGATGCTGTTCCCGGAATGGCTGCGCTGCTGGCGGGTCCTCGGCTACCAGGTGCAACTCGTGTCTGTTGATGCCGCCCACATCTCCGGCCCCGGCAACCAGCCCGCGCCGCAGCACCGCCACCGGCTCGTCTTCGTCTTTACGAGGAAGGACATTAGGCAGCCCGACCTGCGGCCGCGCCCCGACGCCATGTGCCCTGAGTGTGGGCCTGTCCAGGGCGTGCAGCGCTGGCGCGACCCCCGGCCGCGCGTTCTACGGGTCGGCAAGCATGGTGAGCAGTACGACTACGTCTGCCCGAACCGGCGGTGCGGCCACCTCATCGTCGAGCCCGTCGTGTGGCCGGTCGCCCCGGTCATCGACTGGGACCTGCCCATGCGGCGGATCGGTGATGGCAAGAAGGGCAAGAAGTTCAGGCCGTACGCCGAGAGCACGCGCCACAAGGTGGGCATCGGGCTGGAGCAGTTCGGCAACGAGCCGTTCATGGCGCTCCTGCGCAAGAACCTCACCGTGCAGGGGCTCGATGCCCCGCTGCCCACCGTCACCGCCGGCGGCAACCACTTCGCGCTGATCGCCCACATCGGCCGCGACAGCGCCGCCCGCACTACCGACCAGCCGCTCACCACTGTGGCCACCCACCCGCACCACGCGCTCATCGCACCCGCGCTGTCCGTGGACAACTCCGAACTGCGGATGCTCGGCCCGGACGAGACCAAGCAGGTCCAGCGGTTCCGTCGCGACTACCGCATCTTCGGCAACATCGCCGAGCAACGCGTCCAGATCGGCAACGCCGTCCCTGTCAACGTCGCTCACTGGGTCGCCGCCCGCGCCCGCGCCGTCCTGTCCTGACGCTGAACCCCGTCACGTGGCCCTCCGCCAGGAGACGGCCACGCCCCCTTTCGCCCCACCGAGGAGAACCCGTGTACGAGACCCGCCTACGACAACGAGGCTGGCCAGCCATGACTGACCGTCCATGACCGTCTACCTGCGTGACTCGGCGACGGGGCAGGACCGGTTCGACGTGGCCCGGGTCAGCCTGCGCCGCGAGCGGTGGCGGTGCGACGAGTCCGGCGACTGGTGCCCCACCTGCGACGCCGCTGCCCCTCGATAGCAGCAGCCCCCCGATCCCGCCCAAGGCGGCGCGGTGCGCGAGGCCCGCCGCCCTGGGCGTTCCAACGCCCGGAGGAACCCGTGAACCTGCTCCACTCCATGATCGACCGCCTAGACCGCCTAGACGAGGCCACCAAGCAGAAGCTCATCACAACGATGAAGGAGGCGGAGCTCCGCGACAGCCACATCGTGCCGCTGGCCAAGATCCTCGGGTACCTCGTCTACTGGACCCACAACAGCAAGCACAGTCCGGCGGGCTACCCCGACGTGTTCCTGCTCCACCCCGTCACCGGCGCCGTCATCATCCGCGAACTAAAGAGGCGGCGCAGCAGCGCCAAGCAGTACCAGCCGACCGAAGCCCAGCAGGCGTGGCTCGACGCGTTCGGCGTGGCCGGACTCGATGCCAAGGTGTGGACGAACGAGGATTGGTTCTCTGGTCTGATCCGCGACGAACTCCTCCGAGGCGCCGGCCGTACGGCATGATCAGACCAACATCACACCGTTTTGCCCCTCGGGCGCCTGTGCTACATCACAGAACTCAAGGTAATCTTTTGAACACCGGGTAGACCGACCCGTGTGCCCACCAGCCGACACATGAAGGAGGGCACCCCCAACAACCGCAAGGATAGGGCGATGAGCTCCACTCCCGTACCGACCCTGGACGAATTGCGCGCCATGCCGGCTGGACCAGACCGCATCCGCGCGGCCGCGGCCGCAGCCGCGGCCGCCAACGACAACGCGAAGACGACCCGCGAGGCGCTCGCGACGGCGGCCTGGACGCTCCACTATCGGCATCGGGACAAGGGTTGGAGCAAGCAGAAGGCGTCCAAGGGCACCGGCGTCGGTGCCACGTCCCTGTTCCCGACCGGCTCACCAGTCGCGCCCAGCGAGGACCAGATCCTTGAACTGCTTCCCGTTTGGGAGGTCGGAGCGGCTCTGACCGCGCGGGACGCGGCCGCAGCCGACCTCGCGAAGCACCGCGCCTTCGCAGACGGCGCTCGGGAGATCCGCCGGACGGACATCGCCGCCCTGTATCAGGGGCACCTCGACGGCAGGCAGTGGGAGATCTCCGAGATCGGAGCCGAGTTCGAACTCGACCTGACCATGGTGGCGGGCGACATCAAGGCAGTGGGGGTCACCCTGCGGCCATCGCAGCGACGCAAGGTGGCCAGCGAGGCCAGCGATCAGCCCACGGGGCTGGGCCCCATCGCCAGGATGCTTGGCACGTCCCGCCTCTACCTTCAGGCCTGCGTCCGATACTGGAGCGACCCAGCCCGAGCCGAGAAGCCGAACGCGTTTCCTTCCGAGGCAGTCGCTGGGGAGGGCAAGTACTGGCCGGGCAAGGTGAAGCCGTGGTTCGAGAGGCTTCCCGCGATGGCGGCAGCGCCCACCGGGTTGAGTCTCCATCGAGCCGCGGCGCTGGTGGGCGAGCCGTACCCGACTGTCAAGAGTGCGATCACGGCGGCGGCCGAGGCTGGAACCCTTCCGCCCGACATCGTCTATGCAAACGGCGCGGTCAACGAGGACCGCTTCGTCACGTGGTGGAGGGAGCGGAAGGAACGGCTGACGGCCGGCACCACACTCGTTGACGCCGCCGAGAAGGTCGGCGTGAACGAGAAGACGTTCCGCACCGCGGTCCACGAAGCAGAGGAGGCGGGCGAACTCCCGAAGGAGGCCAAGGTCAGCGACCGCCGCTACGACGAGGATGTTCTACTCGCATGGTGGCGGAGGAAGACCTCGCCCGAGGCGGTGGCGAGCGCCGGTACCACCATGAAGGACCTCGCCGAGACAGCCGGGCTCAAAGTGGACCAGGTTCGCTACCAGGTGCGTAAGGCTGAGGAAGCAGGCACCCTTCCCGAGGGCGTCCGGCTCGACAGCGGCCGGTTCAACAAGGAGGCGGCCCTGGCCTGGTTGAAGTCCATTGGGCTCAACAGCTAGGCCTCAAGGCGCTACCTGGGCTGGGGCGAGACGCTCGTCGTCTCGCTTCAGCATCATGTCCGCGTGGAAAACGCGGCGATGTTCGAGCGGTCGGAGACGTGCCCGATCTGCACGCGCGTCATCCTGCTGAGCGCGCGCGACAGCGATGAGTCGGCCGAAGCGATGCGGCTGCACCTGCTGTACGGGTGTGACGGATGACGGCGCTGGCCGTCCCCCGTCCTCACGACCTACCCCGCGGCGACTCCCGGATCGCGTCCGGGATGCTGTCGGACTTGATGGCGCTCGCGCCAGCCCTACGGCGCCGCACCCTCGGCATGCTCGCCCCACCTGACCTGGTCCAGATTCTGGCGATCGCAGGACGCGAACTCGGCACCCCCTACGGCGTCTGGCTGGGCGACCCGGTGGGCTTCGTCGAACAAGTCCTCGGTGAATCGCTCTGGTCGAAGCAGCGACAGATCTTGAGCGCGATCACAACGCACAAGAACGTGGCCGTCCCCGCCGGGTTCGGGCTCGGCAAGACCCACCTTTCTGCGCGCGCTGTGGCGTACTGGGCGTGCGTCTATCCGGTCGGGACCGCCTTGTCGATCACCACGGCGACACGTATGCGGCAGGTGCACCGGCAGATGTGGCCACATATCCGGCACGCGGTCGCGCACGGCGCCCTGCCCGGCGAGTGCGACCAGGTGCAGTGGAAGATGACCGACTCCGCAGGCGTCTCCGTGGTGGTCGCCTACGGATTCACAGCGACCGAGCATGACGAATCCGGCATGCAGGGTATCCACGCGAGCAACCTCCTGTTGATCGTGGACGAGGCCGGGGGCATCGGCCCCGTGATCGGCCGCTCTACCCGCAACCTGCTGACCGGCTCCAACGCGCGGATGATCGCCATCGGCAACCCGCCCACCGACACGGAGCGGTCGTGGTTCGAGAAGCTCTGCAATGACGGCTACAGCGACCACTATCCGCAGACGACCACCATCAAGCTCGCCGCGACCGACTCGCCGGCCGTGACCGGCGAGCGCACCGCGGACAAGGCGTGTGCCTGCCCGGCTGGTGACCCTGGCCACATGGTGTCCTCCCACCTGGTCAACAAGGAGTGGATCGAGGAAGCGATCCGCGACCACGGCGAGAAATCGCCATACGTCATCGCCAAGGTGCACGCGAGGTTCCCGAAGGGCACCAAGGACCAGATCATCCCCTCCGATTGGGTGGACGCGGCCGCGGAGCAGGAGGAGCCGGACGGGCCAGGCTGGATACGGCTGTGCGACCTGGACCTGGACGACGAGACCGACGAGTGGATGGTGCGGCTCGGCGGCTGGGTGCGGCTCGGCGTGGACATCGCAGCGGACGGCGGCGATGAATTTGTGATCAGCAGGGTGGTGGAGGACCTGGCGACAATCGAGCACACCAGTTCGGGCGCCGAGAACAGCGACGCAGTCGCAGTGGCGAATCGCATTCTCGAAGAGATCCGGCGCGCCGAGCTGTTACGACGTCGTCTCGGCACCAAGGCCAGAGTACGCGTCAAGATAGACACGATCGGGGTCGGATGGGGCGTCGTTGGTCTTCTTCAGCGATGGGGCAAGGAGAAGAAGCACCAGGCGGAGATCGTGCCGGTGAACGTGGCCGAGGCCACGGACCGGCCGGCCGATTCGGAGGTGCTGCGGCCGTACCGGAAGCGGGACGAACTGTGGATCGCTGGGCGGACCCTGCTCCGGCCCAACGCTGAAGGGGTGACGCGGCTGCGGTTGCGCGTCAGCAGTCGCACGAGGGGGCAGCTCAGCGCGCCGAAGAAGTTCGACAACAGCCAGGGATTCACGTACGTGGAGTCGAAGAAGGACATGCGTAAGCGCGGGGTCAACAGTCCCGACCAGGCCGAGGCGTTGCTCCTGGCTCCATACGAACCGGCGGCGAAGCCGGCGAAGAAGCGTGGCCGCCTCATCTCGGGTTAACGCAGCGTGACCACCGAAATGCACCGATCGACGCTCAGGGGTTTGGATCGGTTTACAGGACCCACGGATCGTTACAAAGATTCTGTCCGGAACGACGGAAAACAACCTGCCCCAAAAGGCCCTCCGGCCATTTACGTGAGCCGGTCTCGATAGTTATGGTCTCTCCGCTGGCTAAGGCCACGTGTGCCACTGAAGTCACATCAGTTACGGGGGATCGACCTGCCGGAACTGTACCCGCCGGTTGGCTGCTAGGGCACCCCCACGTCGCCAAAGGGGTTGATAGATCGTATGACGACAGAAGTCTCCGAGACCACCCAAGACGAAACAGAAACAACCGATACCGACACCGGCATCCACGAGTTCGTTTCGGCAGTCACTGTGCCAGTCACCTCGGAGCAGGCTCGCCGCATAGAGACAAGCCGCCGCAACTTCATGCTGCACGAAAAAACTTGGGTAGTAGGCCAGGACACCTACTGCGACCAATGCAAGTTGCGCTGGGCCGACGCCATCACCGTGCCGTGCTCGGGACCACACACCGAACTCCTCCAAGGCGGCAACGGCCCCACCGTACGACGCAAGCGCAAGAGGCCAGCCCCCGGCACCAGCGCCGAAGAGGTCGCCCTGCGTCAGCGCTCCAGCCTCGGCGACCTGTACGGCTGAACCGGCCGAGTAGCTGGAGCCGTACACAAACCAGCGCCTCTTCCTAGCCTGCCCGGCGACCGTCGTCGTCCCGGGCAGGCAGGAGAAGCAGGTTGAACCCTCAAGACCCGTACGCGCGTGAGGCGCGCCTGCGCCGCGACCTCATCGCCCTCCTCCTGATAGCTGCCGGGATCGCTGGCACGCTCACCGTCGCCTACCAGGTCAGTCCGCTGCTGTTCTGGCTTGGCCTATCCGCCTCAGCCTTTATCGGGGGCGTGCTGCTGGGCCGCGGGAAGTAGGCGCGGTGGCCTTCCTCCCCGCCCTGCGGGGCGCCCTCGGACTTACGGCGAAGTCGGCTCCGCTGGAGACGAAGTCGCTTGAGCTCGACGCCGGCCACACCTCGTGGTCGGGCATGCTCGCCCGGCTGCGCGACCCGCGCCGCGCATGGCCCGTAGAACGGGCCGTCCTGGAGGGGATGGAGCGCGTCGTATGGGTGTTCAAGAGCGTGAACGCCATCGCTGGGCACGCGTCACGGCTGCCGATCGAGAGGGTCCTCATCCAGTCGGACGGTGAGCGCGAAGTCATCGCGGACGACCCTCTGGCCAGGCTGCTCAACGTGGGCGTGGCCAACAAGCTGGAGAAGGGCCCACAGCTACGAAAGCGGCTGTCTGGCCAGGTGCTGCTGTCCCCGGCCGGGACGTTCGTCGAGGTGAGCACCAGCCGACGCGGGCACCCAATCGGGCTGGATCTGCTGCCCCCGGGCCGTACCCGCCCAGTGCCGGGGTTCGGCGGCAACCTCTTGTCGCACTTCGAAACAATCACCCCGGACGGTCGGCGCCGCACGATCGACCCCGAGAAGGTCATCTGGTTTCGCGACCCCCATCCCTTGGACCCGTTCCGCGGCATCACCCCCATGGAGGCCGCCGGACTCAGCGTGGACTTGGACTTCCTCGCTCGCCTCTACAACGCCACGTTCCTGAGGAACGACGGCAGGCCAGGCGGCGTGATCGGTATTGATGGCGAAGTCGAAGACGACGAGATGGAGCGCATCCAGGGCATCTTCGGCAAGGGCGCGCATGAGGCCGGCAAGCTGACCGTGCTCCAGGGCGACCTGTCGTTCATCGACTTGGCCGCGAAACCACGCGACATGGCCTACGCCGACCTGGCACGCATCTCCAAGGAGGAGATCCTCGCAGCGTTCGGCGTGCCAGAGAGCATCCTGGGCAACGCTTCCGGCCGGACATTCGACAACGCGGCCCAGGAAGAGCACCAGTTCTGGACGCACACCATGCTGCCGCACCTGTCGCTGCTGGCGACCGGCTGGGATACCGACCACGAAGACAACGCGGTCTACGAATTCAACACCGACTCGATCGAGGTGCTCCAGCGCGCGAAGAAACAGCGTCGTGAGGAGGCGCGGGAGGAGGTCGATGCCGGGCTCATCTCACTGGACGAGTACCGGGCCATCGCCGGATACGACCCCGTGGATCTGCCTCACACCAGGGCGCTGTACGTGGCGCAGGGCAAGACCCCGATCCCGACGCGCGACGAGGACGCGGTTGCACTCGGCATCGCCCCGCCGGAGGAGCCGGCGGCGGGCGGAATTCCGGAGGGAGAGCTCGGCGAGCGGCCGCCGACTGGACGCAGTGCGGCCGCAGCGGGCGACGACGACGGCGCCGAGGAGAACGCGCTGTCGCGCCTGCGGAACCTATTCAGCGACACCAGTGAAGAAGAGAACAGCGCGGAGGCGGCGGACGCCGGCCCCACGGCCGCCGGGGACCAGTCCGAGGACGAGGGCGTCCAGGTGGAAGCGAAGCGCCCGCGGGGGCGGCGGCAGACAAAGGGTTCCCTGGGCGCCACTCCCTCCGAACTGGTGGAGGCGCTCCTCCAACTCGGAGGGAGGTTCGTCGGCCGGACGGTGGCCCGGTTGGAGTCACCGAAGCACCGCAAGGGCACCCGCCACTTCGTCGCCCAGTACAAGGTAGACACCCGCGTCGGTACGAATGCGCTGGACGTTGCGCGGATCATGCCCGTGCAGGCGTGGCAGGCCGAGGCCGAGCAGGTGGTTCTCCCGGTGCTCGCGGTGGCGGCTGCGGCCATGGCTGGAGGCGGCATGGAGGCGCATGACACCGCAATGACAGCTGCTGCGGCGGTCGGGGAAGAGTTCGGCCGGGTGGTCGAGGCCGTTCGCGGCGCCGTGGAGGAGTTGGACCAGGCAGGCGCGCCGATGGAGGAGATCGTGCAGGCGGTGCGCGAGGTGGACCTGTCGGATTGGGCGACTGCTGCCACCATAGAACTTCCCATATAGACACCACTAAAGAAGCTTGCTAATATTATAAGTGTTAACCGGCGCCGAGCGGTGCCGCCGGTGTATCCGGAAGGAAACCCATGCACAACGGCAAGATCGCCGACGTCATCCCCATCACCGGCGCCTCGCGTCAGGACTTCGGCATCTACACGGCCGAGGACGGCAGCACAGCCCAGGTCATCCACGTCCGCGACAAGGTCAAGTTCAGGGTGCAGGGCAAGGTCATGGTCGGCGGCCACCTGGTGGACGCCGTTTTCTACCTCGACTACGACGCCGAGACCGCCTTCGCGCTCCAGGTGGCGACTGGACTGGCAGCGGTCGGAGCCAAGAGCCACATGGACATCGACGCGCCGGAGGGCATGCGATGAGCGAGAAACGCCTCTCCTGGAGCGGGAACGACAGGGACGGCTGGACCGGCTTCTTCTGGTCGGCCTCGGTCGCCTGGCAGTTCCGCATCGTCCCCATCGTGGGCGGCGTGGCCTACCGGCTGGACAACCCACTCCCGAACCCGGGCTACCGGGCCGACCGGGAGCCGTACTTCGAGACCTCGGACCAGGCGAAGGAGCGCGCCGACACCCTGCTGAGGGAGTTCACGATCCCCGCCGCGGTCCTGGCCAACGGCAGTTACCGGCACCAGTACGCAGAGAATGCCACGGAGTACACCTTCGCCAACAAGCTCTACACGCACGACTGTGATGGGCCCTGCGATCCCCGGGACGATGGCCACTGCTACAGCCCCGAGGCCATCATCATGCGGCTCATCGGCAGCGACACGTGGATTATCACCCGACCCGGCGGGAGGCATGCCAACCACTCGCAGGAGTGGACCCTGCCCGACTCCCTCCCCGGCAGCCCGGGTTTTCCCGGTGACGCGTTCCGGTTCACGGAGGACGAGGCGTTCAACATGATCCACGCTCTCGATGAGAACCGGGACTGACGCCTCTCTTTTCGGTCTCGCCCCGGCATCGGGAGAGACCTTAGCTCACCTTTTCAGGTTCCGTGTGCCGCCCGAGCGGCGGGCGGCACACGGAACCCACCGGAAGGAACACCATGGGAAGCAACATCACGCTGCGCGGTGTAGTCGATGAGAAGCGGGCAATCCGTTTGCAGGCTAGACGGGTGATGAGCCGCTACGCGTACCGCGACCTCGACCCGGTGATGGAGGCCGACCGGCGCACGTCGATGAACGACGCACGCACCGCGCTGTGCCTGGCGCTGGGCATCGCCGAGCAGGACATTGACCCGGCAAGCGGGCACGACTACTCGGCGGAGGCGTACGAGAGCGTGCGCGCCTCCTGGCGGTATCACGCCCGCCATCACGGTCTCTCACGCTTCTACGATGGGCCCGCCTACCGGCGAGCGATCGACTCCTGGCAGGCCCGGCGACCTGACCTCGCGGCCGATGGCTGGGTTGGCCCGCTAGAGAGTTGGGCGCGGGACTAGTCAGCGCCAAGCGCACAAGCGCCGCACCGGGCCAGCCTCAGCCCCCTCCATCCCCAGCCCTGGCGGCGTCCACCTCTTCGGTCCTGCCCGCATCGGGGCGGGACGTTAGCTCATCTCTTCAGGTTCCGTGTGCCGTCCGAGCGGCGGGCGCCACATGGGACTGCCGGAAGGAACACCTCCGCATGACCAGCAACATGTGTGTGCACGTCATCCACCTCGACTGGGGATCGCTCAGCGCATTCGAGTCCGTGATCATGGCCGCCCCTGACGAACCCACCGCATACGCGCACACGGCTCGCTACCTCCGTCAGCATGCCCGGGATTCCCTGGAGCCCGGCGGCGACCAGGAGGCGTACGACGACTTCGTCACGGCCCATCCGTACGACCCCGACGCCGCCACCCCCGAGCAGACCAAAGCCTGGGTGGACCGATTCGGCGTAGAGGTCTGGTATCCGATCATCACGCTGGAGCAAGTCGAGGTCAGATCGTGAAAGTCATCTTCGGTTTCGGGATGGGCGTGGACAGCGCCGCGATTCTCGTCGAGTGGCTCGACAACCCGGCCTCCCGCACCTTCGCGCTGAAGGACCTGATCGTGGTCATCGCCCAGACCGGCGATGAGTGGCTGGAGACCGCGCACCTGGTCGAGGCCTACATCTTCCCGTTGCTCCGCCAGCACAGCATCCGCACCATCCAGGTCGCGCGCGCCAGCAACAGCCAGCGGGACGGGATCGTCATCCTGGACGACACCACCCGGCCCACCACCTGCTATATCCAGGGCGCCTACCGCCTGTCGGACGAGATGGTCGAGGTCGCGACGGTCCCCCAGACCGGCGGCATCCGCAAATGCTCGCTGAAAGCGAAGGGCTGGGCTCTCGACACGCTTATCGCCGACCTGACCGGCGGCGAATCGTTCGTGCACATCATCGGGTTCGAGGTCGATGAGCTCACCCGCATGATGCGCGACATGCCGCTCGGACTGCCCGGCCGCATCCCCTTCTACCCGCTGACGGAGTGGGGCTGGGACCGTGCCTTCTGCGAGGACGTGCTGTGGAAGAAGTTCAAGGTCCAGTGGATCAAGAGTGCGTGCGTGGAGTGCCCATACGCCCTCGCAAGCCGGGCCGGGCTCGCCCGCACCCTTCCCCGGTACATCGCCTCCCCGTACGAGGCGTTCAAGACACTCACGATGGAGTATCTCGCTGTCGCCGCCAACCCGCGCCAGGGATTGATCGGCGGAGCGCAACTCTTTGACGCGTTACTCGACTTCGAGGGTGGGCCCAGCCTGCTGGCCGACTTCCAGGAGCACCTGAACTGCATGCCGTGGGCCGTCTACGACGTGCGGCGCGCGTTCCGCGCCAAGACCGACGACATGATGAAGCACGCCAACGCCGTCCGCTCCATGACCCGGATCGCCACCGGCGAACGCGCCGACATGGTGCGGCTGCTCGACTACATGGCCACCCACTACCTGCCGTCCGGCGCCCGCTACGAGAACGGCCGCCACCAGCGGGTGTGGATCCACGAGCGCAACATCTACTACCCGTGCCCTGAGCAGGCGTTCGTGACCGGTCCGGCGCTGGCCATCGACAAGGTCAACGACAGCTTCGCCGAGGCGTGGGAGGCGGCGCTGAAGGGACCCTCCCAACTCACCTTCGTCTGACCCCCATCAGGCTCCCGCCCGAGCGGCGGGCGGGAGCACCCCACCGGAAGGAAACCCCATGACCGACATTCCCAAGCACGTCTACCTCGCCACCGTGGTCTGGAGCGACGGGCGGCGCTTCCAACACGTCACCGCCACGCCTGGCCGGGCCTACAAGCGGGCCGCCGAGACGTTGCACGACCTCATCACGGACGGCGACACGCCGTACATCCCCCACCGCTACCTCGACTTCCTCGAAGAGCAGCCCTACGACCAGGCCACCGCCACGGACGAGCAGGCCGAGCAGTGGGTGGACCTCTTCAAGGACCAGCTCACCCCGGACGAGCTGCTCACCGTCGAAGTGAAGCGGTTCGACGTCCAGCACGCTGCCTAACCCTCACGGTGGCCGACGCCCGAGCGGCGGGCAGCGGCCGCCCCCCACCGGCCGTGCACGTCCGGCCGCTGCGGCGGCAGCCAGGACCTGTCCCGCTCGCACTGGTGCGGCCACCCCCACCGCACCGCCCGCCGCTGAGCTGCCCCTGACGCTCCACCAACCCACCGGGGCGGCACCCCGCCGGCGCCGCCCCGGCCCTCACGCACGCCCGAAAGCCACCCATGCTCATCTGCGACGACACACGGGACCTGCACTTCTATCTCGGCACCCACCGCGCCTCCTGGCTCACCACGGCGCCGATCGACGTGTCCCTGTTCATCAGCCACCGCGTGCTGCGCAAGTACAAGCGGCTGCCCGCCCCGCCCCGCTGGCCGTTCTGGCGATCGGGCATCCCCCTCCGACACGTCGCCATCGACTCCGGCGCCTTCACCGAACTCTCCCTCTACCACCAGTTCGTGACCACACCGGAGGAATACCTCGCCGCACTCGCCCGCTACGACGACGAGCTCACCATGCTGGACTGGGCCGCGCCGCAGGACTGGATGTGCGAGCCGTGGATGCTCGCCAAGACCGGGCTCACCATCCGCGAGCACCTGCGTCGAACCGTCGAGAGCTTCGTGCGCCTGACCGAGCTGTGGCCCGAGTTCAGCGACGCCGATTGCCCCGTGATGCCTGTGATCCAGGGCTGGAGCGTGGACGACTACCTCGCCTGCGCCGCTTTGTACGAGGAGCACGGCGTCCGTCTGGCTGAGGACTACGAGATCGTCGGCGTCGGCTCCGTCTGCCGCCGCCAGGCCAGCGCAGAGATCGGCGACATCTTCCGCACCCTCGCCCAGCTCGACCTGCCGTTGCACGGGTTCGGAGTCAAGCTCGCCGGGCTGCGCCGGTACGGCCGATACCTGGTGACGGCCGACAGCATGGCCTGGTCGTACGCCGGGCGCCGCACCCCCACCCAGTGCGGATCCACCCGGCACAAGAGCGAGGCGAACTGCCAGGTGTTCGCCCTCAACTGGCGTGCCCGTGTCGAGGCGGTCGCCGCTGAGGCCAAGCGCGAAATCGGCCAGCCCGACCAGCTCGACCTGTTCCCCACCCCTGCCCGCGCCGCCCAGCAGCGCACCCCCAGGCCCGATAAACAGACTGTGGCCGCCCACCCCGGCCGAGACGACCAGCTCGACCTGTTCGCGGCCGCGTGACCGCGCTGACGTGATCGGCGGACCGGGACACTATGCCGTCCCGCCCTGTTCCCTGCCCTCCACCAGCACGGGGCAAAACAGGGGGCACGGGTGACCAACCAGCGGACGTGGACCATAGGCGGAGTCACCTACACCGCCAGCCTGGAGGAGAAAGCCCGCCGGCTGCGCAACGCCTTCGACCCCGACCAGCCGCGTGACAGAAGAGGGCGCTGGATTGAGACCGGTGCGTCCGTCTCCATCTGGGGCGGCGGCACCGGCACCGTAGCCCGGAACCTGGGCGGCGGCCGCCTGGAGGTGCACACCGCGGACGGGCGCAAGATCTCCGTCCACCGCAACTACCTGACCGTCACCGCCGCCCCCGGCGGGAAGAAGCCGTCTGGTAACCCGGCGGACCGGCCCCGGCCGCAGCGTGCCGGCAAGCCGTCCAAGGGCGTCGAGGAGTTCACGCCGTCCGGGCAGGACACCCGAGTCCCCGTCTCTGAGCTCCGGCCTGGCCAGCTCGCGTACGTGCACGGCTGGGACTCCTTCGGCGACAACACCAGCAACTTGGGCCGCATCTCCGGCGTCTCGCCGGCGGGCCCGCCCGAGGACGCCGACACCAAGCCCGGCAGCGGCTGGGCGGTGTCCTTTGTGGACAACACGAACCGGCACTGGACGATGTATACGACCGACGACGCGATGGCGCGCGTCGTGCCGGACGAGGACTTCGCCCACCTGGTCGAGGCCGAGCGGGAGAACGACCAGGAGCAGGCCGACCGGATCGCGCGCGAGATTCGCGACCAGGTCAACGCGATCGACGAGGCGGAAGCATCCACGCAGCCGGAAGCCGCCCCAGCCGTCGAGGTCCCTGTGGTGGGCTCTCGGGTCCGGCTGTCGAACGGCGCCGAGGGCGCTGTGGCCAAGACGCGCGAGGATGGCGCACTCCTCGTGCGGCTTGACTCCGGCAGCCAGGTCAACGCGCACGCCTCCGACGTCGAGGTCATCGACACCCCGCCCGCCTCGGCCGAGAGCGACGGGGAGCGACCCGAACTGGCCGCCCGTCAGTGGATCACCACGCCCACGTTCAACGACCCCGTGCGGGTCGAGCAGATCCAGGACACCCTCACCGGCGCCGAGGTCGAGGTCGTCACCATCCGCGGTGACCGGCGCACCTTGGCGGAGGAGGAGCTCGGCGACTGGCAGCCCGCAGACGAGCCGCCGAACCACCGCGCGGACGGTGCCCCCGTCCAGCCGACGACACGCCCGCAGGAGGGCCTGTTCGCCGACATGGGCACCGACAAGGACGGCAACCGCGACTTGTTCATGGCGCTGGATGACGAGGACGACCAGCCCGCCCCCGCCCCGGAGCCGACCGAACTCGAAGACGTTGATGCCCGGCTCGAAGCAGTGGACGAGACCCAGCTCGCCTACTTCGGGCGCGACATCGGCACCGATGGGCGGGCCGCAGTCGCCTCTGTGATCAACTACGGCGGCCCTGGAGGCGACGGCGCCTACCGAGAGAGCCGCGACAGCACACGCGAGAAGCTCGCCGAGATTCCAGTCGAGGACCAGGTCGCGTTCGACCACGCCGCCTCCCGCGCCATCGCTGGCATCTACAGCTCGGCGATCTACCCGGGCAGCGTGTGGGGGATCTCCGGCGTCATCGGCAAGTCCGTGGCCGTACAGCAGGAGATGCGCCGGCGCGGCTACCCCGGGCCGAGTCTGGACTACGTCGCAGGCACCCGCGTCTTCCAGCAGCTCGACGAGCAGTACCCCGACGCGAGCGAAGCCATGGACCGCGGCACGTTTTCGTGGGAAGTGCCGGACAACCTCGCCGAGCAGCTCGCGGCGCTGAACGATGAGCAGCTACGCGGCTTCACCGACATGGCCAGCCTCGCCACGATCCGGGAGGACCTCAACAGCCACGCCTACTACGAGGCGCTGAGGATGGGCCTGGAGGAGCGGGAGCGGCGCGCCGCGACCGGGCAAAGCCGCACGCCGGCAACGTCGGCCGAGCCGGGCAACATCGAGGCGTTGCGGGCGCTCGCGCAGCAGGAACAGCAGGAGAGCACCAAGCGCCTCGTCTCCGATCTTGCCAGCGAGGTCGGGCTCACCGACACCGCCCGGGAACTTCTGCACGCGGTGCTCACGCGGAGCCCGTCTTCCAGCAAGTGGTACCGGCGTGCGCTCCGCGCGGACGGCGGCCGCATCCCGGACTGGGCCGAGAACGTGCTGCGGGTCGTCGCCCGCCCCGGGGCTGAAGAGTCACCGGAAGGTAGGGCCGCCGCATCGCGTGTGCATCGGGCAGTTCGGGCTGCCTCTCGTAGCGGCGACAAGGACGAGGACGCACGCCGTGACCTCATGTCCGCGTTCGAGATGCTCGGCGAGGAGCCCTACCAGCGCGGCACCGAGTCCACCGACGCCCCAGAGGAGCCGGAGGCCGACGAGCTCGCCCCCCGGCCAGGCGTCCTCGACGACTCGACCGCCGAGCGGATCACCGCGGCGGCGGCCGCGTACCGGCAGGCGCTGGTTGGGGACGACGAGGTGGCCATGCTGCGCGCCTGGTCGGAGTTCCGCGACCTGGTGGACGAGCACGGTCGCAGCGGCGGTGTGAACAGCCCCCAGTACGAGGAAGGGGAGCGGCTCACTCGGGCCGGCACGGAACTGCGGGACGCTTGGGACAAGGCGCACGCCGAGGTCATCCGAGAGAACCGGCGCCGCGTGGACCGGATCCTGAAGGCGCGCGACCAGGCCGGAAAGCGGGCCGACGAGGGCGACCTTGACGGCGGGCTGGCCATCATCGACGAGATCGCCGCTGAGTACCCGGACGTCGAAGGATGGGATGCCGCGCGCGCTGAGGTGCGCGACAAGTGGGTAGACCCGACCCCGCTCCCCTCCACCGACGACGGCACCCCGCCGTCCCCCGAAGGGATGAGCGATACCCGCCGGGCGGTGCTGGTCGCGGCGATCGAGCGCATGGCCGCTGGCTACCGGTGGACGGGCGACCCCGGCCGGTACATCGCCGAGGGCGCCGGCAAGAGCGGTTCACCGCGGCCTGGAGAGAAGGAATGGGTTGACACCTACATCGCCGCTCACCCCGAGGTCCTGACGTTTACGAGTAAGGAGATCGTCCGGCGCACCCGCCAGCAGGAGCGGGAGCGGGTGGACCGGAAGAAGGAAGCGACCGCCCGGTCCAACCAGGCCAAGCGTGCGTTCGACGACGGAGACTTTGACCGAGCGCTGGAACTGATCGACCAGGCCGAGGAGCTCGAACCCACCCAGGAGCGGTGGGACAACATCCGCCGCATCATCCGCGAAGCCCAGGCCGAGGCAGCGCCCGCGCAGCCCGACCCGACCCCAGACCGTACCGCGGAGCCCGTCGAGAACCGTACCGCGGAGCCGGGAAGCGACCCAGGCGGCGCCGAAGAGGGGGAGACACCGTCGCCTGCGCCGGCCGCCCCGGAAGCGCAGCCGGTCGGGGCACCCACCCTCACCTTCGAACAGACCGGTGGGGGCGTCTTCGACGTCCACGCCAGTGACCAGGACAAGCCGATCGGCTCCGTCCGACGCGTGCCCGACACCCGCTACAACGCCAACGGCAAGGGCCGTCGCTGGATGTGGTCGAGGGAGGGCGGTGAGGCCGCCACCGGCCGGTACATGTCCGCGCATGGCAAGCCCATCCTGTCCAGCGGCGACTACGGCAGCCGCAAGGAAGCCGCCGAAGCGCTCTACCAGGTCGTCACCGGGAAGGCCGCCACCCCTCCCCCGGATCTGACCCCGCCGGCGGGGTGGGAGCGCCGACCCGGGCAGGCGCCGAAGAAGGGCGACCGCGTGCGGCTGCCCGCCTTCACTCACCAGGGGCTAGAGGTGAGCGGGTTCTCCCAGCCGTACACCGTCGTGTCGGCCGAGGAGGTGAACGAGGACGGCCACCAATTGCTAAAGGTGCGCGGCGACAACGAGCGGCGCGCGAAGGAACGGGTCATCTTCGCCCGCAACGCCGAGCACGTGCTGTTCACAGCCCCCGAGAGCAACCCTAACCGAGACGGCGAGAGCGAACTGGGCGCTCAGCAGCGGCAGCGGCGCGAGGAAGCCGAGCAGCGTGCCGCAGCCCGCGAGCAGGCAGCGCAACAGCAGGCCGAGGACGACCAGGCCGTGCGGGAGCGCGCCGCCGGCCGCCAGCAGGTGACCGCGCTGGCCAAGCGGGCACGCGGAGCGTATAACGCCGGCGACGTTGAGCAGGCTTCTCGACTGCTGGACGAGGCCGAGCAACTCGCCCCGGGCGATCCGCGACTCGGCATGATCCGCAACACGATCAGCGAGTCCGCGCAGCCCCCTACGGCGGACGGCACCCCTCCCTCTCCCCTCACCTACCGGCCCAACGCCAGAGGCGGCGTGGACGTGGTCCGTGACGGCGAGGTACTCGGCGATGTCGTGAAGCGCGGCCGCACCTCCTGGTACTGGCGGGTCGTCGGCGACGAGAACTACACGCCCGTGTCGGAGGCCACGCGCAAGGCGGCCGCAGAGAGGATCGCGTTCGCGGTCCAGACACGGCTCGAACTTGCGGCGTCCGACGAGCGCAGGAACGCGGCGCGCGAGGCCCGGGTGCTGGAGATCGAGGCCGAGGGGTACACCGGCACCCTGAGCTCGGAGTTGCAGCCCGGCGACATGGTGCGCCACCTCGCCGGGTCCACCAACCTGGAGTACTGGGCGGAGCCCGTGCTGGTGAGCCAGGTGCAGCCGTTCGGTGAGACCGGCTCCGTCATCCGGTTCGTCCGCATGGACGGCAGTACCGACATCACGGTCGTGTCCGGTGAGCGGGCGCAGGTGATGCGCAAGGAGCGCGACAGCGCGCAGGCGGACGCGGTGTGGCAGCAGCACCTGGACGACACCGACGACTCGCCATCCGCGCACGCCCGCCGGGCGATGCCAGACGGGTACCAGCCTGCCGGGTGGAGTCAGATCCAGCCGGAGGACGTCGTACGCGTGCCGAGGCGGATCCTCGGCGGCTTCGTGCTGGAGTGGAGCAGCCCGATGGTGGTCGGGCAGGTGGAGCCACGCAGGGGCGGCGGATTCAGCCTGTCGTACGAGACCGACGTCAACGGCCATCACATCCGCTCCGAACGCGAAACCGTCAACGAGTTGGTCGCGGCATACGGCGTGATCCGTCAAGAGGCAGCGCCGCCAGCGCGCGAGACCACCCGCGATGACCTCGTCCCGGCGGCGGACGCGTTCGCCCCTGACGGGCAGGCCGCCGTGAACGCGGCTGTCCAGGGCATGTTCGCAGAGCTGGACATCCTGCCACTGAGCAACCTCTACTCCGCCCGCGCAGACTTGAGGGCTGCGCTGGACCGCGCGGCGGCCGACGCGCCCGACACCGACAGAGCGGCTGCCGAACGGGAGCGCCTCCTCCAGGTGGCGGATGTGCTGGGCAGGGCGTGGAGCCGCGCCTCCCGCGAGCAGATCGCGCGCGACTCCATCCAGGGCATGACCGAGAAGATCGAGGGGTTCCTTGCCGACGCGAAAGCGGCCCAGGCCGGGGGCGACGTCGAGCGTGCGCTGCGGTCCATGGATCTGGCGGAGAGTTGGCAGCTGGCGTTCCCGGACGGCCAGCCGGCCAGAGACTGGGACGCTCTGCGCGCGGCCGCCTCGCGCGGCCCTGAGCCAGACGCCGAGCCGTCCCGAGAGCCAGCCCCTGAGGGGCAGGCGTACGCCGACCAGGTCCGCGTGGGCGACACACTCGCGGAGGCGCAGTGGCGAATGGCCGGCCCCGATGCGGGCCTACTACGCGAAGGCCAGGCCGCGTACGCGAACGCGGCGGGCCCGGCCCGGCTCAGCGAGCCCATCCAGGACAGCCGCCGCGTCACAGACATCCAGGAGACGGGCGGCCGCCTCACGTTCACGTTCGACGACGGCACCCGGATCAGCCGCCTCCCCGACACGCTCCTCACCCGCGGCACACCGGCCGACGTCGAGGGCGGCGAGGACATCCCGCAGGCGAACGCCCAGGTTGGCGACCGGATCCAGTTCGGCGCCGCCGGGCCGAACCTGCCCGCCGCCCTGGACCGGGAAGCGCTCGGCATCGGCCGGTTCGACAAGGTCACCGTGGCAGGCAAGATCTCGCGCCGCCAACCTGGCATGCCGTCTGCAGTGCTTGACGACATCACCATCACCCGGGCGGACGGCACCACCATGCCAGCACCGTCCGGGACGCGATTCTCCGTGCCGCGTCGCGTGCTGCGGCTCGACGACAGCGAGCCCGCCCCGGCGCCTGAGCAGGTGCGCGGCGCCAGCTTGCGCGACGGCGACCGGATCACGGGCCCGACCGGCGACGTGGCTGTGGAGCGGGTGGATCGGCTCGACGACAGGCTCGTGTCTGCGCTCGTGCGCGACGACGACGACCGGCGCGAACGGCACCTGATCGCCGCCGAGCGGCCCGTCCAGCTCGCGCCCACACAGGACACGGACTCGGTAGATGAGACCGAGGCGTCCGGCCTGGCCGTGGGCGACTGGGTGGTCATCGACGACCACCCCATGCAGGTCGCGTCCGTGCCGGAGGTGGACCGCGGGCGGGCTCGGTTCGACGTGCGCGACCAGAACGGCCGCCTGTCGGAGGTGGAACTGGACGAGCGGCTCCTGCTCAATCGGGTCACCGGCGCGCCGACCCGCGAACCCGAAGCCGCAGCCGCGCCGCCGGCGGAGCCCGAGCGCATCACCGCGGCGGACCTGCCGGATGGGACACCCACCGGCAGAGTGCGGCTCCGCACCGACCAGCGGCGTCGTCTCCTGGATCTCAACCTGGACGCCACCAGTTCGGGCGCATCCCCGGCGGCGGCGCAGGCCCTGGCGAGACTGCGCGCACGCCGGGAACTGTCCGCCGAGCAGATCCAGGCATTGGCCGCCCACGTGCGCACGCTGGCCCGCGACGAGAACACGCCAGCGGCGCGGCGGCGCGCGCTGGGCCGTACGGCGGGTTGGATCGACGCCGCGAACGCCCGCCTGAAGGGGTTCCCGCCACCGCCACACGACCCCGGCCGGCCCGCCCCCGAACGCGTCTATGCGCGCAACCTGGTCATGGGCGACGTGATCGGCTTGCCCAGCGAGGACGGCACCATCCGGTTCGGTACCGTCACGGCGACTCGCCCCGTGAAGGGGTTCGGGCTGCACCAGGTGCATGTCCGGCATGAGGACGGCAGCGTGGAGCAGCGGGTCCTGCCGGACAGCGTGGACCTGTGGCTGGCGCCCGACCTGCCCGACGACGTGCCCGCGCCGCCCGCTGAGTTCACGCGCGAGCACGTCACCGCCGACCGGATCGGCGTCGGCGACACCATCCGCTGGGACGGCAACGACTTCACCGACCCCGTTTTGGGCCACGTCCTGGCGGTGGAGCGGCGCGGCGGCGAGTTCGCCGAGACCCGCCTGTACGAGATGACGATCCTGGACGGGGACGACGAGCAGCAGACGATCACCGTCACCGACCGGGGTTGGCCCTCGGTGGAGCGACTGGAGCGCGGGCCCGCCGCCAGCGGCCAGCCGTACGACTCGCTCATGCAGCCGGAGACGGCCGAGTATGTGGGCTGGCGCGACCTGCGCGTGGGTGACCGAGCCACGGTGTCAATGGCGACCGGCACCGTCACCGGGGTCATCCGCCACCCGGCGAGTAACGACGTGCCCGAAGGCATCACCGTCCAAATCATGGCCGACAGCGGCGAACAGCGGTCCGTGTCGGTGTTCGACGACCCCGATGCTCCGGACGACTACATCGACCCCAGCGTGATGCGGCTCATTCCCGCGGATGACAACGCGGCCGCGCGCATCTCCTCCGTACGGCGTGAGCGGGAACGCATCTCGCGCGAGCGGGAATTCACCGCGTTCCTCGCCAACCTGGAGACCGTGCGCTCCCGGTGGGCGGCAACGGACGTCGCCGAGGCGCTGCGCGAACTCCCGGCCAGCACGGAGCGAGAGGTGGCGCTTGCCGCGGCGTTCGAGCAGCTCGACCGCATCGAGGCTACGCGCGACCCGTCCGCAGCGACGCTCGCGTTCCGGCTCGGCGCCCGTGACGACGCCCAGATCGCTGCCATGGCACCGGCCACCAGCGCCGTCACCCGGGCGGCGCAGGCCCGCGCCACCAGCCGGATCCGGGCCGCGCTGGAGGGCGCGGACCTGCTCGGCAGCGAGACCTGGCCGCGCGCTCTGTCGCGCGTCGTGGCCGCGTACCGCGACCATCCGCCCGCGCCGGGCGTGCTGCCCGCCGGTGTGTCCCTCGCCAAGCTGCGCGACCGCATCAACGGGACGCCCGCCCAGCCGGCACCGCGCATGCCCGACGTGCCGCAGGACACCAACCTTCCCGGCCGCCTGGCCACGTACCGGGCTCAGCTCCCGGACAACCTGGCCGATCTCGGCAAGCAGCCCGTCATGCGGACGGTTTTCGAGCCGACGACT
Organism: Nonomuraea sp. NPDC050394; assembly: GCF_044459065.1. Taxonomy (NCBI): domain Bacteria; kingdom Bacillati; phylum Actinomycetota; class Actinomycetes; order Streptosporangiales; family Streptosporangiaceae; genus Nonomuraea; species Nonomuraea sp. NPDC050394. The sequence continues at coordinate 756,356 of NZ_JBITIO010000001.1, read as the reverse complement.
CTGGAGGACCTTGAGGCCGGGCGGGTTCCCGCCGTGCGCCAGGCGATGCTGTGGGCGCCCGACATCGCGGACGATGACGGCCCCGGCCTGGAGGCAATGAGGCAGCTCGCCGTGCTACGTACGGCAGGCGCCGACCTGGACGTCCGGTTCCGGCAGCACCTTGCCGGGCGGGAAGTGGCGCTCAGCGCGGAACTCGACGCCGTCACGCGGGAGCGTGGGCAGGCGTGGAAGGCAGCCGACGACGTCGATGCGGAGATCTCCCGCATCCGCTACAGCGTCGGCACCCCTGACGGAGGTCTACTGGGGCAGCGCGACGACGCCGCCGCGCGCTGGCAGGCGGCCGCCGTGCGCGAGCAGGAACTGCGGCGCATGCTCGCCGAGGCGCGCCGAGAGGCGCTCGCCACCACCCTTGCCGAGGTGCGCCGGGTGGGCGGCGACGGGCTCGCCTACACCGACCGGCAGGGCCGCCTCCTGACCGGGCGGGCAGGTTCGAACGCCGCAGCACTCCGCTACGTGGAGGAGGTCCTCCCGTCCGACTGGCTCCAGTCGGCGAGCGAGGCCGGGCCTGTCGAGGTGGTGACGGGTCCTGGCCAGCACGTGCACGTCCGGGCGGACGGCAGCACGCGGATCAGCCTGCCCGCCGACGACAACACCGAGATCGCCCCGGCGATCCGGGAGGGGCTGCCGGGCCGCGTTCCGGTGCCATCCGCGCAGCCTGGCGGAGTAGCGAAGGCGACGGTGGCAGCGCACGAGCTCGGCCACCATCTGGAGGCGACCGTGCCCGGTCTGCGAGCGGCAGGGCAGGCGCTGCTGTGGGATCGCACCAGCCACGGCGACGTGGGCGACCGTACGCGACCGGAGCCCATGTTCGGCGAGGACCGCGGCCGCCCGTTCGAGATCTATCCAGGAGACTTCCCGGACGCCCGCACTGGCCGCGTCAACGGCGACGGAACCCAGGAGATCTTCGCCAACGTGCTGGAGTCGCTGGCGGGGCACGGAGACTACGCCGATGACGACCTGCGGCATTGGGGGCTCGGCGTGCTCGCACTGCTGGCCACCGACGCGACCGGCCCGCAAGGAGGTAGCCGCCGCGAGGTCGCCGCGCAGCGGGGCCCGCTCGACGGCATCAACCTGCTCGCCTTGTCGGATGACCAGTTGCGGTCGCTCCTCGCCCGGATCGACGACCCGCAGGCAGTGGAGAGGCTGCGCGCCGAACTCAACCGGCGCGAACAGCAGCGCACCGGCAGCGACGAGACCGACCTGGCCGAACTGTCGGATGCGGAGCTGGAATCGATGCTGCTGGCTGGATGGGACGGGTACGGCGAGGATCCTGCGAAGACGGCCTTGCAGGATCGTGTCATCGCCGAAACGGAGGCGCGCGAGGCAGAGCGGCGCCGCCGCGGCGACGACCTCGGTGACCTGGCCGCGTCCGACCTGCTGTCCATGGACACCGATGACCTCGCTGCCCTGTACGGCCGGAACCTGGGCCGGTACGGCATGGACCCGGCGCTCACAGCGCTGCTCGACCAGATCAGCGCCGAGTTGGAGGAGCGAGACCGGCGACGCGACACCGGCGCCAACCCGCACGCGGACCTCGACCTCGGGGTGATGAGCGATGAGCAGCTCGTCGAACTGCTGGGACGGCACCAGCCGCTCTACCACTCCGATCCGTGGTCTGGAGTGCTCGTACGGCGGATCTTCGCCGAGCTCGACGACCGCGACCGGCAGCGCTCGACCGAGGACGAGCGAACCCCGGAAGAGGTCCGGGTGGACGAACTGATCGCCCACGGTTGGGATCCGCGCGAAGCGTACGCCGAGGCGTACGGCCTGTCGGAGGAAGAGATGGACAGGCAGGAGCGGAACGCGATCATCGACGCCGAGCGCGGCGCCGGGGAACGGCGCGAGCAGGTCGTGCGCCGCATGTACCGGCAGTGGGTGTACGAACAGGCCCTTGCGGCAGAGAAGGCGACGAACGGCTACATGCTGTCACCTCTCGGCCGGAAGGCCGGCGTTGACCCGGCGCGACTGTGGGGAGGCAATGCCGATCACGCACACGCGTACGCGTCGGAGGAACTCAAGCGATGGTGGGCAGATCAGCCAACCGGCAGGATGACGTTCAACGAGTGGCGCGCCCAATGGCTCGGCGATTCCCGCGACCGCAGGCAAGCACAAGAGCGGCGCCAGACCGCGGGCAACGGGAGGGACTTCGGATGAGCACTGGCCAGGGGCGCACCCCCACCATGGAGGAACTGGCCGACGCGCGGCGCTCAGCCAGGCGAGCGGCGGGGCTCGGCGCGCCGCCCGGGGTGTGCCCCTACGATCCGCGCAACGCCGATGAGCAGGCGCTGGCCGCAGTGTGGGTGGGAACATACGCCGATGCGCTCCCCGACGACAGGGCCCCCGCCGGCCAGGAAGAGGCATAGCCCATGGATCGCATCGTGGAGGGATACCTCGACGGCGTCTACTACGCCGTCACGGTTGGCGAGGTCCGGCCGGGCGCGGCCGCGTCGGTAGGCGTTACATCGGGGTCGGTGCAGGCGTGCCGACTCCTGGAGTTCCGGAACGGGATGGCGTTGCCGGACTCCGGCAACAGGCTCGATGTGAACGACCCCGAGGCGGTCATTGCTGCGCTCCAGGAACTGACCCATGTCATCTCCGTCCGGCCTGCTGGGACGCAGTGATCGGAGCAAGACGCTAGGCCCGACAGCCCGGCATTGTGCCGGGCGTGCGGGGGTTGGGGTGGCGGTTCGGGCTCGCCATAGGGATCGCGATAGGGCTGATTGTGGGGTTGGCCCTGTTGCTGATCAGCGCGCCTGAACCGCCACCCGCAGACATGTACTTCAACGACGGCCCTCCGCTTCTGGCCACCAGCATCAGGGGGATGCCGTGACGATGTACCGCGCCAATGGCACGCAGATCAACAAGACCACCGCCGCGACCCTGGTCACCAACGTGCCGGTGACCGATCCGCTCGTGAAGGTCAGCGAGCGCATCTACGAGGGTGTGCGGGCCGAGGGGGCGAACTTCCCGAATGTGCGGCGGCGGCTCAAGTTCGCGGCCGGCCAGGTGATCCGCCAGTCGGAGTTGAACGCGTGCTTCCCGGCGCCAGCGATCACCAACGTGTCCCCGGCTGCCGGGCCGGCGGCGGGCGGCACCTTGGTCACCATCAAGTGCGCCAACGCGACTCCCGGCGCCACCGTCACCTTCGGCGGTACTGCCGCGACCAGCATCACCGTCATCAACGAGACCACCATCACCTGCCGGACGCCCGCCAAGGCGGCCGGGGCAGCGGACGTGGTCGTCACAAACGACTCGGCGGCCGCGACCGCAACCGGCGGCTTCACGTACGCCTGACCAGCCGACAAGACGGGAGCCTGCCCTCGTGGCCGTGTGGCACTGGAGCCGGTTCGGTGTGCAGTACAAGGCCGCCGTCCTGGATGTGAAGACGTTCGACCCCGATCAGCCGCGAGGCTGGCACGGCAGGTGGATCCGGATCGGCAGCGTCGTGCGGCTCCACGGTGGAGGCCGGGCGACCGTCGTGGACAGCGTCGGCGACTGGTATCGGGTCCGTCACAACAGCGGGCATGTGTCTCGCGTCCACAGCAGGCAGATCGCTGAGGTGGTGAGCTCGCCGCCCCGCCCCCGCAACGACGAGCGCCTCCCGCCCACGAGGGTTCAGCCAGGCCGAGCCGCGAACGCCGCGGACCTGGCGGCGCTGGATGAGCGGCTGTGGGACGGCCTCGATCCCGCCGGACGTCGCAAGTTGACCGAGCTGGACGCCCGAGATCACGACCTGTTCATGCGAAACCGGGCGCTCGCCAAGCGGCAGATCAGCCAGGACCTAACCCGCCGGATCGAGCACGTTGACGACCGCTACGTGCTCGACGAGCCCGTCCGGGCAGCGCTCGGCCGGCTCCGATCGGGAGAGGCCGTCATGGTGCGCTCTCCGACCCCTTACGTGGCGCTTCACCAGCAGCCCAACTCACCGGACCTACCCAACGAACTGGCCGACTGGCACTACCAGGAGATCCTTCCCGAGGAATTCGAAGACGCCCAGCAATCGATGGACATGAGCGAGTTCGAGGTCATCGACGCCGACCGCTACCGCGCCATACACAGGGAACAAGCGGTGGCCGGCCTGGTCAACGCGTGGGCGTTCAATGCCGTCGCACCCAGATCGTTGGCCCTTCAGCTTGTGGCCCGGGACATGTTCGGCCTCGACAGCACGACGCTGGACGGCGTTGACAACGACAGGCTGGTGATGGCGGAGGAGATCCTGGAGCGCGTGCGCCCATTCGTGGAAGCGTTCGTGCGTGCCCAGTACGACGCCACGCAGGAATGGCTGCGCGACGCCGGCGCCATACACGTGCACGTCCAGCGCGGCATGGTCTGGAACATCCTGGATGTCGAGCAGGGCCCGCCGGATTGGGCGCGGTCCGGGCGAGGGTCGAGCGAGTTCGAGGCCGAGGTGCCACTGCGGCCGCTCTCCTCCTTCACGTTGTCGCCGTTCACCGCACAGGAGTTCGTGGGGCAGGAAGGCGATCCCGATTGGGGCCTGCAGCACGGTGTGGTTTTGGATGGCACAGTCCCCGCAGAGCGCATCTTCGCGCTTCCGCGCACGGGCATCGGCTGTCTCGATGAGTGGGAGGCGGTGATTCTGGGCGGCGCCGACCGCTGGCGCGTCACCGCGCGCGTGGGCAAGTACCGCTACTACCTTCAGCACCTGATTGACACGGCGGACAGCCGGTACGAGCAGGTCGTCGCCATCGAGTTGGCTCGTAGCATGGACATGATGGAGCTCATCCCGGACTCCTGGATCACCGGGCGCAAGGCCCTTCCTATCGGAGGCACACCTGTGGGGGCGCGACCGCGACGCAAGCGCGTGTGGGATGTGTGGAACGGCGGTCGGCTCGCCACCGATCTGGAGACGTGCGTCCGCGCGTCCGGCATGAGTCGTGAGGAGACTGCCCGGGACCTTCTGGCCCGGCAGCATGAGGTGGATGTCCCTGCTGAGTTGCTGGAGGAGTGCAGGCGCGTGGTGGGCGATGCCGACGCCGAAACCTAGATAGACGACACTAAAGATACTTCGGTATATTTGGTTGGATTGAGCGCCCAGAGTGGGCGCTCGTGTCGTCGCGAAGGGAGACCATAGCCATGTCCACACCTACCATGACTCTCGTGGAAGACAGGACCCCGCCGCAGCGACCGCATCCCGACCGTCTGGCCCGTGAGCAGGCGTATGGCCGGCTCCGTCTCGACTGGCTGACTGCACACCCGGGCGCTGACGACGATGCCATGCTCGACGATCCCGACTTCGTCCGCCAGATGAACATCATCGACGGCCGCAGCGAGAGCTGACGCTAAGCCCGCCCGCCGAAGATCATCCGGCGGGTGGGTCGGAAACCAGGCGGCGACTGGCAGCCGCGAGGATGGCACGGGCGCTGGATCGAGATCGGCGACCGTGTACGGCTAGTCGGGTTCGGCCGGACGGGGACCGTGCGCGGTGCTGACCCGCGGCGAGGCGTCACCGTGCGATGGGACGACGGAAACACCACGAACGTCGCCTCCTACCGGCTCAAGGTGGTCGAGGACTCCTCGTACACGCCGCCACGCAGCGTCCCCGAAGCCGACCCGTCCGCCACTCCTGCCGGGGCAGCCGCCTACTTCGCCCGCCCGGGGCATCCTGGCGACGCGTGGGTGCGCTTCGACGAGAACGGCGATCTCGATGGCTGGATCCGCTACAACCGGCAGGACCCTTCCACGATCAGCCGCTATCGGGAAGTCTTCAACGACCCTGCTTGGCGCCGAGACGTGGACGCACTGGGGTTACGAGAAGCTCCCCCGCCCGGCGAGAAGGGGCGTCCTGCCCGGCAGTCTCTGGACGACCTGATCCCTGAGTCCGAAGACGACGTGCTCGATCGAGCCGAGGAGATCCAGGACGCGTTCCGGGAAGAACTCGAAGGCCGCGAGTATGCCGGGTTCGGCGTCGTCCTCGACATGGCGGAACCCACCTATTCGTCACAGTACGGCGGCGTCGTCACCGTGGATGGTGTGATCTTCAAGAACGGCGAGAAGGCTGGCCAGACTACTCGGATCTTCCACCGGGACCGAGATGGCAGCCTGTGGGTGTCGCACGACTACCTCGAATTGGACAGCAAACACCAGGGCCGGGGCTTCGCCGGCGCCTGGAACGGCCACCTCGAACGCTGGTACCGGGAATCCGGGCTGGAACGTATCGAGATTTCGCCCGGCCTGGAGGCGGGCGGCTACGTGTGGGCCATGGACGGCTACATGTGGCGAGACGCCTCTCAGGCTGGCCCCTTCGTCATGGCCACGCCCCACAACGAGTATCGGCTGAAGACCATCCCACGACTCATGGCGGAGATCCAACGCCTGGAGGCGCTGCTAGCCGCCAACCGGAACGGCGAGATCCCTAACGAGTACCGGCTTAGCGACGAAGCCCTGGCGCGAGAACTGGCCGAGTTGGACGAGGCACGCACGCTCCTTGAGCGGTTCCGGCTTCCGTTCGAGCACCAGGCGTACCCACAGCCCCGTGACGTGGCGCAAATCGGGTGGAAGCCCGGACGCGACCGCAAGAGCGACCCGTGGCTCGGCCTCCGAATCATGGCTGGCAGCTATTGGCAGGGCGTGAAGTGGCTGACGTGATCGTGACCGGACGCTAACGAGCCTGCACAGACACCCTGCACCGCAGCCGATCAGGGAGGTCGCGGTGCCAACGCAGGAGCTCGAACGCAAGTCGGCTGGTGGGCTGTCCGCCGGCGTCGTCAATGCCCAGGACGAAGGTGTCGTCGAGGCGCTCGTGTCGGTCACGAACGTCGTGGACAATGTCGGCGATTTGATCCTGCCCGGGGCGTACGCGGACACGCTAGCGACGCGGACTCCCAAGGGCTTCTACAACCACGACGACAAGGTGTGGGTGGCCCGCACCGAGGTCGTGGAGGAACTGCTTCCGGGAGACCCGCGGCTCCTGACGATGGCCGCCGAGGCGAAGATCGCGTGGCCGGCCGAGGCAGGCGCACTCTACGTCAAGGCCCGTTTCAACCTGGAGACCGACGATGGGGCGAAGGCGTTCTCCAACGTCAAGTTCTACGGCAGGGAACAAGAGTGGAGCATCGGCTACCGGGTGCCGAGAGGCGGCGCGACTCGCGACGCCAAGGGCATCAGGCGGATCCGGCGGCTCGACCTGTTCGAGTACTCCCCGGTGGCGTTCGGTGCCAGCTCACAAACCGTCACCCTGTCGGTGAAGTCGGCCCTGGCTGACGACGACCTGCCCGGCCGGATCGCGAACTGCTTGCGCGAGGGCGCCCCGCGGGAGGTCAAGCGGGACCTGGTCCGGCAAGCGCGCGACGCTGGCCGGCTCGGCATGCTGCCCCTGGACTGGCGTGAAGGGATGGACGCCGCGGCCGCGCTGGAGGACCTGGCAGCAGCTGCCGGCGTGGAGGTGAAGGCGGACCGCGCAGAAGCAGGAGCCGGCGTCATGGTGGCGTTCATGCTGCCCGCCGAGGTGGCCGAGCAGCTCGCCGTACCGGATGGAGTGCCCGCAGACGAACTGCACATCACGTTGGCCTACCTGGGCAAGGAGCTCAGCGAGGACGACCTCGCCACCGTGGCCGACGTCGTCAGCGCGGTCGCGACAGATTCGCCGCCGCTGGCCGGCGTCGTGGGCGGGATCGGCGCGTTCCCCGCCAATAATGACGGCGTTCCAGTGATCGTGCCGGTGGACGTGCCCGGACTTGAGGTGCTGCGTCAGCATCTGGTGGACCGGCTGGCCGAGGCCGGGATCTCGGTGGCGTCGAATCACGGCTACACCCCGCATGTCACCCTCACCTATGTTCCGGAGGGTGAGGCGGTGGCGTTGCCGGAACCGGTGCCCGCTCAGCAGGTCGCGTTCAGCGAAGTGTCCGTGGCGCGGGGCAGCGAAGCGACACCGTTCCCGCTCGGCAGCGCTGAGCCCGCGGGAGAGGAGCCGGGATGGCACGACGGCGGAGACGGTTGGGACGACCTCCTCGACGCTGACGCTCCCGACGTCGAGCAGGGTGAGGAGACGAAGGACGCCCATCTGGACGCGGCCCGTGCGATGGGGTTCCCCGTTCCCGTGAGCCTGGAGGAGGTGCGCGAACGGCTCCGCCAGGCGGCCGCTGGCTGGGCGCGCGAAGCTGGGTTCACCGGGTGGGCAAATCTGGTGGCGACGTTCGCTGACGTCGCGTTCGTGTGCGTGCACGACGGCGCCGACATAGAGCACGTCTTCCAGGTGCCGTACGACGTCGCCCCGGACGGCCAGGTGACGATCGGTGCACCCGTACCGGCCGAGGTGACGATGACCGGTGCGCCCACCGAGGACGCCCTCGTCGCCGTGTTGGAGGAGACGATGGCCGCGGTCAAGCACATTGGCGCCGGTCTGGAGACGAAGGCGGGCCGGGTGCTGTCGTCTGCGACGGCGAAGGACCTCCGCCGGGCGGTCGCTTCGCTGCTGGCGGTATTTCGGCGGGCGGGGATCGACATCTCCGACCCGGTCGAGCAGAACGAGCGGCAGTTCGACGAGGAGGAGGTGTTGCCGGACGAGCCGACCGTCCGACCGGACTCCACCGCCCCCAGCGCGTTGCCGACCGAGATGAAAGCCCTGACGGCGGAGATGCTGGCGGAGGCCGCCGAGATCGCCGCGGTGGCGGTGCTGCTGGCGGTGGAGGCGTGAGGCGGCGACAGCGCAGCCCGCAGCATGGCTGCACCCGCTGCGAGAGCCTGGAACGGGCCGTGGCCGACGCGCAGCAGGCTCAAGCGGAAGCTGAGCTCACAGCGCACCAGGCGTGCGCGGAGAAGCACCACGCTTGGCAGCACGTGGACAGGCTGACCCGACGCCTGACCGCGATCGACGCAGATCAGCTACGTGGCGAGCGTGATGACCTCCTGCTGGAGAACGCGTCCCTCCGCGCTCGGCTCGCGCTCGGCGACCGGTCGGAGCTCGCGAGGGCCAGGGAGACGATCGCCTGCCTGGATGCCCGGCTTGCAGCCGCCGAGCGTGGCGCCGTCGCCCCCTGACCGCCTCGGGCGCAGCACGCCGAGGGGGGCCGCGCACGGTCACTGCATTGGACGCTGACGCAAACCCTGCCTCCCCGCTTTCCTCCCTCTTGATCGTCTGACGTCCCGGTGCTGACCGGGCGGCGCGACCGCAAAGTCAATCCGTGTCAGCATCAAGGGGGAGCCGTGACCACGGCTACGAGCGACATCAACACGCGCATCAAGGAACTGACCACCGCGCTGGAGCAGAAGTCCCAGCGGCTCAACGCCATCTCCAACACGATCACTGACGAGACCGGCAAGGGCCACATGGTCATCTCGCCGGAAGCGCACGCCGACTATCAGAAGACTCTGGGCGAGGCGCGCGAGATCAAGGCGCTGCTCCTGGAGCAGAAGGAGCACCGGGACATCGAGCGGTTCCTCGACGAGCCGAACGAGCCCAGCTACGCGGCGCACGACGCCGCGGCCGTCGCGCACGGCAAGCAGTACAAGTCCCTCAGCGAGGCATTCCTCGGCAGCGACGCCTACGCCGAGATGAAGTCCGGGAGCTTCCGGCAGCTCGGCCAGGTGGCCGAGTTCGAGCAGGGCCTGTACTCGTTCGAGCGCAAGGACATCTTCTCCTTGAGCGCCGGCACGCACACCACACCCGCCTTCGGCACCGCGGAGAACGTCGGCCTCGCCGAGCGTCAGCGCAGGCCCGGCCGAGTCCGCGACCTTTTCCCGTCCGAGCAGACCCAGTCCAACATCCTGTACGGCATCAGGCAGATCGGGTTCACCAACAACGCCCGCCGGGTGCCCGAGCGCGAGCAGCCGAACGGCGGCCCGGCGCTCGGCAACGACACGGACGTGTTCGGTAAGGCCCCGAAGTCCAAGCTGTCGTTCATCCCGTACACGGCGCCGATCGTCGAACTCGCCCACACCGTCCACATCCACAAGAACACGCTGGCCGACGAGTCGCGCATCCGCGGCATCATCGACCGCGACCTCGTGGACGGGCTCAAGCTGAAGGAGGACGAGGAGATCCTCTACGGCGCGGGCAACGGCGACGAGATCACGGGCCTGTTCAACATCCCCGGCGCCCAGGAGTACACGGGTCTCGTCGCGGACGCGAAGTACAAGAGCCTCCAGCTCCGCCGCTCCGCCACGATGGCCATCCTGGCGTTCTTCGAGCCCAACGGTGTCGTCCTGCACCCGTTCGACTGGGAAGAGATCGAGACGGAGCGGGACGAGCACGGCCAGTACCTGATCGCCGTCAGCATCGCCGTGGGTGGCGAGAAGCGCGTGTGGCGGATGCGGGTCGTGGACACCGCCGCCATCACGCAGGGCACGTTCCTTACATGCTCCTTCGGGTACGGCGCCAAGCTCTTCGACAGGGAGGCTGTCTCCGTGCAGGCGAGCACGGAGACGGGCGAGGCGTTCGAGCGCGGGTACGTGGTCCTGAGGGGTTCCGAGCGGATCGGCCTGGCGGTGGACCGTCCCGAGTCGCTGGTGCTGGGCACGTTCGCGCCCGCCCCGTAACCGGGCGAGGGCGCATCGGGAGAGGACACTAGGGGGCCTCTCCCGACATGCTCCCCGGCATGATCTCGACGCGAAGCGATCTGGACGTCCGCCGGCCCCGCTCCACTGAACGACGTCAGTACCGGACCGGCGCCGTGTTCGACGTCTGCCGGGGTGCCGAACGCCTGCCGCAGGAGGCCGTTACCGAGCCCTGCCGCGGAGGTGCCGATGCGTAGGCGCCTTCAGCCGCAAGCCCTGGCCGACGCCTACCAGGCCGGCGCCTCTGTCCGGGATCTCGCCCAACAGCACGGTGTGTCCCACACGACCATCCACCGCAGGCTCAAGGGCCGAGTGGTCATGCGCAAGGTGGGCGGACCGGTCGGGTTCCAGAGCCCCCTAGAGGTACAGGAAGCGGTGGCTGCGGCGTACGCGAACGACTTGCCGATGGCCGACATCGTGGACCAGTTCGGAGTGTGCGACGAAACCGTGCGCCGGATCGCGGACGCCGCAGGGATCCCTCGCCGGAAGCCGGGCGGCCGCACACGCCTAGACCACGTGCAGATCGCGGATCTGGCCGACCTTGGGTGGCCACCTGATGCGATTGCGGAGCTCGTTCAGTCCAGCCCCTCCTACATCCGGTTGATCCTGGCCGGACTTCCCGCCGAGGACGATCAGAACTCGGGAGCAGACGCTAACACCGCAGGTGAATGACACTGCCCTGCATGTCATCGCCCTCTCAGACCAAACGGACAGGCATCAACGTGGACGAGGCCGCCGCCCTCTACAAGCAGGGATGGACGCTCCGGAGGATCGCGGTCCAACAGCGGTGCTCCTTCCAGCGGCTCTCCACGCTCCTGCGCGAGCGCACAGACGTCGAGATGCGCACCAGTTCGCATCCACGCGCGCTGCGCCTGACGCCCGTCAAACAGGCGGCGATCCGGGATGCGGTGGCCCGCGGGATGAACCAGTCCGAGATCGGTCGTCTGGTAGGCGTCACCCCTTCCACCGTCGCACGGCTGGCCGAGCGGGAGGGGCTTAACCTCTTCAAGGGGAAACGGCTGTCATGGGACGTGGATCGGGCTCGTCGGTTGCGGGCCGACAATGTCCCCTACACCCGCATCGCGAGTCAGGTCGGAGTGGCCGCCATGACGGTGTGGCGCAAGCTCAACCCTGCTGACTCGACCGCCCGCACCACGAGAGGTGCGAGCGATCAGTAGTGGCTACGCTCCTGTGCTGCTCACGGCTCGATCAACGAGTTGAGCCACCTAGCGGTTGAACCGAACGCGGCCCCTCCAGCAATGACCGCCGCTGGGGCAGGGGCTCCCGCCCAGATGGCCAGTGCGCCGACGCCTACACCCACGGCCTTGCTGGCGAAGAAGATCACTGCCCATCTTAGAGGGAGCCGCGGGTCGTTGGAGTTTCGCCTGTCGCGTGCGGTTGATGCGGATGCTGCTTGAGGTTGTGCCGACACTTCGACGTCCTTTCCTGCTGCGGAAATGCCTTCAGTCATGCGCAGATGCGCTTCCGGTTATGGCAGCCAGGAAGCTACTGGGGCGATCTTGGCGATTTCGAGCGATCTCCACGAAAGAGTTGACAGGAAACGGGCGAGACCGTTCCGTTATCTGTCGAGCACCAGTCAGGAGAAGCGACGCCACAAGGTGTGATGAAATCCCCGCGCCATCGTGCACAGCAGCTCACCGCAGCATCGTTGTGATATAGATCACTGCTGTCTCAAGACAGCTTTGTGGCGATTCTGCTCAAGCATTGATCCGCCGCAGTTCGGCCACAAGGTCATCAAGTCCATTCGCGGAGACCAGCACCGTTCGCCCCTTGGAACTCACGCTCGGGCCCACAACGCGGCGGGATTCGAGCAGGTCCATGAGCCGTCCAGCTTTGGCGAAGCCGATGCGGAGTTTGCGCTGGAGCATCGAAGTGGATCCGACCTGGCTGGTGACCACGAGATCGGCTGCCTGGATGAGCAGATCAAGGTCATCGCCGATGTCATCGTTCCGATGCTGGCGGACCGGCGCGACGATGTCTTCGCGATATTCAGCCTGCATCTGCCCCTTGCAGTGCTCGACGATCGCCGCGATCTCCTTCTCGGAGACGAACGCGTTCTGGATGCGGATGGGCTTGCTCGCGCCCATCGGCAGGAACAGCGCGTCGCCCTGGCCGACGAGCTTGTCGGCGCCGGGCTGGTCGAGGATGACCCGCGAGTCGGTGAGGCTGGAGACGGCGAAGGCGAGCCTGGAGGGCACGTTGGCCTTGATCAGGCCGGTCACGACGTCCACGGAGGGCCGCTGGGTGGCGATCACCAGGTGGATGCCGGCCGCGCGGGCGAGCTGGGTGATGCGGACGATGGAGTCCTCGACGTCGCGCGGAGCGACCATCATCAGGTCGGCCAGCTCGTCCACGATCACCAGCAGGTACGGGTAGGGCTGGTAGACGCGCTCGCTGCCCGGCGGCGGCTTGAGCTGGCCCGCCCGCACGGCCTTGTTGAACTCGTCCACGTGCCGGAAACCGCTGGCCGCCAGGTCGTCGTAGCGGCGGTCCATCTCGCCCACGACCCAGTCGAGGGCCTCCGCGGCCTTCTTCGGGTTGGTGATGATCGGGGTGATCAGGTGGGGGATGCCCTCGTAGACGCTGAGTTCCACCCGCTTGGGGTCCACGAGCACCATGCGGACCTCGTCCGGGGTGGCGCGCATGAGGATGCTGGTGATCAGCCCGTTCACGCAGATGGACTTGCCGGCGCCGGTGGCGCCCGCGATGAGCAGGTGCGGCATCTTGGCGAGGTTGGCGACGATCGTGCGCCCCTCGACGTCCTTGCCGAGCCCGACGATCATCGGGTGGTGGTCGGCCTGCGCCACCTGTGCCCGCAGCACGTCGCCGAGCGCGACGAGGTCCTTGTCCGCGTTGGGAATCTCGACGCCGATCGCGCTCTTGCCGGGGATCGGGGACAGGATCCGTACGTCCTCGGATTTGACCGCGTAGGCGATGTTCTTGGTGAGCGCGGTGACCTTCTCAACCTTCACTGCCGGGCCGAGCTCGATCTCATATCGGGTGACGGTCGGCCCGCGGGTGAAGCCGATCACCTGCGCGTCGATCGAGAATTGGGTCAGGACGCTGGTCAGCGCGTTGACGACGACCGCGTTGGCCTTGGTCTGCGGTCTGGGCGAGGGTCCGGCCTGAAGTGTGTCGAGGCGCGGCAGTACGTAGGAGCTTGGCTCGCGAATGGAGACGGGAACCAGCTCGTGAACAGGAGCGACTTCGAGGGTGCTGTCGTCGGGCGCTGGTACAGCGGCGAGATTCGGCGCAGTAGCGGTTGGCTCGACGTCGGCACGGAAAGGTGGCATGACCGTGCTGGTCGCTGTCCTTGCCCCGGCTGGGCGGGCGGGGGTGGATTGCTCGTTGTCCTCGGCGGCGGGGATAGGGCAGCGCGCGTGAGCGCGTTCGCGTACGCGAACGCGGCGGAGGCCGTCCCTGACGAGCCGTGGGACGGTGTGGAGCGGGACGCCGGTGATGAGCAGCAGCCCGAACGCGGCCAAGATCAGCAGGATCACGACGGCCACGGGAACGGGCAGCACCAGGGCCGGCAGCGCAGACAGCAGCCAGCCGACAACGCCGCCAGCGGCCGCGACAGCGTCCCAGCTTCCACCATCTCCGATCGGGGCGGGCCTGCCCTGAACGATGTGGAAGGTGGAGAGCAGCGAAGCCGCGATAAGGCACCAGCCGGTGACGGTCCGGCCGGGTGAGGTCTTGGAGCGGAGCAGCCGCCAGGCGACAACTCCGCCGAGGACCGGTAGCGGCCAGGCGCCTACTCCGATCACAGAGCGGATGACGACGTCCGTGACGGCGGCGATGCGTCCGTCCGCAAGTCGCCAGACTATGGCGGCCAGGACGATCGAGACGGCGAGGATAGCCAAGGCGGCCCCGTCACGTTGCTGTGCTTCATCCAGCCCCTTAGCTCCGCGCGCGGCCGCGCCGAAGGCCTTCGCGATGAGCTTCCATGCTTTGGTGGGCACGGTGACGAGCAGCTTGTTCAAGGCCCATCCGATTGGGTCCTTGGACGCCGAGGGGCGGCGTGTGTGTGCGGCTCGTTTGGCCCTGGCGGTGGTTCGGGAGCGGGCGCCAGTCCGGGAACGTTTCTTGGTGACCACGAGGTCCTCCGTGGGGTGCAGGTGGGCCCGCGCCCTCAGATCGGGGCGCGGACGGACACGTGGGGCTAGGCGGCGGAGCGCAGATGCCGTGCGGGCGTATGGACGACAGCGCCGAGCGGGCCGGGGTCTAGATGGCGCTTAGCGCGAGTGACGGCCACGTAGTTGAGGCGCTTCTCCTCGGCCTCGAACTGCTTGTCCTCTTCGGGAACGCGAGCGTCCGAGCCGACCTGGACGGTGTCCCACTCGCCGCCCTTGGCGCAGTGAATGGTGGAGATCGTCACGTCAGGGTTGGTGACGTCCTGATACTTGTCGGCCACTGCCAGGAGTTCATCCGCGCCGTGCTCGTTGATCAGCTTGACGAACGTGGCGAGGTCGCCGCCGTCCGCTTCCTCTTCGGCGTACGACTGCACCTGGCTCCAGGATTGGAAGCCGATCAGTTCGGCGAGTTCGACGGGACGTCCCTGCTGAAGCGCTTGTGCGGCCCTGGCCATGTCCCTGATGGGCTTGAAGCCCTTGAGCAACATCGGGACTTGCCCGGCCTTGTGGATGTTCATCACGTGGACCATCGCTTCGGCGTTGGTCCGGGTGAGCACGGCGTCGGCGTCCGCCGCCTTGACCGGGCCGAGGGTGGAGGTGATGCCGGGGTTGCCGCGCAACCGGAGGGGGGTGCCGACCATGGCGAGCCAGAGGTTGGCCAGGTCTGCGATGGCCTGGCCGAACCGCCACGACTGGGAGAGCGTGAGGCGCACGTCGGCGTCGATCTGACCGAGGGCGTTGATCGCGCCGTTCCACTCGTTGATCTGCTGGGCCGAGTCTCCGAGGGCAATGATCTGAACGCCCGACGCCTGCTGGAGGTCCACATAGACGGACCGCATGACTGGGGATACGTCCTGGGCTTCGTCGAGGATGACTACGTCGTAACCGAGGCTTGGGTTGGCCATGCGCAGGCGGGCGAGCTGGAACGTCTTGAGATACACGTCGCCGGTCCAGGTGATGTTGCCATGGGGTGAGCGGATATCGGCGCGGTAGGCGTCGATGTAGTCGCGCATTCTTCTGCGGTAGAGCGGGAGCAGGCCGTCGTGCAGGCCGTGCGGGACGGGGATGTGCTCGTCCTGCACCCCGAGGGTGTCGCTCTTGCAATAGCGGATGATCGCCTCCTTGGCGATCGTGCCGATCTGTGCGGGCGAGAACTTGCGGTCGCCGACGATGAGCGGCTGGGTGATACCGAGAATTTGAGCGATGCGCCACCCGGGCTGACGAGGGCCGCTGAGGCGGGTGCGGTGGGTCTGAGGAACGGCACGGTAGGCCGCGGAGTGGACAGTGGCGCAGGTGACGTTGCCGGGCATCGTGCCCTTGGCATCCTCGATCACCGACTTGTTGAACGCGGTGTAGAGGATGCGCTTGCCCGTGAGGGCCTTGGCGAGGGCACGGGCGGTGCTGCTCTTACCGCAGCCTGCGCCCGCTTCGACGACGAGGTCCTTGCCGTGGCCGCCAGCTTCGACGATGGCGTGCTGCTCGTCGGTCAGGTGCTGCACGTGGGTGTTCCTTCCGATGGCGGACACCGTTCCGCGCCGCTCGCATCGCAGTGTCACATCCAGACATTAGCAATTATCTTTAACGACGTCTATAGGCGCCATTTGCATCGATGGAGCGGGCGCGGACGGTAGGAGCCGCCGCGACCTACTGTCCGCCCCTGATCCAGGCCGCCGGTCTGGAGACAACGCGTTGACTCTGGAGGCGGGAATGCCACCCCGAACCCGAAAGCAGCCAGTAGCCGATCCCCCGGCCGATGAGACCCCCAAGGTTCCGGCGCCCGAGCCCGCCGACCCGGCACCGCTCACCCCTCCCGATGAGCCGGATGTGCCCAGTGAGGCGGACACGGCGGACGACGAACCGACCACCGACGCGGCCCCACTGGCGCCGCCCGCACAGCGGAAGGCCGAACCGGAGGTCAAGCAGGATCCGATGACCCCTCCTCCACCGCCCCCTGCTGTGGGCCAGGAGGGCACGTTGGACCTGCGCTGGAGCAACGGTGATCGGGTGACGGACGCGGACGAGCTGTTTGACGATCCGGGCCCCCGCTACACCCACATGGTCGTGAAGCGGCGGGTTCTCGAACGGCACCACTACGCCGGCGCTTCCACGCCGACCAACCGCCTGCTCTACCCAGTGGGCGCGAAGGTGCCGCGATCGGAGGCGGACCGTATCCGCCGTGAACTGTCATCCTCCTGATCGCGTGATCGGGGGGACTCGGCGGCGTACTGGTGGGGTGTGGGCGTCCAGACGGTGGGGGACCCGGTGCCCACACTCCTCCAGGACGCCGCCGAGCCGTTTCTACCGTGAGGAGCCGAAGGTGAGCGCTGACGAACTGCTGGCCGTCTCTCCGGAGACGGTCGCCGTGCGCGCAGGGCTGAAGCTCCCCTTGACCGAGGAGCAGCGCGAGACGGTCGCTGAGGCGATCGGGGACGCCTTCGGCGATGTCGCCGCCTACCTCGGACGGCCGCCTCTGCCGGTCACCCTGGTCCAACGCGGCGCCCACGGTAACGGCCGCGGCGGCTGGCAGCTCGCTCACGACCCGGTGATCGAGGTGCTTTCCACCGCAGCGGAGACGGGCGTGAACGGCGAGCTCACCGGCCTCTACACGATCACCTACCGGGCAGGCCTCAACCCGGCGGAGAATCCGGTGTACGGCAAGGCGCTCGGGCGATACATTTCCGCGTGTGCGGCCGCGCACCCGATGGTGCGGCGCGTCGTGCAGTCCGACGCCCCGGACGCACGCCTGATCAAACAGGCCAATGTCGAGGGCCAGGGCGTCACCTGGGAGGACGTGAGCGGCGGCGCGGCCGGCTCGGGCGCTGCTGGAGCGCCACCCAGCCTGGACAGTCTGACGCGATGGCGGCGCCGCGGCGTCAACCAGCAGCCCGGGATCGCCCCGCACCCGCTGGAGATCACCTGGCGGTGGCCATGGCCGTGATGCTCGCGACGACCCAGTTCTCGGTACGGCGCGCGACCATGACCACGGACGCGCACGGCATCCGCTCGGCGTCCGGCTGGGCACCGGCCGATAAGGCGCGGCTGGGACGGATCGTGGTGGAGCCGTCCGAGGATGGCGAGCGCGACGGTCCGGGCGTGTGGGTGCTCGGCGTGGATCCGGCGGAGTGGCCGCTGCGCGCCCGTGACCTCGTGGTCGAGCCGTCCACGGGCAGGGAATGGCTGGTGATCACAGCCGGGCGGCGTTCCCACGCGGTCGCACCGTCCGTGGACTGGCTCCGTGTGGAAGCCTCGCTCCGCCCGACGTGACCGGCTACCGGCGGCGGGCCATGACGAGCGACCCCGCCAAGCTGAGGAAGTGCAAGCCGGGGGTGTCGTTGGCGCCGAATTCTGCTTCGGCGATGCGGGGGAAGACGACCTCCACGACAGCCTTCACCTTGGACCCGCGGACGTGAGTGGGCAGGGCGCGGGTCGCGGCCGCGATCACGCCGGGCATGATGACGCTCTGGCACTCGCAGTTGATCCTCTGGTGGAGAGGCAGGCTGGGATCGCGAGGACGGTCGGCCAGATCCACGGCCGTAAGCGTCACCCACCTGCCTCCAACCGCGCCCGATCGGCGGCGATCATCGCCCGCTCCGCGGGTGTACTCCGTCTTCGGAAGCTGGTAGGGGACGTTCGCAGGGATCGTCTGACCATCAGCGTGCCGGTGTGACGGCCGAGCTTCAGCTCCGTTGGTTGCCACCCACCGTTTCGCGTCGGGAGCCCGGTTCTTGGCCTCGTCCGCCACTGCTTCGGTAATCCGCTCGACCTTGTCCCGGATCGCTCCAGCGGCGAGGCGCCTCGTCAGATCTGGTGCGATGCGTGCCTTTGTCCGTGCCATGAGCCCCAATGGTGGGTCTTCCAGCCCGGTTGCGTCTCCACCGGACGTCCGCCGCAGCAGGGTAGGGGCCTTTGATCCCAACGATGAGACGCAGGCCGCGGACCGATCCGATAGAGGGCGCACAGATGGTCGTGCTGGCTACGATGTGAGCTCCTCTGACTGATCGGAGATGCCCCGTGGATGCGGCCGTTCCTGCTGTCCTGGTGTTGTGGGATGTCGATCACACCCTTATCGAGAACGCTGGGGTGAGCAAGGAGACTTATGCCGGGGCGTTTGAGATTCTCGCCGGGTATCCAGCCGAGCACCGCGCGGAAACGGATGGCCGAACGGATCTGGAGATCATGACGAACCTCCTCTCCCGGCATGGGATCGAGGCGGCTCCATCTCATCTGGCGAGGCTGCCCGAGGCGTTGGAGGCTTCACTTACCTCGCGCCGTCAGCGCTTGCGCGAGAGAGGCCACGCTCTGCCAGGCGCGAGCGAGGCGATCACCTCTCTGGGCCGCGTCCCGGGCGTGATCCAGTCCGTACTGACCGGCAACATCCAGCCGAATGCGTTCGTCAAGGTTGAGGCCTTCGACCTGCATCACGGACTCGACTTCGAGATTGGCGGGTACGGCTCAGACGACATCGTGCGCGCCAACCTCGTGGAAGTCGCACGGAAGCGAGCCCGCGCCAAGTATCAGGTTGAACTGCTTTCCTCCACGACGATCCTGATCGGTGACACGGTCCGCGATATCCAGGCGGCTCTCAACGGCGGCGCCGTTGCCATTGGGGTCGCGACCGGGCCCAACACCGTGGAGGAACTGCTGGCAGAAGGAGCCGAGACAGCGCTCCACGATCTGACTGACGCGGACGCTCTGGTACGCGCGGTCACCGCTGTTCAAGCGCGGGCGACTGCTGCAGAGCGGCTGTAGAACTGTCCGCGAGCAGTGCCTGCCTCTGCCGATGGAAGTTGGATTCCTGGATGGGGTAGGCGGTCTCCCACACCCGTTCGAAGCTGCGAATGTAGGTGTCGAAGAAGTCTCCACCCTCGACCCGCCGCAGGTGCAGGATAGGCGCGATGTAGCCGTACGCGCCGTAGATGTGCTGGTTGATCAGCATCTCGTCGTCATACCGGAAGATCGAGTTGTACAACGATGTGCGGTGCAGCCGGAACTCGATGCCGGGGATATCGACCAGAGGGCTGTAGTAGGCCAATGCCATCCGGATCCGGCCAGGGATGGCGTCGTAGAGCTGCTCTTCTACGCCGCGCAACGCCATCTCGGGTGTATCGGGATCACCCATCATGATCCGCACAGAAGCGCCAGCGGCGGCCTTGTTCATCAACATAGCGACGGACTCTGGGTTGTCCTCGGGCAGGAACAGACTGGCGTTGGCGAACAGCCAGATGCGGCCTGTCGCCTGGGTGAGCAGGTCCAGCCAGAGCTCACGTGGGGTCGCGGAGCGGTGCGGGTAGAGCCGCACGATCTCCGTTTCGGCCGCGGTGGCAGGATCCACCGCCAGGTCCGGCCACAGGTACGCAAGAGGCGTGCCGAGGGCCTGGGCCGCCTGGTGCGCCGTCGATCGGCGCGGAACGACACCCCTCGTGATCCACCGTTGGACACTCTTGGGGTCCAAGCCGAGATGCAACGCGAGCGATTCCTCCGTGAAGGAACTGGCCCGTAGCGTGGCACGCAAGCGTTCATTGGCCATAGGCAGTATCCCGGGGGGCGTTCGGGGACGTTGGTGATCCCACGCTAGTTCTCCGAACGCCCCGCGAACAAGGTGGTTACGTCCACAGCACCGGAGTTTCATCTGAACTTGAGTGGCGCGGCGCCTCGCCCGCGCCAGTCCTACAGCGCAGAGGAAGCTCCAATGGATGATCACGGTCTGGTCGAGTTCCCGGATTGGGAGGTCTCGGTCTCGGGCGAAGTGTGGCGGGCCCAGCAGGGTGATCGAAGCGTGGAGGCGACCTCTCTCACCGAGTTGCGGGAGCGTGTGCGCCTGGAAGCGGCGAGCTGATGGGGCGGCGTGGTGGGGTGGGGCCTTTGCCTTCTTGGCCGCCCCGATGTCGGGAGGTTTCGGGACCTGCGTGCCTTTCGTGTCCTGTCGTGGTCCGTAGGGCCGCATCAGGACTTGAGAGAGACGGAGCCGAACGGCTCCCACTCGTACATCCGGTTGTCACGGCCCAGGACGATCAACTCTGCGGTCTCGACGCGTGTGGTCACGGGAGCAGCTTCGACCCTGGCCAGGGCGTCGGCGATCGGCTGGGCAGGGCCCTCGGCGTTGCTGTAGGCGATCGACACGTGGGCGGCGAACCCGTCCTCGGGTTCGGGGACGGTCGGCCACACGTCGGCGATGGCTCGGCGGATCGCGGCGCGCACGGCGGCTGCCGGTTCCTGGGGCTGGGCCTCCCAGCGGATGGCCTCCGAGGTGATGCCGGGCCGGTCGAGGGTGAGGTCGAACGCCGGAACCTCAGCGAGGCGTTCACGGGCGGCGTGGACGATGGCGCGCACCTCGTCTTCGGGGATCTCGTCGGTGAAGCCAATTCCCTGCATGGTCAGGTGCAGCCAGCGGTCGGGGATCAGGTCCAGCCCCGGCAGGCCGGCCAGTGCTCGTCGGTACGTTTCGGCGAGCTGATGGACGTCGCCGGCATGCTGAAAGGTCAGGTGCCAGGTGTAGAAGCGGCGTCCGACGCTCCATCCGGGCCGCCACCACCAGTGATCTGCCATCCGCTGTTGGCTCATACTCACCTTTCGTCAGACCGGATCGGCGTCGTTGCCGGGGGCAAGAGCCAACGTACGGGGCAGGGCGTTGAGGTGCCATGCCTCGATCTCTGTCTGGAGGCTTCGGCCGGGACTGCTGCCGCCCAGCGGGGAGCGGGCCAGGATGAGGGCCAGTTCGCGCAGGCGGCGGGTGACGGTGTCGAGACGGCGTTCGGGCGGCAGCGCCAGGACGGGACGCAGCGCTTCGACGGCGCCGTCCGGCTGGTCGAGGTCCAGGTGCGCGAAGCCCTGCGAGATGCGGACCTGGGCGAGGGTGCCGTAGGGCTGCGGGTGGGGGTCGGCGAGGGCGGTCTCGGATTCGCGCAGCGCGGCGGCGGAGTCGCCGATGCGTGGCAGGACGGCGGCGTTGTAGTTGGAGCGGCGGAAGTCGAGGCAGGTGAACAGGCCGCCGATGTCGTCGATGCCCGTCATGCGGTTGCGGGCTTCGGCGGCGCGGTTGAGCGCATCCCGGGCTTCCCGGGTGGCGCCGAGCGTGGACCATGCGTCGGCTTCTTGCAACGCCAGCAGGATGGGCACGCTGCCTTGGGCGCCGTATTCGGCGCCGCGGCGGGCGTAGCCGATCGCGTCGCGCTTGTTGCCGCTCCAGAAGGCGATCTTGCTGCGGGTGGACAGCACCCAGGCGCGCAGGTCGTCGTGGCCGGCCAGTTCGGCGCACAGCCATGCGGCGCGGCCTTGGGTCTCGGCGTCGCGCAGTTGGCCCAGGTCGGAGCTGATCCAGGCCAGCAGGGTGCACAGGTAGCCGGCGGCGGCGTACAGGTCGGCGCTCTGGCGCGGGTACTGGCGGCCTTCTGTCAGCTTGAAGACCCGATCGCGCAGGCTTCGCACGCTCACAAAGACTGTCAGCGGGTCGCCGGTCAGGTAGTCGCGCGACAGCGCGCGGATGTCGGCCAGGAGTTGTTCGAGTGCGATGTCGCCGACGTTGGAGGTCTCCGCCCAGGCGGCCCAGGTAGCCGACTCCTCGGCGACCTGATGGACGAGCACCACGGTGGAGGGTGCGATGTCAGGCTCCGCCGGCGACGTCGAGTCGGCCACGCTCGGCGGGGCGGAGGAAGCCGGGCTGGTGAGCCGCCGTACGTCGGCGGCGGGCAGCGCCTGGCGGTCCTCCCAGTCGAGCAGATCCGCCGGAGTGCAGCCGAAGATGTCGGCCAGGACGTCGAGGACGCGCATGGTGGGGCGTCGGCCTCCGCTGCGCGGCCATTTCTCCCATTTGGCCACGAGCGATGCGTCGGCGGCGAGTGCGTCGCCCGGCCGGGCCGTGGCCCGCGTGGTGATGCGGTCGGCGACCTGTTCAAGGGTCCAGCCGTGGGCGTGGCGCCATGCTTCGCGCGGGCGCATCGCCCATCGGGCTCGCATCTCTGTGGCGATGTCGGCGCGGCTGCATTCCAGCGCCAGCATTTCCTGACGCAGTGCCTCGCGTTGGGCCCGTGAGCCCGGTTTGGAGGGTTTGTCCATGTGCTGCTCCCGCACCTGCCGGCATCAATGCCCACGGTAACTGCGACCTCCGGGCGTCGCCGGACCCGCGCCCTGGGGCGGCGTCCAAATCCTGCCCGTCGTCCCGCTGTTTGCGCAGCTCACGCCCAGTCAAGGGTGTCCAGAAAACTTGGCCATTACTGTCCGTGACGATGTTGCCGCTGATTGAGATCGTTGGCGCACGCCGTCACCCCGCTTCCATGAGGAGTCGTCAGCTCATGGCTGATCAATCCACGTCTCAGGGCAGGAGCCCGCAGCCCGCGCCCGTCGCCGACCAGGTGATGGACGCGGACCCGCCGCTTGATCACGGGAGCACCGCAGAAGCGGAACCGCTTGCCGATGAGGCTCTCGTCGGGCCGGAGACGTACAAAGCGCCCATCGCCGGCTTCTACGACGTAGCGTCGGGCGGCGGCAAGCAGGCCCTGTCCGATGCGCGCGAGGCCTACCAGGAGGTCGTCGGCCTGGTGCCGAAGCTCGGAGAGGCAGCGCGCGCCAACGCCGACTTTGTCCTGCGCGCGGTGGCGGTGGCCGCCGCCGACGCCAGGATCACACAGTTCCTCGACCTCGGCTGTGGATTCCCCCGCCAGGACAGGCAGACGGTCTACAGCATCGCGCGCCGGTACCGGCCGGATGCGCGCGTCGCCTATGTGGACAACGACCCGGTGGTGGCCTGCCACGGCCGGGCCCTGCTGGATCGGCCCGGGAGCGCGTGGACTGTCCAAGCCGATGTCCGTGACGTCCGCAAGGTGCTGGAGGAGGCCGGCAAGCATCTGGACCTCGCGCGGCCGACCGGTGTGATCATGGCTGCACTGGTGCACTTCTGGCCCGACCACGATGACCCGTACAGCATCGTGGACGCCTACCTGGAGGCGTTCCGGTCGGGCCTGTTGATCTTCACGCACGCGTCCGCTGATGGGCTGTCGTTCAGAGACCGTGCGAAGGCGGTGCACGCCTACGCACGGATCGCACCGCTCTACCTGCGCAGCGAGGCAGCGATCGGCAGTTTCATGGACGGGCTCACCGTTTGGGAGCCGGGGCTGGTCGAGGCGTCCACCTGGCGGCCCGACACCCCGATCGCTGGCGACGTGGGGGAAGCGCACTTCCTGGCCGCGGTTGCGGAGTTCGGCCGATCCGCATGATCCCCGCATCGCACGCCGCCTGCTCCCCGGTGCCGATGACCGGCGACGGAGCCCCCTGCTGATGATCGTTTGGTTGGAGACGTTGACCATGGCGCACCCCGCGCTCGCACCCGTTCACCCCACGCCGGGCCTCTGGTTCGAGATGAAGCTGGTGTGGCGCAGGAAACACATCGCCTTCTACCAGGGGCCTCACCTCGTGGAGCCGTTGATGGCCGGTGACCTCGACACGTTGCGTGCGGCAGAGGTCCTGATCGAGTGGGGGCTCACCGCAGACCCCTGGCCGAGCACGGCGCACTTCTGTGATGAGCCGGTTCCCGGCGCCGGCCGCCCCGGTCCGCGTGCGCTGCCCAGAGCCGGCGGCCACGATCACGATGATCGGCGCCTCCGTCCCGCCTGCCGAAGCGACGATGCAGGCGGTGGCGGTCTGCGGGATACCGCGGGCGCGGTAGGTCGTGATCGTGGCCGCCTCATGCCTCAGCAGCGGACGGCGGGTTCGTCGTGACAGGCCCCCAGTCTGAGGCGGGGGCGGCATCATCGCCTGCCTACGACCGCGTGGTCCGCGTCGATTTCGAGGTCGCACCGGGCGAGGACGCCCGCATGTCCGCGCTCAAAGGACTGGGTGAGGCCAGCCGGCAGCTCGTCAGCGACCTTCGCCAGGAGGGTCTTGAGGTCTCGGCCCGCGACTTCGAGATCTTCTACGCCACGATGTCCGGCAAAATCTGCTGCGTCGAGGAGGCCTGTAGGGGTACTGCCTACCTCCGCGTGCGGACCAGGTGCCAGACGACCAGGAGTTGCGGCGCATTGCCTGGCCCCGACGTGAGTTCAGGTCATCCGGTTGAGCCTGCCGCCCTGCTCGCAGCCTTCGCCGCATCCTTTCCATCAGAAGTCCCACGCCCGCCGTGGGCGTGACCGTCCCTATCCCACACGAGCTGACCAGGAGGTGGGCGTGACCGAACGCCCGGCAACACCAGACACCACCCGCGCGGACGCCGTAGGGCTGCGCGAAGCGATGGTCACCGAGCTGCGCCACCACGGCGCGATCGCCACTGATCGGGTGGCGGCCGCCCTGTCCGCGGTGCCTCGGCATGAGTTCGCGCTCGGCGAGACGCTGGAGGCCGCCTACGCCGCGGACAGGGCGCTGGTGACGAAACGGGACGAGCACGGCGCCGCGATCAGCTCGCTGTCGGCCGCGCACATCCAGGCGGTGATGCTGGAACAGGCAGCCGTCGAGCCCGGCATGCGGGTGCTGGAGATCGGCTCCGGCGGCTACAACGCCGCCCTGCTCGCCGAGCTCGTCGGCCCGGCCGGGAAGGTGGTCTCGGTGGATATCGATCCCGAGATCACCGAGCGGGCCCGCGCCTGCCTAGACGCATCCGGATACGCCCGTGTCGAGGTGGTGACGGCCGACGCCGAGCACGGCGTGCCCGATGCCGCCCCCTACGACCGGATCATCGTGACGGTCGGCGCGTGGGACATCCCGCCGGCGTGGATCGACCAGCTCGCCAAGGACGGCCGGCTCGTCGTCCCGCTGCGGCTGCGCGGGCTGACCCGCTCGATCGCGTTCGACCGAGTGGATGAGGCGCTGCTCAGCGACAGTTACCGGCTGGCCGGGTTTGTCCCCATGCAGGGCCAGGGCGCCTTCGCCGAGCGGCTGGTCCGGCTGGAGGACGGGGTGGGGCTGCGCATCGACGACGACTCCCAGCGTTTCGACGTCGGCGTGCTGCGCGAGGCGCTGCGGACGCCGCCGATCGAGGTGTGGACCGGCGCCGCCTACGACCTGCCGGACGAGCTGGAGCTGTATCTGATGACGCGGCTGCGGCATCCGGCGATGCTGCACGTCGGCCAGGAGCACATCGACAGCGGCCGATTCAACCCGGCGGCCGGGCGCGGGGTGGCCGCGCTGATCCACGCGGGCAGCCTCGCCTACCGCATCAAGCGGGACAACCCGGCCACCGCCAGCGGCTACGAATCCGGCGTCATCGCGCACGGCCCGGCGGCGCAGGAGGCCGCCGAGCAGTACGCGGAGCTGCTGCGCCGCTGGGCGGACCATCACCGGCGCCGGGGCGCGGCCACCATCACCTACCTGCCGGGCGGCGCCGGGGTCCTGGCGCCCGGCCAGGGAGTGGTGATCAAGAAGCACGGAGCGCTCGCGACCTCGTGGGACTGAACTCGGCTGCTTCCCCTTCAGCGTCGCGGCACACGGCCGCGGCACACCCACCATCGCCCCCTTTGTGGACAGGAGGTTTCCTGTGTCTACCCAACTCGCTCTATCCGCCCCGGACACCGACACCGGTATCGCGGACTGGGAGTTCGACGTCGCCATCGTCGAAGCCGGCCCGGAGGCGGACCGGCTCATCCGGATGACCGACGACGGGTGCGGCCAGACGTGCGCATCGGCCTGCCCCAACACCTGCAAATAGCCAGGGCGCCGATGGTGCGTCCCTGACCCCTCCAACCCAACCGTCCCCGGGGCGCCCGGCCTGGCCCGCCAGCCTGGGCCGGGCGCCCCCTTCCCTACTGGGAGAGCCGGTGTATCGACCTCTCGACGCCGTCGTGGTCCGTGCGACGGCGCTGCCCGACGCCGCGTTCGCGCCGTCGTGGCCGGATCTGATCGAGCTAGCTGGGGCGGTGACCTGGCGGCCGTGGCTGGAGCAGACCCTCGCCACGCCCGGTTTCGCCGCCGCCCTGGAGCATGCCAGCCCGGTCCTGGCCGAGCGGGCGCGCGCCATGTGCGCCGGAGCCGATCTTCCCGAGACTGCGCAGCGGCGAGCCGTGCTGTCAGTGCTGCGCTACCGGTTGCGCGCCACCGGCCGGGCGACGCCGTTCGGCCGGTGGGCGGGCATCACCGCCGCCGGGCTCGGTGACGCGGCGAAGGTGCGCTTCGGTGCCGAGCATCAGCCCTACCCGCGGGCCGGAGCGGGCTGGATGGCCGAGGTCATCACCGAGCTGGAGACCGACCCCCGCCTGCGCCGGCATCTGCTGGTACGGGCCAACAACCTCATCCGCGAACACGACGACCGCGCGATCCTGGCGTACACGCCCGGTCACACACCGGACGGTGCGCCGGTGACCGCCACCGTACGGCTGACGCCGCCGATTCGGGCCGCGCTGGAGTGGGCGCGCCGGCCGATCCAGTGGGGGGAACTGGCCGACCGGCTGGCGACCGAAGCCCCCGGCGGCACCGCCGAGGCCGCCGGGAAGCTGGTGGCCGCCATGGTCCGGCAACGGTTTCTGCTCACCAGCTTGCGCCCGCCGATGGCCGAATCCGACCCGCTCGGCCACCTGCTGGCCCACCTGCGCGCCGCCCCCGCGCAGGGCACGTCCCCGGCGGCCGCGCTGCCCGAGACCGCGACCGACCTGCACCTCGACGCCGACGTGTGCCTGCCGCACGCGGTGGCCGACGAAGCCGCCGCCGCGGCGACGGCGCTCGTGCGGCTGGCCCGCCGCCTACACCTGAGCCCCGGCTGGACGCACTGGCATTCCGCGTTCCTGGACCGGTACGGTCCGCGCGCCCTGGTACCGGTCGCCGACGCCGTCGATGCCGGCACCGGGCTCGGCTACCCGGCCGACTACCTCGACTCGGCGAGCGCCGCCCCCACCGTCGTGCTCACCGATCGCGACCGGCGGCTGCTCGCGCTCGCCCAGCAGGCGGCGCTGTACAGGCAGCGCGAGATCGTGCTCGACGACGCCACCCTCAACTCCCTGGCCCCGCAACCGGCGGAGGGCGCACCCACCATCCAGCCGAGCACCGAACTGACCGTGCACCTCGCCGCATCCAGCGAGCAGGCGCTGAGCGACGGCGACTTTCAGCTCACCGTGCTGGGCGTCTCCCGCGCGGCCGGTACCAGCGTCGGCCGGTTCCTGCCGCTCCTGGGCGCCGAGGATCGCGAGCGCCTGCGCGGCGTCTACACCGGCCTGCCCGCCGCGGTGGCGGGCGCGCTGCCGGTGCAGATCTCCGCCCCGCCGCTGCACACCCGCACCCAGAACGTCGCCCGCGTGCCCCGCGTCCTGGCCCATCTGCTGCCGGTGGGCGAGTTCCACCAGGACGGTGACGAGGTGATCGCGTTGGAGGACCTGGCTGTCACCGCGGATGCTCACCGCCTCTACCTGGTGTCGCTGTCGCGGCGCCGGGTGCTGGCGCCGATGTTGTTCAACGCCGTGGACCTGCACCGGCACACGCACCCGCTGGCGCGATTCCTGGCCGAGATCGGCGCCGCCCTGGCCAGTCCGTGCGCCGGTTTCGACTGGGGCGCGGCGGCCGGGCTGCCGTTCCTGCCCGCGGTGCGCTACGGCAAGACCATCCTGGCGCCGGCCCGCTGGCGGCTCGACGCAGGCGATCTGCCCGGCCCGGACGCGCCCTGGCCGCAGTGGCAGGACGCGCTGGCCCGCTGGCGCGAACTGGTCGGTGCCCCGGCGCGGCTCGCTGTGGCCGAAGGCGACCGCGTGTTGCGGCTCGACCTGGCGGTGCCCGCCCACCGGGCGCTGCTGCGCGCGCATCTCCAGCGCACCACCACCGCCCTGCTGACCGCCTGCCCGGCGCCGGACGCCAACGGGTGGGCGGGCGGGCACACGGCCGAAGTCGTCATCCCGTTGGCCGCGACCATCCCGCCCACACCCGCCCCGCCGTGGCTGGCCACCCCGATCGCGTCCCCTGTTCGCGTGCGTGAGCACGGGCACCTGCCCGGCGGCCGGGAGCGCTTCTCCCTCCTTCTGTACGGCCATCCCGATCAGCAGAGCGCCATCCTGGCCCGCCACCTGCCGCGCCTGCTCGCCGACCTGGACGAGTCCGGCCTGCGAGCGCGGTCGTGGTTCCTGCGCTACCACGATCCTTCCCACGGCCATCACCTGCGGCTACGCGTCACCGTCCCAGCCGGCGCCTTCGCCGCGGTTGCCGCCCGCCTGGCCGAGTGGCAGCGCAGCCTGCGTACGGCGGGGCTCCTCACCCGCACGGTGTGGGACACCTACTTCCCGGAGGTCGCCCGCTTCGGCGGCCCCGCCGCGCTCGACGCGGCCGAGGACGTGTTCGCCACGGACTCGGCCTCCGCCCTGGCCCAGCTCCAGGCAGCGAACGCCCGCGGCGGGCCCGACCTGCGAGCGGTCACCGCCGCGAGCATGCTCGATCTGGCCATCGGCCTGCTCGGCGAGCCCGGCGCGGCCATGCGATGGCTGATCGTGAACACCTGTCCCAGCTCTGCCGCGCCCGGCCGAGCGCTCTATGAGCAGGCCGTCGCCCTGGCCCACCCGCATGATCCAGCCGCCCGCACCGCTCTCCCATACGGCGGCGACCTCGCCGCGGCGTGGGCCCGGCGCCGCGACCGGTTGGCCGACTACCGGCACGCCCTGCCCGACCCGGCCGCGCTGCTGCCCGACCTGCTGCACCTGCACCACGCCCGCTCTGCCGGCCTCGACCCCGACCGCGAGGCGCTCTGCCTGCACCTGGCCCGTGCCGCCGCCCTGTCCTGGTCGGCGCGCACCCGGAGCGGCACATGACGACCCGCCCCCTGCCCGACGCGCTGTCCGCCTCCGACAAGCTCGCGGACGCGCTCGCCGACCCCGGCAAGGTCCACGCCAGCCTCCCGCCGGAGGACGGCCGCGCCTGGCCGCAGTCCCTAGCCGGTGGAGCCTGCGGCATCGCTCTCCTGCACATCGAACGCGCCCATGCCGGGCACGGCGACGAAGCACGCGCGCACGCCTGGCTGGAAGCGGCGTTCGCCGACCCGGTCACCGCCGCGGCGAACGCCAACCTCTACACCGGCGCTCCCGCGCTCGCCTTCGTCACCCACGCCGCCACCCTCCCCAGGCCCGGCCGAGCCCGGCGCACACTCGCCGCCCTGGACGAAGCAGTGGACGCTCTCACCCGAGCCCGCCTCGACGCAGCGCACGCCCGCATCGACCGCGGCGAACTCCCCGAACTGAAGGAGTTCGACTTGATCCGCGGCCTGTGCGGGCTCGGCCTCTACCACCTGCGCCGCCACCCCGACCACCCAATCACCCACGACGTGCTCTCCTACCTCGTCCGGCTCACCCAGCCGCTGCCCGCCCGGCATGGGCTGCCGCCGTGGTGGACATCCGTCGCCCCCAACGGCTCGCGCGACCTTGGGGCGTTTCCCGGCGGGCACGGCAACGTGGGCCTTTCCCACGGCATCGGCTCCACGCTGGCCTTGCTGTCCCTGGCCGCCCTGCACGGCCTGCCGGTCGCCGGGCTGGCCGAGGCGATCAGCCGCATCTGCGCCTGGTCCGACGCCCTGCTGCGCGACGACGAGTCCGGCCCGTGGTGGCCGGGCTACGTCACCGCCCGCGACCTCACCCAGCACCAGCCGGCACCCACGCACCGCCCCCGCCCGTCGTGGTGCTACGGCGTCGCCGGAACGGCTCGCGCACAGCAGCTCGCCGCCCTCGCCCTCAACGAACCCGACCGCCACCACTGCGCCGAACAGGCGATCCTCGCCGCGCTGCGCGACCCCGGCCTCGACACCCGGCTACCCGACCCGGGCCTATGCCACGGCGTGGCCGGGCTCCTGCAAGCCGCCTGGCGCATGTCCAGTGACGCCCTCGACGACCAGATCGCCACCGAACTGCCCGCCCTGACCGGCCGCCTGATCGCCCGCCTCCCGCCGCCAGAATCCAACCCGGAACTGCTGGACGGCACCGCCGGCATCGCGCTCGCCCTGCACACGCTCGGCACCGGGGCAGCGCCCATCTCAGGCTGGGACGCCGCCCTCCTCCTGATCTGCTGACACCCCCTCCTGAAGGATCTTTGATGAGCGCCCTACCTGTGCCGTCCACCGCCGCCGGGCAAGCCGTCGAAGCGGTCCTCGCGAGCAATCCGCCCGCCGCGGTCGCGGCCCGCTTCGGCCTCGCCGAGGACGAGCTGGCCCGCGCCGTCGCGCTGTATCGCACCGCCGGTGAGGCGGCCCTGCTCCGGCTGTCGGAGTGGCCCGTCTGGCACCAGGTCACCCTCACCGCCCCCACGCACTCCCCTTGCCACGGCTTGGACCCGATGATGCTCGCCCGCCTCGGCGCCGAGCTCGGTCGGGCCGAAGCGGACGCGGAGATCGGCGGCTACCACTTCCTCCGCAAAGATGGCGGCCTGCGCCTTCGCGTACGCCCCAGCAATCTGCTCGCGCGACGACGGCTCGCCATCATCCTGGACGGGCTGGCCGCCCACGGGCACCTGCACAGCTGGGCGCCTGGCATCTACGAACCCGAGACGTACGCCTTCGGCGGCCCCGCAGCGATGCGCACAGCCCACGCGCTGTTCTGCGCCGACTCCCGCGCTCTCCTCTCCGGCCCCGACCTGGCCTCCCCGCTGCCCGTAGCGGGCACGCGCGAAGCGTCGGTCCTGCTGATCAGCACGCTCCTGCGCGCCGCAGGCCTGGACGCGCACGAACAGGGCGAGGTGTGGGCACGCGTGGCAGCCCACCGCAACCCGCCGCAGCTCCCGCCACGCGAGCAAGTCAAGACGGCCCTGGCCGAGATCGCCCACCTGATGAACGCCGACGCCGCCGCCCAACGGTTCGGCACCGCCTGGCACGCCCGGGTGGCCGCCTTCGCGATCGCCGGCCGCGACCTGTCCGCCCTCGCACGCACCGGCGCGCTGGAGCGCGGTCTGCGCGCTGTCCTCGCCCGCCACGCACTGTTCGCCTTCAACCGCGCGGGCGTCTCCAGCGCCCACCAAGCGATCGTGGCCCACCTCGCTCACGCGGCCGCCATGAACGACGACGCGCCGATCCCGGCCCATCCCGCTGACCACTCGGCCCTTCCCGCCGTACCCGTTGAGGGCAGGTGACATGGACCTGCCCACGATCGCGCGACGCTTCCCGCTGGTCGCCCGGCCACGCCCGACCTGCCAGCCCCTCGACGCCCGCATCGCCGCCCTCACCCAATCCGCCGCAGAACTAGCAGCAATGGCAGGCCGCGAACGCATCGCGCGCGCCAGCGCGGTGTGCAACATGGCCGCGCTCATCGCCTCCGACTGCGCTCTGCCCGCCCTGGCCCGCTCCCTGTGCTGGCTCCACCACGACGCACTGGCCCAGCAGGCACCCCTGCCCGCATGGGCCGCGGAACTTGCCCTTCAACCCCTCCTGAACCTCGCCCGGCAACTCATCCGCCAAGGCGAAGGCGACGCCGCATACCAGCTTCTCGACGAACTCTTCAACGCCGCCAAACGCCAGCGCGAGGCCACCATCGGCGAACGCCGTATCCACCCCAGCACGCTCACCGCGGCACCCGACAGCCGAGGGGTGGGCCAGTTCCTGTGGACGGCGCTGCTGGCCGATGGCTCGCGTGCCCTGGCCATGGCCGGACGCTGGCAGGAAGCAGCCGACCACGCCGCACGCATCGGTCGCGGTATCGGCCTCCACCTCCTGGACGGCCGCCAAGTCACGATCATCGCCGCCATCGAACGCGGCGCCCACCACGAAGCCGAATCCTTGATCGACGACAGCCTGCTTACCCACCCGTGGGAGCAGCCGGTGGCCTCCCTCCTGCGTCTCTACTGCCGGCACACCATCGGCGCACCCACAGACCAGGACGTGTGCAAGCTGCTCGACCACACCCTCCAGCTATGCGACCACTACGAACCCGCCACGGCGCTCTTCCGCGCCCGCGCCGCCATCACCGCCTTCGACCTCGCCCACGGCTACACCACTCTCCCCATGGACGGCCTGCGATCATCGATCACGCTCATCGCGTTGTGCGACGCCTACGTCTGCCGCGAACTCCTCGCGCATTCCGTGCTTTCAGCGATGCTGACGCCCGCGGAACGGCGCAGCATACTGACGCTCCTCCGCGCATCCGGCCTCGACTCCGGCTTCATCACGCCCCACCACACGAGCACTCTCCTGGCAGCCGCCTCGACAGCCGAGCAGCACCTGCTTTCCGTCAAGGACGCTGACTAGCGGCGGCACTTCGACATCAACTTTCGAAGACGTCAGGCAGGGGTGAGCTGGAGGGACGTCGCGGCCAGCAGCTGGGCAGCCACGGGAGAGCTGTCCGCGCCATGTCGTCTATGTACACGACGCTGCGCCTCAGAGCTGATGGCCCTCGTTCTGGACAACGAGATGCCCGAGCCCAGCGCCGCCACGAGCCTTCCTCGGCCCAGACAGGGTGCGCACGGCCGACCTTGCCGACGCCACAGGGCATGACGGCGGCGCCGAAACCACCCTGGCCAAGATTCCGCCACCCACACGAAGGAGTGTGCAATGAGACAGATCGACCCAGACAGAGCAGTCAGCCGATCGGCTTCATCACCGGCGCCGCTGACCGCGGCCGTGGTGATCCTCGCGGCGCTCGCCTATCCCGGCCCACTGATCACCTGGTGGGATGCGCTCGGACTCGATGTCCCCGCCATCAGCGCGGTGCTGACGGCCTACTACCTGGCCCAGGTCATGATCCTAGGGATCTTCGTCGCGGGCTGGTGCCTCCCCGGAAAGCCGATCATGGTCAAGGCCGGCATCGTGGCGGCCAGCGCGATCATCACCACGCTCGCGCTCACCGCCCCGAGCACGATCACGAACTGCGCGTACTACCTGGCCACGGCCGTGATGTGCGGCTTCGTGGCCATCCAGCAGGTAGGCCGGGTACCGCTGTGGCCACGGGGCCGCGACCTGCCGCTGACACTCGTGCCTCTCCCCCTCATCCTCACAAGCACGGGCGCGAGCGTCGCGCTCGCGACATGGATGGGGATCCAGCGCACACCGGGGCAGACAACGCAGTCCGCGGCCGAGGGCCTCGTCGGCACGATAGCGCGCATCGACACCTACCCCGAGCTGCTGATCCGCTCCCTCTGGACAGGGGTCGGCGAGGAGGTAGCCGCGGTGCTGCTGGTGATCGCTCTGGCCCGCCGTCGCGTGCCCGTCGTGCTGGTCTACCTGATCCCCGCGATAGTCCGCGCCAGCTACCACGCGTCGTACTCCTGGTCCGCAGTCGCACTCGTCATTTTGGGCGTTGGCATGGTCTACCTGTGGCGGCGCTGGGAGCGGATGCTGCCACTGATAGCCGCTCACGCGCTGTGGGACGCGCTCGCACGGCACTACCCGTGGACTCTCATGGTCCTGGTTGGGGTGGGCCTGTTGATCATCGTGGGGTTCTGTGCCCGACCAGGTGTGCGCTGGGTGTGGCTGCGGGCCAAAAGCCGCATGACCACACGTTTCGGTCGCCCTTCAGCCGAGCGTTCCAACCTCGACGCTCCTGCGTCCTCCTCCGGCCAGGTGACGTCATGACGCCCCGGCAGCGGTGGGCTCGCGCCGTCATCAAGCTGTGCAACGTATCGCTACCGACCAGGCCGCTGATCTGCACGAACGTCCTATTGAGCAGACTGGCGCGTGCCGCCGTCTCTTCCCTAGCCGTGCACCTGATCCACACTCTCCTGCTGTAGCGCTGTGGGACGCCGTCGCGGCCGCGCGCGTGCTCCGGCAGGGTTCTCGGGCAATTAAACATGCAGGCTTGTCCGGACCTCTGGGTACCCCAGGTCAGGCGGGGGTGAACTGGAGGGAGGTCCCGGCCAGCATCCGGGCGACCCCTGGAGAGGCCGTCCACGCCATGTCGTCCACGTAGACGATGCTGCCGGCGGCGTGACCTGCCTCGGCCGCCATCCCGATGTGGGCGTACACCTCGAAGGTGTTGGCCGGCGCGGTCGTGCTCACCTCGACCTCGGTCCACACGCCGGCTGGGATGGGCTGCGTGTCGTCCGTGTAGGCCAGGTTGTTGCCGCCGTCGTCGTAGTAGCTGAGCCGGACGGTGCCTGCTGGGTGCCCGGTGGGGGAGTACAGCCAGCCGCGCATCGTCCAGATGATGCCAGGCTCTGTCCGCCACCACCGGTACACGACCGCCCGGTCGGCGCCCGAGGCGGTGAGCTTGGCCGAGAGGTCGCCGCCGTGCGCGGTGACCTCGTCGGTTTGGTCGAGCACGTCAGCGCCATCCTGGCCCCAGTGGTTGATCGGCCCACCCGATTCGAAGTCGATCTCGTCACGGAATCCGATGAGGGCGGCCTGAACGCGCAGATTGCCCGGCGTGGTGACGACGAGCAGCCCCTCGGCCAGCTCATCGAAGCTGGCCACCTTGTCATCGCCGCCGAGGAACACGTCGCCGAGTTGGACATTGTGCCGGAGGTCGCCGTACGGGTTGCTGTCGCGCATGCCGACCAGCAGCAGCGGTGACAGCGCGGCGTTGGCCGTACCGGTGAGCCGCGTGTACTGCCACTGACCGCGCGTGACCTGGGCGCGCCTGTGGAAGGCCAGTCGGTAGGCGCCCGGCGTCACCTGGTGGGTAAGGACCGTCTCCCACAGGCCGGGTGTGCCCAGCACGTAGTCGGTGGCGAGCTCGGCGCGCTGTGCGGCTGGGATACGCCGGGCGGCGC
The DNA here is from genome assembly GCF_044459065.1 of Nonomuraea sp. NPDC050394. Taxonomy (NCBI): domain Bacteria; kingdom Bacillati; phylum Actinomycetota; class Actinomycetes; order Streptosporangiales; family Streptosporangiaceae; genus Nonomuraea; species Nonomuraea sp. NPDC050394. The sequence continues at coordinate 721,062 of NZ_JBITIO010000001.1, read as the reverse complement.
CGGCGGCGTCCACGGTCTGGAGGGAACCGTCCTGTCTGGAGTGGATGGCGACGTGCCCTGCGGCCGGAGGGGCAGGCGGGGTGGTGAGTGCGGGCAGGTGGAGGGGGGTGAGAAGGCGCATCAGGACGTCACCTTGATTCGGATCGTGGCGGCTGTGACTGCGAGGGCGGAGCGGACCGCCACGGTGTTCGCGTCGATCACCTTCGAGTCCATTTCGACGAACTCCCCGGTAGCGACCTCGCGGAAGCTCGGCTCGGCTACGTCGAGCGAGCCGAGGCTGTGGGTGACGTTGTGCCACGCGCCGGGGGTGAGCGCGGGCAGGTCCGCGCTGAAGGAGCCGCCGATGCCGAGCGCGGTCCGGGCGGCCGTGGCGGTGGTGGCGCCGGTGCCGCCCTTGCCGATGGGGACGAGACCCACGGAGATGGAGTCGGGCTGGACGATGATGCTGCCGTCCGCGGCGACGATGTCGGTGTTGCCACCGTTCTGGACGAGGCCCGCCCCGGCTCCGCCTCCCCCGCCGCCGCCCGCGAACTGCGCCCACGCGATCGCCGTGGTGCCGACCACGATGGCGCCGTTGGTGGAGATGGCCCACCCGGTCTCCGCGAGGCTGGTGCCCTCGGACACGAACACGAACGTATTGGGGTTGAGGGCGTCGGTGGTGCGCGTCCACGCGCCGGATGCCGCGGTGTAGAGGCCGTTCTGCGTCGTCGTGGTCTGGTTCTTGACGAGCACTCGGTCGCCGGCCTGGACGCTCACCCCGTCGATCGTTTGCAATCCGCTGAGCGTGATGGTGGCGGTGGTGGCTACGCGTACGGCGGGCTTCACGCTGATACCGGCGGCCGCGGCGTGCACGTCGGCCAGGCGTGCGGCGTCGTTGGCGTTGACGGGCGCGCCGAGGTTGGTTAGCCGGTACCCGGCCAAGGCGATGTCGGCGCCGGGCGCGGCGAGCTGGTCGAGCCGATTGGCGCGCACCTGCGTGACGAAGTCCGCGATGGTGGCCGCGGGCTGGGTGCCGGTGTGCTGGGCGCGGTCGAGCGGGTTGGTCGCCAATTTGGACAGGCTGATGGCCGCGTTGGCGGCGACCTTGGCGTTGGTGATCGTGCCGTCCGCGACGTCGTCCAGAGCCATCCACGTGCCGCCCGGGGTGCGCCAGAAGGCTTTCCCGCTGGCGGGGCTGGCCCACAGCTCGAACGCGACGGGCGAGTTCGGCTCCGTGGACGACGATGGCAGGACCAGGCCCGTGGGCGGGATCTGGTTGAACCTGTGCTGGCTGTACCAGTTCGGCATGGTGGTGTCCCCCGATGGGTTCAGGTGAGGCGGAGCGCGCCCGACATCGGCACGGCCCAGGTGATGCGGATAGTGCGCGCGTCCGGGTAGGACGGATCGCCCTCGATCCGCTCCCCTCCCGGGGCGAAGCAGGTGTGGTTCGGCTGCCGGGACTGGCCGTGCTCGGCTTCCCACACCAGGGAGGGGATGGCGAACTGGTACTCGCGCTGGAAGGCGCCGCCCTCAGGCCCGGCCGGTCCCTGCTCGCCGCGGGCTCCCGGCGGCCCCTGGACGCCGGGGATGGCGAGGTCGAGTTCCACCACGTGGTCGTGCTGCTCGATCGTCAGCGAGATGCCACCGTCGTGCTGCAAGCTCAGGTCGGGCCCTGCGGTCTGCTGGACGACGAGCTCGATGTCAGGGTTGCTCATCGGGTCACCTCGCCGGTCACGCGGACGGTGCCCTGGAGTAGGCGCAGCGGCTGCCCGCCGGCGGCCACGAGTTCGAGGTCATACACGCCGACCCGCCACCCCCAGGAGGCTGAGGTTGCGGCGGGGACGTGCAGTGCGACCTTCCCCGCGGCCGGATCGGTGATGGTAAGCCCGCCACCAGTGGCCAGGTCGTACAGGAGCGCGGCGCCAGCCCCGTGATGGGCGCGCACCTGCGCGCGGACGCTGCAGCCTGTCAGATCGAGCGGCGGCCGCCCTTCGACTTGGGAGCGCAGGACGAGGACACGTTCGTAGGGAGTGCCTTGCTCGATCAGCAGGTCGTAGGTCGCCGCGGCCATGTGCGACATGGTGGCGATGGATGTCGGTTTGCGTCAGCACCCAAATGAGTGCGGTAAGCGGGGCCATACCAGGATGTAGGCGCGAAGCACACGCCCGGCCCGGCGCTGACAACGTCTAAGGACGAGGCAGTGGCGTCGGTGCTAGCGTCTTTCCTAGAGCCGTCCATTGTGAGGTATGGCATGGGTGACGAAAGTACGAAACAGACCACCCACCATGGCAATGGGATCATTGTCTCTGGCGGGAACGTGGCTATCCACGTGGTAGACCTGCTAGCCGCGGTAGGGGGTCCCGCTGGCATCGCCACCATCCTTGTCACCTGGCTGCGGCACCGAAAATCACGCGCCACGCTCAAGGTCACGTCCAAGGACGGCACTGTCGTTGAATTCGACGTGCAAGGGGCCAAAGACCCGACGGCGCTGGCCAAGGAAGTGGCGTGGCACGTGCAAGTGGCTCAGACGCTCCAGGCGTCAGCCGACGACGACGCGGCGCGAGCCGAGTTGGTGAGTAAGGCGGTGACGGCCATGCTGAGACCCGATTACTCCGCCGAACTCGCCCCCCGAATCGGCGAAGAACTCATGGCTGTGATGGTGGCTTCCGCTTCGCCTGAGCAGTTGAGAATCATCCTGGACCTGGCGAATGCCCGATTCGAGGCACGCGAAGCAGCGATCACGAAGGCTGCAGAACCCAAGTAGAGATGCTGTCCGAACAACCCGCCTGATAACGATTCCTCTTGCGCAAGGGCACGACCGGTCCCGCTGCGCTGGCAGGATGCCGAGGTACTCGGCGGCCTGTTCGGCGGTCAGCGAGGTAGCTAGCTGACCTCCCAGACTTCGGCCATGGCGCCGCTGGCGTTGACCTCGATCCGGCCGGTGGGGCGCGCGTGCGCCATCTGCACGTCCTCGAACAGGTCACGCTGGTAGGCGAGCATGAGCTCGTCGGAGTATGGCGGACGGTCTCTCCAGCGGCCTTCCTCCTTCCCCAGCCAACGGAGCGGCAGGCCGGGAGCCGGGCGAAGCACGATGGACGGGATAACGCCGGGGAGGGCGCGGACGGTCACGCCCAGCACGAGCACGACGCCCGCTCCCGGTTCTTCGGGCAGCGGCCACTGCCCGAAGGGCAGGTCGCCGCGGCGGAGGAGGATGAGGACGTGCGGCTCGGCGAGCTGCTCGGCAACGTGCCTCTTGGCGAGCTTCTCCGCGTGCTGGCGCGCCGGCTCATCGTTGTCCATGTTGGGGATGAGGTACTGGCCGATCTTGTGGGGTCGTGTCCCGGTGGGGACGGAACGATCGACGAGCTCCTGGTAGGTGGCGTGCTCGGCGGGGTTGCCGTGCTGTTCGGTGATGACGGGTGCCGGGTTGGCGACGACGATGCGGACGCCGTAGATGGTGGCCAGGTATTGGCCTGGGACGACCTGCTCGGGGAGCGGGGGCAGGCGGACGGTCAGGTGCGGGCGGCTGGCGAGCCGTTCTCTGGTGGCAGCGATGTGCGCGACGAGGGCGTGCGCGTCCTCCTCGCTGATGGACTGCTCGGCGGCTTCCCCTTCATCCCTGGTCAGGTAGGCCTCCAGGGCGGCGTAGCGGCGCTGGATGATTTCCTTGACGACGGGGTGGTCTCCGAACCCGAGGTGCATGTGCTCGTGCACCGTGGCGGCGGCCTCTTCGGGCTTCTGGCTGTCGAGGAGCTCGCGGAGTGTCTCCCTGGTGAACGCGGCCTCCCTGCTATTGCTGCCCTGGGCGACGACGGCGCCGTTCAGGAGTGTTTGCGGGCCGCCGCGCAGGTGTGGAGCCGGCTGGCCTTCGCCGTCGTGGGTGGCGCGGGTGACGTTCCGGCACACCTGGCTCACGGCGTGGAGGACCTTGCGGATGCTCCCGGCGTCCGGCCGCTGGAGAAAGCGGGGCGTCTCCACAATGTGCAAGTCCAGCACACAGACGCCAGCCAGCCGCTCGGCGTCGGCGGCTTCGAGTATCTGGTTGGTGGCGATGCCGAGAGCGCGCCGGACGGTGTGGGTCTCGGCGTTGTCGTAGGCGCAGATGATGGTCAGCGTGTCCTGCGGATCCATGAAAGTCTCCTGGGCGGCGAGGGTGGGGAACAGGGCTGGCGGGATGTGCCGGCGGGGTCGTGCGCGCAGCTTGCGCAGGTGGGTGGCAATGGTGAGCTGGGCGTCGAAGAGTTCGATGTTCCGCAGGAATGGGGCGAGGCCGGTCGGATTCCCGGCGGCGGCGGCGTCGAGCTCCGCCCGGGAGACGAACAGCCGGTGCTCGTACCGTGTGACGTCGGCCAGGAGGGTGCGCTCCACGTGCTGGCCGATGTCGAAGTCGTCAGGGCCCTCCTCGGACACCGGATGCGTCTGAGGGGAGTGCGTCATGGCCGATCTCGCGACGGCACGAGGTGCTCCTCCGCGGCCGGCTGGCGGTCCCCGTACGCGATCTCAAGGCGTTCTACGTTGGCGGCGAGCAGGTCGGCGAGGGTGGGCTGGTCAGCGAGCATCGGCAGCCGCCTGCGGCTCGGCGTAGATGGAGGCTTCGTGTTCGCTGCTGTCGATCTGGCGGCCGTCCCAGAGGCGGGCGTGGAACATGACCTTCATGGGCCCGGTCGTGTGGAGTTTCCCCGCTTCGGAGCCGGATGTGCGGATGTCCATGTCAGCGCGGGCGGCCCAGGACACCCACGACTCGACGATCATGACGCGTAGGTGCGACGGGAGGACGGGCGGTTCGTCGGTGTCGTGCTGCCAGTGGTCTGCGAGCTGCTCCAGCCAGAGCCTCACCCCAGGTGCCGGGTCCCGCTCTCCGGCAGACAGCGTGCCCACAGCGGCTTCCAGCCCGGGAATGACGTCGGCATCGGGCCCGTCCGAGAGCGGCCGCTCGTAGCGGCTGCCGTCGATCCAATCGGCGTAGTTCATCGCGGAGATCTTGTTCCGCGCTTTGGCGGTTTCGAGCTGGTCGAGCAGTTCGTGGTGGGCGGCCACCATGCGAAGCAGCACGCCGGGGCCGTCCTGCATGAAGATGCTTGCGGCGGCGGGACTGTCGGTGACGTAGCCGGGGTCGGCGAGGACGGCGTGGACCATCCGCTCCGTCTCGGTGAGGTTCTGGCGGGCGGCGGCGATCAGGTCTACGGCCATGGTCATTGTTCGGTCCATTCGGGGTTGAAGCCGGGCAGGGCGTGGTGGGCGGCGAGGAGTCCGCGGATGGTGGGGCACGGGTAGCCCATGTGCGGCGCCTCGTACGGGTTGCCGGTGTCGCAGTAGGTGCAGGTCGCGAACGGGACGAGGTGGCGGCCGCCGTCGTCGTCGTAGCGGTGGATCTTGTCTTCTCGGATGGCGTGCTGGTCGAGCAGGCTCAGGTGGTATTTGGCGATCTGGTACTCGTGCAGGGGGTTGTGGCGTACGGTGTGCTCGGCGTCGCGCCGCATCATGGCGCCCTCGTCGCCGCCGTACGTGACCGGCATGACGGTCCCGCCAGGCAGGCGGAACGCGAGGTCTACGAACTGGTGGTCGCTGGCCTGGATGTGCCAGACGACAGCGCCGCCTTCAGCGCGTTCGGCCAGGACCCGGGTCCCGGTGATGGTGGCGCGGAGCCACGCCACCATGTCGCGGGCCTGCTGCACATCGAAGCTGGGCGTGGCGGTGCCGGGGTCGCGGGAACTGAGCTCGTCGTAGGGGCGGCTCATCGGCGTCCTCTTGCCCGGCGGCGGGCTCGCTGCCGGTAGCGCGCCTTGGCCTGCTGCTGCCTGGGGTGGGGCTTGCCGAAGACGAGGCGGTGCACACGCCAGGAGCAGCGGGTCATCCGGAACGGCATGGTGAACGTGACGCGGGCCGGGAGCCGCTGCGGCACCGCCAGCATCCGCTCGATGAGGTGCGGCGCGTAGTTCACGTTGTCGGTGGCACTGACCTCCTGCCAGCCGTCTCGGCTGGCCGGGCTGGTGCCGACCGGCGCAACGAGGAGCCGGCCGCGCCGGAGGGACAGGCCATTCATCGGGCCCACCAGGGGGCGAGCAGGGGGTGCAGCTGGTCCAGGCGCTTGCGGAAGCTCGCCAGAGCGGCCGGGGTGCCGGTAAGGGTGAGCAGATGAAGCCGGAACAGCATGCCGTGGTCGTGCTGGACCTTGACGGTGATGCCGTGGGCTTGGGCGGCGAGAAGGACGCGGCGGAAGGTGCGGCGGGACGTCGGCGAGTACCGGAGCACGATCACGTGCCAGGGGACAGTGAGCCGCGGGGGCGGGAGCCGGATCTCCAGCCGGTCAGGGGCGCGGGTCTTCTGGCGGGGGAACAAGCGGGGCATGAGAAACGGTCCTCTCCATCGTGAGGAGAGGACCGTATGAAGCGGCTGTGGCTAGCGTCTGCCTACGATCCGGGTGGGTGGACGCGAACTCGGCAAGAGCTCCTAAAGATCATGAATAGACACCTCACGTGCCTCCTGACCTGCATCTTTAGGAAGGTGGTCGGGTGCAAGGGATGTTTGTAGCGGGGCCGGTGCAAGGGGTCGCGGAAGTCGGCGAGCAGGTGCATCCTCGGGCCATGACCTGCTGGCAGGCAGCCAGCGACACGGCAGGGAGGGTGATCATCATGGGCTGGAGTGTGGTCAGCAGTAACGGCGATGTGCGCCGGGCGGTGCTGAGGCTGGCCGGTCTACTCCGCGCGCGGCTGGAGGAGTCTGAGCAGACGCAGGCCTGGCTCGCACGGAGGACGGGATACTCGCCTACGGTGATCTCGCGGGCGCTATCGGGTCGCGTCCTGCCCTCGCAGGCTGCCGTCCTCGCGATCTCTGCTGTGCTCGGCGTCGGCCGAGACGAGAGCTCGCGCATGTGGAACTCGGCGGCCGAGGTGCATCGCGCCCGCCGGCGGGAGCACCGCATCGCCGAGCGTGGCGGCTGGCCGCCCGCTGTCGGCAGCTACAGCGACCTGCTCGACGCGGTGCGGCGGCTCCTGCGGACGAGCCACGTCACGCAGACTCGGATCGCGGCCCGGATCGGGATGCCGCTCTCTACCCTCAGCGCGGCGCTGCGCGGCACGCGGAGTCTCCACCGGGGCCTCCTCGCCGACATCGTTTACGCCTGGCAGGTGGAGACCGGTGCCGTCTCCCGCGCCGACACGGCCATGCGCCAGGTCGATAGCTGGCTGGAGGTGTGGGACCGCGTAGGGCGCCCGCACCAGCAGGAGCAGTGGGCGCGGCGGCGCGAGGGATGCCAGCGGAGCGGGGAGGCTCGCCGGTTTGGTCTTGCGGTCACCTACGAGCGCAGGCGGCAGCACGGCGCGTGGCTACGTGATGTGGAGGGGGTGTCGCGACGGCGCGTACGTCGGCGTCGGTAGACGCGGTCGCCAGCTAGGGCGCGCTGTCGGCCTCTTCGAGGTCGGCCAGGTCGATGCCCAGCTTCTTCAAATCGGCGACCGAGCGGCAATACCCGAGCAGTACGGCGCGGTCGCCGAAGCGCTGGACGGCGCGCAGGGTGGGGGCGTCATTGAGGATGATCGCCTCGACTTCGATGCCTTTCGGGCCTCGCCAGACCGCCACGCCCCCACACTACAAAAACGGACAAAGCAGTCAAGAGGTGCTGTTTCGAGGTGGGTTGTAGCACCGTTCTGACTTCGTCCGGCCAATCACGCTCACCCTGGGCTACCCCTATGTAGGATCTCCTACATGGAACCTGAGGAGACTCCGGTCAGCGTCACACCCAAGGTGGCGCAGATCCTGAAACAGTTCCTGGAAGACCCCTCGCAGGCACGCTATGGCTACGACTTGATGCAGGCCACGGGCCAGCCAAGCGGCACGCTCTACCCGATCCTCGCCCAACTGAAGCGAGCCGGGTGGATTGAGGGTCACCAGGAAGACATCGACCCGTCCCAGGCGGGGCGACCTCGCCGGCGCGGCTACCTACTTACCGAGATCGGCCGACTCCAGGCCACCTACCAGCTCACGGAGATCAGCAACCAGTACCGTCCGCCCAGGTCCGCCGACGCCGAGGCCGTCATCATCCGAGGCGGCTGCCGTTGATCTACGACCTGCTCGCCACAGCCTTCCTGTTCACGCTAGGCGCCCTGGTCACCCTCCTCGGGGTGCTGGTAACCGTGGTGTGCACTACATGCAGCGACCTCATCAAGCAGGAAGCCGCCACCCGTTTGGAGCGCCTCCCCCTGTGGCTGCTTCACCGCGCTGCACAAGATCTTCCAGAGGAGATCCGTGAGCAGGTCCTGAACGAGGAGTGGATCCCTGACCTGCTCCACATGACGCGGGACACCGAGGGATTGCCGATCACCCGAGTCGTCCGCGGCGTGAGACACGCAACCAACCTCATGGGCAGCCCCGCTGCCGCAATTGGGAAGATGGTCAAGCCACATCGAAGGCAAACCTCGACTCTGGGCCAGGACACCGACGAACTGGAGTCGTTCCTCAAATCACGAATCCAAGATTACGTGCGCGACAGGGAGTTCCTTGTATGTGAGTGGAAGCGCTCCGTCGGAGCTGTAATCCTCGCTCCCGCCGGCCTCGGCTTGGATGAAGATCTGAAGCGTCGGATAGCCGACGTTCGGTTCGCCGCAGGTCTTGGGAATGTCTGGCTTAACGACACCACAATTCACATGATTGACAATGACGAAGTGCATTGGATAACCCGCGAATGGGCTACCTCAGCCGTTCAGAGGCCTTGGGCTGACGACCCGACAACTGAAATCAGCAGCGAGGAAGGCGATCCCGATCTTCCACGAGCTGATGACGATGGCACCGTCTGAGAGGCTTCGGCGATCTCGACAGAGCCACTGCCCTGTATGTCAACCCGGGCTTTGGTTGACCAGTGACTCGCCAGGAAGGCGAAGCCGGTTGACCGCAGCACGGCGGGTCTTCTCCGGCCGCCGGTCGTACCGTGCGGTAGTTGCTGGGGAGGAGTGTCCGACGAGGGCCTGCGCCGTGGCCAGGTCCACGCCGGCGTCGAGGAGCTCGCCGATGAAGGTGCGGCGGAAGTCGTGCGCTCTGATCGGCTGCTTGCCGATCGCTGGGTCGAACTTGGCGGCCTGGCCGACGCGCTTTGTCAGCATCTTTCGGAGCGCCTGCCCGGTCATGCGGGCGGGCCGACCGTGGTCGTCAGCGCGCGGGCGTCCGCCCTTCCACAGGGCGGGGAAGAGGGCGCCGGGGGTACGGCCGCGCACGGTGATCCACTCCTCGATGAGGGCGGCGGTGTCGTCGGGCACGTACGCCATGCGCTCCTTGCTGCGTTTGCCGAGCACGCGGATCCCGTTGGTCTCGGCATCCCAGTCGGCCAGGTCGCGGGTGACGAGTTCCTCGCGCCGTACCCCGGACGTGTACAGGGTTGCGAGCATGGCGCGGTCACGCACGTCGGCCGGCCTGGGGTGGTCGCACACCGCCAGGAGGACGGCCAGCGCCTCGGACGGGATATGCCGCCCGGCCGGGAGCGTGGACGCCTTCTCCTGTTCGAGGTCGATGGCGCGCTGGTACTCCTCGGCGGGCAGGAGGCGCAGCCGCCACGCCTCCTTTAGCACCCGGCGTAAGGCGACGAGGTGCTTGTTGATGTAGGCGGCTGACCAGCCCTGCTTGAGGATCTCCGCGCGCAGCCGGGTGGTGTGCTCGTAGCGGAGAACGTGCCAGGGGAAGTCCTCCCCCGTCACAGCGCGGTCGTCGAGCGGCTTGCCGCGGATGATGCGGGCGAGCCGGTCCAGGCAGCCGCTCATAGCCGTCTTCGACCCGGGCGACCGCAGGTTGTCCAGATACGACCGGTACGGGTTCCGGATCGGGTCCACTCGCACCACGACGTCGTCGGCGAGCAGCTCGCCGGCGGGAGCGGCCACGGCGGGCAGCCGGTCAGCAGTCGTCACGCTCGTTCTCCTCTTCTCCGGCCGGGAGCGCCGCGGCGTGGGCTTCCCACCCGGCGCGCCACGCCGCTGCGTACAGGCTGTCGATCAGCTCTATCGGCTCGACAGGCGTTCCGTCCGGATCGCCGAAGCCGAGCACCTCGTGCGCCCACTCGTCAGGCGCCTCGGGCGGCACGCCCTCGTCCAGGGCGGGTCCGATCCGTAGGCCGCGCTCCTGGAGCCGGTGCGTAAAGTCCGGGCTGGACAGCGCCGCGTACATCTCGTCGGCGAACGCGTGGAACAGCGCGTCAGCGACCAGGTCGTACGGCGACGCCGTCTCGTCGTGGAATGCCCGGCGGGCGAGGCGGCGCCGTACCCCGTAGTAGGCGTCGCGCGCCGCTTGCCGGTGCCCGGCGGCGGCGTTCTCCTCGGCGGTGCGCAGGTCGATCTTGGGCGGTGACGGGCGGTCCATCAGCGGGCCTCTTCCGGCTGAGTAGTCTCCCCGGGGTCGGGCTCGTAGTCGTCAGGGTGCGGGTCGGGCGGTAGCGGCTCCTCATCGGGGTCGGCCTCCCAGCCGTCCCGCCAGGTGTCGAACTCCTCGGCCAGCAGCGCCGACGTCACCGCCCGGGACCGCTCGACGTCGGCAGTCTCATCGGCCACGCCGAGCTCGTCGAGGATGCGCGCGACCTCGTCCAGCGTGCCGGGCTGCCGCTCGGCCAGCGCCGACCAGAACGCAGGGAACCGCGTGTAGATCGAGAACGCGCCGGCGCGGACGTGGACGGCGACCTGCGGCTCGAACCCGCCCTCATCACCGGTCACCGTCAACCCCCACAGGGTGCCGACGCCCGGCCGCCATGCCCGCACCACGATCTCCTGCCGGAAGTCGTGGTTGCGATGCCGGTAGTAGGTTGCCTCGGCATCCCCGCCACCAGGCCCGGGTACGACGACGGCAGCATTAAAGCCGCTCACTCGCCCTGCCCTCCTTGCCTGGCAGGCCGCGCCGACCCGTCCACGTACATCACCCGCCACGGCGGGTGACACGGCACGCTCCACCCCGAGCCGCCGTCGAACCGCACACGCAGACCACCCCCCACGAACGACGCGATCCGGCCCGGCCGCCCGTCCACGACCACCCGATCCCCCCGATACGTCGGCACCCCGTGGTAGCGGCGCACATACTCCGCCTGCGACCTGCCATCCCAGCCCTCCCACCAACGCCTCGCGCGTACGCGCGCGTTAGCCTCCCGAAACTCCCGGGGCGGGGTCTGCCCTCTGGTCAAAGGGTTCTCAGTGGTGGTGGTCATGAGGCTCTCCGTGAGGTCATGGCGGCGATGTGGGAGCCGTAGGCGAGTACGCAGGCTCCCCGGACTATGGGGGCGTCCTTGCGGGCCACGAGGGGGTGGATGGGGACTCCGCAGGTGCAGGTGATGACGCCGGTGTCACGGTCCATGGTTTCCGGTACGTGGAGGTGGGCGGTGCCGTCTGGGGTGGCGGTGGGTGCGTGGCGGGGGCAGAGGTTGGTTCCGCCGAGGATGCCTTTCTGGAGCATGCGCCAGCCGGGGGCTATGGGTTCGCCTTGCGCATAGCGATGGTGTGGTAGGAGGCGGGGCAGTGCGCGGCGGCGCATCGGCGGATGCCCGGCGGGGCGATGCGGAGTTTGTCGATGGTGGCGATGAACCAGGCGGTTTTGTAGCGGTAGGGGTTGGAGCCGTCCGCGCGGAGGACCTGGCCGTCGAGCCGCACGTCTCCGGGGAGTCCCTTGGCTGGGGTGGCTTCGCCGATGATGAGGGCGAGGGGGCGTTCGCGGGAGAGGGCGGCGCCGGCGGGGATGTAGACGAGGCGGCCGGGCTGGAGGTCTTGGAGGGTGACGTGTGCGATGTCGGTCTTCTCCGCCATCAGGTGCTCCTCTGCTGGTGGATCAGTTCCCAGACGTCGGGCAGCTTCGGCGGCTTGATGCCCAGCGCGGTCATCAGCCGGATCGCCGGGCTGGTGTCGTAGCCCAGCCCGTGCAGGATGAGCACGTACGTCGGGCATGGCCAGGCGAGCTGTTTGCCCCTGTGGTTGCGGCATGTCGGGCACTTGGGTATCTCGGACCAGGTGTCCGGGGCGTCCCAGTTTGCGGGGGCGTGCGTGGCCATGAGTGCGGCTTGGCCGCCCTGGACGCGCCGGATGTAGTTGGTCGCTCCCCATGAGGTGAGCGCCATGCCCTTGAAGCCGTCAGTTTCGTTCACCTTGTCTCCTCTGTGTGGGCTTCGTTGTGGTCGCCGGTGCATGCGACGGGGCAGGACGGATGCTCACTCGTCGAACTTGAGCTCGACCGTGGCGGTGGGCGGTGATGTGGCTGTCGGCTCCAGGTATCGGGGCGCCGGACGCTCGGCGGCCGGGGTGGTCAGTCTCCGTATGAGCAGAGGATCCAGGCGGGGGCGGGCTGCTTGGGGGTGATGGCGAGGGTGGCCAGGGCGGCGGCGAGTTTGGTGTCCCAGTCGTGGCGCTGAGGGCCGGTGGCGAGCCGGTCGGGCTCGATGAGGAGGGTGGAGCCGCGGTTGACGGTGATGATGTGGGCGGCGATGACCTGCATGGGTTCGACGTGGTTGCAGTACGTGTCGAATTGGACGCCGATGCGTTGCATGGCCTCTTGCTCGCGGGTCCAGTAGTCGTCATCACGGCGGGTCGCGGACGTCTCGGTGAAGCCGGACGCGTTCAGGAGGTGGCGCATGGCCTGGTCTTCGAGGTCGTCGTCGCTGTCCTCGTCGTACCAGGCGAGGGTGACGAGCTTGTCGTAGTCGTCTTCGAGCTCGTGGATGTCCCACGAGCCGCTGTCTCCGAGGTTGTAGCCGTAGGCGAGGATCGCGTCGCTGGATGACATGGGCTGCTCCGGGAGGGCTGGGTCCGCCGGGCGGGGGCGCCTGGCGGCGGGGGGCTACTTGGTGGAGAAGCCGAGGAGGTGGGGTTCCACGGTCCAGGATTTGTACCGGCAGGCGACGATCACTTGGTGTGTGATTTCGGCGGTGGCGAGCGTCTCGCCGTCTCGGATGTCGGCGGCGATGGCGGCGGTGACGCTGAAGGTGATGCCGGTGTTGTTGCCGAGGTGGTCGGTGAGCATCTGGGCGATGTCTTCGGGGGTGGCGTACCGGAGGGGTTTGTACTCGCCGATGAGGCATTCGGTGCAGGCGCAGTCCCAGGGGTCGATGGCGAGGAGTTTGGGGCGGGGGTAGTTCTCTGCGAGGTCCTCGCTGAACGTCACGGGCTGCTTCCTTTCGTGACCCCTTGCACGATTAGTTCCTGGAAGTTTCATTCCAGCTACTAATGCCTTGGGGCGGCTGAGGATGGCGAGGCGGGCACTCGCGGGAGGTTTTAGGCGTCGCCGCGACGCTGGCGGATCACGTCGGCCGTGAGGTCGGCGGGGGCGGTCAGGTAGATCGGGGTGCCGTCAGCGCCGGTGCCGACGCAGACGCGCGGGTAGGTAGCACTCTCGGCGACGTTGCGGAGTTGGTTGCGGCGCGCGAGGTACGCGAAGAGGAGCGTGCCGCCCTTGAGCGTGAACGGGATGACGATGGAGGCGATCTGGATGGCGGTCATCTGCAACTCCCGAGGAAGGGCCCTGTAGCCGGTCGCGGCTGCCTGCCGCTCACAGATCAAAACCTTAGCAAGCTTCTTTAAAGTTGTCTATAGGGGCTCTCGACAAGGCGAATCATCCTCAGGAGTGGGCGTTGATGAGGTACCGGCTAACCGCGTAGACCTCCTTCAACAGGCGATGCAGCCTGTCGAGTTCGACCGAGTAGACCTCCAGCAGCTCCTGGATGGTCTCCGGTTCCTCGTACTGCTTGAGCTCGACAGCCGCCGAGCGGTAGCCCTTCGTGTGCGCGTCGATCGCCTGGCGGGTGTGTTCGGCGGCCATCCAGGCAAGAACGAGCGGCTGCGCGACGAGCGTCTCGTGGGCGCGATAGCCGGGCGGGATGGCGTCTAGGAGCCAGGCGGCCAGGCGCTCCTCCCCCACCGACACGCTGGGCGGCGGCAGCACCGCGGGCCAGCCTGGCGGTGCTGGAGCGTGAACGACCTCCGGCACCGCCGCAGCGACGCTCTCAATGGCAATGTCGATCTCGTCGTAGCGGACGTCGCGCATGCGGACGACCTCATCCTCAGGCACCCACACAGGGCCACGCTCTTCCAGCCCGCCGCGGTAGCCGGGCACGTATTCCACCCAGGAGATGCAAGCCTCGCGGGTGCCATCGAGGTGCTCCCGAAGTGCGTGAAGGTACCCGGCCTTGGCAGCATTGCGCGGGAGTTCGACGGGCTGCGGGGCGGGTTTGTCGGTGGACATCGGTGACGCCTAGCGAATCGAAGACTCTTTCGATTCAGAGAGTATCGCAGCAGGTGGTAGAGCGGTACGGACCGCAGCGTCGCTTGGGCCCGCGTTCACGGAACGTGCTGTTGAGCGCCTCCGGGTGCGGATCGTCCTCCCCTGGACTGCTTCTTTCAGCCCACGAGGGACAAGGTCGCTCCTTGTAGTGCAGAGCACTGGATGTACGGTTCACCGTTCTGCGTCATCATGAGCGGGCGCCGTTGCTCTTCTCGGCCCGTCCGGACTGCGATACCGGAAGGTCCGGTGGAGAGGAGGGTCCCGAGTGGACAGCGACGACGGCGAGCGGAAGAAGCCACGCAAGGGGATTCACATAGCGGTGGCGGTACTGAAACTGCTGTTGTGGATCTTGTGGATCTGGTTCGATCCGCGTCACCCCGGCTAGTCCGAGGTGGCTGGGCCCCCTGTCGGCCGGGCTTCGCACTCCTGCGGACAGGGGGCCCTAGACCCACAGTAGGCGTCCAAGTCGAACCCTGTCCCCTCCCCTAACGATCTTGCGGTGTGGGTACAGCACCACCCTGGAGAGCGTCTCCCCTCCTACGGGTGGGTGTCTGTTCTACTCGCACGCCTAAGGGCTTGTTCAAGGCTCCGCCCTTCGGCGAAACCAGGTAGGCCAGCATCGGGTGATCTGAGCGCCGCTGCATCAGTCTTCGAAGCCGATGAGGGTCCATGTGCGCCGGGCCGTGTCAAGTTTGATGACGAGGACACCGTCGCGATCGATGTGGGCGGACTTGGCGCGGACCTTGTAGTACCAGTCGTCGCCGGGCGCGTCGGGCGGCAGGTCGTTCTCAGTCCACCACGGGCGGGATTCGCACCAGGGGTCGCGTTCCCACCCAATGATCTCGTAGGTGCGGTTTCGCGCTGGCCAGTGAAAGCGGGTGGGGCGGCCTAGCGGGAAGGACACGTCGTCATCGTCCTGGGTCTGGACGTCGATGGTCTGGTTAACCAGGTGCGCGAGGTCTGCCGGGTCGAAGTGCTCCCCCTTCATGGGGCGAGGGTACGCCCCCGAGTTCAGGCCAGGGGCGTAGGACGGTCACGACGCGGCGCGGTGCGCTTCATGCTGTACGCAGAGCATGTGCCTGCCGAACGCGTTCCAGAGTTCTTCGCCGTTGGCGACCACGGGTCCGGAGAAGTCGCCGCATTCGCAGCCCGCTCGATGCATGTCGCGGCCGGCTGTCGCGGAGAGGATCGGGTCGAGGTGGCGTGTTGGGGCGTGTCCGGTGGGGGCGATCAGCGGGTCTTCCCACCACGGCAGTGGGTGTCGCGGGCTTGCGCTCATTGCCACCCCAGGGTGTTGGTCGTGCCGCCGTACCAGAAGCCTGATGCCGGGGTGGGCAGGGTCTGCGACAGGTTGCTGTTGAGGTCAAGGCCGACGTTCGGGGTGACGGTGTGTTCTCCGCGGGTTGGCGAGGTGTCGAAGGGGCGGGGATCACGCTCGTTGTCGGCATCCTTGCCCCACGCCGCCGAGTTGGGCGTGGCCGTCGAGGTTGGTGGCGGGGTGCCTGTCGCCGTTGGGCTTGGGGTGGGCGTTGGTTCTGGCGTCTCGGATGGCTCGGGCGTTGTGGATGGCTCAGGAGTCGTGATGGGTGTCTGGGTGGGCAGGCCGGAGGGGGTTGTGGACGGTTGAGGGGTTGACGACTGCTCGGGCGAGGAGCTCGGCTGCGGGGGTGCTGCCGTGGCGGTGCTTGTCGTGTGGATGGGGGGTTCCGTTGTCGCTGGGACTGGGGCTGTCGGCGTGCTGGTTGCCTTCGTTGTTGCCGTGTGGGCCGTGGTCGCCTTCGTTGGCGGGGCGGAGGTCGCGGCTGTCGCGGTCGCGGGGTGTGTAGGTGGGGCGGTGGTTGCTGGCTGCGCTGGCGGCGACGTGGCGGTGCTCATCGCTGCGGGGGTTGGGGTGGCTGGGAACGTTCCGGAGGAACCGGTCGTGAGGACATCCGGTGTAGGTGACGATTGGTCGGGCAGCGCCGCGGGCTCGTCCGTGGGTGGCGAACTCGGGGCGGCTTCGGCGACGGCCGCGGGCGGCTCTGGCGGCGGGCCGGTGGCCAGAAGGGGCGCCGTGGCGAGGAGCCCGCCGGCGGCTACAACGGTGGCGGCCTGGGTGAGGGTGACACCGGTTGCGGTGGCGACCTGGGCGATGGCGCCGCTGGCGATGCTGAGCAGGCCGGAGCCGCCTGCGGTGACGGTGCTGGAGGTGGCCACGGCGGCGCTGGCGCCGCTTAGCGCCGCGGTGGTGCCGGCGGTCCCTACCCCTGCTGTGCCTGCGGCAGCGGCTCCCGTTGCGCTGCCCGACGTTGCGAGGGACTTCCCTCCGAGGAAGCCGGCCACGCCGGCAGGAACGATCGCGGCGGCGTCGAGGCGCGTAAATCTCCCCAGAATGCGCCTGGCGGCGTCGCGGATTTGGATGATCCGTACCTGGGCGAGTAGGCGGTACGTGTGGCCTGTAGAGGGGTCGGCGACGGCAAGCTTCAGGAGGTCTTCCTCCCGTTCGAGCACGGCGCCGATGACCTGGCTCGCCTCGGGCGCCTTCTTCAGCAAGTCGTAGATGAAGGTCTTTCCGCGGGTGAGGGTCGTGTTCTGGCGAAGATGGCTAATGATCTTCTTGGGTTCTAGGTCTTCCTCGGTGACGAGGCGCTCGCATTCCAGCGACAGCAGCGCGAGCAGGACTTTCTCGCGCTCGTCGGAGAGGGTCAGTTCGGCGGCGAGCGCGTTGACTAGCGCGAACCTGTCGGGCTGCTCGGTGCTGGGGCGTTGAAGGGCGCGCAGGTAGAGGCTGAAGAGGTAGTCGTGATCGCTGGGCGGAATGGTCACGTCTGGCGGTCCTAGGGGAAAGTCCGTTGCGAGCACCTACGGCCAGGGGCAGGTGGTGCGCCTGGCGGGAGCGGTCGCGTCGCGGAACGCGGGCATGGTGGTTGCTTTCGTCGAACAGCAGGCGGGGCCTGGACGGATGGACTGTGGGTGCTCCACGGGAGCGGGAGCAATTGGCTGGAGGGGTCACTATGACCCGAAGATCCCGACATCGAAATGGGCGGTTCGCATGGCCCGCGTGCTGCGGGAGTGCACTTCGACCTCCAGCTCCGCCAATAGGGAAAGCGCACCTACCAGCTCCGGAGAGGACCTTGGGTTGTGGGGATCCCCTGTTGGAGTAGATCGGGCTAGGTCATGCTGCGATTCCGTGACTCTCGTTACAGCGGGCAACGTGGCCGACCTGGTCCGCGGCAACTGTCCAGCCTGTTGGGCTACGTGTCGTAACCACGCATGCTTGAGCGTTCAACCTCATAGGCAAATCGCCTTTTCATGGCTTCCATTCTGGGCGGATCGCCTCTTCACAGAGCTCTCAGGTGAGCTCTAGCGTCTCCCCCACGCACAGAACGAAGGGACGGTGCCTATGACCTCAACCGCGTCGCCTATGGCGACCGATGACGGATTAGCTCGCGACGACTACGCTCTCGAACGCGTGCCGGCGGCGGCCAGGTACGGCTGGCCAACCGTCGCGATTCAACGCTTCGGCCTGTTGTCAGCCCTGTCGCAGTTCCTGCTCGGCGCAACACTCGGCATGGGGATGACGTTCTGGTCGGCTGTCCTCGCCGTCACGCTCGGCGCCGTCATCCTGGAGATCGTCGCCATCGCGATCGGCATCGCTGGCATGCGTGAGGGCCTATCGACCAGCGTGCTGGCGCGCTGGACAGGGTTCGGCCGCCACGGATCGGGCTTGGTGAGCTTGGTCATCGCCACGGCGCTCCTCGGCTGGTTCGGTGTCCAGTCCGCGGTGCTCGGGCAGGGCCTCTCTTCACTTCTGGGCGGCCCCGCGTGGGTCTGGGCGATCGTAGGCGGTCTGGCGATCACCGCGATCGTGGTGCCCGGTTTCGCGGGAATGGCCTGGACCGCGTGGATCACAGTTCCTGCCTTCCTCGTTCTTGCGGGTTGGGCCATCGTCGTCGAGCTTGGTAAACAGCCCTTGGGCGACCTCATCGCCTCCGCCCCGCCCGGCCCGGCACTCAGCCTCGCCCAGGGCGCCACCCTGGTCGCCGGCGGCTTCATTGTCGGCGCGGTCATCTCGCCGGACATGTGCCGTTTCAACCGCACCGCTCGTGACGTGGTCAAGCAGACCGTCGTGGGGATCACGCTCGGCGAGTATGTGCTGGCGCTGGTCGGTGTGCTCCTGGCTCATGCTTTGCGGACTGGCGACATCGTCACCATCGTCACCACGACCTCTGGCGTCATCGGCACCATCGTGTTGGTTGCCGCAACGTTGAAGACGAACGACTGGAATCTCTATGCCGCGGGGCTCGGCATCACCAACGTCCTGCACACCACCTTCGGCGTCCGCGCCGGACGAGCTGTGGTCACGATCATTCTGGGTGTCGTCGGCACGACATTGGCCGCGCTCGGGATCGCCGATCACCTGGTGGACTTTCTGATCTTGCTCGGCGTCGCCATTCCCCCCATTGCCGGAATCATGGTCGCTGAGTACTACGTGGTGCGCCGCTGGAGCAGCCTCCTGGAGGAGTCCCGCGCGACTGGCAGCGTCCCCACGTCTGCTCCCAACTGGGTGCCTGCCGCGCTCGTCATCTGGGTCGCGGCCGCCGCCATCGGTAAGTACCTCGAATGGGGAATCCCTGCGCTCAACGCCCTGCTGGCCGCGTTCGTCTTGTACGTGGTCGCGGGCAAGTTGGGCCTGACCGGGTCCCCCAGCCGTGGCAAACCCTCCGCCTAGTATCCGCTGCCGCGGTCCCAGCCATTCGGCGGACCGCGGCAGCCTGCTGCAACTTGCCCCAGTTACACGAACAGGAGCCCATCCCTTGCGAGTAGGGATCGACGTCGGCGGCACCCACACCGACGCTGTTTTGATGGACGGGACCACCGTCCTCGCATCCATCAAGACCGCCACCACCCCTGATGTTATGGGCGGCATCGTGGCCGCCCTTGAGCAACTCCTCGCCTCACCTGGCGTGGACCGCTCGGCCATCGACGGCGTCATGATCGGGACAACGCATTTCACTAATGCCCTGGTCACCGGGCGAAGCCTGGCGCCCACCGGAGTAGTTCGGCTTGGGCTGCCGGCCACATCCGCGTTGCCGCCGATGGTGGATTGGCCGCAGCGGCTAGCAAACGCGATCCAGGCTAGCGTCCATCTCTGCCATGGCGGCAATGAGTTCGACGGGCGCCCCATCTCCCCGCTCCGGCCGGACGAGCTGAAACGAGTCGCCGCGCAGTTGGAGAAGTCGGGGATCGGCAGCGTCGCTATTTCGTCTGTGTTCTCCCCTGTCAATGCCGAGATGGAGGAAGAGGCGGCTGACATCCTGCTGGCCGAGCTGCCGAACTTGCACATCAGCATGTCGCACCAGATTGGCCGCGTCGGGCTCTTGGAGCGCGAGAACGCGACCATCGTGAACGCCTGCCTGCGCAACCTGGCTGATGACATCGTCGAGGCCTTCGCCGCAGCCCTGTTGGCCGTGGGCGTGTCCGCTCCTCTGTACCTCTCGCAGAACGACGGCACCCTGATGGATTCGGAGTTCACTCGCATGTATCCGGTGCGGACGTTCGCGTCGGGCCCGACGAACAGCGCTCGCGGCGCGGCGTTCCTCGCTGATCAACCTGACTGCGCCGTGGTGGATATCGGGGGCACCACCACGGACGTAGGCGTTCTGACCGGCGGCTATCCGCGGCAGGCCACTGGCGAGGTGGACATTGGCGGGGTGCGAGTGAACTTCAGAATGCCCGACGTGCTCTCCGTGGGGCTCGGCGGTGGAAGCCGGGTCACGCGCCCGCCTCAGCTTGAAGTGGGCCCGGATTCTGTCGGCTATCAGCTGACCCAGGAGGCTCTCGTCTTCGGCGGCCAGGTCCTGACGGCTACCGATCTGGCCGTCGCCGCGGGCCTGGCCGATATCGGCGACGCCTCCCTTGTCCGGCACCTGGACCGCAATCTCGTCAACCGCGGGATCGCCTGGATGACTCAGCGGATCACCGACCTGGTGGATCGTATGAGGGTGTCGGCGACACCACTGCCCGTGGTGCTCGTTGGGGGCGGAAGCATCCTCATCCCGGCGAGCCTGCCGGGTATCCCGTCCGTGCACCGGCCTGAGCACCACGCCGTGGCCAACGCCATCGGGGCTGCCATCGGGCAGATTGGCGGGGACGTGGACCGGCTGTTCGCCATCACCGCTTCTCGTACGAGGGAGGAGGTGCTGGAGGAGGCGCGCGCCGAGGCGATCGATCGCGCCATCTCAGCTGGTGCCGCCCCGGGCACCGTACAGATCACGGAGATCGACGAGGTTGCAGTCGCCTATCTGCCCGGCAACGCGGTGCGCGTCCGGGTCAAGGCAGTTGGAGAGCTCGATCTCACCGGTGAGGCGACCGGGAAGGAAGACGAATGGGCATGGAACTGACCATGTGGGCGCTGCGCGATCTCGCGGAAGGCGCGGCGGTCCTCGGCACCGGAGGCGGCGGCGACCCCTACGTGGGCAGGCTCCTGGTCGAGCAGCAACTGCGCGCCGGCCGGACGATCCGCATCATCGGAGTGGACGAACTGCCTGACGACGCGCTCGTGCTGCCGTGCGCCCTCATGGGAGCACCGACCGTCTTCTGGGAAAAGCTGCCTGGCCCGGACGGCATCGTTACCGCGATGCGGACCCTTGAGGGTCGGCTCGGCCGTAGGGCGGCCGCGACCATGCCGATCGAGTGCGGCGGCTTCAATTCGATGATCCCGCTTCTTCTCGGGGCGGAGGCCGGCCTGCCCGTTGTGGATGCTGACGGGATGGGGCGGGCCTTCCCTGAGCTCCAGATGGAGACGTTCGCTGTGATGGGCGTGCCCGGGTCGCCCATGTCGATCGCGTCCGATCACGGCGACGCCGGGATTATCGACGCGGTGACGAACCAGCGGATGGAGTTGATCGCTCGCGCGATGACGGTGCAGATGGGCGGCTCCGCGTACATCTGCGACTATCCGATGGACGCAGCCACGGTGCGCCGTACCGCTGTGCCGGGAACGCTCACGCTGGCGACCCGGATTGGGGCCACACTGCGGGAGGCCCGCGAGCATCATCAGGATCCGTTTGAGGCGCTGACAGCGATGCTGGCCGACACCATCTACAGTCATGGCGTGCAGTTGTTCAGGGGCAAGGTGGCGGATATCGACCGCCGGACGGTGGATGGGTTCGCCCGCGGCCGGGTCACGCTGGAGGAGATGAACGATCCGGCCGACCGGATGGAGATCGTCTTCCAGAACGAGCATCTTGTGGCGCGGCGCAACGGGCAAGTGGTGGCGATCGTCCCGGATCTGATCTGCACGCTCAACAGCGAGACGGGAGCGCCCGTCACCACCGAGGCGCTGTCCTTCGGCCAGCGGTTGACGGTGTACGCGATCTCTACGCCGCAGATCATGCGCTCGCCGGAAGCGCTGGCGTGCTTCGGGCCCGCCGGGTTCGGTCTGGACGAGCCCTACGTGCCGGTCGAGCAGCTCGGTGGCGGGCGGAACTGACCTCGTGGAGATCACGGTTGATCTTGTCGATGACCTTGCCGCCGGCGCGACCCTGCTGGGGTCCGGCGGCGGCGGTGACACGGGGATGGCGGCGCGGATGCTGCGGCACGCGCTGTCCCAGTACGGGCCGGTACCGCTGATCAGCGCGAGCGACCTCCGGCCTGACGCGCTGGTCGTCCCTATCGCAGCGACGGGCAGCATCACCGTGATGATCGAGCGGTTGCCCGCCGGCGGGTGCTTCGTGAATGCTGTTGCGGAGATAGGCCGCCTGGCTCGGCGACCCGTGGCTGCCATCCATGGGTTCGAAGTGGGTGGCGCGAACAGCCTGTTTGCGTGCGCCGCCGCAGCGTGGACGGGCTTGCCGTTGATCGACGCGGACGGTATGGGACGCGCGTTTCCTAGGGTTGATCAGGTCACTTTCAACCCCGGCGGGATCGCAGCCGCGCCCGCGGTGCTGGCCGACACGAGCGGCAACCTGGTGTCCATCAGCGTGGCCCGCGACAACGCGGATGCCGAGCGTCTCCTACGTGCGGCGCTGCCGGCGTTGGGCGGCTGGGCTGCGACAGCGATCTACCCAATGTCTGCCAGGCAGGCCGCGGAGTGCGGGATTACCGGATCCATCTCCGGTGCGATCACGCTGGGGCAGCGGCTCCGGGACAGCCAGCGGAACCCGCGCGGCCGCGTCGGTATGCTGGCCGACTTCGGCGCAGACCTGCTGTTCTCGGGAGGCGTCGTCGAGGTCGTACGCCACCCGCGGCCGCGAACGGGCGGCGCCTTGACCATTGAGCACCAGGGCGCGGCCGAGCGGACGATGCGGCTGGAGATGGCGGATGAATTTCTACTCGCGATCGACGGTGGAGAGATCAAGGCTCAGGTGCCCGACATCATCTGCGTGCTCGACAGCAGGACGTGGGAGCCGGTGCTGGCCGAGACGATCGCGCCCGGCCGGCACGTGAACGTGCTGCGGATTCCCGCGCCTGCCGCGTGGCTGGCTCCCGAGGCACTGCCGCTCGTGACGCCCGAGGCGTTCGGGCTGCGGGTCCTCGACGGCCCTGGAACGCTCCCGCCCCAGAGCCCCACAGTATGACGACCGTGATCACAGTCCGCGATCTCCTCAATGACGACGCCTTCCTTGGCCACCAGTTGCTGGGCGGCGGTGCCGGCTTGGACCAGGTCGTCCGGAACGCGGCCCTCGTCCACACCGGCCATGACCTGAGCCGCGTCCCGCCCAGTTCGGTGGCCATCATGGATGTGGCCGACCAGAAGGGCGTCAGCAGCCAGCATCTAGTGGAGGCGTTCACCCGGCGGCTCCATGGCCGCGGTGGGCGCCTGCTCGTGATCGTCGGTCGGCTTGAGGCGGTCTCGCGGTCCACAGTGCGGCTCGCTGACCGGTTCTCCCTACCTGTCGTCGCCGTCAGACCTGAGTCGGTTCCAGGGTCGGCGCACGCGTTGACCGCCAGAGTGCTTGGTCTGGTGCAGAATCCCGACACGCTGTACGCGCGGGCGGTTGCCTCCGTCGCGCCAAAGTTGGCCAAGGCGGGCACCATCGACCGAATCCTTGGCGTGATCACCGAGGCGTTGAAGGGGACGGCGGCGCTGGTGACCGCCGATGGGCGGATCATGGCGGGGATGGTGCGTTGGACGCCCCCAGAGGAGGCGACTCGGCACCCGAGCGTGGTGTCAGAGAGGTACGCCGATCACGTGATGGCATCGTGCCCAGTGCCGTGGACCGACCACCAGTTGTGGCTTCTGTCCGAGGTCCCCAACGGCGGGCCCGCGTGGCAGGAGGCGGCCCGTGCTGTGCTTCAGGTCGCAGCTCCTGCGGTCGCTGCATGGGTGGCGCGGGATCGGCTTCAGGCCGAGCGGGAGCGAGGACGCCTGACCGGGCTACTCTCCGAGCTGTTGCAGGTGGAGCAGACGAACCAGATCCCGGGACATGTGGCCGCTCGTGCTGGCCGGGCAGGCATCGTGCTCGATGGCTGGCACGTTGGCGTCCATCTCACGTGGCTGACCCCGGTTGACGACACCGCGGCCTACATGGAGCTGACGCCGCAGTTGACGTCCGCGCTGGCTGAACATGGATTCGGCGTGCCGCTGTTCGAGCGGGTAGACGGCTGGTCGTCGTGGGTGACAATCCCTGAGCGGCCCTCATACCCGGAGACGACCGCGATTGCGGCCAGGTTGAGGACGGCAGTGGAGTGGTTCAACACCACTTACGTGGATCATCAGGCGTATGTGCCACTGGTGGGCGGAGTAGGCCGACCGGCGACAGGACCTGCGGCGATTGCTGGCACCCTGGCCCAGGCGCAGCAGGCGGCCATGGTCGCAGGTAGCGACGGACCGGGTTCGGTTGAGTCGATCAGTGAACTCGGCCCTGAACGGCTGTTGCTGGCGTGGTTCCGCGATGAGTCATTTCAGGCGCACGCGCGTTCCCTGCTGGAGCCCGTACTGGCCGCGCCGGACAGCCTCGCGCTCCTGGAGACGCTGGAAGCGTATTTGGCCTGCGGCTCATCGCCAACGGAGACGGCCCGGCGGCTAGACCTCCACCGCAACACAGTGGCACTGCGGATTGCGGCTGTTGAACGGCATCTTGGGGCGTCGCTGGCGGACGTGGACCGGCTGACTCTTCACCTGGCCTGCCGGACGGTCACCGCGGCTTTGCGAGCCAGCCGACCGACTGGAGCGGGGTAAGGCCGGGCTGGATTTACCCCGCATGGACGACGGTCGGGCGTTGGCGCCCACACTGCCGATATCGCGGGCGCCCTGCTTACGCGGCGGCGCGCCAGGTGTTCGGGCCGACGATGCCGTCTGGATCGAGGCCCTTGGCGCGCTGAAAGACCTTGGTCGTGGCCGCGCTCATAGGTCCGTAGCGGCCGTCCACCACGATCGTGTACTTCAGGGCCTTCATGCGGTTCTGCCAGGTGGTAACGTCCGCGCCGCTCATGAGCGGCTGGCCAGGCTGGTAGGTGAGGTGCCGGCCGGGGAAGGCAGGCCAGTCGGTTGGCCGGCCGGTGGGCGGCTTGGGCGGCTGTGCTGGACTGCCGCCGTCGCTGTAGCGGCGGACCTTGCGGACGAAGTCGTCCCACGGGAAGTTGCCGCCTGGATCCCAGTGGTCCGACCGCTTGTACACGGCGCTGACATCCTGGTGGCCGACAATGCCGCGCTGGCCAGCCCTGAGCTGGGCGCGGGTAAGCCGCCGGGCCGGGATGTTGTGCTTCCGGCACCATGCGGCGACTTCCCGGGCGGCCAGGTTGAGCAGGTCGCTGCTGTAGTCGTCAGCCCATTGGGCGTCGTTCTGACCGGCGCGCCCGGCGAGTTCGATCTGGAGTCCGTCTGAGTTGCAGCCGGGGGCGGCCCACGCCGTGTCGTTGTCAGCGACGCAGCGGACGACGCTGTTGTTGTCCACGCACAAGTGGGCGGAGGCCTTCGTGGAGCGCTTGGCGAAGTATTGGGCAACGTTCTCGGCGACGTTCGAGCTTTCGCCCGTCTCCATGGTGTGCACCACGATGACGCGGATCGCCGCGACGCGGCCCTCATGCTTGTTCGGCGAAGTGATCGTCTGCACCGGTGCCTCCACTTCCACGGTCCAGGTCCTCGACGTCCTGGTGGTTGGGGAGGGAGAGTGGCGGGCGAGGCCGGCTTGTGTCTGGGCCCGAGCGTGCAGCCAGCGCCAACTAGGCCTCGGCGCGCATGGTGTGGGCCCACCACAGCAGGGCGGCCGAGACGAGGCAGGCGGCGGTGAACCAGAGCGGGGACACGGGCGCCGTCTCTGTCCCACGGCTGTAGAACGCGATGTCGCCGTAGATGTCCCCGCTCAGGCCGGTGCGGTTGTCGAGGGAGCCGTCGCGCATCCAGACAAGGGCGACCACCCCGACGACCACGGTGAACCCGGCCGCGGCGTGAAGGAACAGGCCGCCCATCGCCAGCCGGAACGTGCGCCGCGTCCCCCGGTGCGCCGCGATCAGCACCAGGACGGTCACGCCGCCGACCCCGGCGGCGGCCTCCGCGGTCCACCAGATCGCGGGCAGAACCTCCCCCATCCGGCGGGTCAGGTGCCAGATCGGCACGTGCGGGCTGATCCACAGCACGTGGCCGTTGCCCAGGTTGGCCAGCGCCGGGATCAGCGGCAGCGCGCACGCCCCCAGCCGGGCGGCCACGACCGCGCGTGCCGTCATGGCGAGCGGGTACAGCCGGACCGGCGCCGGGACCGGCCGG
The DNA here is from genome assembly GCF_044459065.1 of Nonomuraea sp. NPDC050394. Classification (NCBI taxonomy): domain Bacteria; kingdom Bacillati; phylum Actinomycetota; class Actinomycetes; order Streptosporangiales; family Streptosporangiaceae; genus Nonomuraea; species Nonomuraea sp. NPDC050394. Next base: position 695,168 of record NZ_JBITIO010000001.1, on the reverse strand, counting down.
CAGCCGGGGTCGGCGAGATCGTTGGCGGACCTGACCAGCCAGATCATCGTCAGGGCGCCGGCGACCCCGCCGATGACCTCGCCGGTCACGTCGTCGAGGTCGAGGACGGCCATCAGCGGGATCCCGATGAGGATCAGGGCGAACGGCACGATCAGGGCGGCTGCGCCGTACCGGATGGTCGCGCGCCGCCAGCGGCCGTCGCGCGACTGGGCCCGGATCACCAGAATCGTCCAGAGGAGCTGCGCCGCCCCGCCGTAGAGGCTGAAGTCGAGCGTCCCCCGGGCCGCGCGCCAGCCGAGCGCGGAGAACACCTCTTCGGCGATCATGACCACGTGGGCCGCGACACCTGTGAAGAGCACCAGCGAGGCCGCGCCCATGACCGGTCGCAGCACGGGGTGGAAGGCCAGGACGAGCCCGAGCGTCACGAGCAGTTCGAGCACCGACGCCCACCAGGGCCACTCGGGCGCCACGAGATAGACCATCCAGAACGCCGCGGCCGCGTACAGCGCCACCCGCAGCAGGCGCGCGCCGCGCTCCGCGGGCGGCCGCGCCCCCTTCACCGGGCCCCGCAGGCTCTGCCAGAGCGCCCAGGCCCACAGGCCGCCGGCCGCGAGCAGCAGGGGCACCTTCGGCGACACCGCCGAGGAGTCCACGCCGGCCAGGATCTGCGACAGCGTCGGCTCGGCGTCCGTCTCCGGCTCGTAGAACAGCGTCAGCCGCCACAGGGGCCCGATGTCCTCACCTACCAGCGCGAACACGGCGGCGGCCACGACCGCCAGCGCGTATCCGCCGGCGAGGAGCATGGCGGGGATGTCTAACCGATGGCGACGCACAACACCGTTCCAGGGGGTGAGCAGGGATACGAGCGCCTCACCCTAGTCGATCATCACGACATTCCGGTGTACGGCGGGCGCATCCAGCGGCGTACCCAGACCGTGCCCGCCAGCACGATCACCACGACCTAGTGCGGAAGCGGCGGGGCGCTCGCTCAGGCTGGAGGGTCAGGCGGCGTCTGGCAGGTCCTAGTCGGGGGCCTTTTCCTTGATGAGGGCGAGGGATTCGGCGGTGGCGGCCGCTTCGTCGGCGTTGAGAGCTTCCACGGTCACGGCGTAGCGCTGGTACTCACCGAACTCGCCGCTGTTGCTGTCGCTGTCGCAGGTCGGACGCTCGCCCTCGACGACTCCGGCGATGTACAGCGGGGACGGCGACTTGTCGAGGTGGAGCAGTCCGGTCACGGTGTACATGCGGGTGCTCTCCACATCGCGGCCGTCGATCTCGAAGACGTGAGGGGGATGGTTCATGGTGGCCTCGGTGATGCGGACCAGGCCGACCTCTCCGAGCGGGGTGGCTTCCAGCGTCTCGGCGAGGATCCGCTTGGCGTCTTCCAGCGTGTGGGCCTTGATACGGGCCACCGCGTCCAGTTCGATGTCGAGCGCGTAATTGTGCAGGGCGGCAGCCTCGGGCGACGCTCCGAGCCGAACGGCCGTGACTTCCTCATCTTCATCTGCACGGTAGTGCTCGGCGAGCTCCAGCCAGCGGACTCCGCCCTCGTTGAGGTGGTCACTGATGGCGTCAGGGTCGGCGGCGATGGCGTAGGGGACGTCCACGGCAACGGTAACCGTGCGGAAGAGGTGCGCGGACGTCTCCAGGGTGACAAGGACACGGCTGAGGCCGGGGTCGGTGGCGGGCGGCAGCTGGTAGTCCTCGCGGTCTGGGTCGAGGAACATTCGGCAGGCGAGCTCGGCGAGTTCGCGCTGCCTTGCGGTGACGTCTCCAGCGTCATGACCTGCGGCGAACGCGGCGGCCACGTGGACGAGCGCGTCAAGCTCGTCGGATGCGAAGAACGTGTGGGGCTGTATCACGGGTGGTGTTCCTTCGGGTGGTGCTGGGCGGGCCGTACGCCGCTCGATGGCTCCGCCGGGGTTGGGTCAGGGTTGGGGCAGGAAGATGTCGAGGCCTTCATGGAGGCGCGGGCCGGCCGCGCCCTGCCCAGGGTCGCCGCTGTCCGCCGGTGCGTCGGCGGGGGTCTCGTCGATGACGTCGATGTCGCCTTCGATGGTGAGCCCTTTGATGGTGACGTCGGGGTCGGTGCTGGCCAGGTTGAGGCTCTCGATGGCGTCGCGCAGCTTGGCGCGGGCCTCGCTGCGGGGGCGGGCGGTCACCGCGCCGCTGATGAACGTCTTGGCGTCGAGCTCGAAGTTGGTCACGGGGAGGTTGCTCACTGGTCGATTCCTGAGTGCGGGGAGCCGCTCCGTGTGGGAGCGGCTCCGGCTGGACGAGTCAGAGGGGGATCTCGGTGATGGTGGTCTCGGGGGCGGGCTTCAGATTGGGGTCGGGCGGGGTGACGTTGAGGAGTTCGCGGTCACGGCTGATGGCTTGGCTTGTGAATTGGACGACGCCGTCCTCCCACGGGATGGTGACTGTGATGCCGTTGATGGCGTCGAGCCGCTCCTGCGCGATGTCGGCGTTGGTGGCGTACACCTTCGCTGTGGCGCTGGCTGAGAGGCCGAACTCGTAGCAGCGCTCAGGCTGCCCGGCCGGTGCCGAAACGGGCGTTGGCTCGTCGTCGAGTTGCTCAGGCTCGGTCAGTCGGGTGTGGCCGTACAGCCCCCACGATTCACAATTCCAGTAGCAGGGCTGGCCTCGCTCGGCGTGGCAATGCTGGCAGCCGTACGCGTAGGCGATGGATGGCCGGTCGCCTGGCTCATCGTCGCAGGCCTCGACGCGGTATCGCTCGTACGCCTGGCGAAGGATGACGCCGGGGTGGACGCGGGCGCGTTCGAGCCGGTGGAGGATGTCGCCGATCGCGTCTCGGGAGGCTTGGTCGAGGTCTTCGTCATGGGCGAGGCGGCGGTTGCCGGGCATGTAGGCGTCGTTGACGTACGCCATCACTGCGATCACTCCGCTGGAGGCGCGGTCGCTGTTGGTGGGGTCGTCCGGCCTGTGCAGGATATCTGTGCGGGGCATGAGGTCTGGGGTTCCTTCCGGGGGCGTGGCCCGTGCGCCGCTCGTACGGGCCCGCAATGATCAGCTATTGGGTGAGGTCGGCCAGGTCGGTGCGGGCGGCCAGGAGGTCGCCGTGGGCGCGTTCGTAGCGGTCCAGGACCTTGGCGACGAAGGGGCGGGTCTCGGCGTCGCGAATGGCGAGCGCGTGGGCGAGGTCGATGGGGGTGGCCAGGGGGACGCGCACCACGATGCGGAGGCAGCGGCCCCAGCGAGTGACATTGCGGTGGGCCGCGCTGAGGGCGAGCTTGGCGAGCCAGAGTTCAGCGGCGGGGTGCATGGATGGCTCCTAGTGGCCGGTATTGGCGCAAACCCAGCCGAAGCCGGGGGCGAAGGTCACGGCGGGGGCGTCACAGGTCCGGCAGTAGGCGGGGGGCGAGGCGGGCTCGTCGTCGCACCGGGGCGGGAAGATCAGGTCCCCGAAGAGGCGGGTGAGGGTGCGCATGGGTCCTCCACTGGGCGCAGGGGTTTGAGGTGCCTGCCCCGGCTGGATGGTGTCGGGGCAGGCGGGTTTAGGTCTGGGCTCAGTGGTGGTTGCCGCGCTTGCGGTAGGTCTTGAAGCCGAACCAGGCGGCGACGGAGATCCCGGCGAGGATGGCCAGGATTCCGATCACGCGGAGGATGGCGTCCCAGATGCTGCCGTCGTCCTTGTTGGCAGTGGACATGTTCTGGAAGGCGATCCATGCCGCCGTGTAGTCAGGCTGGGCGGTCACGGTGGTGACGGGGGCGGCTGCGGTCGGGAAGGTGACCGTGTTGGGGTCGGTGCCGGGGGGGTCGGTGGCGAGCATGGCGGGGATGTTGTTGATCACGGTGGGCTGCTGGCCTGTGGTGATCGGAGCGCCGGGGACGATCTTCGTTGTGGTGATGGTCGGGCGGGGCTTGGCCGTGGCCGACTTTGTTGGGGTGGCGCTGGGCTTCGGCGTAACCGTCTTGGTCACGGTGGTGGTGGGCGTCGGGGTGGCGGTGGAGGCGCTCGCGCTGGGCGTCGGGGTGGCCGTGATGGTTTCGGTATCCGTTGGCGTCGCGGCCGGGGTGGGCGCGGCGGCGGTGACGCTGACCTCGCTGATGGGCACGCTCCCGATCAGCGTGAGGGTGTAGTCGCCGGGAGTGTCAGGGGTGAAGGTTCCGGTGAGGGCAAGGTCACCGAGACAGTTCGGGTTGCCCGACTCCGTGGCGAGGCTGGTCTTTCCGCCTGCGGGGTTTCGCAGGGTGATGATTCCGGTGCAGGCGTTGGTGATGACCGCCTTGACCGTGACCAGCTTGCCTGTGGTGAGGGCGGTGCCCGAGGTGGGGGTGGTGATCTGTCCGGTCTCGGCGACGCTCGCACGGGCGGCATCGACGAGGAATAGGAGGCTGGCCACGGCTGTGCCGAGGAGGACCGCCAGCACAGCGAAGAGGCTCCTGAAACGCATGCGTTTCCTTCCGGTGTGATTCCTACAGGAGCGCCGCTCGCTCCCGTCGAACAGAACAAACACTAGCAGCTATCTTTAACGACGTCTATGCAGGATAAATCGAATCGCCGCCATAGACAACTTTAAAGAAGCCTGCTAATGTTTGAGGAGTCGGCAGGGGCGAGCGGCGCTCCCGCAACCGGAAGGAACACCCAATGGCCAAGACCCGCGAGTCATCCCACCAGACCCACCTGAACTGGCTCATGCGGCTGGCGATCACGGTGATCTCCCCGCTCGCCTCCGCCAACTCCTGCGAGTCCGCCCAGCGGGTGACGGAGTCGCTGGCCCTGGCCCGCCAGATCGCCGAGCGATACACGGGCGACCACACCGCATGGATCCAGGTCCGCGCCAACGTCATGGACGCGCTCGCCTACATGGGCCGGATTACCGCAATACACAACGACTTCACTCAGGTGGAGGACTCGTTCGTCCAAGCGCGGGAACTCTGCCGGTCCTACCTCGTCAGCCTCACCCACTCGCAGCGCGTACAGCTCGCCGCCTACGACGGGTTCAGGAATCCGCATCTGACCGAGGAGTCGCACGAGGAGGGACGCGACCCCGCGCTCGTGATCGTGCTCACGCCTGTGTATGCGCCGGAGACGCCCGCCAAGCAGCGGGTGCAGAACAAGGCGGACGAGAGGTTCGTCGAGCGCTACCCGGCGTTGGCCTTGGCTGAGGCCCTGTTCGACGGCTCGGTCGTTGTGATCGCCGCCTGACAGTCCATCCCCGGGTCCGCCCGAGCGGCGGGCGGGCCCCACCAGCACCATCGGAAGGAATCACCCCTGTGAGCACCGCGATCGTTCTGTCCCCCACGGGCGAGGTCCGCGAAGTCAGCCTGCCAGCGACCGAGAACAGCCTGCCCGTCATGTATCGCGAAATCGGGTGCCGGTCTGTGGACGTCGTCCGCCTTACCTCGCGCCTGGACATGTGGTTGGACGACGAAGGGATCTACACCCAGCCGGTCAACCCCTTCGCAACCGCGTTGGCTCAACAGCATGGCTACGTCCACCAGCCATACTTCGGCAACGCGCTCCTGTGCAGCGTGGACGACGAGGGCAACAGCATCGACCTCACCACTGACCAGGTCCGTGCCCTTCTGACGCACCTGCTCGACGTCGTCTAACCATCCAGATGGGTTCGGGCGCGCTGGCCTTCGTCAGCGCGAACGCGCCTAACCCCGCTCAGGCTCCAGTAAGGAGTTCCGAATCCATGAGTATGTCGATCGTGCTGTTGCCGAACGGCCAGATGCGGCACGTCAACCTTCCCGCAGCCGACACCCTGCCCCTGACGCTGGACCTGCTCGACTGCTTCGCCGCCGAGCGCCGTTCCCTTCGCCCGCAGGTAGTCATGTGGATCGACGCGGGAGGGCACGGCCTGCGGGAGGCCAACATGCCCGCAACCAAGTTGAGCGTCCGGTACGGCGGCGTGTGGAAGCCGTACTACGGGCCTGTCCTGCTGTGCGGCATCGATGAGCAGGGCCGCAGCCACGATCTCACCGTTGGCCAGATCCGCGAACTCCTTCCCTACCTGCTCCGTATCACCTAGCCCTTCGGACCCGCCACACGACGGTCCTCACCTCCTGAACCAATCTTCTGGGCCCGCCCGAGCGGCGGGCGGGCCCACTGCCTGACCGGAAGGAACTCCCTCATGACGCTGACCCACATCGACCTGATGCGCATCCTGTTCGACGCACAAAGGCGCGGTGCTATCCCCCAGCCCGCGCTGAACCGCGTCCCCCCGGTGGCGATGGGTGACCTCGACCCCGGCCGCATCGCCGAGATGGACGAGGACAAGCAGGTCATCCGAGTGTTCATCTGGACCAGCGAGCCGCGCCCGGACCTGGCCCGCGCCTACTTCGACGTGATCGCCCCCCACTTGGAAGGTGCGTGGGAACTGGACGTGCTGCTCGCGCATGGCGACCCTGCCGATCGCACGGCGCAGATCTCGCAGCGCTGGTTCCCCGGTCCCGCCGAGCCGGTTCCAGCGCGGCTGCTTCCGACTCCGCCGTTGCATCCCGCTATCCCTGCCTGACCTGGGAGAGGCGCGGCGGGATCGGATAGCCACCAGTACCGCGCTGCTCGGCACGGTGGAGTTTCCGCTCGTCCAGCGTCCGACATGCCGAAGGCCCACCAGCGTCCACGCTGGCGGGCCTTTTCCGCGTTGATGAAGCAACGGCCCTTCGTGGCGGTGGCCGCCGCGCCAGTGGCTAGGAACTGGCCCCCGCAGGCAGTTCCCGGATACCCGGCGCGATCCGCTTCGGGCGCCGGAAGCCGTGGTGGGCGCCGTACCCCGAGCAGGAGGGCCGCCGCCGGCCACTGAGTGATCGGGGGCGCCGATGATGGCCGCGCAGGATCCGTTCGGGGTGTCCCCCCGGACGGAGGGCGTGCTCGATCACCCGGTCGGCACCTGTCACGGCGGGGGGACCATGGCCGTGGCGATGGCGAGATGGGCATGCGTTCTGGTGGTCAATGGATGACCTCTCCCCCGTCGTCGGCCTGGGCTTCTCTGGCGGCTTGGGCAACACGGTCTGCCAGGCCGGTGAGATCTATGCCGTGGGACATGGCGACGGGTCCGCCATCCTTGCCGGTGATCTCCAGAGCCTTGACGGGCTGGTATCGGTCGCGCCTGGTACGGGCGAGGTACTCCAGGGCGAGCTTGCCATTCGGCGGTGTCCACTGCTCCTCGACGCTGCCGTCTGGCCGCTCCGACCGCTTGATCAGCACTCCGCCCTTGAAGTCCTGGAAGATGACGTTCACCGCGGCGACCTCGGCCTCGGCGCGCGCTTGCTCGACCGCCTCGGCGAAGTCGCGAAGTTCCTGGGGAGCGTCCTCCTTGGCGGCGTCGGACAGCCATCGGTAGATGGTGGACTCGCCCACGTTGGTGAGCGCGCAGGCGGTGGCCAGATAGAGCCCTTCGCGGACGTGGTCGCACAGCCGTTCTTGGAGCTCGGGGGTGAGCTTGGTTCGGCGGCCGCCGGGCTGCTTGCCTTCTTCGGTCATGACCTGCCTCAGTCCGAAGTTGTGCCGTGGGTGGTGGTGACCGTGAATGTGGGTTCGCCGTCGTCACGCCACGGGTTGAGGTCCACGGCCAGGACGAATTCCTGCTCGTCCTGGCAACTGCACGGGAAGTGGGTGGGCATGCCGACGTAGTGGTTGTGGGCGCAGTTGCCATGCTTGGGGCGGTGGTCGAGTTCGGCGTTGAGCGGCTTGGAGATGTCGAGGGTGATCGTGCTGCCGTCCGACACCGTGACGGTGACCGTGATCTGGTCGATGGTAGGTACCGGCCTCGATGCCCGGCCCGCGAGGGCGGTAAGGGGTGTCCGGCGCCCGCCGATACCGGTCATTTGCCCTCCAGGATGTAGGTCTCGAAGACGCGAGCGCCGGCCACGATGTCGTCGGCGGTGCTCTCGTGGGAGCCGACGTACTCGGCGGACAGCTTGAGTGCTTGGAGGCGGATCTCGTCGATTGGCTGGGGCGGGTCGAGGTAGGTCACTGGTGGACTCCTCTCAGTGGCTGGAGCGCGCAGTAGCGCGCCATCTGGTGTTGTTGCTGTGGATTTGCCGCTCGACGAGGTGGAGCGTCTCCAGGGCGCGCAGGGCCTGCAGAGTCCGGTCTCGGCTGCCGGTGAGGTGGTCGAGTTGCACCCTGGCGACGCTGCGCGGGTGAATGCGTTGGAGGCTGGCGAGGATCTGCTGGTGGTCGTTGGCGTGGGCGACCGGCTTGGCCGCGGCCGGTTGAGACGCGGTGGGTGCCGGGGCCGGCACGGTAGCTGCGTAGTGGCGTTCGATTTCGATCACACCGTCTGGATGCTGGCGGATGATCTCGCGGATCAGGCCGGTCTCGTCTGTGGTCGGCTGTGCGGAGGTTTGTGTGGATGGCTTATGGGGGTCGGGGGCAGGCTGCTGTTGTGTGCGGGCTCGGTCCGCTGCGGTGCTGAAGGCTGGGTGGCGGCGACGCCAGAGGTAGATGGTGGACGGAGAGATGTTGACCTCGCGGGCAGCTTCGGCCGCCGAGTAGCCGTTGCCGAGCAGGGCGATGAGGCGGCCTTGCAGGTCGGGTGTGAGCTTCGTTGGCCGGCCGGGGCCGCGGCGTGGGTAGGTCACGTCTTTCTCCTAGTGTGGGTGTCGCGCGCTCATGCGGAGGTGCCGCGGTTGGATGAGGTGTGCGGTGAACATGAGGCGTCTTAGCGGCTGGTGTTGACGTCGAGGCGGGTGGGCGCAGGTCGGGGGTGGCGAGCGCGGTAGGTGCGGTTGGCTGCGCTGACGGCGGAGAAGGCGATGAAGGCGGCGGTGATGCTCCACAGCACGCCGGACATCACGCCGGTGGTGGCCATGGATGCGATGAGCAGGGCGGCGATGATGAGGTTCCGGATGAGCGCGCCGACGAGCGCGCCGCAGCCAGCGAGAAGGGCGACGCCGTCATCGTCCAGGTTGTGGGTGTTCATGCGGCGGCGCCTGCGGGGAGCCGCGGGGTGAACCACGGATTCGCCGCGGTGATGCGCGGAATCACAGCGGTGTCGATGTCTGTCTGGTCGGGCTGCGCGGCTTGGTCCCGGTGCCTGACCGCGCTCCAGGGCTCCCGGTCGAACAGGCCGGCGTGCTCAGAGAGGAGTTGGTCGTAGATGGGTGTGCCGGCGTCGGCCAGCGTGGGCGGAGTGCTCGGGGGTGCGGTGTGGGCGATCATGCGCGGGAGCATCCCGGGCGGATGGGGTTAACGTCTGGCTCCGATTCGGGACGCGCGCAGCCGCAGCGGAACGCCCCGCAGCCCTTGGCGGGCGGCGGGGCGTGCTCGGGGCGCTTTCTGTCGGCTGGCTCCTCTGTTGCCGCCCGGCTCGTGGCCGAGTCAGTGGTGGGCGTTGCACGGCTTCACCGCTCCCTTTATGGTCAGGCGGCGGGATGGTGGGCGGCGTCGTAGCGGTCTCGGAGGTGGCCGGGGATGCGGCCGCGCTCGCTGATGTCGAAGCCCCGGGCCTTGGCCCAGGTGCGGATGGCGCGGTCGCGCTCGCGGTCATTGGATGTGGTGCGGATGGTGTTCGTGCCGAGCGCCTTGGCCTTCTCGCGGGCGGCGGCGAGTTTCTGCTCCAGTTCGGCGACCTGCTCGGCGGCGGCCTGCTTGGCGGCTTCGAGTTGCGCGGCGGCGCGTATCCGCTCGGTCACTTCCGTGTGGATGGTGTGGAGCTTGTCGAGGGCTTTGCGGGCGCGGTCGAGGGCGGTTTGAACGTGACGGTGGTCGCAGTCGGCGGCGGCGGCGAGCAGTTCGCTGGCGTTGTACTGCTCGTCAGCGTCGTTGGCGATGCGAGGTCGGCCGGTCCAGGTTTCGGAAAGGGCCTGGAGTTCGGGGGCGAGGACGGGTGTGAAGTCTTCGCGGCTGGGGTCGGTGGTGCGCTGGTTGGCGGGGTGGATTGTCCACCCCTGGAGGCGGGCGAGGGAGACGAGCCGTCCGAGGGTGACGCCCGTCGCGGTGGCGGCGTCCTTGGCCTCGTGGCCTTGTGTCAGGAGGAACAGGGCGCGGGCGTAGGCGGGTGTGATGCCCTGCTGGGTGGTCGGCCGTTCGGCCAGGGCGCCGGTCATGGGTGGATGTCCTGTCGATGTGGCGTGAGCCACCCTGCGCGGATGCGTAGGGCGGTGATGAGTGGGGTGGTGACGAGCCACGCGCGCGGCTTGTCGCGCATGGCGTCAGTCTCGGTGGAGAAGGCCACGAGGTCGTAGGCGGCGGTGTCCACGTCGGGCAGTGGCGCCCGGTCGATGACCCGGGCGGTCTCGTTGACGACGTCGCCAGCGTTGTGGTGGAGCCAGGCCAGGACCCGGCGGCAGTACGCCGGGTCCATGTCGGCGATCTGGTGCTGGTTCCCGTCTGTGTCGATCCAGACCTGGTCCTGGTCGGTCAGGTCGAACCAGTCCATGTGGTGGCCGCGCATCGGTCGAGGAGGCCGAGCCAGGAGTCGAATGGCTGGTCGGGCAGGGTTGCGCCGGGGTGGCCGGGGATCTGTCGGGGCGTGATGAGGGCGAGGAACGTGCCGCCTGCGGTGGCGATGATGGGGTGCTCGGCACCACGCAGGTGGATGTTCATCGGCTTGCGGGGCTTGGCGAGGGCCTTTGCGGGTCCGAGCTTCGCCAGATGGGATGCGTCGATCATGAGGCGGTCGGTGAGGACGTCTTCTGACGTCAGGCTGTCGGTGATTGCGCTGCGCCAGGGCAGTTCGCTGGGGTGGGCCGGGATGTGGGCCTCGGTGCGCGCGTAGGCGAGTGTGATCTTTGTCGGTTCGATGGCGAGGGAGACGCGTGTCTTGTCCTCGATGTCGTCGAGATGGCAGGCGATCGTATCGGCGGGCACGGCAACGCGGGCGGCGAATTTCGCAGACGCGGCGGTGAGCGGCTGCCGGACGATGGCGAGAGTTTTGCGGTCAGTGCCAATGAGCAGGAGTTCGTTGTTGACGGCCTCGATGTGCAGATGCGTGATGGGGGCCGGGGCGGTGGCGTCCTCGCGTTCGGCGACGAAGGCGAGGACGGCGCGGGTCAGGGCCTTGAAGCGTGCTCCGCTGGTGTGGAGCAGCGCGGCCGGGCCGGTGACGGTGATGGTCACGGGGTGTTCTCCGGGGTAAGGGCGGCGGGGCGGCAGGTGGTGCCGCCCCGGGCGAGCTGTCAGTTGGTTGCGTCGTCGGCGTGGCTGTCGGCGAGTTCGTCGATGAGGTCGCGGGTGGCCCTGCGCCCGTTCTGCTCGATCAGGTACGGGATCTGGGAGTCGAGGCCGCTGTTGTTCATGTCGCTGGCATGCGCGGCGGCGGTGTCGTGGAGGACCTCGAACAGGTCTTCCGCATCGACCCCACGGTGCTCGGCGTAGCCGGTCAGGCCATCGAATTCGAGGGCGACGTTCGCGAACGCCTCGCAGATCGCGTTGCGGTCGGTGATCAACCGGGTGAGGACTGCGCGGATGGCGGCCCAGCCGGTGGTGGTGCTGGTGGTCTCCTTGAGGTCCACCAGGTCGATGAGGTCGGACTGGAGGGTGCAGCCAGGGGCGAGGGTCACGCTGAGGAGGAAGTCGTCGTTGCGGGAGTCGGCGACGCACCAGAGGGACACGTTGGTGATGGCGTCGATGCGGCGCTCGTCGTCTTCGGGCAGGTCGTGGCGGAGCGCGTTGTGGGCGCGGATAAGGACCGCCTGGACGTCGTCGAACTCCTGGACGGAGAAGTTCGGGGCGAGGTTGGCGGTGGTGAGGACGAGATCCCATTGGGCGTCCGTGAGGGTGATGGGGCGGGTGTCGATCACGGCGGATTCTCCGGGCGGGGCGGGGCAGGCAGGTGGGTTAGGCGGCCAGAGCCAGCAGCGCGCGGCGTGCGGCGGCCATGGTGCGGCTGGTCTCGGCGGTGGCCTTGGCGGCGATGCGCTCGGGCGACCACATGGGGACGGGCTTCTCCTTGGAGAGGCTCTTTTCGTGGCGGCGACGCTGGATGATCTCGATGCGGGCGTAGGCGAGCTGGTAGACCTTCTGGCGGGCCTGCTCGGCGTCGGCCGGGGCGGCGGTTTCGAGTTCGGCAGCGTCGAGCGCGGCCCGCATCTCGGCGAGGGACAGGTCCGTCTTGAAGCTGTGTCCAATCCGCTTCTCGGCCTGTGCCAGTTCGGCGTGCAATTCGGGGCGGCGGGTGGTGGCGATGAGCAGGTCCTCAGTGGAGGCGAGGACGCAGAATGAGCAGGACAACCGGCTCATCCCCCAGGAGTAGGCGGCGTGGGGACGCAGCCCTGCCTCCTTGATCTGGGCCCACACCTGCGTGATCGTCCAGTCGCGGATCGGGTGCCAGCGGTGGATGGTGCGGTTGCCGCTGGAGTGCGAGGTGTCCACGGCCAGGACGTCCATGCCTGCGCGCCGGTCGGATTCCTCTCCTCGGATGCCGAGCGCATACAGCACCTGGACCGGCCGGTGGATGATGCCCAAGTGGTTGCGCACTTCAGTGACTAGTTCGGTAACGAGCTTCATCCCTTGGGACGTCTTCTGGTCGGAGGTGCACCAGCGCGCCGAACTAGACGGCCAGTTGAGCCGCTCGTGGACGAGTTGGTGCCACAATCCGCCGAGGTCGCGGGTGCGGACATAGAACTCGAACCCGTACTTGGCCGCGTGCTCGCGGGCTAGCGCGGCCACACCTGGCCACTCGATCGGCTCCCCCGAGGGCGTCTTGCCGAGGTCGTTGTGGAGCACGACGACGCGGCCCGCGTAGCCCTGCTCATTGATGATCTTGGCTACGTGTGCGAGCAGCGCCATGGAGTCCTTGCCTGCGCTGCTGTTGATGACGATCAGGTCGTAGGCGCGCAGGCTGATGAAGGCGGGAGGCGCCGGAGCGAACTCCGGCGCGTCGAGCGTGAGTTGCATGGTTAGGCGGCGCTCACGAATTCGGCCCGGAACCGCTGCATGATCGGGCTGATCTCGGTGTAGTCCTCCCCACTGGGACGGCTGATCTGCCTGTGTTCGGCGAGGAGGGACAGGTAGATGATCGCGAACACGCTGATGTCGCCCGGGAACTCCGCGCTGTAGGCCCACGGCATGCCGATGTCCTCGGTGGCGTCGTCGGCGAGGCGGGAGATACGCACGTCGCCGGTCTCCTCGTTGACGAGGATCTCTGCGTGTCTGCCCCGGTAGGTGCGCAGGTGCGGGTGGCCGGTCTCGATGTGGCCGGGGTCGATGAAGCCGGGCGGGAAGCCGACGAACTCAAGTTCGGCGGCGAGGTGTCCCGCATAGGCGAATTCCATGCTCACAGGTGGATTCCTTCCGAAACAACTAGAAGTGCCGCTCACTCCCCGTTGCTTGATTAGTACATTAGCAAGCATCTTTAGAGATGTCTATAAGGGTTTTGGTTGAAGGAGTCCTCCAGCGCGACGAGAGCGTCCGCCTCTTGGCCGTCGTGCTCGACAAGCACAGCCACAATCGCCAGATCCTTTCGGGCGATGACGAGATCCTGGCCCGTTCGTGCGCGGGTCGCGATCGGCGCGAGAGCCTGACGCAGGCGTGCCATCTGGCCGGCAAGGCGCTTGGTCTCCTGGTCTGCCTCGATCGCCTGCAACCGTGCTTCGGCCTGGGCGACCCGAAGCGCGTCGATGCGCCGGCGGGCGCGGATTCGAGAGCGGAGCAAGAGAATCAGCGCGACGTTGGTGCCGAGCACGTAGAGGGCCAGCGCGGTTCCGGGCGTCACGATGCCGGCTCGGGATGGCAGTGGCTTGGCTGTGGTGCGGACACGTGAGTCCTCCCGGCGGTGTCGGTTGGCCGGGAGGATGTCGGACAGCAACGGCTTACGTCTCGCCTCGATCGGATCGCTAGGCCGCGATCGGCGAAGCGGGTGGTCTGCTGCGGCGAACGGGCGGGTTGGCGCGCAAACCCCGCTGCTTCAGGTAGCGGCGAATGGTGGAGTCGCTGACGTGATGATTCGCAGCGATCTCCGCCACCGTGAGGCCCGCATCGTGGTCGATGATCACTTGTGATACGGCGATGTTCTTGGGGCGATTCTGGGGACGCCTGAGAGGGATCTCGGCGGCTGCGGCGATCTGCGAAATACGTGCGGTGGTGAGCTTGAACTGGGCGGCGATGTCCTTCACGGGCGTGTCGTCGTCCTGGTAGAGCTCGATGATCCGCGCGTCGCGGGTATCGCGGTCGATGATCGGCATGGTGTTCTCCTGGCTGGGGGTCTGCCAATGGGTGCCGCACTGGCAGATGAGGTTGGGATCGTCGATCGCGTCCGGGTATTGACCGGCGCAGGCCGGGCACAGGGGCGAGGCCGGTCGGCTGGTCACGGCTGGTGCTCGCAGATTCGAGCCGCGGCGAGCGCGGCGAGCCAGGCGAGCATCACGGAGGGGATCAGCCATGGGCTGGCGCCGGTCGTGGCGACGAGGGCGAAGGCGGCGGCGGTGACCGCCCAGCCTGCCCAGAAGGTGAAGTGCCGGATGGTCATGATGCGTTCCAGTCGGGGGCGGCGGGGGTGGGCGGCGAGTAGTGGAAGTCGAGGTAGTGGCGGTACCAACCGGCGTCGGCTGCTTGGTTGGTGGGTGCGGGCTGGCGGCGGCCGCGCAGGGGGCATCTGGGGATGCGGCACCAGAAGCCGGGCGTCCCCTTGGCAGGGCGCTGGGTGACGGCCACGCCACGAGGTGGCTGGGCGGTGGGCGCCGAGGCGGGTGTCTGGAGTGGCACGCGTTCACAGCCTTTCTGCGGGCCGCTTCGGCTGCAGACGAACGTGGTTCCCGTGAGTTCGGGCATGGGGGTGTAGAAGAAGCGGAGGGGGAAATCGGTGAGCTCGGCGAGCAGCTTGATCTGTTCCGGGGTCGGGCTGCGGGTGCCTTCCTCCCACTCGTCCACCATGGGTTCCTCGCCGCCGAGCGCCCGGTCCACCTCAGGGCCGTACAGCCCATGGAAGTCGAGGGCCCGGGTGATCCGTTGCGGGATCGGCTTGAGACGGCCGGCGGCGATGTCGTGTTCGAGCTGTTGCCGGGCGGCGGCCTGCTGGTGCTTGCGGCGGCCGGTCATGACGGCTCCCACAGGGTGCGGGCGACACCTTCGCTGCCGTAGGTGTCGCGGGGGCGGGAGGGCCGATCCCATCCGGCGTGCGGTGGGCGCTGGGCGATGATCCGCCATCCGGCCCCGCGCAGGCTGGAGCCGGACTCGCCGAGCCGGACCGCTTCGCAGGAGCCGTGCGTGCAGGAGTTCGGGCAGAGGGGGCCGTGGATGGTGGCGTGGTTGTAGGTGATCAGCCGGTCGAAGCCGAGGCCGTAGGTGATTGTCCGGGCGCGGCCGAACAGCATGCTTCCCACGTTGGGGGTGCCGTCCGTGGCCGAGCGGGTGATCTCCAGCGTGTGGCCGTTGTCGTACATCCGGGCAACTGGCCTGCCGACGATGGCGACGCCGTGCAGGGTTCGGGTAGTGGTTCCGGCCACGCCGATCGAGAACACGTGACCGCGGGGCGGCCGCAAGTGGCGATGCCAGGTATTGACGAAGGCGCACGCCTGCCGAAAGTTGACGGGCACGAAGCGCAGCACGATCTCAGTGGGGGCGGCCCCCGCCGGGTGGGCGGGGGCGGTCGGGGTTGCGGTCACCATCGTGCGCTCCGGCGGAGGGAGGGGCCCGTGTAGCGGACGGTGATCGCGCCGTGGATGAGGCGATCGATGATGCGCGCGCCGTAGGTGTCTACGAGGTTGGGGTGGACGGGCCGGAGGTGCTCGGGCGTATCCGTGAAGCCCATGCTGTCGTAGGGCAGGTTCGTGTTGACGACCAGCCGCGTTCGCTCCGCGGTGCGGTGGTCGATGATCCGCCAGAGCTGTTCCAGCCGCCAGTCGGTGACCATCTCGGCGCCGAAGTCGTCGAGAAAGAGCATGTCGCACTCGGTGGCGAACCGGTAGGTGATGTCCTCCCGGCCGGACGACGGCTGTAGTGCGCGGATGAGGTCGGGCACCCGGTAGTACTGCACCCATGCCGGGTCGGCCGCCTGGACGGCGGCGTTGGCGACGGCGAACCCGGTCCAGGTCTTGCCGGTGCCGACGTCGCCGACGAGCAGCAGCTTGGACGCGCCGGACGAGAGCCAGCCGGAGACGCGCCCGTCCGCGTCCTGGGTGGGTTTGAGCTTGTCGATGTGGGCGTCGGCGAACTCGGCGGGGACGTTGCTCTGCCAGGTCTCGCGGCGGCGGGCGCGGACTTCGGCGCGAACGTCGGCGGGATCGTCCTCGTAGCGGGCGGTCGGGCGGCCTTCGGCTTCCCACGCTTCCCGCACCCTGGCGGGCATGCGGGCCATGATCCGCTCCATGGGGTCCTTGACCGGGACGGCGATGGCGCTCATCCGAACATCTCCCTGCGTTCGTCCTGCTGCTCGGCCTGTGCGGAGCCTTCCGGCACGGCCTGGAGGTGGCGATTGTTGACGGGGCGGCCGCCGCCTTTTTGGGGGGCGGCGACGCCGCGGCGGCGGGCGATGGCGTTCTCCAGCCGCTTGACGGTCGGGAACCGCTCGCGTATGTCGTCGAGTGCCCACTTGATTTCGTTGACGGAGCATCCGCCTGCGAGGGCGCTTTCCACCATCTGGCGGAGGCCGGGAAAGGCGCTGGTGCGGCCGCGTCGGATGTTGGGCAGGTTCAGCGTGTCGCAGCGCTCCCACCAGGCGGTCGCGACCTCGTTGGCAAGGTCGAACCGGAGTTGCTCTTCGGGCGTGCGTTCCTTCTTCGCCTTCGACGACTGCGCGGTCTGGTTCGGCGACTCGGTTGGCGGCGTCTCGACGCCGAGAAGGTCCTGCTGCTGCGCCTTGCCCGCAGGAGATGCCGACGAAGGAGGCATCTCCTGGTTTCTTTCATTGGTCTTCTGAGGGTTGGTCTTCTTATGCGTGCGATCTTCCGCACGCGGTTCATCCGCGTGCGGCTCAGCCGACATCGGAAAACCTGACGGCGGCTCCGAACTGGGGAGATCCGTGGCGTCGTCCGTTGTGCGATTTTCTGACGACGGCTCCGCGCTGGCCGCCTGGTACTCCTCCGGGCAGTCGGTGATCCAATAGTCGGTCTCGCCGAGCCGCCCGGTCGCTGGGTCGCGGTGCTGGGTACGGACGAGATAGCCGTACTTTTCCAACTCCTCGACGGCGCCGCGGATGGCGTGCACGCCCTCGGGCCCGAGTTCGACGAGCGCGGCGATGCTCGTCTGCCATCCCTCCTGGTGAGAAGCGAGCTCGACGAACAGGCCGCGTGCACGGCGGGAGAGCCTGCGGTCACGGGCGAGATCGTTTGATACCTGGACGAAGCGGTCGGCGCGCATGCGGCCACGCCGGATGACGGATTGGGCCGCGCCCGGGGATTTCTGGTTGGTGCTCATCGTGCGTGGGCCTCCCGGCCGGAAGGACGAGGAGGCATCGTCAGCAGTGCTCGCGCTGCTGACTGGGGCGCAGCGTTGAGTACGCTCATGACGCCTCCTTGCGTTGCTGTGGAAGGTGGCTAGGGGGCATCCAGGGCCGTCAGAGCGTTGGCGCGCTCTGCCTGGCTGCGACGGCGGCTCCGCGCGGGGCCGCCGTTGTGGGTGAAGGACGGCGGGCATGGTCACCGAAGCCGCTGGGGTGGTGAAGGTGGGGCGAGTCGAGGTCAGAGGTCACGTGAGTCCTCCCAGGGGGTGGGTGATCCCCCGGGGCGCGGTCCACGCGGGCATGCCCGCTCGCAGAAAGCGTTGATCGAGCGGTGGCCTCGTCGCGGACCACGCCTCCGGGGGAGATCACGCACCCCACCAAGAGCCGGACGCTTACGTCTGCCTACGACCGAGCAGGACGGATGTGATCTATGTCACGCGACGGCTGGGGCGGGGCACACATGCCAGTGGTCCGCGCACGGCGCAACCACGCACTCGTCAGCACCCAGCCGGTCGGCGTATGCCTGCGCGCCGCTCTGCTCGTCGAACACCGGAGCGGTGTCCGTCTGGCAACGCAGCCACGGCCGGCGAGCGCCGGAGACGTCCATCGCGCCGCCGATGTGGATGCCCTCGCAGGAATCACACCGATAGGTGTGCTTGCCCTCCCCTCGGTGCGCGCGTCGCACGACCCGGCGGGCGGCGCGTCGCGTGGCGTATCGGATCTTTCCGACCTTCAGGCACCGCACGAAGGAGATGCGGTCCCCCCACTTCACGACGCACTCTCCTGAACTGCGCTCCCGCCCTTGCGCCGCTCCCGCTCGCCCAGTCCGCCCCAGACGCCGTGAACGGCGCTGAGGCGGAACGCCCGGCCCAGGCACTCTTCCCGGACGCGGCAGCTTCCGCAGACGCCCTTGGCCTTGACCTCCGCTGCCTGCCCGGCCTCGGTGTCCGGAGCCGAGAGGGGGAAGAAGATCTCCGGATCGACGTCACGGCAGGCGGCACGGTCCATCCAGCTCATCGCGGTGTCCCTTCCGTGTCGGTCGTCGGCAGGCCCGGCAGGGTGGCCAGACCGGTCAGCAGGGCATGCGCCAAAGCGCGGATACGCTCAGGCGCGAGGACTTCGGCGACGAGTTGCTTGTCGAGATGCTTGAACGGGGTAGGGTCGCCCTTCTTGAGGCTCAGACCGGGCACTACCTCCCCGTGCCGGTCTACGGGCGCGCCAGCCTTCAGCGCGTGCTTCTTGATCTCGGCAACCACGGCGGGGGCCAAGATCTGCAACGTCAGTACGTTGTGCTGGTAGTGGGGAGACTTCGACGCCCACGCCACCAGGCGCGGATCGTCGGCGGCGAGCTCGGCGGTGGTCTTGCCGTCGTTCATCTGGGTGAAGCCGAGGCGGGTGCCGCCGATGTAGCCGCTCTGCCGGTCATCGACCGGCATGACGGGCTTACCGTCCGACGTGGTGGACGTCAGCCCGTCGTCGCCGAGCACGATCAGTGCCTTGGCGATCGACTCCAGCAAGCGTCCCGCCAAGTACAGGCTGGACGCGGCCTCACGGTCCTCCACAGCGGGCGCGGTGTCGGCTGTGGCCTGCTCGACGCCGGTCATGCCGCACCCGCCGTAACGTTCGGGGGCTGCCCGTATGGCAGGCCCAGGCTGGCGCGGCGCTGCTCGATCAGCCGGTACAGGTGGGCGTAGTCGGTTTGGCTAACCTGTCCGTCCGCTTTCTCCTGACGGAGATTGGCCTCGACCGTGTTGAGGTCCTCGGCCGCGTCTGGGCCCTGGGCGATGACCGCGACGCAGTGCGCCCATTGCGCCACGAACGTCTTGTCGTCAGGCACGTACTCCGGTGTCGGCAAGGCGTCATCCACTTCACCGACTTGCGAAGTGGGCTGCTCCGAAGCGGCCGTCCGGCGGGCTGGCCTGCGGTTCTCCTTCGCCGCCTGCTCCCCTTCCCGGAAGATCAGCGCACCGAGCGCCATCACCTGGTCATGCTGGTCGAGGACCGCCGCCCGCAACAGGTTGGCCGCGCCCGCCAGGCGGTGAAGTTCGCGCAGGTCGTCAGGGGTCATGGACGGGTCGAGCGCCTTGTCGCGAATGCCGATCACGTCCGGCAGCGGCTCCCCCCTTCCCAGCCACTCGGAGATCGCCTTGCCGAGATCCTCACCCGGCTCCTCGATCACTACGCCGGGCGGAACGTCCAGCACCCGCGACTTGGTCACGGTGCCTGCGTGCGCCATGTCCAGCGACAGCGTGAAGTGGAAATCGGCGTCGAAGTTGTTGCGCTGGTCCGGCTTCGTGCCGTACTTGACCACGGCCAACCGGCCCTCGCCCAGGTCCTGCACCTGGTAGTCCGTCTGAGTGCGCAGCGTCACGATGAGGTGTCCCGGGAAGGACAACAGGGCGTCGAACAGGTCCTGCTCAAGCTGGCGCGTCTCACCCCATGCCCGGTTGTTGTTGCCGTTGTACTTGGTCATGGTCAGGTGATCCACCTGCCACACCAGTCCGCCCCGGCCCGACCAGAACGCCGTGCCGGAGTCCACGATCAGCGTGGCGATCTGCTGCTCAGCGGCCACGGCGAGCGCCTCGATCAGCAGGTTCGGCTTGCCCGAGTGCATGGGCAGGTGAACGAAGTCGAAGTGCTCGGCGTACAGCGCGGCGGCGCCACGGTTGGCGTCTACGACACCAACCAGCCCGCCCATGCCCTGCGCCATTCGCAGCGAGGTCCACGTCAGGCCGGACCCTGGCGGGCCCTGAACGACGACGCGCGACTTGAACGCCGCGCGCCGTGGAGCCTCGAAAGCGAGGTTGCTCACGGTGAGTCCTTCCGGAAGTGCAGTCGAAGCCGGGGCCGCTCCCCTGATCCGACTGCGGCTGACGTGCCGACCAGACCGGCCAGCGGGTGGGACGCATGAAACCGTCCCACTCGACTTACCGTCCGAATCCGGCTGCACATCAAAGAACAATACTGCATCTTTAGTCAGATTAGTCCTCCATGCGGCACACCACAAGCCTCCGGTTTGATCACAGCGCCCTGGGAAAAGCCGACACCCGGCCCTAAAGTTGTGCCGAAGGCTCTACCCTTGAGCCGTCTTAGGAGCCCCCGCAGCTTCCCCAACCTCGGAGGTCCCGCCCCGTGTCACAAAACCCCGACCACCTTGCGATACGCGTTGCCCCCGATCTGAACGGCCGCCAAACAGCCCGCGTCGGCTACAGCAACGTCGCCAAGGAGATCGCCGACCACGCAGCCAGCAAGGTCACCACCCGGGACGACGCCCACGCCGCCCCCGGGGACATGATCGAGCACGCGCTCCACGCACAGCGGATGGCACTGGAGAACCTCCACCGCGCGATCACCGTCGAACGCATGAACGGCACCTCGTGGGAGACCATCGCCGGGAAGCTCCGACTACCCATCGCTCAGGTCCTTGACCAGTTCAAGCACTGCGACCTCACCCACCTGGCCGACACGAACGGCGAGAACGGCGTCTGGCGAGTCCTGGCCGAGACCTGCGTCGCGCCCGTCCCCGGGCTAGGCGACCCCCACCCCGGAAAAGTCGCACTGGAACTCGACGACTGGTACAAGGCCTACGCCTCCGGGCAGCCCGGCGACCCAGCCGGCGCCGCCACCCCCAACCCAGTCACAGCCCACCTATAGTCAGCCGGCACGGGGCAGCCCCGGACATGAGTACGCCGCCCCCCGAAACAGGCTTCACGACAAGCGCGAGGAGCGGCCTCTACGCGACTGCCACCCGAACCGAGAGACGGCGTACCACCGGAAGGAAACCCAGGAGACCCAGCAAGGGCCTCCTCGAAGCTTCCAGCCGCCGAGTTTAGCCCTTACGGTCATCCCGCAGATACTCGTAGCCCGTGTACGGCTCCCGCTCAGCCGCCGGCGACTCCGCCGGACCATCCGGCGCCGAACCGGAGTTCGCCGCCGAGCCGTACGCCGGACCCGCCACGAAGCCGACGCTCAGCAGGAACTTGCCCAGCCACGCCAGAGACGGCACCTTCTCCAGCAGCCGCGCCAGCGTGTAGTAGCCGCTGATCGCCAGGCCCGTGACGACCGTGGTCGCCGCGTCCACGTCCAGATCCAGGCCCTTCGACCCGAGAATCGCCGCGGCCGCGGCCACCCAGATCGGCACGTACGTGCGCAGGTGACTCTTGAGGAAATCGGACATCGCTCTGCCCTCCATCGGGGGTCGTCGTTCATCGACGACCGGGAGAATGCCGACCTGACCGAGCTACCGTCCGCTCCCAGTTCACTTCCCCATCAGGTTGAAGATCAGCGTGATGATCAGGCCGCAGACCGTGATGCCCGTAGCAATCCACATATTCGCCCGACGACTCTTCTCCGCCGCCTCACGCCGGCCGGACAGGTCCTGCTCAACCAGCCGCAGCCGCGACTCCTGATCGCTCTGGCTGGATTCGAGTTGCCCCACCCGCTGAGATACCAGCGCACCCGACGCGATTTGCCCCCGCCACTCCGCTGCGAGGTCGCGAATCTCGGTCCCAAGCGCGTCGATCCGGCCCTCAACCCGCTGGATCAGCCGCGACAGTTCCCCCGTGGTCGGCTCCTGCTCCGCCATGACTGCCCCCGCACCCGTTCGTCTCTGCCTGTCGAGCGCGCATGCTGCCGTAGCCGATGGAGTACCGTCCGACCCCAGCTCGCATGTGCTGGTGACGCACACCGCCCACGGGCGGGACGTAAGCTCTCACCATGCGAGGGCGAGCTCGGCAGGGACGGGTCCGGATGCTCCACCACGGTCGCCGCCCAGTCATCGCGTTGTCCGGCGCAACGATGCTGTTCAGCGTCGCCTCCAACTTCACCGAGGCGCCGGCACTGCACCAGGTACTCCTAGGAGCGGCAGCCGTCGCTGGGGCTTGCGCCGCGACCTGGTCCGCTGACCGCTCGCCAACCACACAAAAAAGCTTGCGCTGTAAGGTGTGTTGCGCGCCAACTTACGGCGGACGGTAGCGTTTGTGCCGTTGGGTCGCGCCAGACTAAGCAACGCGAGCACCTTCCTCACACTGTCTGGGCATCAGATCAGCGGTGCCATGCGCCCAGCACAGTCACCGCCACCGAACCAGAGCCTGACGTGCGGCGGGCCCGGACCTCGACCCGCTTCCGATCTCCGAACTTCCACCCATCCGCCAGGAAACCCGACACGGTGACCGTGCCAGCTGCCGTCGCCGTCCTCGTGCCGATCGCCACACCGTCCACAGCGAGTTGCACCTCCAGCGCACCCCCCACCGTCACATCCACCGCGAGCGAACTACCGCTCCGAGGAAACACCGACCAGGCGACCACCTCGAATGTCGTGCCCGACACCGATGTGACCTGCGTCGAGAACGTGACGCCCCGCATCCCGATCTGCAATTCGAGCTTCTTGACACGCCCCTGAAGGTCCTTCACCAGGGCGACCAGGTCGTGCAGCCGCTGGTCACCCGCCTTGATCTGCGACACTGCGCCGCCCCCTACTGCTCGTCCACCGCGGTCGTGAGCTCCGCAGTCGTCACCGTCACCAGCTCGCCCTCGTCCGTATCAGGCTGCACCCGGACGCTGATGATCTTCATCTCGCGGTCAAGGCCCGGCACCCCATCCGGCCGCTCCGGGTACAGATGGTCGTGCTGGATGATCACCGGCACGTTCGCGCCGAGCTCCCATTCCCACCAGCGGACCGAGTTGCCCGGCACCAGCTCGAACTCGAACACCATCCTGGCGCCCTTCGAGGCGTCCGCCGCCCGCTGCGTCTCGTTCTTCAGCGCCTGCGGTGACGTCAAGCCCTCGAACGTGTACGCCTGCTCCAGCTTGGGCCAGCCAGCCGCGTGCAGGTCGTCACGCACAACCTTCTCGATCAGCACTCCGCCCTCGCTGAGCGCCAGTTTGCCGAACACGACCGTGGCAAGGCCCGGCCGCGTGGACCGCCTGAACCTCTTCACGTTGCCCGGGTACTCCAACGTCAGCGCGGACGACGGCGGCGCATCCCGATTGACCCTGCGGAGCTCGAATCTGGGCCTGTCGTCCACAGGGTCCCACGCCGGCTTCGTCCACCACTCGAATCCCCCCGGCGCCGCGGCGACATCGCTCACCGTGTCCCCGGCCCGGGAGAAGTCCTCTTGCCGGTACTCGCGATCCACCTGCACCGTACCGGGCACGCCACTGGTGACCAGCCATCTCTTGTCTGCGGCAGCGCCGGTCTGGTCGAGGATCCAATCGATTTCCGAGTGCGCCAGGGTGCCCGTGCGCGGCCCCGTGAAGGGGATGAAACGCCGGCTGTAGATCCCGATCACGTCCTCGACGCTGATCCGCAGGATGCCGGTCTCGGAGTCGTAGTCGGTCGGGTCCACGACGCGGCCGCCGCCGACGAACCGTTCCCCGCGGTAGATCAGCAGCATCGTGCGCTCGCTGCGGGTAGCGGCTTCGACCCGGCCGATCGTGTAGTCCTCGTCGTACAAAGGGATCTCGGCGGTCAGCGAGCCGGCGCCGCCGAGTGCCAGCTCGAAGGTCACGTTCTGAAGCGGCAGGCTGTCGAGCGGGCGGTGGCTGGACCAGTCGTACAACACATACTCGTACGGCGGAGCTGCCCCGCTGGAGTCCGTCAGAGTGGTCGCGGACAACGGCACTCTGGCGGACCGGTTGCCGAGTTCGTCCACCGCGTCCACGCTCAGGCTGTAGGTGATCCCTGGGGTGAGCTGGGTGAAGGTGAACACCTGACTCGTCGGACCAACCTGGGCGATCCGCGCCGCCCCCAGATAGAGCCCGTATCCGTCGAGGCCCACGTTGTCGTCGCTCGACGGATCCCACGTGACGGTGACCGCGGTCTGCGTGACCGCGACCAGCCGCACTGTCCCGGGCAGGGCCGGCGGCGCTGTGTCCGCCTGGGCCTTCACCGTCTTCGTCCCGATCGCTGACCTGTTGGAGAGGAGGTCCTTGGCGTCCACCCCGACCGTGTAGAGGCCACCCGGCGTCAGCCCTGTAAAGGCCCTGATGCGAGCCGTCTGGTCTGCTCCTTGCTTCTGCCCGTTCAAGTAGACCCCGTACCCGGTGATCGGGGTCTGGTCGTACGGCTGCTCCCAGCCCACCGTGATGGTTCCTGCACCCAGTGCCGTCACCCGTACGACCGGAGTCACGGGTGGCGTGGTGTCGTTGACAGGGGTCAGAGTGATGCTGGCCTTCTCGCTGCGGTTGTCCTTGCCATCGACTGCGTCCACGTCGATCGTGACCGGCACCCCGGGCGTCAGCCCTGAGAACTTGCGGGTACGGCCGGACTGGTCGCCGCCATCCTTCACCCCGTTCTTGTACGTGCCGTACCCAGTCACGCCAGTACCGCTGTCCGTGGCCGCATCCCACGTGACCGTCACGCTCGTAGGCGTCATGGCCGTCAACCTCAGGTTCCCCGGCACGCTCGGGGGTTCCTCGTCCGGGGTCGGCCCCCACACGCCAGCCACCCACGCATAGTTCGGCCAGGTGGACGGCAATCCCGTGACGAGCGGCCAAGTGAAGGCTACGAAGTCGGCTGCGCCGTCCTTGACTGCCGCGGACGCCCACGCGCGCCGAGCTGCCCCATCAGTCCAGTCACGGAACGTGTAGCCCTTGTGGTCAAACCCCGGCGGCCAGTTCGCGGACGAGTTGTCGGAGCCGCTGCCCTGAAGGTACGCCGACACGCCGAGGATGGCAGTACACCCGGCTGGCAGCGACGAGACGTTGACGACCGCAGACGAGGAGGTCAGGCCGGTGTCGCTGCCGTAGTACTCCTCCGCACCCGACAGTTCGAACATCCAGATGAAGATCCGGTCCGTGGAGTCGGATGTGGTCACGGTGACCGAGGATTCGCCGCCGTAAGAGACCTTGCTGTAGAGGCGGATGCCGAGCGTGTGGATCGTATGCTCGTGCGGGGAGTAGTCGCCCGAGACGGTGAGCACGCTGGCGTAGCTGTTGACGATCAGCACGATGCGGTTGCCGTAGCTGACGCTGCCGAAGTTGTACGTATGCGAATTTGACGGCGATTGCGTCGTGTACGGCGTCGCCATCCTGACCAGCGACATAGAAACCCCCGTGGCCGGCGTCGCGATGAGACCGGCACCATGCCCGGCCCGTGGGGCTACCGTCCGCGCTCGTCAACTCCAGGCGTCGAAAGCCTCGATCACCAGCCGGGGCGTGCCGCTCTCCCCCGTCACCGGCGAGCCGGTCAGCGTGATGGTGTTGATACCGGGGATCAGGTGGAACCAGGCCGGCAGGTGAGCCAGCGCGCTGCGGCCAGGACGCGGCCCAGGCCACACCTCCGGTGGGACGTGCGCCAGGACCTGGCGGCTCGCCAGGTCGATCGTGAACGAGTACCGGGGGTCCGCGGGCAGCCGGGAAGCATCCCCAGGCATGCCGCGCATCACCGTGCCCGTCTCTCTGTGAGTGATCGTCCACTCCCGGATCGGGCCGTACAGGCGCAGCCTGGCCGGGATCGACGGATAAGTGCCGGACAGTTCAATCGTGGCCGCTGCCTCCCCCGGCAGGGCCCCGATGACCGCCTCGGCGCTCACCGGGACGGTCGCGTACCGGCGGGGGTCTGACACCTTGAGCGGCAGTTCCCACCCGAACGCCAGGGGACCTTGGTCAGTGACGCGGATCTGCCCGTCCAGCCTGACCTTGACCTGCCTCGTCATCCGTGCGTCTGCCACCCTCAGCCAAGCCCTGTTTCTCGGGTGGATCGCCCGCAGTAGCCGCTGTTTGGCCGCCAGCATCGCAAGGTTCGTCTCCGCCACGGCGGTGCCCTTCAACACGATCCGGCGCGGCCCGTACCGGCCAGCGCCGTCCAAGCCACCGTCCAAGCCGCCCCGAGCGGCCGACACCGGCGAGACCGGTGCCGATGACGGCCACCCTTCCGCGCTCTCCACGGTCCACGTCACCAGATGCTGGTCGAGGACGTTGCCCGCCCACATGGCCAGACGATAGACGGGCGTGGATACCGGAACGTACGGCAGCCCCAGGGTCGCCAGCCGCTGTGTGTTGTCCGCGCTGCGCTGCCCGATCGAATCCACCGCGGCCACGCGCACGTCGTACGGCACGCCAGGGGTTAGGCCCGTAACAACGTGATGGCGCGTCAGCAGCCCGTCCACCGTGAAGTCCACACCCGGCGTCGTGTGCACGGTCTGCTGGTCCACGATCACCTCGTAGCCGACCACCTGGAAGTCGTCCTCCGACGCCGTCCACGCCACCGTGAGGGAGTCCTCCCCGGCGGTGGTCGTCAGCATGGGCGTGGTCGGGTCGAAGTCGTTGAGCGTTCGCACGACCAGTTCCGCCGGCGTAGTGGTGCGCTGCCCGATGTGGTCCACCGCCCACACCCGGATGACGGACGCGGTGTCGTCCGGCAGGCCCGACCGCGACAGGATCCGATCGGTCGTGCTGGTGGCCACCGGCTGGCCGTCTACCGCGACGTCGTAGCCGACCACCTGTACGTCATCGGAGGACTGGTCCCACTCCACTGTCCAGCTCGTGTACGACAGAGCCGTCACCCGTAGGTTCGGCGGCGCCGCCGGCGGCGCGTCCACCGGCGTGATATGCGTCAACTGTGCCAGCGCCGACCGGTTGCCGGACGAGTCCGCAGCGTCCACCGCCACCTGGTAGGTGCCTGCGGGGACGAGGTCGTCGAACGTGTACGACGTGCCCGCCTGGTCGTCGCCCAGCTTGTCGCCGCCGAAGTAGACGCCGTATCCGGTCACACCCACGTTGTCGGCGGCCGGATCCCACTCGATGGTGAACATGTACGGCCCGCTCGCCGTGACGCGCAGGTTCCCGGGCGCTGCGGGTGGTTCCACGTCCGCGACCGTGTTCACTGTCAGTGATGCCTTCGCCGACCGGTTCCCGGCCGCGTCCGCGGCGTCTACTTGCACCAGGAACGTGCGGCCGGGCAGCAAGCCGGACAGGGTGCGGCCGAGCGCAGCCCCATCGGCGCCCTGCCGTACGCCGTCCAACCAGACGCCGTACCCGGCAACGCCGTTGTCGTCCGTGGAGGCGTCCCACGCCACAGACACTTGCGTCAATCCGACCGCCGTCGCCCGCAGATTGCCGGGCACGGTGGGCGGAGTCTCGTCCAGGACCACGGCCACGCTTGCCTTCGCGGAGCGGTTGCCGTCCCCGTCAACGGCGTCCACCTCCACCGTGTGCGCGCCCGGTGTGAGCGTGGGAAAGTCGTAGGTGAGCCCGGCCTGGTCACTACCCTGCTTCGCGCCGTCCAGATAGACGCCGTACCCGCTGACGCTGACGTTGTCGGTGGACGCGTCCCACGCCACCGACGCCGACGTGCTCGTCTTAGCCGTCACCCGCAGATTTCCCGGCACGCTGGGCGACACCGTGTCCGGGATGTTGAAGGCCACGTTGTCGATCCACACCGCGTTCGAGCCGCTACCAGCGGAGGTGTCGCGGTCATACCGAAACGTGATCTGCGTGGCCCCGTCGAGGGTGTAGGTGCCAGGCTGATGCCAGGCGACCTCCCCCGCCTTCCTATAGCGTTCGGTGGCGCCGGTGAGAAAGACGAACGGGTCGTACGGGTTGGTGTCGTCGCCCTCGGTCGAGACCTTGACCCTGAAGGTGACCGTGGTTGCCGCGGCCGGAACCGTCATCGTGCACGACGACGACCCGCCCGTCTCCACCACCGCGGCGCTCTTGAGCGACCACGTTCCAGCGAACTTCTGCGTGTTGTCCCGCGTCCACGTACCCGTGCGCGGCACCACCGCCGTGCCAGACTCGAACCCTTCAACGATCGTTGGCATAATCCCCTGCCCCTCTCAGATCCACGCATCCGTCGCGTCAATGACCAGGCGCGGCGACGTCTCCTCCTGGCCAGCGACGAGCCCGCCCGACAGGCGGATCGTGTTCGGGCCCGGCGCCAGGAAGAACCTGGAGGGAAACCGCGCCAACATCGTTCGGCCAGGCCGCGGCTCTGGCCACACGTCCGGCGGCACAAGCGCCCACACCTCGCGCGTCGCAAGGTCAATGTCGAGCGCATATCGGGCGTCGGGCAGTACCGTGCCCGGCTTGGTCCGGATCTCCAGCGCGAGTTCCTCAACCCTGATCACTGGATCGATCACCGGTCCGAACAGCAGCAACTTCGCTGGGATCGTCGGATAGTCGCCCGACATGGTCACGATCGCGGCGCCGCTGGTTTGTGCCGGCTCGAACGTCACTTCGGCGTGCAGCCGACGTCGGGCGTACCGGCGTGGATCGGACGCTTTCACCATCAGCGACCAGTCGAACGCGAGACTGCCCCGGTCGGTCACCTCTACCGTGTCCTCCAGCCGCACCCGGGCCTGCCGGGTCAGGTGCGCCTCGGTGACCCTCAGCACGCCGTTGCCTGACGCTGATAGCGCTCCGGTCAGCCGCTCCTGGGCTGCCAGCATCGCCACCCGGCTGTCTGCCAGCGCCGTCCCCGATAGCGTGATGAGCCGCGTGCCGTACCGGCCCGGCCCGTCGAATCCGCCGTCCGTGTGGTCAGCGTCGGAGCCCAGCGTGATCGGCTGCGCCGACGACGACCACCCCTGCTCCTGCGCGACCGTCCACGTCACTCCGTGCGCGTCCCGCGCGTTGCCCACCCAGTCGCCCAGCCGGTACAGCGGGCTCCCCGTGGGCATCCAGTCGCCCACGGGCACCGTAACCGTCACCGATGCCTCGGGCCCGCGCGCAAGACCAGCATCGACCGCACGTACCGCGACCTCGTGCACCCCGCCAGCGTCCAGGTTCTCCACGACGTAGCCGAGTTGCGTCGTGGAGGCCTCCGGTCTCCCGTCGAGCAGGACTTCGTAGCGGGCGATCCGCAGCGCGCCTGCCTCGGACGCGCGCCAGGCCAGCGCGATCTGCTCGGTTCCAGCGGTCGCGGTAAGACCCGGCGGCGCGGACGGATCTCCACCCGCGAGCGTGGACGCCTCGATCGTTGTGGCCGCCGACCGATTGTTCATCGCATCTGCCGCGTCCACACCGATGGTGTAGGCGGTTCCCCGTGCCAACCTCGTAATCGTGTAGACCCGTTCGGCCTGGTCTGGGCCCTGACGCACCCCGCCGACGAACACCCCGTACCCGGCGACGCCCACGTTGTCCGTTGAGGCGTCCCACTCCACCGAGATGGAGGTATGCGACACCTCGATCGTGCGCACCGCTGGCGGCGCCATGGGCGGCGTGACATCAATCTCGGCTACGACGCTGATCTGTGCCACGACAGACCGGTTGCCGGCAGCGTCGCGAGCATCCACCCCGAGCACGTACGTCTGACCGGTCGTCAATCCGGCGTACGTGTACGACAGACCCGTCTGGTCCTGGCCCTGCTTCGACCCATCGCGGTAGATGCCGTACCCGGTCACGCCCACGTCGTCGGTCGCGGGATCCCACTCGACGGAGATGGCGCTACCCGTGATCGATGTCGTTCGCAGCATGCCGGGCGGCGATGGCGCGGCCGCGTCTGTGGTGCCGTAGCCGACGAAAGCCGCCACCGCCTCGTTGGTGCCCGCCGCCATGCTCAGGTTGTTGACGGTGTACGTGCGCGCCCCCGCCGCAGGCATGGCACCGTGCGCAAACGCCGAGTTGGATTGGGCCGCATCCGCGGTGAAGTGCCTGGCCAGCCCTTGATTCCACGTGGACGAGGAGGCGACCCCGTTGGGCGCGTTCACCGCGCCGAACACGCGGCCAGTCGCGTTGGCCGGCACGGTCACCGAGAACGCGGATATCGACGCTGTGGCCGAGGTTCCCGCCGTCCTGAACAGGAAGCTCGGGCAGTCATCCCTCTCGTAGAGCACAGCGTGCAGCCGCGAGTTTTCGTCCAGCACGACCGACGTCTCGTCCCCGGTTGCGATCTTCGACAGGACGAACACGTGGTTGTAGCCGATGGCGTGGTAGTCCTCGATCCAGCCCGCCGGCGTTTCGAACGACGACCAGCAGCTGACGACCAGGACCAGCCGGGCGCCGGGAGTCGCCGCGGTGAACGTGATGGTATGCGGCCCCGGGCTGGTGCTGCTGTAGGTTTTCGCGATCCTGTTCGTCACATCCGCCCGCCTTCCGCCCACCTGGGCACACCGGCCCGTGCAGATCGCTGCGCCTCGTTGGACCGATCGGGGATCGTACGCACGCGACTCGCTAACGGCAGGCCCCGATCAGACGCCGAGGCGTCCGCCACAGGGGACGGTCTCCATGCCCGATCATGGCGAGCCGACCAGCGCCCCCAGACGGCGGGCCGCGGCCTCGCCGATCGTGACCTCGTTCTGGCCAGGCTGCGCGTGCACGATCACCGTGGCGGTCGTCCCACCGCCGCCCCGCGGCGCCGAGGGAACCGGCCGCGACGCCGACCGCGACCTGCGATACAAGGCGGCCGCGCCCTGCTCGTTGAGCGCCTGGACGGTCTTTGGCCCGCCCAAGGCCGCCAGCGCCGCCGGCGTCAGCACCCACTCGTCGCGGCCGGTCGAGTTGTTGACCAGGCTGCGCCCACGCGGCAGGACACCACCCGAGTCACGGTTGATCTCCTGGTCCTTGCGGTCGAAGCGCGCGATCACCGAGTCGATGACCTTGGCCGGGACCGCGCCGATCAGCCGTTGCAGCGCAGTCCTGTTCCCGACCGCCCCAACGATCGCGTTCTTGATCGGGTTCAGCGTGGCCCTGGCGCCTGCGCCGAGCCCCTTGTTGAACACGTTGCGGACGGCCGCGGACACGCCCTGGAGGAGCTTCTCCAGGGGAGAGAGTTCCTTCGCCTTCGTCTTGGGCTTGGTCTTTGGCTTGCCCACGGTGCCGCCGGACGCGAACGCCATCCCGGCGTGCCCCAGGAAGCGGGTAGCGCCAGTCACCCCGCCAACCCGTGCGGCTCGATTGCCGCCGTCGATGAAAGGGGAGCCGAGCGCCCGCGTCAGTTCCGGCCGCAACCAACCCTCACCCGGCGTCACCGCGGCAAGCATCGAGTCCCGCCCCGGGCTGTAGCCAGGCAGCACCCCATATCCGCGCGCAATGGGGACTTCACCGCCGCGGGCGAACGCGAGCGGCACGTCGGGAAGTTGCGGCAGGCCGACCGCGCCGGCGATTCCGTTCCACATCCGGCGGATGGCCCCGTAGGCGGAGTTGACCACCCAGCGGATCGGCGCCTTCAGCCCGTCCGGTAGCGCGCCGAAGATCCTTTCGATGCCGGTCTTGGAGGTCTGAAAGCTCTTCTCCATGGCGGATGTGGCGGCGGCGACCCTGTCCTTGGCCGGCTTCAGCCCGGGATCGACCTGGGCGGAGATGTCCGACCACGTCTTCTTCGCCGTCGCCGGCGCGTCCTTGCCGAGCCGGAGGAACGACGCGCCACCGGCCTTGACGAAGGCGTCGATCTTCTGCTGGCTCGGCGTGCGCCCTGCGTCGATGTCGCGCTGGATGTCTGCCCACATCGTCTTGAGCGGGGCAGGGGCGGTCTGCTTCATCTTCAGGAACTTGCCGTTCCCATCTGAGACGAATTGGCCCAGCTTGAGACTCGCCTGGGCAAGCCCTGCGGTCAGGTCGCGGTTGATGTCTCCGAGGGCGTCCCTGATCGCCTGCGGCGCGTCCTTACGCAGCTTCAAGAAGCTGCCTCCGCCGGCGGCCACGAAGTCGTCGATCATCTTCTGGCTGACCGGTTGTCCGGCAGTGATCTTGGCCTGAATGTCGGTCCACATCGACGACACATGCTGCGGCGCATCCTGCTTGAGCTGCGCGAACTTGCCTCCCGCCCCGTTGACGAAGGTGCCCAGCTTGTTGGCCGCAATGCCCGTGAAGGTGTCGATGCCGAGGAGCATCTGGTCCCAGCCAACCTTCAGGTCGGCTGGCGCGTTCTTGCCCAGTTTGAGGAATTGGGCGCCGCCGGCCGCCACGAACGCATCAAGTTTGGCCTGCGAAGGCGAGATCCCCGCGTCAAGATCCTTTTTGATGGACGCCCACATCGTCTGGATGTTCTTGGGCGCGCCCTGGGCGAGCTCCATGAACTTGCCGTCCGTGATATCGATGAAGCCGCCCAGCCTCGTGGCCAGGCCCGCCGCCCCTGCTTCCGTGCCCCGGTCCAGGCCGCGCCATAGCTGCGACCACATGTCCTGGATGGTGACACCGGCACCGCCGAAGAGCTGTCCGACCGTCTTGAGCATGTTCTCGATCGGCGTGGTGCTGAAGAGGTTGTTGCCGAGCGCTTCCGTGATCTTGGGCCCGATCCAGCCTTCGATGCCGCCCTTCACAGCGCCGAGCGCTCCGCCGATCACGCCGCCGATCGCCGTCCCGATGCCTGGGATGATCGACCCCGCGAGCGCCCCGATGCCTGCGCCGGCAGTCCCCTGCTTGAGTGCCTCGCCGATCGCCGACGCGACGCCCTTGTTGGAGTCTCCGCTGATCGCGTCGGCGATCGGATCGACCACGAAGGCGGCGATCGTGCCGATGATGCCGCCGCGGACCTTGCTGCCCAGCCCGGACAGCTTGCTGCCGGTCTTGCCGATCTCCTTGCCCCAGTCGATGTCGCCGAGTGCATCCAACCCGAGGGACGCAGCTATGGCGGCCGCGATGCCCGCTACGCCCTTGCCGCGCTTGCGGTGCCTACCGCCCCTGCGGTCGCTGTCCGGCACGTCAACATCAGGTGCGTCGGTCTTGGAGCCCTTGCCGTCCTTACCCTGCCGGCCGCTGCCGGGGCCGTCGTCGTCGGAGCCGTTGATGTAGACCTTGTCGGCGTACACGGTCATCGTGCCGACCTTGGCCAGCGGGCTGTCCGTGTCGTCCTTGCCGCCGCCGGACGGTTTGAGCTTGCCGAAAAGGGCCGACAGGCCGGTGATCCGCCCGAGCAGGCCAGCCAGCTTGCCGACTTGCCCGGCCAGCCCTTTGACGATCTTGGTGACGCCAGGGATCCGCTGGAAGGCCTTCACGACCGACGCCACCTTCGTGATCACCAGGCCCAGGGCCAGCGCGACGCCCGAGATGTACAGCGCCCATGTGATCAGCTCTCCGGTGACCGGGTGGCCAGCGAGCACGTCCAGCCAGCCGACGATCGTCGTCAGCGTGTCCACGAAGCCCGCCAGGGTCTCGCCGCCCACGCTGTCGGTGAGCGTGAACACCAGATCTACGACGCCCTTCAGCAGCCGGCCGAGGGCTCGGACCAAGGTGACCGCGTCCTCGAAGAAGGCGCGGATCTTCTCCTGATTGGCTGGATCGCTGGCCCAGGCCCGGAAGTCCTTCGCCGCCGCCGACAGGTCATCCAGCAAGGTTCCGCCGGACGGCGCGGCCAGCTTTCCGAGCTCGTAGATGGCGGCGCTGACGTCCTTGACGATGCCCCAAAGCTGCTTGGCCCGCTTGAACCCGTTCTCGAAGAACCGGGCCATCGACCCGTCCTTGCGGGCATTGCTGGTCCACTTCGCGAATTTGTCCGCACCGCGCTCGATCCAGCCGGCCAGCCTCTGCGCGAAGGGGATTGACACCACGAGGATGTCCATGACGCCCTTGAAGGCCGACTTGCCCGTGCGGCCGAAACTGCCGACGACCTTCGCGTTGGAGCTCATGATCGCTGCCAGGTCGGTGCGGAACTCCTTCGAGCCAACCCACCTCCCCCAGGACTTGGCCACCGCGCCGATTTCCCGGCCGGTGTCGGCGAGCCCGTCCTCCAAGGTGTCGAGCATCGGCAAGCCGTCCTGGATGGCTTCCTGGAGGGGTGGCAGCAGCGCCTCCTGCACCGCGAAACGCAACTCCTTCATCCGCGGTTGGAGAGTGCCGGCGACGAATCGTGCGAACCTCTGCCCCGCCGGGCTCAGGTTGTCCATGGCCTTGGCCACGGCCGACACGCCGGCGCCCTGCTGCTTGGCCGCTTCAGCCGCCGCCTTCTGAGCCTTGATCAACTCCTTCTTGGCGTCGGCGAGGCGCTCGGCGGCGAGCATCTCGTTCCACAGCGCGTCCCGGACATCACGGCGGGCCCGCTCCTCGGCCTTCTTCGCCTGTTCGACGTCCTTCTCTGCGTCCCGAATCCGCTTCATTGCCTCGGCGACACCGCGCTGGGCCTGTTCGATGGCGCGCGCGCCATCGATGGCCGCCCGCGCTGAGTCCTCGCGCGCCTCAGCGAGGGCGCGCTCGGCGGAGCGCTCGGCCTCGGCCGCAGACGCGATGCGCTCCTTCGCGGCGGTGACCTCGTCGGATCCTTCGACGCCCTTGGCGTTCGCTTCGGCCTGTTCTTCGCGTAGGTCGCCGTTGCGTTCGCGTACCTCGTTCAGCCTCTGGAGCGCCTGCCTGTGAGCAAGATCCGCTTCCTTTTTGTCCAAATCTGAGGCGAATGGGTCGTTGACGACCTTTTCGAGCCTCTGCTTGGCCCGTTCGACGGCGAGTGCCGCCCCTTCCTCGTCCAGCGCGCCCCCACGCACTGCAAGCTCAAGATCTTCGAGCCGCTCCTTTGCGGCGCGGCGGGCGTCGTTCAGCGCCTCGGTGACCCGCTGGCTGGCGCGCTGCGCCTCGGCGTATCGGCGTTCCGCCTGCTCGACGCGGTAGGCGGCGTCCTCCTGCCGCTCGGCTGCCTGCGCGGCTGCCTCTCCCACCCGGGCCCTCGCCTCGCCGACCGCGGAGACTGCGTCCGCTACTCGCTGCTCGGCGGCGGCGATCGCCTCGGCTGCCGCCGTGGCCGCGTCCCGAGCGTCGGCCGTTCGTTCACCGGCCAGCATGCGGGCGTGGTTGGCGTCACGGATCGCCCGCTCAGCTTGCTTGATCCGCTCAGCGGCCGCCTCCTGCGCCGCGGCGTAGGCGGCGGCCGACTGGCCGCCCGAGGCCTGCGCCGAGCTCAGCGCGTTGACCGCCTCACGCACCCCGGACAGGCCCAGCAGCATTGCGCCGAGCCCCTGCACCGCTGCCCCCGCCAGGCTGGGGAGCACGCCTAGCGCCCCCACCGCCTGTGAAGCGCCGGCCGCGAGAGCGAACAGCCCGGACCCGGCTGACCCGGCAGTCGAGGCGAGCACGGCAAGCCCGGACACGGCGAACGGCAGGGTGGCCAGCGACGTGAGCACCTGGCCGAGCGCCTGGGCGCCCTGCACGTTGACCGACACCGGTATGTCGCGGCGCCCCCTGCCGGCCAGCGCGGCGAGTTGCTGCTCCAGCGCGGCGATCCGTGCCTGCGCGCCAGCATCGTCCACCTCGGGACGGATCGTGGTTGTCGTATCCCGGCTCAGATCGGCGAGCTGAGCACGAGCGTCCGCGTCGTCCACGTCCGCACGGACGGTGATGCTCTGGGTGCCCGACAGGCCGGCGAGAGCGGTCCGCGCCGCGGCGTTGTCGAGTTCGACCTGCATGCGGATCTTCGCGATCCGCTCAGCGGCCTCGGCCGCCGCCTTGGCCTGGGCCTCCACGACCGTGGCGTCAATGTCCGCCGCTATGCGGGCCTTGACGCCCTTGATTCGGGCGTTGACCTCACTCTGGAGCTTCTTGCCCCAGCCTGCGCCCAGGTCCGCGACGACCTCAAGCTCAATCCGGCCCGCAGAAATGCTGTCGTCTTCGTCTGCCACCCCGCCCACCCCCCGATGTGCTGGGGGTGAAGGGTGGCGGGGACGCCTAGCTTGCGTCCCCGCTCAACACGGTCAGCGCGGTGCCCGGGTGGACGCGAGCAGCATGTTGATCGCCCTGCCGACACCCGACGCGCCATCACTCTGGCCGCGGCCTGGCCGCCCGCTGCTGCCCTTGACGTGCGATGGACGGTTGATCTTGATGGGTTTCTTGCGGCGGTGGTCCGCCGCCAACACCCCGATCTCCTCTACAGCCTCGGCGACGAGCTCGTGCAGGGATGTCCACGGCTGCGCACGTTGCTCAGGTGTGCTGTTTACTCGGGCGCCGGGAGGGAGCTCGTCGGCGAGGTCGAGGAGTCGCCGGGCAGATATCCACCCCCGCCGGCCTGGCCGGAGCCAGATTCCAGAGATGTCGAGTCCTCGGTAGTGGTCGAGGAAGTCGGCGTCGAGCCTTCTCCACTGGCGGAGTCGCTCAACGACGGCCTGGATTCCCCCGCGCTGAACGCGTACCTCCCGCCAAGCCCCTTGATCAGGGCCGCGACATCAGGGACGCTCGGACGCTCCGCCACGAAGGCTTCATAGCCGTCGTCACCCATCAGCCTGCGCCCCATCAGGCGGACTGCGTTGAGCAGTTCCGTGGGCAGCGCCGGATTCTGAATGACCAGGTCCACGACCATGGAAGCGATGGACAGGCCAGCCTTGGCCAGGTCAGTCTCTTTCAACGCCTGGAGCACCGTACGAGCGATCAGCGCGGTGTCCACATTCAGGTGGGCGAGCGGTTCCAGCACATCCACGGGCAGCTCCGGCGGGAGCATGATGACCGCGTTGCCGAGACGCAGCTCTATCGGCTTTCCCTGAGTGCCGTTCCGGCTCGCTCTGGCTGCGTTCAGATCCAGCACTGCGCTGTCGTCCGCCATCAGGGGACCTCCGTCCATCGACTCTTGGAGTGACGGACGGGAACGGTAGAGGCGGGCCAGGGTTTGCGTCCCGGCCCGCCCGCACTGCCTGGCTACGGCGTTACGACCGGCGGCGCGAAGCTGGCGAACGCGGTGTTGAACACGTCGTAGAACGCGGAGCCGACGTCGCTTCCCAGCACGCTGAGGTTGAGCGGCAGAGTCGCCGACTCGTCCCGGGAAAGTTCCTGCTGGACGCCCTCGCGCTGCATGCAGCGCGGGATGATCCGCCGCATCTTGCGGAGGCCGTCGCCGAGTTCCAGTACCGCCGCTACCTCCGACCGGGTGCCGATGGAGGGCGGCGTGTACTTGTAGTACTTGGCGCCGCCGCCGGACGGCGTGACCTCCTCGATCGTGCCGCCGCCGTAGACGGCCATCATGTTGGTCGCGGACCACTCCAGCAGCTCGACTTCCAAACTGGCGGCGTCCTTGGTCTGCCACACCTTCACCGGGTAGGCGGACTGGTGCGCCTCTGTCTCGGAGAACTCCGGGTCACCCGACCAGGACAAGCTATCTGGGGTGAACAGCCCGACGTTCTTCCAGCCTGTGGGCATGGTCGCGGTCGGACCCTCCGGCGCGCTGGTGCCCACCGGTGCCAGCCAAAGTGCGGCGATGCTCGCTGTAAATACGTTCTCGGCACCCATGCGGGCCCCCTCCACGCGGGGCCGCTCCCCGACGTGCGGGGATGCGGCGTAACGGGTTGGGGACCCAGGCCGGGAATCATGGAGAGAGAGCGGCTCTTGCGTCCGCCTCCGACGACGCGATCTCTACGCGTCCCAGTTCGGGTGGCATCGAACCGTGGCCCACGCCACGTACCGCGGCCTCTTGTCGGCCTCCGGCAGGAATCCGCCGCCCTGTGCCGACCGCACCGACCCGATGACAGGACCGGGCAGCGGCGGGTCAGCACGCGGCAGTTCCTTCAAAGCACCGAGCGCCAGATAGAGCAGCCGCCGCAGCGCAGCTTTGCTGCCGTCCATCTCGCCGAGGGCCTCAATCTGGATCCGCATCTCAACCTCGGCCGTGTCGTAGTTCTCGACCCCGCCGGGCACGTCCGTGACTCGTAGCCGCGGATACGGCGGGATCGAGTACCCACCCACCCTGTCCGGACCCAGCGCTGTCAGCACGGCCGGGTGCGCCTCCAGCCAGCCGAGCACGACCGGCAGCGGATCAGCGTCGGCCAGGTCCTCGACGCCAGCCACTACGACCCCGGCGCGCTCGAAGTGCTCGGCTTCACGGCCACGGGCTTGTTCTTGACCGGCCGCATGGCCGCCTGGACAGACGCGAAATCGGCAGGGTTGGCGCCCTTGACGTATCCCGCGGACACGAGGCGGTGTGCCTGCTCGCTGTGCACCTCTAGCTCCGCGCCGACCGGGTGTTCCTCCTCGTCGATACCAAGCTGGCGGCACGTGTGGACGCCAATCGGGTGGGCGAGCGTGATCTTTACCATGTCACTCATGCCGGGCAGGATGCCGCCAGCGATTGGTTTGCGTCCCGGCTCAACATCACGGGAAGCTGTCAGGGCAAACGGTAGAACGAGTCCGCCCGGTAGTGGCTCACGCCCTGCGCCCTC
Source organism: Nonomuraea sp. NPDC050394 (assembly GCF_044459065.1). Lineage (NCBI taxonomy): Bacteria > Bacillati > Actinomycetota > Actinomycetes > Streptosporangiales > Streptosporangiaceae > Nonomuraea > Nonomuraea sp. NPDC050394. Next base: position 656,872 of record NZ_JBITIO010000001.1, on the reverse strand, counting down.
TCCAAGCGGGCGAACGTCGCGACATCGTTCTCAGCAGAAGCTCAACGCATCCGAAAACGCAGCCTGTACCGGTCCCCCGCGTATAGGGCTTCGCGCACGACCTGCACAGCGCCATCCGCGTCGGCCAGCGCCACCACGACCTCCAGTACCGGCGTGCCCGGCACCAAGCCCAGCATGCCCGCCTCCCACCGCGTCGGCATGCGCCCAACCACCTCAGCTTCGCGTCCGGTGATGACGATTCCGGCGTTGGCAAGGAGGTCCTCGTCAGGCTCGCTGAGGGCGGCTGGTTCACCGAGCGCCGGGATGCGCTCCACGAGGTGTCGGGGGTAGTAGGTGGCCAGGCCAGGGTGGGTGCTGCTGCGGCGCCGTACGAGCGAGGTGGTGCCCGGCAGCAGTTCTACCAGGTTGGGTGCCGGCTGGATGAGGGACACCTCAACGGGCTGGGCTGCCGCCTCTACCACGCTGCAGGCGGCCGCGGCCTCGACGGCGGCACGGTCGTAGGAGCGCACGAACACGCCACGGCCTACTTCCCCACGGGTGAGCCCTGCGATTTCAAGCTCCTGCAGAGCGCGTCTGATCGTGGTCGGTGTCACCCCATGCTGCTGGCGGAGCGCCGCCTCGGAGGGGAGCCGGTCGCCAGGGCGCAGCCGACCTTCCTCGATGTCTAGAAACAGGGCGGCCGCGATGGCTTCGTACGCGCTTTGGTCCGCCATTCCGCCCACTCTCCATCTGACGCGTGCCGCATCGGTGCACAGATCATCCCAGGTGGCTAATGATGCACCAGCGGCAATGCTCATCGTCTCAACTCCTTATTGCACAACCTCTACGTTGAGGTTAGCCTCTACGTAGAGGTTGGCCAAGAGGAGGAACCCTGATGATTCGGCTCAGGCGGCAGCGCGAAGACACTCCTTCGCCCGACAAGAAGGTGTGCTACAACGGCCAGCCCGCCACCGAGATCGACCGCACAGCCGACTTCGTGACCGTCAAGCTCGACGACGGCACACAACCCAGCGTCCGCCCCGACCGCATCACCACCTGCACCTGCGGCGGGAGGGGCTGCAAATGGGCCTGATCATGGACGCACTCTGGTGGATCGGCCTGCTCTGCGTTCCAGCCAGCATCATCCGCCGCGCCATCTTTGACGGACAGCGCCAGCACCCCACCCCCTCCGCGTGCTGGAACGACCGACCCACCACCCCTAACCCGGCCACCTGGACCCGCCGAGCCCTCCGCGTGATCTACCACATCGCCCGCGCCCTCGGATGGGCCGGGCTCCTGCTCCTCTGGATCGCCACCGGGCTCACCCTCGCCGCCCTCGAACTCGGCGGCGCAGCCTGCAAGGGCCTCGCCTACACCGCCGCTGGACTCTCCATGGTGCTGCTCTACCTCGCCCAGCACGCCAAGCGGCTCATGGCTGGCCCCGCCCCCGTCGCCGCGCCTCAGCTCACCATCTGAAAGGACCTCACCCGTGGGCGTCGATCTCGGCCTCGGTTACCTCGACATCACCTTCTTCACGTTCCTGCGATGGGACATCGGCCTCGCGGTTCCCTGGTGGGCGATCGCGCTCGTCGCCCTCACTCTCGTCTTCTCCGTCGCCGTCATCCTCTCCAGGCTCATCAGAGCCACTGGCCGCGGCTAACCCCACCAGCCGTAGGAAGGACCCACCCGTGTTCGGCAAACCGCGCCAGGCAGCCCTCCCCCCAGCACCAGCCACCGAGCAGGCCGCCCTCCCTGCCAGGCCCAAGCGCGGGCTGCTTGGGCGCGCCGTGCGGTGGAGCGCATACAACCTGGTGTGGCGGCCGATCCGCTGGGAACTGCGCCGCATGTGGGCCCGCCGCGAGTTCCACGCCACCTGGGCAAGCTCCCTCCCCCTCTACGGGTACGCCGCCATCCACCACGCGGTCAGCGGCCCCTGGTGGTTCACCCCCGCCACAACCGCTGCGGCCGCCGCCGCCATCTACTGGGTCCTGTCCCGCCACGACATCCTCCCCCTGGCGCCCATGACCGCGTCTTCGACGGTCGCCGTGGCCGGAGGATGGACGACCGCCGCCACCTTCGCCCCGTTCGACCCCATCACCGCCATCTCTTGGGCAGCGCTCACTGCAGGCGGCACCGCCGCCTGGGGTTTCTCCAAGCGGGCCCGCCGCTGGCGATCCGCCCAGCTCCGCGTCCGCTACAGCACCCTCCGCCTCCCTGGCGTGCTTCGGGCGCTCACCTTCGGCGGCGTCGTCGTCGCCGCCCGCCCTACCGTCTCCGGGACCGGCCGCACTACCTACCCGCTGCGGCTCACCCAGCCAGGCATCACCCGCCGCAAGCTGGAGAAGGCCGTCCGCGACATTGAGCAAGGTATGGACTGGTCCGAAGGCTCCGTCCGGGAGATCATCCAAGACCCCAAGCACAACGCCGCCTCCCGCGTCCTCCTCATCCACCATGAGGGCGGCATCAAGGCCCGCACCGTGCGGTTCGACCCGCCCGAGATGCCGCGCAGCGTGTATGGCCGACGCTGGCTCGGCGTCAACGACCAGGGCGAGCCCTACTACATCACCCCGTTCATCAAGGGCTACGGCGCGACCCACTCCATATCCGGCGGCGCAACCGGCTCCACCAAGTCCAACCTGCTGCGTTTGCGCGCCAAGCTCGCCGCCCACACGCCCACGCTCCTGTGGGTCATCGACCTCAAGAGCCGAGGCAAGGCGTACGCCCACCTGCTCCCCCGCATCGACCGGATCGCCGTCACCGACGAGCAGGCCGCAGAGATGTTCGCCGACGCCGCAGCGATGGTCCCGCTCCGCGCCGAACTGCTGCTGCCCGAGCACAACCAGGTTCTGCCCGCCACGGAGATGGCAGGCGACAGCGGCTTCTGCGCCGTCGAAATCCTCGCCGACGAGATCCGCACCATCTGGGCCAAGACCCGCCGTAACGCAGCCCCGATCGTCGAGGACAGCAACAAGGTCACGTCCGAAGCCAGAGCGTTCCTCATCGGCGTGCACGCCGCCACCCAGTACTGGAATCAGGACAGCGCGCACCCCAAGCTGCTGCCGAACTTCACCGACGCCTATGCAGGCCGTACCCGCTACGACTCCGACAGCCAGTTCCTACTACGCCGTTGGAACCGCTACAAGACCAGCGAACTCCCCGCCGGAGCGTTCTACGTGCAGTCCAGCGGCAGCGAGGACCCCACCCTTATCTACACGCCGGAGGTGACCGACCTCATGCTCATGCAGACCGCCACCGAGACCGAGTCGCTCGCCCCCACCTTGGAGGCGTCCACCGCCGACCGCCTGCTCTACTACCGCGACCGGTGGGCGCACCTGCCCGACCACCTGCTCCAGTACGCGAGCGAGGCGCAGAAGCATGAGGTGCGCGCAGCGCGGGAGCGGCTCGGCATGGAGTCCGCCCCGGGCGGCGAGCGCGTCCGCGCGGCTGCCGCCGACGACAAGCCCATGCGACTGGTCGTCTCCGAACGCATCAACGACACCGCCGCGCTGGTGTCGGAGATCGCCGACCCGCACCTGCGGGCGCTCGCCACCGTGCACCTCTCCCCCGGCCTGGTCTCCACCGCGGAGTCCAACGCGGCCGCAGCGCCGCGCGTCCGCCAATGGGCGAGCGACCGGCGCGCGGTCTGGCGCGACGAGCTCCAGCTCGTGAAGCAGGACGAACGAGGAAAGTGGCGGCGAATCGTGGAGGAGCGCGCCTTCGTCGCCGGCGTCCTGGCAGCAGAGGAGATCATCCGGGCCAGGCGCGGCACCGGCACCGGAGGTGGGGGAGAGGCGACAGCGCCAGACCCCGCCGCCACCCCTGATGACCTGCACATACACCCCCTGGACGGGGTGGCCCACCTGGACGTACACCCAGTCCCTCGCAGCCTGGGAGGGGTGGCGGGGGACGGGCGGCTAGCCGGGGAAGCGGCCGCCCTGGGGGGAGTGGCCCACACATACTCCCTGTGACCTGGGCGGCCGCCCGGCCGGCCGCCCCCCACCCCCTGCCCGTACACACAGGCGCGCGCACGCGCGTAGGGGGGTGGATGTCCAACCGGCTCGATTTGGACATCGCCGTGGACATCCCGTGGACATCCCCTTGGACATGCTGAAGGTGACTAAAAGTGAGCGAAATCCTCGGATTTGACCCGCTGCGTGATGTTGCGCCGCCTTATTGGGCCGCCGCCGGCGCATTGGCTCTGGCGCTGGTGCTCGGACTGATCCGCCTGGTCAAGCGCCTGATCTTCCCCAGGCAGGCCCAGTCCGACACGCCGCCGCGCTCGCTGGCCAATGCTGTGACCTGGGCATGCGCGGCCGCAGCCTTGGTCTTCGCCGGCGAGGGCATGTTCGAAGTGATCCGCGAGGCCGCGCCTGACGTGTGGTGGCTGCCGTGGCTCGGCATTGGCCTCCTTGAAGGCCCGTTGCTCGCGTTCGCGTTGCGAGCCAAGGAGCTGATCGCTCAGCAGCGCTTCGCTATGCCTGACCAGGTCGAACGCCTCACCCGGCAGGTCAGCCAGGCCACGCGCATGACCTGGCTGCTCGCTTCCGGATCCGCAGTCCTCTCCGCGTCCGCCGCCCTGGACGCAGGTACCCCGAGCGTCCCCTTGCTGCGCGCGGCCGCGCCCATCGTCGGCGTCATCCTGTGGCATCACGCCCTGCGCATCGAGCAGGAGAGCAACGGCGGGCGCAAGCGCGAAACCCGCTGGAAGTGGACGCCGGAATACATCCTGACCCGTCTCGGACTGGTCACCGCCCGCGCTAGCGAGACGGCCGACGCCGAGGTCCACATGCGTCTCACCAAGGTCGCCGACTGGGTGATCAGGTACGCCCGCAGTATCAAGCGGAACGCCGACCGGAACGGCTGGTGGAACGCCTACCTCCGGTGGCGGATGGAACACTGTTACCGGGCCGCGGAACGGGATCTCGACCTCACCCGGAACGCTGATCGGCGCGCCCTGCTGGAGCAGATCATCGCGTCCCGCAGCGACGCCGTCCTCCTGACGACTCTGGCGGGCGTTACCCGCACTGACCTCGGGCTCTCCGAAGTGGAAAGCCCAGAGCGGAACGTCCGCATTGTGTACCCCAAGCCAGTGGAACGGGCCGTGCGGGATACCCGTGTGGTGTTCCAGAAGCGAGTTGTGGAACGGCTCGTGGAACGCCCTACGCGGATCACCAGGGTCGTGTTTCCCAAGCCCGTGGAACGCCCGGCGTGGGATGGCCGGAACGCCCCCGAAACGCAACACCGGGACGCCAGCGAGACGGCAGCGCGCGACGCCCGGAACGGGCGCAGTGGGACGCCCATCCGGAACGGTGGGACGCCCACCCGGAACGGCGGTGGAAGGGCGACCAGAGAGGAGATCGACCAGGCCATCGCCGCCGAAATGAAGCCGACCGGAGAGGTGCCCATCCGGCCTCTCGCCGAGAGGCTCGGAATCCCCAAGGCGACGATGCACCGTCACGTCACCCGGTACCGCCAAGAGCACGGGCTCCCCACTCCGCAGGGGGTGATCCCTCCTCCCCACGCCAGCGGTCACGCGTTGGCCACCGTGGGGGGCGGTGAAACCGCCTAACAGCTGATAACCAGAAGGGGTGGCAGCCCAAGTGGCTGCCACCCCTTCTGCTGTTGTCACGCCATCGGCCCTACCTGGATTGGCCTGCTCGCAACAGGGCACCGAGCTCGGAGCCGTCCGCGAGGGCCTGCCCGATGGCTTTGGTCAGCAACGCCGTCAGTTCGGGCGGCAGGTCGGACGCTGCATCGTTCGTCGTGGGCGCCACGAGTGCGGCGCCGGAGGCGCGACCTCCGGTCAGGGTGGAGTCGATGGCGTTTGCCATCTTGGAGTCCGCCTCCGGGGTGAGATGTGAGTAGACCGAGCTGGTGACGGTCACATTGGCGTGGCCGATCCGCTTGGAGACCGGCTCGATCCCCACCACCGGGATGAGTTCGCTCGCGTGAGCGTGGCGCAGGCCCTTGGGGGTGGGCTCCTTGAGCAGGCCGCGCCGTACCGCGTTCGCCCGGACCTTCTGCCAGCGGTGTTCGTTGAAGTTCGCGTTGCGCCACAAGGTGGCCCCGCGGGTGCCCGGAGCGGGGAAGAGGAGGTCCAGCGGGTTCTTGCCCTCGGCGCGTCTGGCGAACACTCCCAGGGCGCGCCGCGGCACGGTAAGAGTGCGGAAGGCGTTCTCGCTCTTGCCCTCGGTGGATTCGATGTAGGGCCGGCGCTTCTCGTCCTCTCGCACGACCTGGGCCACCGTGAGCGTCCCAGCCTCGAAGTCCACATCGCACACCCGCAGCGCAGTCAGTTCACCCCAGCGCAGGCCCGTGGCGAGCAGCACGAGCGTGATGTCACCCGTGTCCTGATCGACCTCGTAGGCGCACTCGATCCACAGGGGAATCTCCAACCCGGAGATCACATGAACCGCTTTGACGGCCCGGCCTTTGCGCTCGGGGAGCTTGACCTGCCTGCACGGCTGCCGCGAGCAGTACTCCTCATCGATGGCGTAGTCGAAGACCGGCGAGATCACCGTCCCATGAATGTTGAGGATCGTCTTGGGCGCGTACGGCTTCAAGACCTGCTTGCCGTGCTGCTTGTCCCGCATGAGGTTGATCCACGCCTGGATGATGTCCTTCGTGAACTCGTCGATCGGTAGCCGACCGAGCGGCCCGACCGAAGTCCCGTCAGGAAGGGTGACGATCGCATGCAGGAAGTGATCCTCTAGCGTCTTGCGGTACTGGGCGATGGTCCGTCTCTCCACGTCCACGAGCGTGGCCAGATACTCGTTGGCGACCTGTGTGAACGTGAGAACGTCGGTCGGCTGCGCCGCCAGGCCGAGCATCTCGGCGAAAGCGGGGTTCTTGTACGGGTCGCGGTAGCCGTTGGCCACGAGCGCCCCACGGAAGATCTTCGCCGACTCCAGATCATCGAACGTGTACGAGTCACGGGGGCCTGTGCGGCGACCGCCTCCGCGCCAGGGGACGCGGTAGGAGTATGTCTTGTCTGCCTTCTGCCGGTACTCAATGCCTTCTGCGCGTCGAGGTCGCGCGGACACGGAACCACCAGTCCCTTCGTCATGGAGTGAGGTTCCGCGAAAGTAGAGGCTGATGGCGGCTAACGTCCTGCTTCAGCAGGTCCGTGCCCCCATGGTGCCCCCACAGACACAAAACCGCCCCTTGCCTGCGATGTTTCCGCAGGTAAGAGGCGGTTTGATCTTGTGGAGGTGGCGGGAATCGAACCCGCGTCCTTCAACCCCAAATCAGGGCTTCTCCGGGCGCAGCCTGCTTAACGTGTTCTCAGCCCCGGCGCTCACGCAGGCGCGTCGCCGACAGGCTCAGCCACTGTTTGATTTCCCGCTCTCCCCCGTGGCCGGGTCGAGCGGTGGAGCCCTCTAGCGATGCCAGGTCCTGAGCCGAGGGCGTGCTCAGGCTGACAGAGGTTTCGCTACTTAGGCAGCGAGAGCCAGGGAACCCTGGCTGACCTCAGAGTGCTTCTTATTGGCACTTATTGTTTGCGGTCACAGTGTTAACGAGGTTATGTCCGCCGTCCTCGGCCCGCTTCCCCTGACTTGCAAAGTCGAAGTCGAAGCCAGTCACCCCCATGTTCTGTTGTCAACACGGCCACCGAAGCGACCGAGCAACAAGAAGATACTCCCCACAACACCGCCAACGCCAACTCATATTCCGCCGGACATGCCGAAACCCCGGAGACGCGGCACAGCAGCACGCATCCCCGGGGTCGACCGGCAGGGTCGAGCCGGTCCGGACGGCAGGACTTCCCCCGAGATGAAGTCCTGTCTCGTCACGGTGACTGAGTCCGCAACCCCCCGAGCGGGCCCAGTCATCCAGTAAGACGCAGCCGGGGATCGGATTGGTTGCTCAGTGTCACGAGAAAATCACCGAGGGTTACGGAGTGCTCCGAAGAAGCGACCCGCCGTCGCGGCGGCGTCGGAGTTCTTGGTGAGTACGGCTACCGCCACATCCCCCTGCCAGCCGACGAACCAGCCAAGTTGCTGGCTCGGCAGGGCGGCGGCCACGCCGTACACCCTGCCCGCTCCCGCCTGCGCGGACGGCGAGCTGGCGACGCCAGCCTTCATCATCGCGGTGAGGGCGGTGCGGACGGAGGGGTCGACCGGCACGCTGGCGGGCGGCTTGACGGCGAGTTGCTCGGCGGCGGGGTCGGGGCGGTCGGGGCTGGTCACCAGCGACGGCGGCCGCCAGGTGCCGGACTTGACCGCCGCGGCCACGAGCGCCATGGACAGCGGGCTGACCTCGACGTTCTGGCCGGCGATGGCCTGGGCCTTCTCCGCGTCGGTGACCAGGCTGGGCATCTTGCCGGTGAACGCCTTGAGGGGGAGCTGCCAGTTGACGCCGATGCCGTACGCCTCGGCGCTGCGCTTGAGCTGCTCGGGCTCGACCCGGCGGGCCAGCGAGGCGAGGGCGGTCACGCAGCCTCTGGCGAAGCTCTCCTGGAAGGTGGCGGTGGGCTGCTGCGTCTGGCCGGTCAGGACGAACCTGGCGCCGCCCACCGTCCTCTCGGCGGGGCAGCGCAGCCGCTGGCCGGGCTTCACGCCCGCCTTGAGCAGGGCGTCGGCGGCCACGATGGAGAAGGCGGTGCCGGCCGGGTACTTGCCGCCCAGTGCGTCCTTGACCTGGCCCATGTCCTTGGCGCCCACCGCGAGGATCTCGCCTGTGGAGGCCTTGACGGCGACGAGCGTGCCGGACTGTGTGGTGCTCACGGCGGCGTCGGCGGCCTGCTGGGTGAGGCTGTCGAGGGTGGTGTGGACCGGCCCGTTGGGACGGCCCGGCCACTCCTTCAGCACGGCGACGTCCTCGCCGGTCTCGAGGTCGAGGGTGATCACCTGGGTCTTCGTGGAGCCCGTCAGGTGGTTCTGGTACGCCTTCTGCAGGCCGTTGCGGCCCACCGAGTCTCCGGCGCGCTGCGGGCCGCCGAGCTTGACCTCGGTCTCCGGGGTGAGCGCGCCGACCTTGCCGACGATGTCGCGCGGCGGGGCCGGGTCGACCGGCTGGTCCTGGGGCTGGACGTGGACCTTCGGGCGGATCTCCGCGATCTTCTGCTGCACCTGCAGGTAGCGGTCCCGGCCGAACGTGGCGAGCTGCACGAAGTCGCCGGGCGGCGAGGACCTGACCCGGCTCAGCAGCCGGTCCTCGGCGAAGCCGGTGATCGCGGCCAGCTGCTTGACGACGCTGGAGGTCTGGTCGCCGAGCGCGGACGGGGTCACGCCGACGACGTAGAGCCTGCCGGGCCGCTGGAGCGCCTCTCCGGTGCGGTCGACGACCTTCTGGCGGGGCTCCGAGCTCGGGCGTACGGCGAGCCGCTGCCCGTCCTTGAGCTGCGGATGCAGCACCGACTGCGACCAGCGCACCTTCCACACGCCGTTGACCAGGTGCAGCGGGAGCGTGCTCTCGTACTCCCACAGCGGGCTGTTCTCGCCCAGGTCGACCTCGGCGCCGAACTGCGCGGTCGTGGCGTCGCCCTGCCGGTTGAGTGACTTCACACGAAAGCGGAAGGAGGCGGCGTCAAGGTCGAGCTTGGCGGCTTCGAGCGCCCTGCGGACGACGGCCGGGTCTCCGTCGGCGCGGCTCGCGGCCAGCTCGTAGTCCTCCGACTGCCAGCCGACCAGGAAGTCGCGCACGGCGTCGTGCGCCGACGGCTCCTCGAAGCAGCCGGTCAGCGTCATGCTCGCGGCCGTCAGCGTGACGGCCGCGGCGAGGGTACGGCGGGCCCTGCTCATCGGTTGCGTTGCCGTAGGGCCCTGGCCATCTCGCGCTTGGCCTGCTGATCGGCCAGGGTCTGCCGCTTGTCCCAGTCTTTCTTGCCGCGCGCGATGCCGATCTCGACCTTGGCCTTGCCGTCCTTGAAGTAGAGCTGCAGCGGCACGATCGTCAGCCCGCCCTCCTTCGTCTTGGCGGCCAGCTTGTCGATCTCCTTGCGGTGCAGGAGCAGCTTGCGCTTGCGGCGGGCGGTGTGGTTGGTCCACGTCCCCTGGGCGTACTCGGGAATGTGGACGTTCATGAGCCACGCTTCGCCGTCGTCGATGCTGGCATAGCCGTCGACGAGTGAGGCGCGGCCCTCGCGCAGCGACTTCACCTCAGTGCCCTGCAGCACGAGCCCCGCCTCGAAGGTGTCCTCGACGTGGAAGTCGTGCCGGGCACGCTTGTTCTGGGCGATGACCTTCCGCCCGGTCTCACGTGGCATGGTTCGACTGTACCGGCGTTCCGCTACACCCTGAGGTATCGGCGGAGCGTCACGAACGAGGCGAGCACACAGATGAACACGCCGATCGCCATCGTGGCCGAGATGACCGAGGCCACGGAGTCCCAGCCCAGGGCGGTGGAGGAGCCCAGGTACTTGGTCAGCGACTCGAAGATGAAGACCTTCGTGACGATCAGCATGACCGCCGCGACGACGCCGCCGACCAGGCCGGCGATGACGCCTTCCATGACGAACGGCAGCTGGATGTAGAGGTTCGAGGCCCCGACCAGCCGCATGATGCCCGTTTCCCGGCGTCTGTTGTAGGCCGACAACCGGACGGTGTTGCCGATCAGCAGGGCGGCGGCGAGCACCAGGACGATGGCCACGATGACGGCGGCCCATCTCAGGGTGTCGAGCATCTCGAAGAACTTGCCGATCAGGTCCTTGTGGTTGATCACCTGGGCGACGCCGGTCTTCCCGGTCAGCGCCTGGATGACCGGCTGGTAGTTGTCGGGGTCGTGCAGCTTCACGCGGAACGACTCCGGCATGTCCTCGGCACGGGCGGCCTGGACGAGCGCCTGGTTGCTGCCGAAGGACTGCTGGAAGTTCTTGTAGGCCTCCGCCTGGTTCTCAAAGATCACGTCCTTGACACCCTGGATGCCCTGGATCTCGCCCTTGAGCGTCTCGACCTGGGCCGGTGTGGCTCCCTTGCCCTTACAGGCGGGCATGGCGGAGTCCTTGCTGCACAGGAAGACCGAGATCTCGACCTTGTCGTACCAGAAGGTCTTCATCATGCCGACCTGAGTGTTGATCAACAGGCCGACACCCAGCATCGCCATGCCGACCGCGACCGTGATGATCACTGCGATGGTCATGGTCAGGTTGCGGCGGAGGCCGATCCAGACCTCGGAGAAGATGAAGTTCGCCCGCATGTTGTGTCTGTAACTCCCTGTCAGTACGCCTGGCCGTAGACGCCACGCGACTGGTCGCGGACGATCTTGCCGTCCTCGAGTTCCACGACCCTCTTGCGCATGGAGTCGACGATGGCCGCGTCGTGCGTGGCCATCACGACCGTCGTACCGGTCCGGTTGATGCGGTCGAGCACCTTCATGATGCCGATGCTCGTCGCGGGGTCGATGTTGCCCGTCGGCTCGTCGGCCAGCAGGATCATGGGCCGGTTGACGAAGGCGCGGGCCATGGCGACACGCTGCTGCTCGCCGCCGGACAGCTCGTCGGGCATGCGGTGTGCCTTGCCTTCGAGGCCGACCAGCTCGATGACTTCCGGGACCACCTTGCGGATGAACCGCCGCGGCTTTCCGATGACCTCGAGCGCGAACGCCACGTTCTCGTAGACGTTCTTGTTCGGGAGCAGGCGGAAGTCCTGGAAGACGCAGCCGATACGGCGGCGCAGGTGCGGCACCTTGAAGTTCGACAGTCGGGCCAGATCCTTGCCGGCGACATGGATCGCACCCGAATTGGGCCGTTCTTCCTTGAGGATCAGGCGTAGGAAAGTGGACTTGCCTGATCCCGAGGGACCGACGAGGAACACGAACTCGCCCTTGTCCACGTCAACGGAGACGTGGTCGAGAGCGGGCCGGTTCTGGTTCGCGTAGACCTTGGTGACATTATCGAAATGGATCACGAGAGCATCACGGCATGCCAGTCTAGGGGTCAGGACGGAAGCAAGGGTGGCACATGCCCACTTCCCGCCGCGGCCCACCGGGGGCGTCCATCTTTACTGATGATCGACGTTCCGATTGGCCAGAGCACAGTCTAGGGGGAAGACTGGCATGGAACGTCCATAACGGAAACAAAACGATTGTGCGGCTACACTTGGGGCTGACATGAGTTGCGAAGACCTCGTCTGCGCGCGCTGCGCCCATCCGGTCATCGAGGGCCGCTGCGCACTTTGCCGCGCCAACCGTGACCGGATGCACCAGCACGGATTCGGCGGGCTCTCACCCGCCGTGATCATCCTGGTGCTGCTCGTCCTTCTCTTTTTCGCCCTCGCGGCCAGGCACCTAGTTGGCGCCTGACTCCTGACGGCGCATCCAGCGGATCTCCGACTCGATGAACCCGTCCAGGTCGCCGTCGAGCACGGCGGTCGGGTTGCCCGCCTCGGTACCGGTGCGCAGGTCCTTCACGATCTGGTACGGGTGCAGGACGTAGTTGCGGATCTGCGTGCCCCATGAGGTGGTGGTGGCGCCGCGCAGCTCCGACATCTTCTCCGCCTCCTCCTGCCGCTTGCGCTCCAGCAGCTTGGCCTGCAGCACGACCATCGCGGTGGCGCGGTTCTGCAGCTGGGAGCGCTCGTTCTGGCAGGAGACCACGATGCCGGTCGGCAGGTGGGTGATGCGCACCGCCGAGTCGGTGGTGTTGACGCCCTGGCCGCCGGGACCGCTGGAGCGGTAGACGTCGATGCGGAGCTCGTCCTCGTTGATGTCGATGTGGTCGGTCTGCTCCACCACGGGGACGATGTCCACGCCCGCGAAGGAGGTCTGGCGCCGGCCCTGGTTGTCGAAGGGGCTGATGCGGACCAGCCGGTGGGTGCCGTGCTCGCCGCGGAGCGTGCCGTAGGCGTAGGGGGCCTTGACGCTGAAGGTGGCGGACTTGATGCCGGCCTCCTCCGCGTAGGAGGTCTCGTAGACCTCGGTGGAGTAGCCCTTGCGCTCGGCCCAGCGCAGGTACATGCGCAGCAGCATCTCCGCCCAGTCGGCCGCGTCGACGCCGCCGGCCTGGGAGTTGATCGTGATCAGCGCCTCGCGCGCGTCGTACTCGCCCGACAGCAGCGTGCGGACCTCCATCGCGCCGATGTCGGTGCGCAGCGTGGCCAGGTCCTTGTCGGCCTCGGTCCTGGTGTCCTCGTCGCCTTCCTCGGCGGCCAGCTCGTACAGGACGCCGATGTCCTCGAGGCGCCGGCTGAGGCCTTCGACCCGGTTGAGCTCGCCCTGGAGGTGGGAGAGCTTGCTGGTCACCTTCTGCGCCTGGTCGGGGTCGTCCCACAGATCCGGCGCGGCGACCTGCTCCTCCAGCTCCGCGATCTGCTTGCGCATCGCATCGAGGTCGAGCACGTCCTGAATGCTCCGGAGCGTGCCCGCGAGCTCGTTGATCTCTTCTGCCGGATCGATGAGTGCCACGTCTCCCAAGGGTACGCGACCCTCGCCCGCCCGAATAACATGGCGAGGTGCGTGCATACGGTCGGCGGAAGGTGCTGGCGCTCGCCGCCGGCCTGCTGGCCGCGACGGTCGCCTGCTCGGGCTCCCCTGACGCCACGCCCACGAGGGCCGCGAACGTCTCCGGCGGGCCGGTCACCGCCACGCCCACGACCTCGCCCGAGCCTCCGGCCATCACGCCGGACGAGGCACGCGAAATCTTCACCGAGATCACCGCGACCGACGACGTGCTGCGCACCGCCGGCGACCTCAGGTTCGCCGTCGACCTGACCCGCGACGGGCTGCGCGACCTCACCTCGGCGGCGTTCGACTCCAGCGGCGGCCGGCCGCCGCTGCGCACGTGGGGGCAGCCGACGATCTTCGTGCCGCGCTTCCCGGCCGACGCGACGTCGCCGTGGTTCAGCGTGCTGGTGCCGCGTGACGGGCAGCCGACGTTCCTCATCTTCGCGAAGTCGACCGACAAGTGGCGGCTGAGCTCGGCGGCGCGGCTGCTGCCCGGGGAGAAGGTGCCGGAGGTCGAGGTGGACGCCCAGGGGTACGCCACGGCGGTCCCGCCGGACGACAAGGGCGTGCTGATCGGGCCCAAGTTCATGGCGCCGCTGCACGCCACGGTGGCCGAGGCGGGCTCGGGCGGGGTGGCCGCGGATCTGCTGTCGGCGGGGCCGTACACGACGGACATCGCCTCGCAGATCGCCGAGGACCGGGCGCGCTGGGAGCAGGACGGGTTCACCTACGACTCGATCCTGAGCGCGGGCGAGTACCCCGTGTTCGCGCTGCGCACCAAGGACGGCGGCGCGCTCATCCAGTACACGCTGACGAGGACCTCCACGACCACGCCCGCGACGAAGAGCGCGGAGAGCGACGGCATCCCGGTGCCCGACGACGCGCGCTGGGCGATCTCGGCCGCCAAGCTGCGGCGATCGCTGAAGGTGTCGGAGATCCACCAGTACGCGACGTCGGTCCCGCCCGCGTCCGCGCCGACGCGCGCCGAGGTGATCGCCCACGACGGCGGCGTGACCCGCGCCTCGGGCGACTGAATCAAACCCGTTATTTCTGTTACGGCAAGCCCACTGGGCGCCTCCCGCCGCCATGGGTGGCCGCCGATCGGCGGGCGCTTCTCACGTCGGACGTGGCCGCGCACCGCGACGCCGTGTCCTTGCCCGGCTTCCGGCTCTCGGAGACTCAAGGTCCCGGGCCCTCTCGGACCCGGGACCGTGAGGTTCACTCCGTGTGCGGCAGGTTGCTGGCCGAGACCAGTGTGCGGATGGCGCGCAGCGCGACCGACAGCGTGGCGAGGTCGAAGTTGTCGCTCTCCCAGATCTCCGACAGCGTCTGCCGGGCCCGTCCGACCGCCGCCGAGTTGGACTCCGACCACCGGGCCAGCCGCTCCTCCGGTGACGCGCCCGGCGCCGTGTGGGCCAGGACGTCGCGGGTGAGGGAGGCGTGCGCCGCGTACAGGTCGTCGCGCAGCGCGGAGCGGGCCATGGCGTTCCACCGGTTGTCCCGGGGCAGCGCGATGACGCGTTCACGCAGCTGGGCGAGCTGCAGGCGGTCGGCGAGGTCGAAGTAGACCTCGGCCACCTCGTTGACCGGCCGGTCCGTCAGCGAGCTGACCTCGACCAGGTCGAACGTGGAGTAGGCGGGCACCATCGCGGCCGACCGCTCGGCCAGCTCCATCGGCACCCCACGGGCCACGAACGCGTCGCGGCGCTCCTCGAACGCGGCCAGGTCGGGGCCGGTGAGCAGCTTGGGGATGTGCGAGAGGAGCCCGTTGACGCCCTTGACGAAGAAGTTCACCGAACCGGACAGGTCCATCGGCGGGCGGCGGTTGTTGAGCAGCCACCGGGTGCCGCGCTCGGCGAGCTTGCGCGCTTCCAGGAGCATGGCGATCTGCGTGGAGGTGTCGGCCTTGTTGTCGAGCGACTCCACCGCGCGGAAGAAGCTGGCCAGGTCGAAGACCTCGCGGGTGACCAGCCAGGCGCGCACGATGTCCGGCGTGGAGGCGCCGGTCTCCTCGCCCAGGCGGAACATGAACGTGGTTCCGGCCGAGTTGACCAGCTCGTTCACCACGCAGGTGGTGATGATCTCGCGGCGCAGCGGGTGGGCGTCCATGTACGAGCGGAAGCGCTCGCGCAGCGCCGACGGGAAGTACGACACCAGCCAGGAGGCAAGCGCGGGGTCGTCGGGCAGGTCGGAGCCGAGCAGTTCGGCGTCGACCACGAGCTTGGTGTAGGCGAGCAGGACCGAGAACTCCGGCGCGGTCAGGCCGAGCCTGGCCTGGCGGCGTTCCGCGAGCTGCTTGTCCGATGGCAGGAACTCCAGCTCGCGGTTGACCAGCCCGTCGCGTTCCAGCTTGCGCAGGTAGCGGGCGTGGATGTGGAGCATCTCGGGGCCCTGGGCGCGGGCGGCGGCCAGGACCACGTTCTGGTTGTAGTTGTCGCGCAGGACCAGGTTGGCGACCTCGTCGGTCATCGAGGTGAAGACCTGGTTGCGCTGCTTGTCGGTCAGCTCGCCGTCGCGTACGACCTGGTCGAGCAGGATCTTGATGTTGACCTCGTGGTCGGAGGTGTCGACGCCGGCGGAGTTGTCGATGAAGTCGGTGTTGACCAGGCCGCCGTTGAGCGCGAACTCGATGCGGGCCAGCTGGGTGAAGCCCAGGTTGCCGCCCTCGCCGATGACCTTGCATCGCAGCTCGGCGGCGTTGACCCGCAGCCCGTCGTTGGCCTTGTCGCCGACGTCGGCGTTGGACTCGGTGGAGGCCTTGACGTAGGTGCCGATGCCGCCGTTCCACAGCAGGTCGACCGGGGCCTTGAGGATGGCGCTGATCAGGTCGTTGGGCGCCATCGACGTGATGCCCTCGGCGATGCCCAGCGCCTGGCGGATCTGCGGCGAGATCTGGACGGACTTGGCGGTACGCGGGAACACACCGCCCCCGGCCGAGATCAGCTCGGCGTCGTAGTCGGCCCAGGAGCTGCGCGGCAGCTCGAACAACCGGCGCCGCTCGGCGAAGGAGCGGTCCGCGTCGGGGTCGGGGTCGATGAAGATGTGCCGGTGGTCGAAGGCGGCCAGGAGCCGGATGTGCTGGGACAGCAGCATGCCGTTGCCGAAGACGTCGCCGGACATGTCGCCGACGCCGGCCACGGTGAAGTCGGTGTGCTGGATGTCCACGCCGGTGGTGCGGAAGTGGTACTTCACCGACTCCCAAGCGCCGCGCGCCGTGATGCCCATGGCCTTGTGGTCGTAGCCGACGGACCCGCCTGAGGCGAACGCGTCGCCGAGCCAGAACCCGTACTCCTTGGCGACGCTGTTGGCGATGTCGGAGAACGTCGCGGTGCCCTTGTCGGCGGCGACGACCAGGTAGGTGTCGTCGCCGTCGTGCCTGACGGTGTCCGGCGGGGGCACGACCTTGCCGTCCACCAGGTTGTCGGTGACGTCGAGCAGGCCGGAGATGAAGGTGCGGTAGCAGTCGATGCCCTCGGCCATCAGCTCCTCCCTGCCGCCGCCGGCCGGTGGGCGCTTGACCACGAATCCGCCCTTGGAGCCCGTGGGCACGATGACGGTGTTCTTCACCATCTGCGCCTTGACCAGGCCGAGGATCTCGGTCCTGAAGTCCTCCATCCGGTCCGACCAGCGCAGGCCGCCGCGCGCGACCTTGCCGAAGCGCAGGTGCACGCCCTCGACCCGCGGCGAGTAGACGAAGATCTCGTACTTCGGCCGGGGCAGCGGGAGCACGCTGATCGCCAGCGGGTCGAACTTCAGCGCGATGTACGCCTTGCGCTGCCCGTCGGCCCCGGTCTGGAAGTAGTTCGTGCGCAGGGTGGCCTGGATCATCTCCAGGTAGGCCCGCAGGATCCGGTCCTCGTCGAGCGAGGCCACCTCGTCCAGCGCGCCCAGGATCTCCTCGGTGAGCGCCTCGACCAGGTCGGCGCGGACGTCGTCGGAGCGCCGCGGGTCGAGCCTGGCCTCGAACAGGCGCACCAGCAGCCTGGCCAGCCGTACGTTGCCGCCGAGTACGCGCTCCATGTAGCGCTGGCTGAAGGTGGTGCCGGCCTGGCGCAGGTACTTGGCGTAGACGCGCAGGATCTCGGCCTGTTCCCAGGTGAGCCCGGCCGACAGCACGAGCGCGTTGAAGTTGTCGGCCTGGATCTCGCCCTTCCACAGCGCGCCGAGCGCGTCCTGGAACAGGCGCTTGAAGTCGTTGCGGTCGACCTCGGGCGAGGGCGTGTAGTGCAGCCCGAAGTCGTAGATCCAGGCGTTCTTGGTGGCCGGGTCGTTGTCCCGGTCGACCTCGTACGGCCGCTCGTCGACCACCTCGACGCCGAGGCGCTGGATGAGCGGGAGCACCTTGGACAGGGAGATCGGGGTGCCGACCTTGTAAATCTTGAGCCGGCGCTCGCCCTCGGCGGCGTCGTAGGGCTCGTAGAGGTTGATGCCGACCTCGCCGTCGGCCGCGCCGACGAGCTGTTCCAGCCGGCGCAGGTCGACCACGGCCATCTTCGGCGGGAAGTCGGCCTTGTACCCCTCGGGGAAGGCCGACTGGTAGCGCCGGATGAGCCCGGGGGCCTCCTCTTCCGAGGTCATCTCGGACAGGGCGCTCGCCAGGTCGTCCTCCCAGGAACGGGTGATCGCGGCCAGCCGCGACTCCAGCTCCTCGACATCGACACCCGGGGTCGGGAGTTGTCTGCCCCGCTCGCCACGCACCACCAGATGCAGGCGGGCCAGCGCGGATTCGCCGATCATCGCGCTGTAGTCGAGCGTGCTGCCACCGAGGGCCTTGAGCAGGAGCTCCTGCATCTTGAGCCGGACCTTGGTGGTGTAGCGGTCGCGCGGCAGGTAGATGAGGCAGGAGATGTAGCGGCCGTAGTCGTCGCGCCGCAGGAACAGCCTGACCTGCTTGCGCTCGCGCAGCCGCAGCACGCCCATCGCGATCGGGACCAGCTGCTCGACGGAAGTCTGGAACAGCTCGTCGCGCGGGAAGGTCTCCAGGATCTCGATGAGGTCCTTGCCGTCGTGGCTGTCGGCGGCGAGGCCCGCCCGGTCCAGCACCTCGGCGAGCTTGCGGCGCAGCACCGGGATGCGGGAGATCGACTCGTTGTACGCCACGTGCGTGAACAGGCCGAGGAAGCGGCGCTCGCCCACGACCTCGCCGTCGGGCGAGAAGAGCTTGACCCCGATGTAGTCGAGGTAGGCGGCCCGGTGGACGGTCGCCCGCGAGTTGGCCTTGGTGATGATGAGCAGCTGCTTCTCGCGGGCCTTGGCGCGTACCTCGGCCGGCAGGGTGGAGAAGCTTTCCGAGCCGACCCGGTCGTCGCGCAGGATGCCGAGCGCGGCGCCGGGCAGCGAGCGCAGCGCGTCGCCCTCCTCGGTCTCCTCCAGGCGGTACTCGCGGTAGCCGAGGAAGGTGAAGTGCCCGTCAGCCAGCCAGCGCAGCAGGTCGAGGCTGTCCTCGACCTCGGCGGGCTCCAGCGGCGGCGGATTGAGCGTGAGGTCCTCCGCGGTCTGCACGGCGAGGGCCCGCATCTTGGCGAAGTCCTCGACGGCGTGGCGCACGTCCGACAGCACGCGCAGGATGTCGGCCTCGAGCCGCTTGAGCACCTCGGAGTCGGCCTGCCGGTCGACCTCGATGTGGATCCACGACTCGACCAGCATCTGACCGGTCACGTCTTCCTGGCCGCGGCCGAGCATCTTGCCCGTCATGTCGCGGCGTACCCGCATCTGCGGGTGGACGACCAGATGGATGCCGATGTCGAGGCGGTCCAGCTCCATCGTCACCGAGTCCACGAGGAACGGCATGTCGTCGGTGACGACCTCGACCACCGAATGGCCGGGGTCCCAGCCGTTGTCCTCCAAGGTGGGGGTGAACGCCCTGACCACCGCCCTGCCCTGCGGTCGCACCTCGGCCAGCTGCTTGTGCGACATCGCCGGGCCGTACACGTCAATGGGGTTGCGGTCGAGCAGGTCCTCCGGGGCGACATGCCGGTAGTAGACGCGCAGGAAAGCCAGCGCCTCCTCGGGGGTCACATGGTCGTTTCCGGCGGCGCATCTCTGGGCGGCTCGCTGGAGCAGCTCATCCTTGGCCTCGTCGAGCGGCATCTCGCTCTCACTCCTTTGTGAGGGTTTGCCAAACATCGCCTGGCTGGTCATAGCCAGGCTCTCAGTTCCCACAGCAAGGGGAAGTAGTGCAGGCGCGTCCTGCCTCGCAGGTAGGGCGCGCCGGTCGAGCCACCGGTGCCGGACTTGGTGCCGATCTGGCGCTCGACCATCTGGACGTGCCGCATCCGCCACAGCTGAGCGGTCTCGTCATGGGTCAGCAGGTCTTCGGCCAGTTGCCACAGGTCGTCGTGCGACCGGCGGTCCCTCGCCACGGCCAGCAGCGAATCCATGATCTCCGCGTCGGAGACCGGCAGATCACGCTGGGAGAGGGCGGTGAGATAAGCATCCCACAGCGTGGGCTCGATGAGCCGCCTGCGGAGCCTGGCGAGTTCTTCCTCGCTGGCGTCCCTGATGCGGTCGAGGTAGCGGGCGTCCTTGGCGCCGGAGAGGAACTCCAGCTCGCGAAACTGCACCGACTGGAATCCGCTGGCCGGTGACAGCTTGGAACGGAACGCCAGGAAGTCCTGGGGCGTCATCGTCTCCAGGACCTGGACCTGCTCGACGAGCACGCGTTCGACGGAGTGCACGCGCTGGAAGACGTGCCGGGCCTGCCACAGCTCGCCGTTGAACATGGCCGAGCGGGCCGCCTCCAGCTCGTGCAGGAGCAGCTTGAACCACAGCTCGTAGACCTGGTGCACGGTGATGAACAGCAGCTCGTCGGGGGCCTGCGATTGGGGTTGCTGCTGTGCGAGCAGTTCCGTCAGGCGCAAATAGCCACCGTAGGACAGCTGCCCGCCCTCCTCGCCGAACCGCCTGTCCGGGGGATCAGCGTTGAACCCCACCGGGCACCTCCCCCAACTTCTACCGGCCGTACCGATACCACCTCAAAAGGAACCCCTACGTCAATGTGAGTCTTCCGAGGCGGTGGGGGAATGCTTCAGTTCGTCCAGCAGCTCGGGAACCTCACTCAGCTCCCTGAGCTGCGCCTGACAGTCTTGGCACGCGTCGAGGTGGCGCTCGAACGCCTCATGCTCCTCTTCGTCCAGGACACCGAGGACATAAGCCGCCACCTCGTGGTGCATCAGCCAGCTGCCCCCTTCTCACGCAGAAGTTCGCGCAGTGCCCTGATCCCGTAGTAGAGACGGGACTTGACAGTGCCGGGCGGGATCCCCAGAATCTCCGCCGCTTCACTTATCGTACGATCCCGTAGGTAGGTCTGTTCAATGACTTCGCGGTGTTCGTCCGACAGAGCGCGCAGCGCGTCCGCGACGACGATCGCCGACAGCGCGCGATCGGAGGCGTCGGGCACGGCGACGGTATCCACCTCCGGGGGTTCTACCTCCTGCGGCCGGGCGCTGCGGCGGCGGCGCCCGTCGATCACGATGCGGCGGGCCACTGTCAGCAGCCACGCCCAGATGAGGCTGGGTTCCCATTGCAGTCTCGCCGAATTCCGCCAGGCGCGGACGATCGTCTCCTGGACAACGTCCTCCGCCCATTGGAGGTCGTTTCCGGTCGCCTTGCGCACGTGGCGCAGGAGCGGGCCGCGAAACTCCTGGTAGAGCACCAAGATGCGATGCTCCTCGTCGGCGTCTGTACCGTCGAAGTGAGCTAGCACGGCCCACATCTTTACACCTTCGTTACCACTTCGGTAGTCACTCCGATAACTCCAGTCATTTCTGACTATCTCGCCTCAATAGGTGAACCCGCCCCCGCAAACCCGCGTATCCCCGACCATGCGTAGGTTTCGCCGCCGTTTGGGGGCGGGAGAGTTCTTCATGCTCGGCTCGTTCGCCGTGGCGGCCGTGGTGACGGTCCTGCTCGTGCTGCCTCCCGGCAGCACGACCGCCCAGGCGGGCTGGACGATGACGGACTCGGGCCCGCTCGGGCCGGCCGACCGCGATCTTCTGATCAAGGTACGGCAGGCCGGGCTCTGGGAGATTCCCACCAGCCAGCAGGCCCAGCAACGCGGCCAGAGCGCCCGGCTCAAGGAGGTCGCCGGGCACATCATCGAAGACCACCTCAAGCTCGACGTCGAGGTCAGGGCCGTGGCAGCGGAGCTCGACGTCGCGCTGCCCAGCACCGCCTCGGCCGACCAGCAGACCTGGATGGCGCAGATCTCCGCCGCCTCGGCCGCCGACTACGACCGCGAGTACACCAACCTGCTGCGCCAGGCGCACGGGAAGGTCTTCTCGGTCGTGGCGGCCGTCCGGGCGGGAACGCGCAACGACGAGGTCAGGAAGTTCGCCGCCAAGGCGAACGCCGCGGTGCTCAGGCACATGACGCTGCTGGAGTCGATCGGCCTGGTCAACTACTCCGACCTGCCCGAACCCCCGGCACCGCGCTAACCCAAGGAGAGATGCGATGAGCAGATCCAAACCCGTGGCCGCGGCCGTGTCCGCACTGGCCCTGGTGGCCGGCGGGCTGGTGTCCGCGGCCGTCATCGGCGTGGTCCCCGCGCGAGCCGACCACTGCGATCCGGCCGAGCAGGGCCGCCAGCAGTCCCAGAACCGCCAGGCCGACCAGCAGAACCCGGACGACCAGAACCAGCAGGACAACAACGCTCAAGGCGATCAGAACCAGCAGGACAACCGGCAAGGCAACCAGAACCGGCAGGACGATCCTCAGGGCGATCAGAACCAGCAAGGCGATCAGCAGGACGACTTCGGCTCGGGTGGCGGGATCGCTCCCCCGGCCCTGTCGCCGGATCCCGAGCGGGCGGACAGCCGTACCCGATCGCGGGATCCCGGCAGGGCGCCCACGCGCACCCCGTCACAGAACCCCAGCCAGGACCCCTCCCAGGACCCGAGCCAGGACCCCTCCCAAGACCCGTCGCAGGACCCCGGCCAGGACCCGTCAGAGGACCCCGGCCAGGACCCGTCGCCGTCGCCCTCCCAGAGCGACAGCGCCGAGGAGAACTGCGCGGACCTGGGCCCGTTCGTGGAGGACTTCATCGACATCAGGCGGGTGCGGCCGAACTCGCGCGGCAACCTCCTGCAGGCCAGGGGCTCGTTCGTGTCCGCCTGCGGCACCAACGGCAACGGCCACAACAACCCCGACAACTTCATCGTCGCGCCGGGTGTCCGCAACGGCGCCCACCACCTGCACGACTACGTGGGCAACCTGTCCACGGACGCCTTCTCCACCGACCAGAGCCTCGCCGCCGCCGGCACCACCTGCCGTCTGGGCGACAAATCCACGTATTTCTGGCCGGTGCTCCGAGACCGCAAGGTCGACGACAACGTCAGCGACCCGGACGGAAACGTCGGCCGCGTGCTGCGACCCCGCTCGGTCACACTGCAGTTCCGCGCGGCGTCCAACAGCCGGGTGGTCGCCATGCCGAGGTTCCTCAGGCTGATCACCGGTGACGCCAAGGCCGCCACGAACGGCGGCGCCAACGCCCGCGCCCAGTGGACCTGCACCGGCTTCACCAACCGGATCACCACCCAATATCCGCTGTGCCCGCGCTTCAGCCAGGTCGTCCGCGTCCTGGACTTCCCGAGCTGCTGGGACGGGCAGAACACCGACAGCGCCAACCACCGAACCCACGTGGTCTTCCCCAGCCAGGGCAGATGTCCCCAGGGCACCCGGGCCGTACCCCAGCTCCGGATGGTCCTGACCTACACCGTTCCGCAGGGCGCCTCCTACGCCGTGGACGCCTTCCCCGAACAGAAGCACAACCCGGTCACCGACCACGCCGACTTCGCCAACGTGATGCCGGACCGGCTGATGGCCTTCGCCGTCAACTGCATCAACCGCGGGCGCCGCTGCTAGCGCGCCGGCGGCGGCGCTCCCCCGAGTCGCACCCTCAACCGACCCTGGGAGGAACGCATGCTCCACCGACGAAATCCCCGGCACGCGCCGTCCAAGCTGGACACGCGACCGGTCCGCCTCGGCCTGACCGCCGGGATCACCGCACTGCTGCTGTCCGGCTACGCGCTGGCCAGATCGCCGCGCGGACTGGAATTGCTGGGCTTCCTCGATTTCTACGTAGGCGTGATCGCTCTGGTGACGCTGACCGCGACCGTGGCCCTCGGCCTCATCGCCACCGAACGGGTCTTCCTGTCCGCCCGCCATCGCGTGTACGCGCAGTTCGCCCACCGGATCGTGGCCATGGCCGGGATGGCGGCACTGGCCACACACGTGGCCCTGAAGATCGAACGGCCGCCGGTACTGGGCGCGGTGGCGGCCGGGCTTCTCGTCATCTCCGCCACCAGCGGGCTGCTGCGCGGCATGTTCGCCGGCTCGCCCCAGCCCTGGATCTGGCGCTCGCTGCACGCCTGCGCGTACCTCGCGTGGCCGGTCGCCGTCCTGCACGGGCTGACCGCCGGACGGGCGCCGTCGGCGTGGGTGAGCTGGTCGTACGTGGCCTGCCTCGCGGCCGTGGGCGCCGCCCTGCTGGTGCGGGTCGTGGCCACGATGGTGCGGCCGCCGGCCGTACCAGAACCGGTGGAGACGCCGGAAGCGGTGCCGCAGACGCGCACCGAACCCCAGGTCACCGAGGCGCCCGTCAGCCTCGACGCCGCTCGCCGGAAGTTCCGGGCGGCGGGCTGAGAAAGGAGTCCCACCGATGATTCCGCACAGGGTGCCGCGTGTTCAGCGGCTCGGCCCCGCCAGGATCACCGCCGGTCTCGACCATTGCCGGCGGCTCGACCTGCCCGCCCACCGCACCGTCCACGGCACGCCCGCCCCGCGTGACCTCGAGAACCTCCTCGCCCAGGTCGAGGAGGTCGACCTGAGAGGCCGGGGCGGGGCGGCCTTCCCGTTCGCCCGCAAGATGCGGGCCGTCGCCGAGGCGGCGGGTGCGCGCGAGAGCGTCGTGCTGGTCAATGCCGTCGAGGGCGAGCCGGCCAGCTCCAAGGACGCCATGCTCCTCGTGCGCACCCCGCACCTGGTACTCGACGGCGCGGTGCTCGCCGCCGAGGCGCTCCACGCCCGCGAGGTGGTGATCGCCACCGTCGAGGGCGAGGTGGCCGAAGGGTCCATGGCGGCGGCGGTGGCCGAACGCAAGGCCGCCGCCGTCGCCGGCGCCGAGGAGAGCCACCTGCGCATCCGCGTCGTCGGGCTGCCGGAGCGGTTCGTGTCCGGTGAGGGCGGCGCGTTGGTGCGCGGGGTCAACGGGCTCGAAGCGACGCCGCCGGGACGCAAGAAGCGGGCCAGCAACTCCGGCGTCCACGGGCTGCCGACGCTGCTGTCCAACGCCGAGACGTTCGCGCAGGTCGCCGTACTGGCCGAGCTCGGCACCGAGGGCTACGCCGACGCCGGAACCTCCCGCGAGCCCGGCACCCTGCTGCTCACCGTGAGCGGCGGGGCCGCGTCCGAATCGGTCGTCGAGGTGGCCGCGGGCATGCCGCTGGCGACCGTGCTCGACCTGTGCGACGCCGAACCCGGCGACGGGGTGCTCGTGGGCGGCTACCACGGCGCCTGGCTGGATCCGGCCGCCGCCGCGGCCGCCAGCGTCTCCCGCGAGGGGATGAAGCTGGCCGGAGGCGAGCTCGGGGCGGGGATCGTGGTGCCGATCGGCACCGCCACCTGCCCGCTCGGGGAGGCCGCGCGGGTGGCTTCGTACCTGTCCGCGCAGTCGTCGGGTCAGTGCGGGCCATGCCGCCTCGGGCTGCCGGACGTGGCTCGGGCGCTGGGCTCGCTGGCGGGCGGGTCGGGGTCTCCTGATGCGGTACGGCGGGCCGTACGCGCGATCGAGAGACGCGGCGCCTGCTTCCACCCGGACGGGACGGCCCGCTTCATCCTGTCGGCGCTCGACGTGTTCGCCGACGACATCGTGGCCCACCAGGACGGAGGCACCTGTGGCCGGCCGGTGCGCGGCGTACTGCCTTTGCCCGAGGCGGTGGCGGAGCCGGAGTACCGGCTGGACGTGGACTGGACCCGCTGCCAGGGCCACGGCCTGTGCGCCCACTTACTGCCCGAGTTCGTGGAACTCGATGACTTCGGATACCCGAGCTTCCGCCCGGTGCCGGAATGGATGTTGAAGGAGGCCAAGCGAACAGTAGGCATGTGCCCCGCCCTGGCCCTACGCCTGGCCTGAAAGCAAGGGCCTCGCTCCGCTCGGACTGCCCTGCCTTGGGCCCACCCGTTGCCCGGCCAAGTGGTCGGGCAGTTGGAGCCCACCCCGAAGCAAGGTGCTCCGCTACGCTACGCGCGCACTCCCAGCCGGGCCGAGGCCCGGCCCCTGTAGGGCCTCGCTCCGCTCGGGCTGCCTTCCTGAGAGATTCCCACCCGTTGCCCGGTTGGGTGGTCGGCCAGGTGCTGCCACCCCAACCGGCGCGGGTGTGATCGATCCTGGGCATCGGATTGCTCCGCAACCGGATGAGGTGATGGGGCAAGCGTGGCTCAACACCGTCGCGGAGTTCCTCGGTTGAGGTACCACGCTGTTCCGGCCGCCATACGGCAGAGACGGCCCAGCCGGACCCGCTACTTGAATGAGAGGCGGTGAACGTTACGGCGGCGCTGGAACGTGATGTAGGTGCCGTCCTCGCTGGTGACCTTCATCCGGGTGTCTACGAGGTTGAGGTCACGAAGCTCCTGAAGACCCTGGCTGCGAGTGGAAGGGCTCAGGTCGAAGCGTTCCTTGGCCACACGAGGGGAGAACCAGACGTCGTTTCCAGCTTCGCGTTGCTCGCACAGCAGGACCAGCAGCATGGAGATCCCCGGCCCGCCGAGCCGCGCGATGTGGCCCTGGGTCCACAGCGCGGAGGGGATGCGGAAGTAGCGGTGCGGACGCAGCTGTTCGGGTTGGGCGTTGAGGCTCTGCAGCCGGCTGTAGACGTCGGAGGGTGTCAGGTACGCCTGCCCCTGGCCGTTCTCGTCCAGAAGGGTCAGCACGCTGGGATGGCCGCCGCGGTCGCGGACCGAGATCAGGTTGTGGCTTTCCAGGTCTCGGATCGCCTCTTGGACGCGGCGCACCCCTCTGGTCTCGTGATCGGCCAATCCGAGAAGCGCGGCCCACGCTCGCGCGGGCAGGCTGGAGTCATAAGGCTCCTTCGCGCTCAGCCAGAGCAAGCTGAGGTACAGCTTCAACCGGAGCTGGCCGCCGCGTCCGCCACCACGCAGCAGGTTGGCCAGCGGCGGGCTGCCTTGACCGGTGTAGAACTCCGTCGAAACGAACCCCTTGCGCAGTGGCGCCCCGGCTGTGCGCCGACGAGTCCCGATCCGGCCCCCGAACTCCGCTGCGGCCTGCCGCGCCAGATCGTCGAGGCCCGCCACAGACTGATCATCAACCGGCGTCGCTTGCGCATCCACCGAGGGCTCCCTGGGTATTCGACGGTCTAACCTTGGCCTCTTAGCTCTTACATAGAGGTTGGTCCTAGGCCAACTCTAAGGTATGCGCAAGCGTAAGGGTCCTGGCTGTTCAAAGGCGCATGTTGACATCCTGCGCAAGCGTAAGGGTGTCCACGCCTGATTTCCGGTCGGCCTCAGGCCATCGACAGAAGGCCCGGTTTCCCGGTTGTCGCGGGTCCTTAACTCCCCCTAGCTTGGACCCACTTGCCCCCGGAGGCCAGGTGCTGCGGCCGGTGACAACATGCTCTGTGTCCTTGAAGGCCTCGAGGGACGGAGCGCCGGCACCGTCGCCAACGGTGAAGGCGGCTGGACCCGCAGCGCCGCGCTTCGCCCCGGGCGTCGCCCAGATGCCCGGGGCAGGAACGTGGGATCATGCCCAACCCGCCGACCAAGTAGGGTCAGGACGCCACCGGGGTGGCGGGCTGGGCGGGTTGGGTGACGGCGAGTTTGCGGGCCAGCCTCAGTCGGTACGCGTCCAGGACCACGGCCACCAGGATGACCAGCCCCGTGATGATCTGGCGTTCGAAGTCGGACACCCCCATCAGCAACAGCCCGTTCGTGAGGACCCCGAGCAGGCAGGCGCCCAGGAAGGTGCCGACCATGGAGCCGCGTCCGCCCATCAGTGAGGCCCCGCCGATCACGACCGCCGCGATCGCGTTGAGTTCGTAGCCCTGGCCGAGGATGGGGCTGGCGATGTTGAGGCGGGCCATGTACAGGATCGCCGCGATGCCCACGGTGAAGCCGGCGATGACGAAGGCCGCGATCTTGATGCGGGACGTCTTGTGGCCGGACAGGCGTACTGCTTCCTCGTTGTTGCCGGTCGCGTAGATGAGGCGGCCGAACACCGTCCTGGACAGGACGAACCAGCCGGCGCCCGCCAGCAGTACCGCCACCCAGAACACGGCGGGGATGCCGATCAGGGTGAGGGTGCCGAAGTCGTTCAGGGCGGCGGGGAGGTTGTAGATGGTGGCGGCGTCGGTGTAGCGCTCGGCCGCGCCACGGGCGATGTTGAGCATGGCCAGGGTCACGATGAACGACGGGACCCGCCACTGTTCGGAGATGAAGCCGTTCAGCCAGCCGACGACTCCGCCGACGAGCACGCTGACCAGGATGGCGGCGACCAGGGTCGCCGGGGAGGACGATCCGGCCATCATCGTGCCGGACACGACCGCGCACAGTGCCATCGACGAGCCCACCGACAGGTCGATGCCGCCCACCAGGATCACGAACGTCATGCCGACGGCCAGCACCGTGTTCAGCGTGATCTGGGTCATGATGTTGCGGAGGTTCTGCTCGGTGGCGAAGTTCGGGGCGGCGAGGACGAAGAATCCCGCGAGCACCACCAGGGCGACACCGATGCCCGCCTCGCCGAGGACGAGCCGTTTGATCATGGTTTTTCACCGTTCTTGAGGTAGCCCGAGTAGGCCAGCGTGAGGATGTGCTCGGCGTCGAAGTCGGCTCTGGCCACCTCTCCGGCGATCTTGCCGCGGGAAAAGACGAGGATGCGGTCGCAGATGCCCATCAGCTCGGGCAGGTCGGAGGAGACGACGAGGAGGGCCTTGCCCTCGGCGGCCAGGCCGAGCAGGAGCTCGTGGATCTCGTATTTGGCGCCTACGTCGATGCCTCGGGTGGGTTCGTCCACGATGAGCACGTCGGATCCGGCGTTGAGCCATTTGGCCAGGACGACCTTCTGCTGGTTGCCACCGGACAGCGTGCGTACGTGCTGGGAGACTCCGGCCGAGCGCAGGTGCAGGCGGCCGCCAAGCCGCTGGGCGAGAGCGCGTTCCCGCTTGAAGGAGAGAAGGGCGCCGCGCAGCTTGGCCAGGGTGACGTTGGCGCTGATGGGCAGGTCCAGGACGAGGCCCTGTGACTTGCGGTCCTCGGTGAGCAGGCTGATGCCGTGCCGCACGGCATCCTTGGGGTGGCGGATGCGTACCTTCCGCCCGTGAAGCTGGATGTTTCCGGCCAAGGCGGTGTCGGCTCCGAAGATCGCACGCATCGCCTCGGTACGGCCCGCCCCCACCAGCCCGGCGAACCCCACCACCTCCCCCGCCCGCACCGAGAACGACAGCGGGCCCTCGAAGCCGCTCACCCGCAGCCCCGTGACCCTGAGCGTCTCCTCGCCCGGCGCCCGCTCCGGCAGCGGCGGGTATTCCTGGGCCAGGTCCCGCCCCACCATCGCCCGCACCAGGTCGGGCGCGGTGACACCGGCCATGGGACGGCTCACGACGCTGCGGCCGTTCCGCAGAACCGTCACCCGATCGGCCAGCTCCAGCACTTCTTGCAGGTGGTGCGAGATGTAGACGATCGCCACGCCGCGCTCGCGCAGCCCGCGCAGGATGCCGAACAGCCGCCCGGACTCGCGCGAGGTGAGCGTCGCGGTCGGCTCGTCCATGATCAGGAGCCTGGCTTCGGCGGAGATCGCCTTGGCGATCTCCACGAGCTGCATCTGCGCGATGCCGAGCCGCTCGACGGGGGTGTCGGGCGCGACGTCCAGCCCGATCTCGGCCAGCAGCGCCGCCGCGTCCGTGCGCAGCCGCCGCCGGTCGACCACTCCCGCCTTGCGCGGGAGCGCGCGCAGGAAGAGGTTCTCCGCCACGGTGAGGTACGGCAGCAGCGCCAGCTCCTGATGAACCACCGAGATCCCCGCCGCCAGTCCGTCGGCGGCGCTGCCCGGCCTGTAAGGCCGCCCGTCCAGCGTCATCGAACCGCCGTCCGGCACGTGGATCCCGGCCAGCGCCTTGACCAGCGTGGACTTGCCGGCGCCGTTCTCACCGACCAGGGCGTGGATCTCGCCCGCCCGGATGTCCAGGTCAACGCCGTCCAGCGCCACCACGCCGGGGAAGCGCTTGACGAGGCCGGTGACCCGCATCATCCGACGTTGTCCTTGGTGATGAGCTTGATCTCGGTCTTCTGCCAGCCGCTGATGTTCTCGCCGGCGATCATCTTCATCGCGTAGTCGATGCCGTTGGCGGCCTGCTGCGCGCCGTACTGGTCGAGGGTCGACACGACCGCGCCGCTCTTGACGTAGGAGGCGATGGCCGGGATGTTGTCGAACGCGGCGACCTTGATCTGCTCCTTCTTGCCCTGCTCCTCGATGGCCTTGAGCGCGCCGAGCGCCATGTTGTCGTTGGCCGCCAGCACGCCCTTGATGTTCGGGTGGGCGGTGAGCATGTTGCCGAAGACGGTGTGGGCCTCGTTCGTCTCCCAGTGGGCGGTCTTGGAGTCGACCAGTTTGAGTCCGCCCTCCTTGATCGCGTCCTCGAACCCGGTCTTGCGCTGGGTGGCGTTGGCGGCGCCCGGGTTGCCCTCCAGGATGACCACCTCGGCGTCCTTGCCGACGGCCTTGACCAGCTCCATGCCGGACTGCTTGGCGCCCTCGCGGTTGTCGGGGCCGACGAAGGGCACCTTGTCCGCGATTCCGGCCGACTTCATCGCGCCCTCCTCAAGCTGGACGTCGATGTTGACGACCTTCACGCCGGAGTCCACGGCGCGCTTGAGCGGGGCGACCAGCGCGCGCGAGTCGGCCGGGGCGATCACGATCGCCTTGGCCTGCTGGGTCACGCACTTCTCGATCGCGGCGACCTGGTTGTCGATGTCGGTCTCGTTCTGGATGCCGACCACGCTCAGCGTGAGGTCGCCGCGCTTGGCCGCGTGCTCTTCCGCGCCCTTCTGCATCTGCTGGAAGAACTCGTTGGCCAGCGACTTCATCACCAAACACACACCGGGCTTCTCACCGGGCTTGGGCGCGGCGGCACTCTGTCCACCGGTCGTGCCGCCGCCCTCCTTGCCGCACGCGGCGAGCGCGAGGGCCAGACCGGCCACAACGACGATCTTCTTGTTCATCTGGTGTCTCCTTCAGAAGGGAACGCCCGCTTGGAGCACGACGTTGCTGTACGGCGTGGCCTCGCCGGTCCTGACGACCGCGCGGGCCTGGGCGGCAAGCTCTTTGAGCTGGGTGTGCGGGATACGTTCTGGCCGGGTCAGGACGCCGTCGAGGAAGCCGTCGGGCGACTCCTCGGCGATGTAGGCGGTCTCGACGACGAGTTCGGCGAGCACCTCGCGCAGGACGGGGAGGAAGGCCGGCTCGCCCCTGCGCCAGACGAGGTCCACCGTCTCGACGCCGGGCGGCACGGGCAGGCCGGGGTCGGCCACCACGATCAGGTCGGTGTGTCCGGCCGCCGACAGGATCTGCAGCAGGCGCGGATGCCAGAGGCCGTCAGGACGCATGCGACGCCCTCCCGGCCCGCGTGCCGTACCGGATGGCGGGGGTGGACGCGCTCCGCACGGGCTCAGCCATCGTCCACCCCGCCCACCGGGTCGGGACAGCCGCAGGACCCGCGCCGGATCAGCGTCGCCTCCAGCACCACCCGCTCCCCCCGCGTCGCGTCGCCGCCGATCTTGGCGGCGAGCAGTTCGACGGCGCGCCGCCCGAGCTCCTCGATCGGCTGCCGGAGGGTGGTCAGGGCGGGCACGGTGTACGACGAGGCGGCGATCCCGTCGAAGGAGCACAGGGCGACGTCACCCGGGACGGTCAGCCCCAGCTCGGCCGCCGCGCGCATCACCCCGATGGCCTGCTCGTCGCTGGTCACGAACAGCGCCGTGGGCCGGTCCTCCCGGGACAGCAGATCCCGCCCGCTCAGGTACCCCTGCCGCCGCCCGAACGGCCCATGCGCCAGCGGCATCCCCGACGGATCGAGTCCGGCCTCGGTGAGCGCCCGCGCCCATCCGGCGACCCGGTCGACGGTGGGGTGAATGTCCTTGGGGCCGGCCACGCAGCCGATGCGCCGCTGCCCGTGGCCGAGCAGGTGGCGGGTGGCCTCGTGGGCGCCGCCCTCGTTGTCGAGCAGCAGGTGGCTGGCGGGGGTGTCGTCGAGTTCGCGGTCCAGGACGATGCAGGGCACCCGGGAGGCGGCCAGCAGGGACCGCCAGGCGCGCGGGCCGTGGGCGGGAATGAGGATCAGCCCGTCGACCTGCCGGTCGATCAGGGTCCGCACGTACGCGGCCTCGCGCTCGTCGTCGTCCATGGCGTTGCCGAGCAGCAGGGTCAGGCCGTGCTCGAACGCGACGTCCTCGATCTCGCGGGCCAGCTCGGCGAAGAACGGGTTGGCGTTGTCGGGGACGACGAGCCCGATCGTGTGGGTACGGCTGGTGCGCAGCGACCGGGCCACGACGTTCGGGCGGTAGCCGAGCTCGTCGATCGCCCGCAGGATCCGTTCGCGGGTATGGGGGGCGACGTTGCGCGGCCCGTTGTTGAGCACGTAGCTGACGACGGCCTCTGAGGTGCCGGCCAGTCGTGCCACATCACGGCGTGTGACCACTGCGGGTTCGCCCTTCGGTCGTATCAACTCGTGTTGATTCCGCAGTATTCGTCCGCCTTTCCATGGTTGGCAACACGTGTAGATGGGACGTTATCCAGGTGTTACCCCCAGATGGGGCGGCATCACGACGCGAAAGGGCGCGACGGCCGGAAGACCGGCCGCCGCGCACGTCGGACGTCGCTAGAAAGTTCCGCCGGAGACGGCGATCGCCCCGGCGGGGCAGCGATCGACGGCCTGGCGCACCGCGTCCCGCGTCTCGGCGGGCGGCTCGGGACGGACGACGACCACCTTGCCGTCCTCCTCGCTCTGGTCGAACACCTCACCGACCGTCAGCGCGCACATTCCCGCCCCGATACAGCGCTCGGTGTCCGCGGTGATCCTCATGGGTCACGCGTCCCAGGTGACCGGGAGGCTGTTGACCCCCATGATGTCGGCGGTCTCCGGCCGCAGGACGACCTCTTCGGCCGGTACGGCCAGCCGCAGCGTCGGGAAGCGTCTGACCAGCGCGGCGAAGGCCACCCGCATCTCGATCCTGGCCAGCTGCTGCCCCAGGCACTGATGGATGCCGTGCCCGAAGGCCAGATGCCCGCCATCCTGCCGGCGCAGATCCAGAACGTGCGGATCGGAGAACCGCCCCGGGTCACGGTTGGCGGTGTTGTACGACAGGATCACCGCCGAACCCGCCGCGATCGTGTGCCCGCCCAGCTCGACGTCCTCCAGCGTGGTCCGTATGGACGTCTTCGCCACGGTCAGGTACCGCAGCAGTTCCTCCACGGCCGGCTCGGTGAGCGAAGGGTCGGCCCGCAGCGCGGCCAGTTGCGCCGGATTCCGCAGGAGTGCGAACGTACCCAGCGCGAGCATGTTCGCGGTGGTGTCCAGCCCCGCCGCCAGCAGGACCAGGCTGACCCCCCGCAGCTCCTCATCGGTCAGATCACCCTCGATGAGGTCGCTGAGCACGTCGTCGGTCGGATTGGCGCGCTTGGCCGCCACCAGCTCGGCCAGATACGTCTGCACCGCGGTGTAGGCCGCGATCAGCTCCTCGTCCGGAGTCTGACCGTCCATGAACTTCTCGACGTTCTCCTGGAAGAACCCCCGATCCTCATAGGGCACGCCCAGCAACTCGCAGATCATGACGGCGGGGACGGGCTTGGCGAAGGCGGTCACCAGGTCCGTGGGCGGCCCGGCCTTCTCCATCGCGTCCAGATGCTCGGCCGTGACCTGCTCGATCCGCTCGGTGAGCAGCCGCATCCGCCGCACCGTGAACTTGCCCGCCAGCGGCTTGCGATACCGGCTGTGCTGCGGATCGTCCATCAGCAGAAACTCACCCGGCGGCGCCGGCGGCACCTCGATGTCACCGAAGTCGATCAGCGGATGATGACGCATCAGCTCCTTGCGCGAGCTGAACCGCGGGTCCGCCAGCGCCGCCCGAACCAGCTCGTACCCGGTGACCAGCCAGCCCTCGTGCCCGTCGGGGAAGACGAACCGGCTGATCGGACCATGCTCGCGCGCCTCGACCAGCTCCTTGGGCGGATCGAAGGGACAGCCCGGCTGACGCGCCGCCGGCATCGCCGGAAGGGTGTAGACAGATTCGTTCATGGCGCCACCCTCGCCGACCGCCCTGACATGGAGCCGTCACCGCGCTGACACGGCGCCGGGGAAGGTGATGGAGTCGTAACCAACCCGTCGGCGCCCCGCCTCGTCACATGAGCTGTGAACCGCCGTGACTTTCTGGGCGCCGCCGCGCTGGTCCCCCTGTCCCTCTCCACCGCGCCACCCGACTGGGCGGGCCTGCGCCGCGGGCTCAAGGGCACCCTGGTTCGCCCCGGCGACGCCGCCTACGACCGGTCGAAGCGCCTGTACAACCCGGCTTTCGACCGCATCCGCCCAGGCGGCATCGCGTACTGCGAAACCTCGGAAGATGTTGCGAAATGTCTGGCGTTTGCCCGGCGCACCGGCGTCGCGGTCACGGCACGTTCGGGCGGGCACTCCTACGCGGGCTGGTCCACCGGCTCCGGCCTCGTCGTGGACCTGTCGCGGATGAACGCCGTGACCCACCGCGCGGGCCTGGCCACGATCGGGCCGGGCGCCAAGCTCATGGACGTCTACACCAAGCTGGCCGGGCACGGCGTGAGCATCCCGGCCGGCTCCTGTCCCACGGTCGGCGTCGGCGGGCTGGCGCTGGGCGGCGGGATCGGGGCCGTCTCCAGGAAGTACGGGCTGACCTGTGACCGGCTGGTGTCCGTGCGGGTGGTCACCGCCGACGGGCGGGTCCTGGACTGCGACGCGACCCGGCATCCCGCGCTGTTCTGGGCCTGCCGCGGCGGTGGCGGCGGCAACTTCGGCGTCGCCACCTCGTTCACGTTCCGCACCCACACCGCGCGTGAGCTCGGCCACTTCTACCTGCGCTGGCCCTGGTCGAAGGCGGCCGCGGCGGTCGCCGCCTGGCAGGACTGGGCGCCGGGCGCGCCCGACGAGCTGTGGTCGACGCTGCACCTGATACGCGACCGCGGCGGCCTCCACGTCCAGTTGGCCGGAACCTACCTGGGCGGCCTGACCGGGCTCAACCGGCACCTCGCGGCACTGGTGGCCAAGGTCGGGCGGCCGGAGGCCCGTTCGGCCCGGGTGGTGCCGTACCTGACGGCGATGCGCATCATGGCCGGCGGGCCGGGACCGCGCACGACGTTCTCCGCCAAGTCGCACCTCGCCTACGGCAAGCTCCCCGCGGCGGGCATCGCCAAGCTGGTCGCCTGGGTGGCCAGGCCGGGGCGGCACGCGGTCCTGCTGGACGCGTTCGGCGGCGCGATCGGCCGGGTGGGCGTGCGCGACACCGCCTTCCCGCACCGGGCGGCGCTCTACAGCGTCCAGTACTACGCCGACGGCACCTCCCGCACCTGGCTGCGCGGCGTCCACGGCGAGATGCGCGCGTTCCTGGGCGACCACGCCTACGTGAACTACATCGACCCCGACCTGCGCGTGTGGCGCTCGGCCTACTACGGCCCGAACGCCGCCCGGCTGGCCGAGGTCAAGGCGGCCTACGACCCGGGCCGCGTATTTCGGTTGCCCCAGGGCGTCTAGCTGGCATAAACCTGCATGCATGCGCCATTGGCCCCTTTTCAAGCTCCGGATCACCACCCCGAACCTCCAGCTCCACATGCCGTCGTTCGCCGAGCTCGACGAGCTGGCCGAGCGGGCCGCCGAAGGCGTGCACGAGGAGGGATTCATGCCCTTCGTCATCCCGTGGACGGAAGCCGAGCCCGGAGAGCGGGCCAAGGCGACGGTGCTCTACCACTTCAAGTCCTGGGGCACCTGGAAGCCGGAGGACTGGACGGCGAACTTCGTGGTGGTCCGCGACGGCCAGGTGGTCGGTACGCAGGAAGTGGCGGCGTGTGACTTCGCGGTCACCCGCGAGGTGGTCACCGGCTCCTGGCTGGGCCGCCGTTTCCACGGCCAGGGCATCGGCACCGAGATGCGCAAGGCCGCGCTGCATCTGGCCTTCGAGGGGCTGGGCGCGCGCTGGGCCAGGACGGTGGCGTTCGAGGACAATCTGCCCTCGCTCGGCGTGACCAGGAAGCTCGGCTACCGGGAGGACGGCATCCAGGTCGACAACCGCAAGGGCGAGGCCGTGCCCAGCAAGCGCTTCCGCATGGCCCGCGAGGACTGGAAGCCGGAGGAGGGCTACACGATCACGGGGCTGGAGCCGTGCCTGCCGCATCTGGGAGCGCGCTGATCGTCGGCAGCCGGCACGACTCGCGGCGGAACTTGCCGGGGGCCAGGCCGTACTCGCGCTTGAAGGCGTTGGCGAAGGCGAACTCCGAGCCGTAGCCGACCCGCGCGGAGATCTCACCGAGCGGCGCGTCGCTCTCGCGCAGCAGGTGGGCGGCGGTGCCCAGCCGCCACCACGTCAGGTAGCCGAGCGGCGGCTGACCGACCAGCTGCGTGAAGCGGCGGGAGAAGGCCGCCCGCGACAGGCCCGCCTCGCGGCCGAGCGACTCGACCGTCCACGGCGCCGCGGGGTCGCGGTGAATGGCGTCGAGTGCGGCGCTGATCGACGGGTCGGTCAGCGCCCGCGCCCAGTTGTCGACCTTGCAGTGCTCGTGCGAGCCGTCGAACCAGGTGCGCAGGATCAGCAGCAGGAGCATGTCGAGCAGCGAGGAGACGAGCAGGTCGGCCCCGGCTCGCGGGCGGTCGATCTCGGCGCCGAGCAGGTCGACGGCGGCGCGCAGCTCGGGATGATGGCCGAGGCGGGCCGGCAGGTGGACGACCTCCGGCAGCGAGCGCAGGATCGGGTGGAGCCTGGAGGGGTCGAGCCGGTAGCCGCCGCCCAGCAGCACCGTGCCGGGACCGTCGCCGCCCATGACGGCGGAGGCGAACAGCTCGCGCTCCCCGTCGCCGCAGTCGGCCGTGGCGATCGCGCTGTCGGGCGAGTCGGCCAGCACGTAGGGGTGGCCTTGCGGGAGGAACACGACGTCGCCGACGCTCAGCGCGATGGGCTCTCCCTCGGGCGGAAGCAGCCAGCACGAGCCTTGCAGGACCACCTGGAAACCGGCAGAACCCGCCGCGGCGGGGAACGAGTGACCCCAGGGCGCACGCCACTCCACCCGGACCGAGTTGGCCCGCCCGACGCGCATGGAGGCGATCACGTCACTCAGCAGATCCACACCGGCAGTATAGCTCGCAAGACGCTCACGTATAAAATGCAGACGGCAGCGCATTGGATGTCTTCGTCCGCCTTCCTAGTCTGGAACGCATGACGAAGATCGGCATCATCATCGGCAGCACCCGTCCCGGCCGCAACGGCGAGGCCGTCGCCCGCTGGGTTCACGAACTGGCCACCAAGCGCGACGACGCCGCGTACGAACTGATCGACCTCAAGGACCATCAGCTGCCGCACCTGGACGAGGCGCTGGCCGCGGCGGCGGCTTCCGGCGTCTACGACCACCCGCACACCAAGACCTGGTCGGACACGATCGCCGCGTACGACGGCTTCGTTTTCGTGACCCCGGAGTACAACCGGGGCACCCCGGGCGTCCTGAAGACCGCGATCGACTTCCTGTACGCCGAATGGCATGACAAGTCCGCCGGAGTCGTCGGCTACGGCGTGAGCGGCGGCGTACGCGCGGCCGAGCACCTGCGGCAGGTGCTCGGCCAGGTCAAGGTGGCCAACGTGCAGGCCGGGGTGGAGCTGCTGCTGCACGCCGACTTCGAGAACTTCAGCGTCTTCAGGCCGCGCCCCCACCAGGAGGACCAGGTCACCATGATGCTCGACCAGGTCGTCGCCTGGAGCCGGGCGCTGGCCGCGGTCAGGGCCTGAAGTGGCGCAGCACCTCGGGGTTGGCCATGGCGTCGGGGTTGGCGGCCTGCTCGACGGGGGTACCGAGCAGGATCTTGCGCACCGGCACCTCCAGCTTCTTGCCCGACAGGGTCCGCGGGATGCCGGGCACCTCGCGGATCTCGTTGGGCACGTGCCGGGGTGAGAGTTCTTCGCGCAGTGTGGTCTTCAGCGCCGTCACCAGCTCGTCGGTGAGCGTGGCGCCCTCGGCGAGCGTGACGTAGAGCAGCAGGCGGCCCTCCTGGCCGAGCTGCCCGGTGTCGATGACCAGGCTGTCGGCGATCTCCTCGAAACGCTCGACGACCCGGTAGAACTCGCTGGTTCCCATCCGCACGCCGCCGCGGTTCAGCGTCGAGTCGGAGCGGCCGTAGATCACGCAGGAGCCGTCTTCGTTGATCTTGATCCAGTCGCCGTGCCGCCAGACACCGGGGTAGACGTCGAAGTAGCTGTCGCGGTAGCGCTCGCCATCGGGGTCGTTCCAGAACATCACCGGCATCGAGGGCATCGGCGCGGTCAGCACCAGCTCGCCCACCTCGCCGATCACCGGCTTGCCCGTTGCGTCGAAGGAGGCGATGGCCGCGCCCAGCGACCGGCACGGGATCACGCCGGCCCTGATCTCGTGCAGCGGCGTGGCGCCGACGAAGCCGGTGCACACGTCGGTGCCGCCGGAGAAGGAGCCCAGCGGCACGCCGGGCAGCGTCTCGGCCACCCACGCGAACCCCTCGGGCGGCAGGGGCGATCCGGTCGAGCCGATGCCCCGCAGCCGGTCGAGGCCGGCCGGCCGTACGTCCGACTTCATCGAGGCGATGATGTACGGCGCGCCGACCCCGAAGTACGTGACCCCCTCGGCGGCGGCGATCTTCCACAGGTCGTTGGGCGCCCCGTCGTACAGAACCGGCACCGCGTCCACCAGCAGGGCCCCGATGAGGTAGTTCCACATCATCCAGCCCGTGGTGGTGTACCAGAAGAACACATCGCCTTCACCGAGGTCATGGTGGAAGGAGAGCGACTTCAGATGTTCCAGCACCACGCCGCCGTGCCCGTGCACGATCGGCTTGGGCAGTCCGGTGGTGCCGCTGGAGTACAGGATCCACAGCGGGTGGCCGAAGGGCACACGCTCGAACTCCAGCGGCCCCTCCTCCGCGCGCAGCCCCTCCCAGCCGACCACCTCGCCGGACGGCACCGCCGCGGCGTGGCCGGGCGCGGGCTCGGCCCGCTGCGGCGGGCGGCCCTCCTCCGCGGCGGTCAGGTACGGGATCCACACGGTCGCGCGCAGCGAGGGCAGCGCGGCGGCGATCTCGGCGACCGCGGCCGAGCGGTCGAAGCTCTTGCCGTTGTACGCGTAGCCGTCGACCGCGATCAGCACCTTGGGCGCGATCTGCCGGAACCGGTCGACGATGCTGGGCACGCCGAAGTCGGGCGAGCCGGCCGACCAGATCGCCCCCAGCGAGGCGGTGGCCAGGAAGGCGATGAGCGCCTGCGGGATGTTCGGGAGGTAGCCGGCGACGCGGTCGCCGCGCCCCACGCCGAGCCGCACCAGACCGGCGCGGACCCTGCCCACCTCCGAGCGCAGTTCGTCGTAGCCGATCTCCTGGCGGGCGCCGTCCTCGGAGACGAAGACGACCGCGGTGCCCTCGCCTCGGGCGAGCGCGTTCTCGGCGTAGTTCAGCGAGGAGCCGGAGAACCACTCCGCGCCGGGCATCGTCCCCGTGAGGACGGGCCCGTCACCACGCTCCCCGACCACCTCGAAGTAGTCCCAGAGCGACTGCCAGAACTCCGCCGGGCTGTCGACCGACCACTGCCACACGTCCTCGTACCGCGCGCCGATCCGGTCCTGCTCACGCAGGTAGGCGGTCAGCTTGGCCCGCCCGATCACCTCGGCGGTCGGCTCCCAGACAAGTGCACCTTCCTCAACCATGCGCCCATCCTGTCGTTCGCCAGGTGGAAAGTCACACTCGACCGCCCACACATCCCGCTACCTTCTTAGGTGGTCAACCGCCATATGCGCCGCCGTGCCGATGACCGCGTCGGCCCTCGGCTGGTTCACCGCGGGGCTGAACGATCGGGTGAAAACGGCCACGGCGT
Source organism: Nonomuraea sp. NPDC050394 (assembly GCF_044459065.1). NCBI lineage: Bacteria > Bacillati > Actinomycetota > Actinomycetes > Streptosporangiales > Streptosporangiaceae > Nonomuraea > Nonomuraea sp. NPDC050394. Next base: position 617,395 of record NZ_JBITIO010000001.1, on the reverse strand, counting down.
AGCGGCCGCCATCGGGATATTCCACTACCCCCACTTCGTTGCGAATAGTCGGCAGAGTGCCGGTCTTTCCGCTGACGTCCACATCGTCGTACGGGAAGCCCGCGGCCAGCCGGTGCGGCCACACCTGCAGCGCGAACACCTCGCGCATCCACCCGCACAGCCCGGCCGAGGCCGCCTCGTCCCGCCAGATCATCGCGAACAGCCGCGTCAGCTCCCGCGGCGTGCTGCTGTTGGTCCGCGCGGGGTCCAGCGCCCGCATCCGCGCCAGCTCGTCGAGGTCCTGGAACGGCCAGCCGTGCCCGCTGTCCTCGGCCATGCTGTCCAGCATCGTCGCGCCGTTCATGGTCACCCGGGTGCCGTGCAGCCCGAACCCCGCCAGCATGGCGTTGACCGCGTCCAGCCCCACCCGCTCGACCAGCACGTCGGCGGAGGCGTTGTCACTGACCGCGATCATCAGGTACGCCAGGTCGCGCAGCGAGATCGTCACCTCGTCCCGCATCGCCGACAGCCCCGTGGGCCCCGACGTACGCCCCTCGGCCGGCACCAGCACCCGCTCCGCCAGATCGACCAGGCCCGCGTCTGCCTGCCTGCACAGCTCCACGAGCAGCGGCACCTTGAACACCGAGGCGATCGGCCTGGCCTCGTCCGGCTGGTAGCCGCACTCGCGCCCGCCGTCGACGTCGACCGCGTGCAGCCACCCCTCGACCCCGGCCGCGGCGAACACCTCGCCCAGCTCGATCTCGTTCATGCCAGCGCCCCCGGTCTGCGGCTGACCCGCCGCACGGGCGCCGAGCTCTGTTCCGCCATCCCGGCGCTCTCCTTCAGTGTTCGTACGGCCGCCGCCGAGAAGTCGGCCACCGTGTCGGAGGCCACCCGCCACGCGGTGGAGATCCGGTAGGACAGCGGCGAACCGATCAGCGGCCGCCAGACCAGCCCCGGCGACTCCCGCCGTGGCCCGAACGCGACCGCGGCACCTGCCATGACCAGCCCGAGACCCGACCCTTCGTGCACCTGCGCGGGAACGTACCCACGGCGACGGCATTCTGCCAGCGCCTCCGCGTGCATGCCCGGCTCGCCCTCCTTCGGCGGCATGAGCAGCTCGCGACCGGCGAGGTCGGCCAGGTGCACCTCGGCGCGCTGGGCCAGTTCGTCGCCCTCGGCCAGCAGCACGCCCTGGGGCTGGACGAGCGTCTGGCCGAAGTACAGGCCGGGGGCGGTCACCGGGTGGCGGACGACGCCGACGTCGATCGTGCCGGCGGCCAGGGCGGCCACCTGGTCGGCGGTCCAGATCTCGGCGGGCGCCAGCCGTACCTCGGGATGGCTCTCGCGGAAGCCCGCGACCAGGGCGGCGATCACCGCGGCGGCCAGGTCGGGCGGGACCCCCACCTTGAGCACCGCGCCCTCGCCGTGCCTGGCCAGCTCGCGCAGGCGGTCGACCCGGGCGACGATCTCGCGGGCCTCACCGAGCAGGAGACGGCCCGCCTCGGTCAGGCGGACCTGGCGCGCGGAGCGGTCGAACAGGCGCACGCCGAGCTCTTCCTCCAGGCGCTTGATGCGCTGGCTGAGCGGCGGCTGGGCCATGCCGAGGCGGATGGCGGCGTTGCCGAAGTGAAGTTCCTCCGCCACCACGGTGAAGTAGCGCAGGTGCCGGACAAGGTCCATGGCCAGCGATGATATCCGTATTTATATCTCTTCTGGGCCTATATCCATATTGGACATGCTTTGGTGGTGTCTGGTGTTCTCTGCGTCATGGCTATGACTGGGGGACCGATGCTGGGCGAGCTGCGGCAGGAGGGACCGCCGAGGCGACGGCGGCGCAGGTGGCCGTGGGTGGTCGCGGGGGTGCTCGTGCCCGCCGTCGCGGCGGGCGGCGTCGTCTGGGCCCTGCGTACCGAGGGCTCGGCGGAGAAGACCGCCGACGCCTACCTGGCGGCCTGGTCGAGCAACGACTACGCCGCCATGAAGGCGCTGGTGGCCGATCCGCCCAAGGACTTCGTCGAGTGGCACGAGAAGGTACGCCGCGACCTCAAGCTGGAACGGCAGTCGTTCACCGCGATCAGGAGCGGCGGGGTGTTCGCCGCGAGCGCCGGCGACCTCGGCTACGAGAGCTTCGGGGCCAGGCTCAGCGGGCGGGGGCCCGACCTGGACTACGAGGGCAAACTCCAGCTGGTCGAGAAGGACCGGCGCTGGATGGTCGCCTGGACGCCCGCCACCATCCACCCCGAGCTCAAGCCCGGCCGGTCGCTGCGGCTGGTGACCGGCAAGGACGAGAACGTGCCCGTCCTGGCCGCCGGCGGCAGGCGTATCGACGACGACGCCGGCGTGCCCGGTTCCGTCCAGCAGATCGTGGCCGGGCTCAAGGCGAAGTACGTCGACCGGCTACGCGTGCCCAACACCGCCAAGATCAACCTGTACGAGGGCGGCGACAAGCTGGTCAAAACCCTCGAAGAGGTCAGCGCGGCGAAGCGGGAGCCGTTCCAGACCACGCTCGACCTGCGCGTACACGCGGCCGGGGCGAAAGCGCTCCGGCTCACCAAGAAGCCCGCCGCGCTGGTCGCCCTGCGCCCTTCGACCGGCGAGATCCTGGCCGTCGTCAACAACCGGGGCGGGTTCGACCGGGCGCTCATGGGCAAGTACCCGCCCGGCTCCACCTTCAAGGTCGTCACCGCCTCCGCGCTGGTCGCCGACGGCGTCTCGGCCGCCCAGACGGTCAAGTGCCCCGCCGAGCAGAACATCGGCGGCTTCCCCTTCCACAACGCCGGCTACAAGGACTACGGCAGCCTGCCGTTCCGTGACGCCTTCGCGCACTCGTGCAACACCACGTTCGGCGCCATGACCGTGGGCTCGCTCGGCGCCTCGCGGCTGGCCAAGGTGGCCGGGGACTTCGGCTTCGGCGTGCCCATCGACCCCGGCGTACCCGCGGTGCGGGCCGACTTCCCCGCCGCCAAGGACGACACCGACCTCGCCTCCGCCTCCATCGGCCAGGGCCGCGTCCTGGCCTCGCCCTTGAACATGGCCGCGGTGGCCGCCGCCATCGCCTCCGGCACGTGGCGCCCGCCGCGCCTCGTACCGGCCGAACTCGTCCCGGCCGACGGCGAGGCCCGCCGTCCGCTGGAGGACGACATCGTGAAGGCCCTGCGCACGCTGATGCCCGCCGTCGTCTCGGAAGGCACCGCCCACGCCGCCCCCTTCCCCGCCGGTACGGCCGGCAAGACCGGCACCGCCGAGTACGGCTCAGGCAAGGAACCACCGGCCCACTCGTGGTTCATCGGCTACAAGGGGGACCTGGCGTTCTCCGTCATCGTGGAGGGAGGCGGCGCCGGCTCCGCGGTGGCCGCCCCCATCGCCGCCTACTTCCTCAACAACCTCCCCACCCAGCCCTAACCACCCACACCCCGGACCCAGCCCCAGCACAACTACCCGGCAAACCCGAAAGCGCCACACCCGCGGACACCGGGAGGGCGGGCACCGGGACCGCGGGGACACCCCGGAAGCGCCACCACCCTCCGGGGTACCGGGTAGTTGTGCCCGGCCGCTGCCCGGGGGCCGGGTGGGGTCAGACGGCCTTGCGGTCGAGGGGGGAGGTGAGGCCGGCGACGGCGGCGACCACCTCGGAGGCGTTGGTCAGGTCGGGCAGGACCAGGTCGGCCCCCGCCTCACGGAGTTCCGAGGCCATGGAGCGTCCCGAGGCCACCCCGATCATCGCCGCCCCACCGATCTTGGCGGCCTGGACGTCGCGGGTCGAGTCGCCGATCACCACCGTGTTGGCCACCGTGAACGGCGTGCCGGCCCGCTGCTTGGCCCGCCCCTGCGCCACCTGCAACAAGGTGGCCTTCGGGTAGACCTCCTCGCCGTAGCCACCGAGGTCGAAGTCGATGTGCTTGTCCAGCCCGAACGCCTTGAGCTTGTGCACGGCGTTGCTCTTGATGGTGCCGGTCAGCACCGTCTGGATCACCCCGTCGAGCCGGGAGACGGCCTTGAGCGCGTCCTTGGCCCCGGGCATCATCCGCCCCTCCTTGGCCAGCCGCTTGCGCCGGTCGGCGAAGGCCATGGCCAGCGCCGACAGGAACTTGGGCAGGTGGGCGTCCTCGGCCACGATCCCGTTGACGGCCAGCGTCTCGAAGACGATCTCGGAGTCGGGCCTCCCCAGCGCCGGCACCAGTTTGACCAGGGGCCGCCCGGTCACGACCCGGAAGGCCTCCGCGTAGGCGTCGCGGGTCACGATCGCGACGTCGACCAGCGTGAGGTCGATGTTCCAGAGCACAAGGCGGTTGATGGCAGCCTCCTGAGGGGTTCGTATCAGGGTACGGCTCCCGCCCCCGCGAAGCTGCCCCGCGAGGGCATTTAAGCATGATTGCCGGTAGTGATGCTTTGTGAGAAGAAACCCGCTCATCATGGCGACACGCAAGAATTGATCAAGCTTCTGATCTGGGAAAACTTATATTGACCCCGTGAGTGCCACAGCACGCCTCCGGCCGACGGCCCGATTCCTGGCGGGTGATCTGATCTGGATCGTCCCGCTGGGCGTCGTGAGCTGGCTGCTGGCGAACCTGTGGCCGCCCCACCAGCCCTGGGCGGACCTGGCGATGACCGTCGCCCTGCTGGCGCCGATGCCCTGGCGTCACCTGTACCCGGTGGGCGTCTTCACACTGGTGTCCTTCCTCGCGTTGCTCCAGATCCTGAACGGCTGGCCACCGCTGCTGGCCGACCTGAGCGTCGGCGCCGCGCTGGCGACACTCGCCGTCAGCCGCCATCTCGCGATCTCGCTGCCCGCGCTGATCGTCACCTGCACCGGCCAGGTCTTCTGGGCGCTGGCCTACCCGGCGTCGACGATGCCGTTCCCGTGGGTGGCCAACCAGTTGTTGTTCATCGTGCTGGTCTGGTTCGCCGGCCGGTACGTGCTGGCCAAGCGCATGGTCATGCAGGGCATCAGGGAGCGGCTGCTGCTCGCCGAGCGGGCCAGGGAAGGCGAGGCCCGCGCGGCGGTCGACCGCGAACGGCTGCGCATCGCCCGCGACCTGCACGACAGCGTGGCGCACAACGTGACCGTGATGATCACGCATGCCGAGGGCGCCAGGCTGGCGCTCGACGCCGATCCGGCCGGCGCCAAGACCGGCCTCGCGCAGATCGCCGAATGCGGCCGCGCCGCCCTGCGCGACATGCGCGAACTGGTGAGCGCCCTGCGCGCCGGCTCCTGCCCGAGGCCGTGGCGCGAGGTGATCGACGACCTGGTCCAGCGGATGCGGCGCAGCGGCGTCCCTGGCATCGCGGTACGCGTCGAGGGCGAGCCGGAGGCCGCGCCGGACGAGGTGCTCCTGGCCGCCCAGCAGGTCGTGGGCGAGGCGCTGACGAACGTGCTCAAGCACGCCGGGCGTGGCGTCGTGGCCTCCGTGTTCGCCGCCTTCACCACGACCGGGGCCTACGTGAAGGTCGAGGACGACGGCGGCGGCCCGCTCGCGGCCGTGTCCCTGCCGGCCGGCGGCAACGGGCTGGTCGGGCTGCGGGAGCGGGTACGCGGGCTCGGCGGCGAGTTCAGCGCCGGTGCGCGGCGTGGGGGCGGCTTCGTGGTCGAGGCGCGCCTGCCGTACCCGATCCGGCTGTCCTGCGCGGCCGAGGGCCGCCTGCCGTACGCGAAGGAGAGTGGCGATGCGGCCTGACGGCGAGAACCTCCTGCGGGTCCTGCTCGTGGACGACCAGGAGCTGATCCGCGCGGGCGTGCGGATGGTGTTGCGGTCGGTGCCGGACATCCTGGTGGTCGGCGAGGCGTCGGACGGCGCGCTGGCGCTGGCGGCGCTGCGCGAGACGCCGGCCGACGTCGTGCTCATGGACGTGCGCATGCACGGCATGGACGGGATCGAGGCCACCGCCCGCATGCGGACCGACTTCCCGGGCACGTGCGTCGTCCTGCTGACCGCCTTCGACGAGGACGGCCTGGTCAGAGCGGGGCTGGCGGCGGGGGCCGACGGGTTCGTGCTCAAGGACGCGCCGCCGGAGGAGCTGCTGCGCGCCATCCACACGGTCGCGGACGGCGGCGCCTACGTCTCCCCGATGCTCGCCAAGCGCCTGCTCGACGAGTATCGCCCGCAGCTCTACGAGGCCCCGGTGGCGGCGGGCAGCCTCGACGAGCTGACGCGACGGGAGCAGGAGGTGTTCACGCTGGTGGCGCGCGGGCTGACGAACTCCCAGATCGCCGAGCGGCTGTCGCTGTCGCCGGTCACGGTGCGCACCCACGTGGACAACGTGCTCGGCAAGCTGCGCCTGCCGCACCGCAGCCGCCTCATCGTCTTCGCCTACGAGAATGATCTGGTACGGCCTCAGCGTTTCGATGAGCCGCCAGCGTGAAGATGGTTGCCACGACCGTCTCTGGGGATGACGATAAGCGACATTTCACGACATAGCGTGATTTGCGGAGGTTAACGCTATGTGGAAGTGCGCTATAGGGCGTCACATGCTTTGCCTGGCTGCCTGCCTGGCCGCCGTCATCGCCGGGTCGGCGCTCATCATGGGCGCCTGGATCGGCAACGGCACGGAATCCGGGCGGCTGACCCAATGCTTCTCGTCCGAGCGCATGGACCTCGCGGTGCTGCCCGCCGGCTTCCCGCGCGAGGGCGGCCCGCCACAGATCCCCGTCCGGACGATCGCCGCCCTGCGCGCCCTGCCCGGTGTCACCGCCGTGCGCGAGGTGCGCGGCGGGACCGTCCAGGCCAACTGGCCGCTGGCCGACGCCACCCCGATGGAGGTCGTCGCGCTGCCCGCCAACGGCCTGCCCATGCTTCCCATCGTCCACGGCGAACCACCCGCCACCGACGGCGAGACCGTCGTGGACGACGCGACCGCCGTCTCCTACGGGCTCCGCGTCGGCAGCACCGTCACCGTCACCGACCCGCGCGGGGCCCTGGTCCACCTGCGCGTGAGCGGCATCCTCCAGGTCGACATGGACAAAAGCATGATCGCCAGAGGTACGCTCGGCCTGAACCCGCAGACCGCCGCCGCACTCGTCAGCCCGATCAAGCTCAGCGGCCTTCAGGTGACGCTCGACTCGGCCTCGCTCGCGGGACCGGTCCGCGACCAGGTCGCCGGCGAGCTGGGCTCCGCCTACACCGTCCACACCCGCCAGGACATCGCCGCCCGCCGCAGCGCCGACGCCGGCGTCATGAGCATCGCGCTGGCCACGCTCGGCATGACCGCCACCACGGTGGGCGCCGCCGCGAGCTGCTCCACCCTGGGCCGGCTGCGTTCCTACCTGCGACAGTCCGCCGGCGCCCAGGTCGCCGTCCAGGGACGGCGGCGCATCCGCCGCATGATGGTCTACGACCGGCTCATCGGGTTCGCCACCGCGGCGACCGCCGGCGCCGGGCTGGTCATCGGCACGCTCGTACTGCTCGCGGGATCGGGCGCCGACCTGCCGTGCCTCAGCGTGTTCGCGATCTCCTCGACGCTCATGCTGCTGCCCTTGGCCGCCTACACCTGCGCCATGGTCCTCGCGCCCATCCCCGCCCTGCTCCGGCACTCCTGAGCGGTCAGGAGGTCTTGCGGGCGCGGGCGGCGCGGCGCTTGCCCTCGTGCATGGCCTGAACCCGGGCGATCGGGATGGTGTGGCCCTCGGCGACCAGGTCGTCGGGCAGGCGCTGGGGCTCCGGCATGGCCTCGGCCCACGGGTCGGCGCCGGACAGCAGGCCGGGCGCGGTGTGGATGGTGAAGTCGGACGGGCTCACCTGCTCCAGGTCCGCCCACGGGACGGGGAAGGAGACGGGTTCGCCGGGCCGTACCCGCGGGCTGTAGGCGGCGACCACGGTCGCGCCGCCCGCGCGGGTGGAGTCCAGGAACACCTTGCCGCCGCGGTCCTCGCGGATGAACGCGGTGGTCGCCAGCGCCGGGTCGAGCCGCTCGGCGCGCGCGGCGACCGCGCGGGTCGCCGCGGCGAGGTCCTCGACGCCGGTGTCCGCCGCGACCGGCACGAACACGTGCACGCCCTTGGCGCCGCTGGTCTTCACCGCTCCTTCCAGCCCGTCCGCCCGCAGCGCCTCACGCACCAGCAGAGCAGCCTGTACGGCCAGCCCGAACGCCCCGTCCTCGGCCGGAGGGTCGAGGTCGAGGATCAGATGCGTGGGCCGGTCCCCGCGAAACAGCGACGGGTGGTACTCGACGGCCCGCTGGTTGGCGAACCACAGCAACGTCCGCCGGTCGCCGCACACGGCGTAGCGGACCTCGCGGTGGGAGCTCTCCGCCCACTGGGTGACGCTGTCGATCCACTCCGGCGCGTACTTGGGCAGGTTCTTCTGCATGAACGGCGGCTGGCCCGGCCGTACCCGGATCACCGACAGGGCCCGTCCGGTCAGCGCCGCGATGATCTGGTCGCGCACGGCGTCCAGGTAGTCGACCAGGTCCCGCTTGGTGGCCTCGGCCCCGTCGAACAGCGGCTGGCCGAGATTGCTGAACTCGACCCCGTCACGTGTCTCTTCCACCTTGCCCACCGACCCCACGATGCCCACCCCCGCCGCTCAGGTCAACGACGCGGCCGCTCAGGCGTAGGAGAGGGCGTCGGCCAGGGTGTCGACCACGGGCAGGCCGGTGGCCTGGAGGTCGGCCCTGGTGGTCATGCCGCCGGTGTAGAGGACGGCCTGGGCGCCGACGTGCCGGGCGGCCAGCCCGTCGTCGACACTGTCGCCGATCACCAGGACGTCCGCCGGCTCGACGCCGATGGCGGCCAGGTGCGCGCTCATGTGCGCCGCCTTCTCCCCGCCGGTGGTGCCGAGCAGCCCGTCGATCCTGGTGAAGTGCTGGTGGATCGCGAACGACTCGACCAGCGGGACCAGGTGCGCGTGCGGCGCCATCGAGCAGAGCGACTGCGTGCCGGCCCAGCCCTGCAACGCGGCCAGGGCGTCGGCGGCCAGGCCGCAGGCGACGCTCAGCCGGAAGTAGTGCTCGTGGAAGCCGTCGTCGAGGCGCTCCCACTCCCCGTCTTCGAGCGCGCGGCCGAGCATGCGCTCATAGGCCAGCCAGATCGGGCGGGTGTAGACGGCGCGGAAGCCGTCAGCGTCGAGGATGGGCAGTTCGTAGGGCTTGAAGACCTCGTTGGTCGCCCCGACGACCGCGTCGATGTCGTGAAAGAGGGTACCGTTCCAGTCCCAGATGATGTGCTTCGTCATGTCAGGGCAATCGTATCGGCCAACCCCGACATTCCGGTGAACACGACGGAGCCGCGACCCGAAGGCCGCGGCTCCCCCGCGTGCTGATCAGCCGCGAGCCAGGGTGATCAGCCGCAGGCCTGCGCGGTCTTGCCGTTGGCCCAGGACTTGGTGTGCTTGGCCACGGCGTAGCCCCAGGCGCAGATGTTGGCGCCCTCGATCATGTCACCCCAGTGATGGCCGCCGTTGCCCTTGCCGTAGTTGAAGTGGACCACCCGGTTGCCGTTGCCGTTGGGCTTGGCCAGGATGACGCGGATGAGGCCGGTGTCGAGCGGCGACACCCAGATCTCGGCCCAGTTGGTCTTGCACTTGCGCGACCACATCAGCTTGATCGTGCCGTACTTCTTGCCCGAACCCTTCTGGACCAGCGTGCTCTGCTTCGAGACGATCCCCGAGGCGGCACAGCCGGACTTGTACGGGTCCTGCTTGTCGTAACCCCGAGCGGCGTGCGCGGCGGGAGACATCATGGCCAGAAGCGCCCCCGTGGCCGCCACTCCGGCTACTGCGGCTCGGATTCTCACTGAGACAGACTCCTTCGTGTTATCCGATGTGTAAACCCACGGCAGCCTACAAGGGAGGTTCACGAAAGAGTCAAGAACAATCTCCGAATTGGGACGACCCTAACGGAGGAGGTCGGGGATCTCCTGGGTCGCGTACCACATCAGTTCGTGCGCCTCGGCGCCGTCCACGGTGAAGCGGGCGTCGTCGTCGCCGTCGTCCGCGGCCCGGAGGGCGGCGATGGCCGCCTCGATGTCGGGTACGGCATACAGGTCGTCCACGTGCGCCGCGGCCACCTTGGACAGGGGAACCGACTCCGCCAGCCGTACCCTGGCCCGCTCGGCCAGGTCCACGCCCACCGTGAGACCCCCGTCGGGGACCTCGGCCGCGACCACCACCCGCCGTGGAGCGGCGTCCACGCCGTCGGCGCGGTCGGCGGCGAGCATGCGCAGCGAGGCGCGGGCCGCCTCGGTGAGCGCCACGTATTCGAGCTCTTCGGTGTCGCCGGAGGCGTACCACTCGGTCAGCGCGGGGGTGACCGCGTAGCCGATCAACGGGGCCGGGCCGAGCTCCCCCGCGGCGACGGCCTTGGCCAGCGCGGGGAGCGTGCACGGCAGATAGACGCGCATGATGTGCCTTTCCGAGAAATCAAGAGCTCTATCATGCCCGCCGCAGCGGCAGGCGGAGGAGCGTCTCGAGTTCGGCGATGGTCGTGTCCGCGTCGCGGTGGTGGATGCCGGTGATGCCGAGGCCGCGGGCGGCGGTGATGTTCGCCTCGATGTCGTCGACGAACACGCAGCTCCCGCCCGGCAGGCCCACCAGGTCGAGCGCGTGCCGGAAGATGCGCGGCTCGGGTTTGCGCATGCCCACCTCGCCGGAGATCACCACCGCGTCGAAGACCTCGTCCCAGCCGTCGCGCGGGTAGGTGTTGGACCACGAGTTCGACAGCAGGCAGGTTCTGATCCCCGCCGTCCGCGCCAGCCGCAGCATGTCGTACATGGCGTCGACCCGGTCGAACGCGGCGAACATCCTCTCCAGCAGCCCCTCCGCGACCGGCGGCGCCCCGTCCACGGTGCGCAGCCGCGCCGCCAGGTCCCGCTCGAACGCCGCTCCCGGCATCTCCCCGCGCTCCAGCGCGTGGACGACGCTCTCGCCGTCGCCGTTGTAGGCCTGGTCCACGAGGCCGCGCATGACCGTGCGGTAGTGGGCGCCGTCGATGCGATCGGCCTCGATCCACTTGGCGATCGCGGTGGACAGGCTCGTCGTGAGCACGCCGCCCCAGTCGATCAGCACCCCTGCGACCACGGAGACCTCCCGGTGATGGAATATCGTTCTAGGGTAATTCCCCCGGAAGCGCGACCGGCGGCGGGCGGGACATAACCACGTAATCGGGCGCAACCTAACGCTGGTTAGGGTGACCGCATGGTGACCATCGACGACTATCGCGCCCCTGGTCCGGACATCTTCATCTTCCCGCCGATCATCGACGGCGGCCCCTTCTGGTTCACCAAACCCGTGCTCCTCGCGGTCGTCTGCGCGGGGCTCGTCATCGCCTTCTGCTGGGTCGCCTTCGCCAAGCCCAAGGTGATTCCCCGTGGCGTCCAGAACGCCGGGGAGTACGTCTACCTCTTCGTCCGCGAGCAGGTCGCCAAGCCGTTCCTGGGGGCCGACGCCGACCGCTTCATGGGCCTGCTGTTCACCCTGTTCTTACTGGTCCTGACCTGGAACCTGGTGGGCCTGATCCCGTTCGTCCAGTTCCCGGCCTCCTCGCACATCGCCTTCCCCGCGGTGCTGGCGGTCGCGATCTTCGTTCTCAAGGTCTACCTGGGCGTCAAGCACCAGGGATTCACCGGCTATCTCAAGAACATGTCCGTCCCGCCCGACCTGCCCAAGTGGGCCCTGGGGATCTACGCGCCCATGGAGCTGGCGCACCAGTTCTTGTTCTCGTGGGCCACCCACGCCATCCGGGTCTTCGCCAACATGTTCGCCGGCCACATGCTGCTGGCCTTCTTCAGCTCGGTCGGCTTCTGGTTCCTGGTGGAGAAGCTCAGCCCGCTGGGCGCCCCGATCGGGCTGCTGGGCGTGGTGATGACGATCCTGCTGACGGCCTTCGAGTTGTTCATCATGTTCCTGCAGGCGTACCTGTTCACCATGCTCTCGGCCATGTACATCGCCAGCGGCCTGCGCGCCGAGCACTAACCGGCGGCGCGGGCCGCCAGCTTCCTGTGCTTGGCGGAGCGCAGCACCTTCGCGGCCTGTTCTGCCGAGGCCTTCGGCGCCTCGGTCAGGAAGCCGCGGTTCTTCCTCAGCGTGAGCAGCCGGGTCACCGAGGCGTCCAGCCGCGCCTCGGAGATCCGGCCCGACTTCACCGCCCCCAGCACCGCGTTGTACGCCTTCGGGAAGTCGGCCGGCATGAGCAGCAGGTCGGCCCCGGCCAGCACGGCGCGTACCGCCACCTCGCCGTCGCCGTACTTCTTGCGCACCCCGCCCATGTTCAGCGCGTCGGTGGAGATCACGCCCTTGAAGCCGAGCTTGTCGCGCAGCAGCCCGGTCAGGATGGGCTTGGACAGTGTGGCCGGATCGCCGGAGTCGTCCAGCTTCGGCATCACGATGTGCGCGCTCATGATCGCGTCCACGCCGGCGTCGATCGCCGCCCTGAACGGCGGCGCGTCCAGCTTCTCCCACTGCGCCCGGGTGTGCTTGATCACCGGAAGCCCGGTGTGGCTGTCGGTCGCGGTGTCGCCATGGCCGGGGAAGTGCTTGGCGGTGCTGGCCACCCCGGACTCCCCGAAGCCCTTGACCGCCGCGCTCACCATCTTGGCCACCTTGGCCGGGTCGTCGCCGAAGGCCCGGCGGCCGATCACCGGGTTGCGCGGGTTGAGGTTCACGTCGGCGACTGGGGCGAAGTCGAGGTTGACCCCGAGCGCCTTCAGCTCGTCGCCGGTGGCTCTGGCGACCGCCCGCGAGAACTCCGTGTCCCCGGTGGCGCCGATCCGGTCGGCGCTGGGCAGATCGGTCATCAGCGCCGACATCCGCGAGACCAGGCCGTTCTCCTGGTCGGTACCGATGAGCAGCGGCACCCGCTTCGCGGCCGCCTGCAGGCCGTTGGCGAGCCTGACGACCTGCGCGGTGCTCTTGACGTTGGCCGGGAAGAGGATCACGCCGCCGAGGTGGTACTTGGCGACGACCTTCGCGGGCGTCTGGGCGCCGAACCGGGCCTGGTTCTCGCCGGAGACGGTGTCGGCGGCGGTGCCGTACACGACGGGCATGAACAGCTGCCCGACCTTCTCCTCCCGGCTCATCGCCTTCAGCAGCCGCTCGACCTCGCCCGCCCTGGGCTTCTGCGAGGTCGGCGCGGAAGCTGCCGGGCTCGGCTGGGCGGCGGCCGCGGCCGAGCTCGGCGCCGCCGGACCGCCCCCTCCGCCCGCGCACGCGGCCAGAGCGAGAACGAGCATGCCTGCGGTGCCGATGCGTCCAACCATGTCCAACACGTTATCGGGGCAAGGCCGTGCAAGAGCCGCAGGAGGCTAAAGTCCGAGCTCCGCGAGTCCGGGCAGGTTGGAGCGGGCCGCCGCGCGCGCGTGCCGCGCCGTCGCCTGCCCACGCGCCGCGTGCGCCGCGCGCCCGCACTCGTCCAGCGTGCTCACCGCCAGCGCCGCCCGTACGGCCGGCAGCGCCGTGGCGCTCATCGAGAGCGTGCTCACCCCGAGCCCGGCCAGTACGCAGGCCAGCACCGGATCGGCCGCCGACTCCCCGCACACCCCGCACTGCCGCCCGTTGTCCGAGGCGGCGGTGGCCGTGGCGGCGACGAGGTCGAGCAGCGCCGGCTGCCACGGGTCCTGCAGCCCTGCCAGCGCGCCCACCTGCCGGTCGGCGGCGAAGGTGTACTGCGACAGGTCGTTGGTCCCGATCGAGAAGAAGTCGACCTCCTGGGCGAGTCCGTACGCGCGCAGCGCCGCCGCCGGCACCTCGATCATCACGCCCGCGCTCGGCAGCCCGGCGGCCCGGCACGCGCCGGCGAACCACCTGGCCTCCTCGGCCGTGGCCACCATCGGCGCCATGACGTGCAGTTCGGCGTCGGTGCCTGCCGCCGCCGCGGCCAGGGCGGCCAGTTGCCCGGCCATCACCTCCGGATGGAGGCGGAACATCCGCAGCCCCCGCTCCCCCAGCGCCGGGTTCGGCTCCGGCGCGGACGGCTTCAGGAAGGCCAAGGGCTTGTCCGCCCCGGCGTCCAGCGTGCGCACCACGACCTTGCCACCGGGAAAGGCCTCCAGCACCGCCCGGTACGCGGCTTCCTGCTCCTCGATCGAGGGTGCCTGCGCGCGGTCCAGGAACAGGAACTCGGTCCGGTACAGGCCCACGCCCTCGGCGCCGTTGGCCAGCGCGGGGCCGAGGTCACCCGGACCGCCGATGTTGGCCAGGAGCGGCACCGGGTGCCCGTCCTTGGTCCGCCCCGGGCCGCGGACCGCGGCGATCGCGGCCCGCCTGCTCTCCTGCGCCCCCACGGCCGTGGCCACGTCGTCGTCGGACGGCTCCAGCCGTACCTCTCCGGTGGACCCGTCGACCAGCACCCGGGCGCCGGGCCTGATCGTCGTCGCGCCCGCGCAGGCCACGACGGCGGGTACCCCCATCGCCTTGGCCAGGATCGCGGTGTGGCTGGTCGGCCCGCCCTCCTCGGTGACGAACGCGGCCACCACGTCCCTGGACAGCAGCGCGGTGTCGGCCGGCGCGAGGTCACGGGCGATCAGCACGTACGGCTCCGCCGCCTCGACCGGCAGGCCGGGCAGCGGCAGCCCGGTCAGCTGGGCGATCACCCGGTCGCGGATGTCGTCGAGGTCGGCGACCCGCTCACCGAGGTAGCCGCCGGCCTTGGCCAGCAGGTCGCGGTACCTGCCGAACGACTCGTACACGGCCCTGGGCGCGGCCAGGCCGCCGTCGATGAGCGACTTGACGCCCACGATCAGGCCGGGGTCCTCGGCCATCAGGGCCTGCGCCTGCAGGATCTCCCTGGCCTCGCCGCCGGCCTTGTCGCCGCGGGCCTCCAGGGCCCCGGCGACCTGCTTGAGCGCGGCCAGCGCGCGCTCCTTCTCCTGGACGGCCTCGCCGGTGAAGGTCTGGCCCGCGGGAGGTTCGGGCACCGAGGCCGTCAGGACGTACGCGGGCCCATGACCGATCCCCTGGCTGACCCCGGTCCCGCGCATACGCTCGCGCGCGCTTGAGCCCTCGTCGGCCCGTCCCCCGCGCCCGCTTGGGTCCTCGTCAGCTCGTCCCCCGCGCTCTCGATCCGAGCTCCCGCGCTCGGTCACGGCGTCTCGGCTATCTTGACCAGCTCGTCCAGCACGTCCTCGGCGCCCTCGCCATCGGCCGTGATCACGATGGTCTCGCCCTGGCGGACGTCCAGCCCCATGACCGACAGGATGCTCTTGGCGTTGACCTGGGGACCGTCGGCTTTGCCGACCGTGACGTCGATCGGGGCCTTGGTCGCCGTCTGCACGAACGTCGCGGCCGGACGGGCGTGCAGGCCCACTTCCGCGGCGATGACGGCCTTGCGCTCTGCCATGAGACTTTCCTCCTTGATGATGGCGGTCCAGACCAGTTTGAACCTTAGGTGAACGGCGGCCAGTCGACCGCTGTGAGATCGGCCACCACGAGGTCGGCCTGGGCCAGTTCGTCGCCGGCGTGCGAGGTGGCGACGCCGACGCAGCGCATCCCGGCCGCCTTGGCCGCGGCTATCCCGGCCAGCGAGTCCTCGAACACCACGCAGTCGGCCGGATCGGCGCCCAGCCGCTCGGCCCCGAGCAGGAAACCCGCCGGGTCCGGCTTGCCCACGGTCACGTCCTCGGCCGCGACGATCTCCCTGATCAGCTCGCGTACGCCCACCTGCTCCAGGCGCAGCTCGGCCCAGGCCCGGCCGGCCGAGGTGACCAGGCCGATGGGCGAGCCGTACGCGGCGACCTTGCGGACCAGTTCGGCCGCGCCGGGCACCGGCACGATCTCGGGCAGCTCCGGGTGGTCGTTGTAGCCGTAGACCTCGCGGATCAGCTCCTCGACGTCGTGGCCGGGGAACACCTCGGGAATCACGTCGCGGCCCCTGCGGCCCATGAAGACACGCACGTCCTGCTTGACGTCGTGCTTGTCGAGCAGCAACTGCCACATGGCCATGCTCCGGGCTTCGGTGTTGATCAGCGTCCCGTCAAGGTCGAAAAGAGCGCACTCATGGTGGCGCCCGCTTCGGGCCTCGCTGGCTCGTCCCTCGAAGGCATGTCCCTCGTCGGCTCGGGCCTCGTTGGCTCGGGCCTCGTCGGCTCGGGCCTCGTTGGCTCGGGCCTCGCTGGCTTGGGCCTCGTTGGCTCGGGCCTCGCGCTCTCGGTCCGAGCTCCCGTGCTCCGGATCTATTCCCACCGGAACAACTCGTCCCCCACGTGTACCTCCCCCTCCGCGACGCCGGTCACCGACTCGGCCGCCGCGTCCAGTGCGACCACCGGGCAGACCGGCGAGCGGCCGCCCGCCTCGATGGCCGCGGGGTCCCAGGCGACGACCGGCTGACCGGCGCTGACCCGGTCCCCCTCGGCCGCCAGCAGCTGGAACCCCTCCCCCTTGAGCTGGACGGTGTCGATGCCCAGGTGCACCAGCACGCCTCTGCCGTCGTCCCCCACGATGACGTAGGCATGCGGATGCAATTTCATGATTTTTCCGGGTATCGGGGCAACTGCCTTGCCCGGTCCCCGCAAGGGGTCGATGGCCGTGCCCGGCCCCACCATGCCCGCGGAGAAGACCGGATCGGGCACGGCCGCCAACCCCACTGCTGCCCCCTCGACCGGGGCGAGAACAGTCGTCATGGTCTCGCCCTCTAGCCGATGATGTCCTCGATGTCGCTGGCGATCGTGTCGGCCTCCGGCCCCACGACTACCTGGACCACGTTCCCCGCCGCCATCACCCCGTGGGCTCCGGCCGCCTTGAGCGCGGCCTGATCCACCTTGGAGGCGTCGTGCACCTCGGTGCGCAGGCGCGTGATGCAGGGTTCGATCTCGATGATGTTCTCGGCGCCGCCGAGTCCCGCGATGATCGCGTTTACGTCCGTCGCCATCCGGTCCTCCTCCTGAATACTCTCCGACCAGGCTAAACGACGCTCCGTGATCAGTCGGTCTGGGTCACCTTGTTGAGTCCGCGCGGCGCGTCGGGGTCGATGCCGAGCCTGCGGGCCAGCGACTCGGTGAGCAACTGACCGGGCACGATCAGGCCCATCGGGGCGACCCACTCGGGCAGGTCCGGGCCGTTCAAGGCAGCGGTGCCCGCGCCGGCGAGAGCCGTACCTCCGCCGATGGTGAAAGCGGACGCGCCCGCTGCCACGACGCGCTCGGCGAGCGCGACGGTGCCGGAGAGCGTGGGGCTGTTCTCCGCGGCGACCAGCAGCGCGGGGGTGTCGGCGTCGACCACGGCGATCGGCCCGTGCAGGAGGTCGGCGTAGGACAGGCCCATGGCGTGCAGGTAGCAGGCCTCCTTGAGCTTGAGCGCGGTCTCCAGCGCGGTCGAGAACGCCAGGCCGCGGCCGGAGACGACCACGCCCGGCTTGTCGGCCAGGCCCTCGACCACCGCGTCGAGGTCGCCCGGGTCGGTGATCAGCTTCTCCACCGCGTCCGGAACCTTCTGCAGGTCGTCGGCGTCCACGTCGGCGCCCAGGCCCAGCGCGAGAACGGCCAGCGCGGCCAGCTGCGTGGTGTACGTCTTGGTGGCGGGCACGGCCTTCTCCTCGCCGGCCAGCGTGACCAGCGCCAGGTCGGCGGCCTGGGCGAGCGGGCTGTCCGGACCACCGTTGGTGACGCCCACGGTCTTCGCGCCGCAGTCCTTGGCCCAGGCCAGGGTCTCGACGATCTCCTCGGTGCGGCCGGACTGCGAGATGGCCACGGCCAGCACGCCGTCGAGGTCGAGCTTGCGCTTGTACGTGGTCGCGATGGACGGGGCGGCGAGCGCGGAGAGACGACCCGCATGTGATTCCACCAGGTAGCGCCCGTAGACTGCGGCGTTGTCCGAGGTGCCGCGCGCGATGAAGAGCAGCTGACGGGTCTGCTCACCCAGCGCCCTGACCTCATCGACTCTGGGGAGCAAGGAGTCCAGGGTGGCCCGCAGCGCCGCGGGCTGCTCGGCGATCTCGCTGCGCATCTTCGTGGTCATCTTGTCCTCATCGGCTTGACTGATAATTCCGGCATGTGGTCTAGTCCGGACTAGACCAGTACGAACCATAGCTCATCGACCAGGTCAGATCGAGGGGAGGATCCGTGGCGCACATCGATCCGGACAGCCCGGTGCCCAAGTACTTCCAGCTGCGCGAGATCCTGCTGGACCTCATCGACAGCAACGAGCTCAGCATCGGCGCGGCGATCCCGTCCGAGCGCGAGCTCTGCCAGCGTTTCGGCCTGTCCAGGATGACGGTACGGCAGGCCGTCGATCACCTGGTGTCCGAGGGACGGCTGCACCGGGTGCCGGGAAAAGGCACCTTCGTCGCCCGCCCGAAGATCGAGCTGGCGCTCCAGCTCACCTCGTTCACCGACGACATGCGCGCCCGCGGCATGGAGCCCGGCTCGCGCGACCTGGACCGCCGCGTCGTGCGCGCCAGCGCGCACCTGGCCAAGGAACTGGGCATCCAGCCCGGCGAAGAGGTCCACTTCATCGAGCGGCTGCGTACCGCGGACGGGGAGCCCCTGTCCATCGAGCGCGCGCACATCCCGGTGAAGCTGGCCCCCAACCTTGCCGACCACGACCTTTCCGACAGATCCCTGTATGAGCTGCTGGAGAGCCGCTACGGCCTCGTCATGGACGCCGGCGAGCTCACCATAGACGGCGGCATCGCCGACCCCAGCGACGCCGACCTGCTGAAGCTGCCGCGCGGCGGAGCCGTACTCCTGCTCCAGCGCCGGTCCTTCTCCGGCGGCGTCTGCGCCGAGCTGGGCGTGTCCACCTACCGGGCCGATCGCTACCAGCTGCGCACCATCCTGGAAATGCCCGCTCGACGCTGAGGACTCCCGCAGTGAACGAGACCACAGCGGCCGCTCCGTCGCCGCTCTCCCGCGTCATGAACGTGCTGCAGCGGTTAGGCCGCTCCCTCATGCTGCCCATCGCCGCGCTGCCCGCGGCCGGGCTCTTAATGCGTTTCGGCCAGCCCGACATGCTCGGCTCCAACGGCCCCAAGCCCGGCGGCCTGGCCGACGTCGCGGGGTTCGCCTGGATGAGCAGCGTCGCCGCGGTCATCGACGCCGCCGGATCGGCCCTGTTCGAGAACCTTCCCCTGATCTTCGCCGTCGGCGTCGCCATCGGCTTCGCCCGCAAGGCCGACGGCACCACCGCGCTCGCCGCCGTCGTCGGCTACCTGGTCTTCGACCGGGTCACCAAGGTCATGTTCTTCGGCTCGGGCATCCGCGACACCGTGCTCATCAGGGAGTCCACACCCGAGGGCGTCAAAGAGATCATCGACTACGGCCTGCAGAACCCCACCAAGGTGCTCGGCGGCATCATGATGGGCCTGGTCGCGGCCATGCTCTGGCAGCGTTTCTACCGCATCAAACTGCCCTCATGGCTGGCCTTCTTCGGCGGGCGCCGGTTCGTACCGATCATCACCTCCATCGTCGCCCTCCTGCTCGGCGTCATCGTCGGCTGGGCGTGGCCGTTGCTCGGCGAATGGATCTCACACGCCGGAGAGGGCCTGGCCAACCTCGGCCCGCTTGGCGCGGGCATCTACGGCCTGATCAACCGGCTGCTCATCCCGCTCGGCCTGCACCACTTCGTCAACTCCATCGTCTGGTACGTCGTGCCGCAATGTGAGGTCGGCGGCCGGGTCCTCAGCGGCGACTGGAACTGCTACTTCGGCGGCGACCCCAACGCCGGGGAGTTCATGGCCGGGTTCTTCCCGGTGATGATGTTCGCGCTGCCCGCCGCCGCGCTCGCCATGTGGCGCGCGGCCCCCAAACACCGGCGCGCCACGGTCGGCGGCATCATGCTCTCGGCCGCGCTCGCCTCATTCGTCACCGGTGTCACCGAGCCGATCGAGTTCGCCTTCATCTTCGTGGCGCCTGTCCTGCTGGTCGTGCACGCGTTGCTGACGGGGCTCGCGATGGCGCTGACCGCACTGATCGGGGGCCAGCTGGGGTTCGGCTTCTCGGCCGGGCTACTGGACATGCTGCTCAACATCGGCAAGTCCAACACCCAGAACATCATCGGCATCCTTGTGCTGGGTGTGGTGTACGGGGTCGTGTACTACGTCGTGTTCA
The DNA here is from genome assembly GCF_044459065.1 of Nonomuraea sp. NPDC050394. NCBI lineage: Bacteria > Bacillati > Actinomycetota > Actinomycetes > Streptosporangiales > Streptosporangiaceae > Nonomuraea > Nonomuraea sp. NPDC050394. Next base: position 597,447 of record NZ_JBITIO010000001.1, on the reverse strand, counting down.
CGTTCCTGATCCGGCGCTTCAACTTCATGACCCCGGGCCGCGAACCAGAACTCGACCTCGACTCCGGCGAAACCAGAGCCGCCCCCACCCAAAGCCGGGACCCCTGACGCCTGCCTCCTCCCCCCACAGCCACGCCCCCGAAGGGCGGCGGCCTCACGAGAGGCCCACCCCTCACGGGAGGCCCCCTCACGGGAGGCCCCCTCACGGGAGGGCCATACCCCTCGCGGGAGAGCCATCCCTCACAGAGGCTCCTCACAGGAAGCCCCTCACGGGGTCCACCCCTTGTGGGACCCGGGGAACCCGTCCCATGCGGGTCCTGCCTGGACGGGGGTGTGCGCCCTTATGGGGCTTTCCGCCCCGCGCGGCAAGGGCGTCCCCGGCGGGCATGGCGTGCCCCGAGATGGGCCGTCCGGGTCGTGGTGTCTGGCGCGGGCTGGAGCGTGGGTGAGCCGGTGGCCGGGGCGCGTGGTGGTTGTTTTTGCCGTGCGCGCGCGTGGTAGGAATCCTGCATCCCCCGGCTGATCTTCCGGGGGGAACCATGAGCACCACGAGCGCCGAAGCCGGCACGTCCTTCTGGTCGTCGGCCTTCGCCGTCCTGCAGCGCATCGGTCGTTCCCTCATGCTGCCCATCGCCGTCCTGCCCGCAGCCGGGCTGCTGCTCCGGTTCGGACAGGACGATCTGCTGGGCCGTACCGACAACGCCTTCCTCGACCGGGTCGCGGCGATCTTCGCGGCCGCGGGCGGGGCGCTGTTCGACAACCTGCCGCTGCTGTTCGCGCTGGGGGTGGCGATCGGGTTCGCGAAGAAGGCGGATGGGTCTACGGCTCTGGCCGCCTTGGTGGGGTATCTGGTGTTCGACCAGGTGACGCGGCGGATGTTCTTCGAGTCGACAGCGCCGGCCGTACACGACAAAGTGACGCAGACGCTGGTGGACGGGACGAGGGTCATCAACCAGGCGGCCTCCGCGCAGCCCACCGGCGTGCTCGGCGGCATCCTCATCGGGCTCGTGGCCGCCACCCTCTGGCAGCGCTACTACCGCATCAAGCTCCCCACCTGGCTGGCCTTCTTCGGCGGGCGCCGGTTCGTACCCATCGTCACCGCGGTGGCCGCGCTGCTGCTCGGCGTCCTCATCGGCCTCATCTGGCCGCCCATCGGCCAGGCCCTCACCAGCTTCGGCGACTGGCTGGCCACGAACTCCGCCCTCGGAGCCGGTGTGTACGGCGTCGCCAACCGCTTCCTGATCCCCCTGGGCCTGCACCACTTCGTCAACTCGATCGTCTGGACCGTCATCCCCGAGTGCACGGTCAACGGCGTCCACGCGGCCGGCGACCTCAAGTGCTACGCCATCGGCCAGCAGGGCGCGGGCATCTTCATGACCGGCTTCTTCCCGGTGCTGATGTTCGGCGTTCCCGGCGCGGCGCTGGCCATCTGGCGCGCGGCGCCCAAGCACAGGCGGGCGGCGGTGGGCAGCATCATGATCGGCGGCGCGCTGACCGCGTTCGTGACGGGGATCACCGAGCCGGTCGAGTTCGCGTTCATCTTCGTGGCGCCGCTGCTGTTCGTCGCGCACGCCCTGCTCACCGGTGCGGCGATGGCGCTCATGGCGGCGCTGGAGACGCGCCTCGGCTTCAACTTCTCCGCCGGACTGTTCGACATGCTCCTGAACGCCAGCAAGTCCAACACGTGGGGCCTCGGACTGATCATCCTGATCGGACTGGCGTACTTCGCGCTGTACTACGTGTTGTTCTCGTTCCTGATCCGGCGCCTGAACATCCCCACACCCGGACGCGAGCCAGAAGACACGCCCAGCAGTGCCAGTCCGGCGGATTCCGCCACACCCTGACCGCCGTTTTCACTGTGTCCGAAAGGATTTCGCGCCGGTCGCAAGCCCGTGCGGCCGGTCCTTAACACGATCATGTCCATCCATCCTGGAGCTCCAACCAGAGATGATCTTCTTCGCCATTCTCCGCATTTCGGCGGTCCCGGCGAGAAAGTCGGGGGCCGGGGTATCTGATGGCGTGGCCGAAAACTCCTTCTTACGACGCCGATCCAACCCCCCTGAAGGAGCGCCGTGTCCCCAGAAATCGGAATCCTCCCGCTGCCCGAGCCGCCCTACGACGGCGACCGGCCCCGCGTCGACGGCGCGCTGGCACTCAAGCCGTTCATCTGGGGCCCGGCCGGGGCCTTGCCGGACGAGCGCCGGTTGCGGCTGTTCGGGCAGGCGCTGGCCGAGGTGCTTGCCGGAAGGCGACCGGCCGAGAACCTCGCCGACCGGTTCACCGAACGGGCCTACAACGAGTTGCTCCAGGCCGGACGCATGATCGACACCGAGCGGCCGCCGTTCGTCGGAGTGCCGCACGTCAACGAGCCGCGGGACGGGGCGATCGAGATGTGCCTGCTGGTGCACGGCGGCGACCGCAGCCGCGTCCTGGCCGTGCGCCTGGAGCGCCGGGGAGTGCAGTGGGTGTGCACCGACTTCGAGACCGCCTGACGCGGCGCCGTACCGGAGAGCGCGGTACCCAAGAGCGTCTCGTGACGCGGCGCCGTACCGGCGGACAGAGAACGCGGAAAGGCCCCCGCCCCCGAGGTGGGGAGCGGGGGCCTTTCGCGGTGCGCTAGGCGGCGTTCTTGGGGTCGCCGTGGCAGCGCTTGAACTTCTTGCCCGAGCCGCACGGGCACGGCGCGTTGCGCTCGACGTTGCCGTAGGCGGCGCGCTCGGCGGCGGTCGTGCGGACCCTGGTGTGCTCGACCTCGCCCTGCTCGCCGGGCGCGGAGTACTCCAGCTCGGCGGGACGCTCGGGGCCGCGTAGCCCGCGCGCGATGATCGAGCGGGTCTCCGCCATCATCTCGTCCTCCTCCTCGACGATCGGGTTCTCCTGAACCTCGACCTCGATGTTGAAGAGGAAGCCGACCGAGTCCTCCTTGATGCCCTCAAGCATCCCGGAGAACATCTCGAAGCCCTCGCGCTGGTACTCGATCTGCGGGTCCTTCTGCGCGTAGGCCCGCATGCCGATGCCCTCGCGCAGGTAGTCCATCTCGTAGAGGTGCTCGCGCCACTTGCGGTCGAGGACCGACAGGATGACGCGGCGCTCGAACTCGCGGGTCGCCTCGGCGCCGAGTTCCTCCTCGCGCCGGACGTAGGCGTTGAGCGCGTCCTCCTTGACCTTCGTGCTGATCATCTCGGCGGTGACCTCCTCGCGGCCGCCCGCCTCCTCGATGAACTCCTCCAGCTTGAGCGAGACCGGGTAGAGCTCGCCGAAGGCCTTCCACAGCTTGTCGAGGTCCCACTCCTCCGCGAAGCCCTCCGCGGTGGCGCCGGCCACGTAGCCTTCGACGACCTCCTCGATGAAGCCGCGCACCTGCTCGTGCAGGTCGGCGCCTTCGAGGACGCGGTGGCGCTCGGCGTAGATGACCTTGCGCTGGCGGTTCATGACCTCGTCGTACTTCAGAACCTCCTTGCGGATCTCGAAGTTCTGCTGCTCGACCTGGTGCTGGGCGGAGGCGATGGCCTTGGAGACGATGCCCGACTCGATCGGCTGGTCGTCGGGGATGTTGAGCCTGGTCATGATCATCTCGACCCTGGCCGAGTTGAACAGGCGCATCAGGTCGTCGCCGAGCGAGAGGTAGAACCGGGACTCGCCGGGGTCGCCCTGGCGGCCGGCGCGACCGCGCAGCTGGTTGTCGATGCGGCGCGACTCGTGGCGCTCGGTGCCGAGAACGTACAGGCCGCCGAGCTCGGTGACCTCGTCGTGCTCCGCGCGCACCGCGGTCTTGGTCTTCTCCAGGACCTCGGGCCAGGCCTTCTCGTATTCCTCCGCGGTCTCGACCGGGTCGAGGCCCTTGGCGCGGAGCTCCAGGTCGGCGCGGAACTCGGAGTTGCCGCCGAGCATGATGTCGGTGCCTCGGCCGGCCATGTTGGTGGCGACGGTGACGGCGCCCTTGCGGCCCGCCTCGGCGATGATCGCGGCCTCACGCGCGTGGTTCTTCGCGTTGAGCACCTCGTGCTGGACGCCGCGGCGCTTGAGCGCCTTCGACAGCCGCTCGGACTTCTCCACCGAGGTGGTGCCGATGAGGACCGGCTGACCGGCGTTGTTGCGCTCGACGATGTCCTCGACCACGGCGGCGAACTTGGCGTCCTCGGTCTTGTAGACCACGTCCGCCTGGTCCTTGCGGATCATCGGGCGGTTGGTCGGGATCGGGACCACGCCGAGCTTGTAGGTCTGATGGAACTCGTTGGCCTCGGTGACGGCGGTGCCGGTCATGCCGGACAGCTTCTCGTAGAGGCGGAAGTAGTTCTGGAGGGTGACGGTGGCGAGCGTCTGGTTCTCGTCCTTGACCTTCACGCTCTCCTTGGCCTCGATGGCCTGGTGCATGCCCTCGTTGTAGCGCCGGCCGTGCAGGATGCGGCCGGTGAACTCGTCGACGATGAGCACCTCGCCGTCGGCGACGATGTAGTCCTTGTCCTTCTTGAACAGCTCCTTGGCCTTCAGGGCGTTGTTCAGGAAGCCGACCAGGTGGGTGTGCTCGGGCTTGTACAGGTTGTCGATGCCGAGCCAGTCCTCGACCTTGGCGACGCCGTCCTCGAGGATGCCGACGGTGCGCTTCTTCTCGTCGACGATGTAGTCGCCGGTGCTCTCCTCGCCCTGGTTCTTGGCCTCGACGCCGCGGCGGAGCCTGGGAACGATCTTGGCGAACTCGGCGTACCACTTGCCGGACTGCTCGCCGGGGCCGGAGATGATCAGCGGCGTACGGGCCTCGTCGATGAGGATGGAGTCGACCTCGTCGACGATGGCGAAGTTGTGGCCGCGCTGCACGCACTCGTCCAGCGACCACGCCATGTTGTCGCGCAGGTAGTCGAAGCCGAACTCGTTGTTGGTGCCGTAGGTGATGTCCGCCTCGTACTGCTTGCGCCGCTCGTCGGGCTGCTGGCCCGAGAGGATCATGCCGACGTCGAGGCCGAGGAAGCGGTAGATGCGGCCCATGTTCTCGGCGCCGACACGCACCAGGTAGTCGTTCACGGTGATGACGTGAACGCCCTTGCCGCTGATCGCGTTGAGGTACGCCGGGAGCGTACAGGTGAGGGTCTTGCCCTCACCGGTCTTCATCTCCGCGATGTTGCCCATGTGGAGCGCGGCCCCACCCATGATCTGCACGTCGAAGTGCCGCTGGCCGAGGACGCGCCTGGCGGCCTCGCGCACGGTCGCGAACGCTTCGGGAAGCAGATCTTCGAGGGACTCGCCGTCGGCGTAGCGCTGTCGATACTCGTCCGTGAGCGCGCGCAGCTCCGCGTCGGACATACTTCCGAAGTCGTCCTCGATGGAGTTGACCTGATCGGCGATGCGCTTCAGCTTGCGGAGGGTCTTGCCTTCGCCGGCACGTAGGATCTTGTCGAGAATGGCTGCCACTTTATGTAAAGCTCCTCGCAGGTCTACCCCGGCGGCGCCGCCAGGAGGAGAGGCCGAGACAAACTTCCCCGTTGCCATCGTAGGCGGTCTCGCTACCAGACACAGCCAATGCGACGGGCCACCCGCATCCCCCTTCTGGGAGAATGGTGTTTCGGCAGAGCGTATGCCGAAGTAGACCGATCTCGCACCAATGACTGGCTGGCGGGAGAACATAGGAAGGACAAGGCCATGTCAGGCGGACAAAACCTAGGCAATCACGCCGGCCGCGCGTCGTCGTGGCTCGCGGTGACGGTCGCCCTCGCGGGCTTCATCGTCGCCGGAGTCGGCATGCCCGTCGAGAGCTGGCTGATGATCTGGATCGGCATCGGCCTCGTCGTCGTGGGCGCCATCCTCGCTCTCGTGTTCGACATCATGTCCGACGTCGTGATCGACGCGCCGCGGGTCGGCATGCGAGCGGAGCACCACCGCTAGGACCTCCACGACGGCGGGCGCTCGGCGATCGTGCCGGTGCCCGCCGTTCTGTCGGAGTCCCCCCGTACTGTCAGTGCCCCGTCCTGTGTCGCGCGCCCGTCCTGTGTCGGGTGCCCGTCCTGTGTCGGGTGCCCGTTCTGTCGGGTGCCCGTTCTGGTCAGTGCTGGTTCTGTCGGGTGCCTGTTCTGTCGGTGCCCCCGGTTAGCATTTCCGGCATGCTTCTGACCGCCGACGACGCCCGCCGGATCATCCTGCGCGCCCAGGGCCTGCTGGGCTCCGACGGCCGCAAGGGCGGCCCCCACGCCGTACTCCGCAGACTCGGCGCCGTGCAGCTCGACACCGTCTCGGTGCTGGCCCGCTCCCACGAACTCGTGGCCTACGCCCGCCTGGGCGCGGTCGGCAGGCAGAAGGTCGAGCGCGCCTACTGGCACGCCCCCGCCCAGAGCTTCGAGTACTGGTGCCACGCCGCCTGCATCCTGCCCATCGAGCACTGGCCCCTCTACTCCTTCCGCCGCCGGGCGTACCGCGAGCGCCGCTTCCGCTGGCACCAGGTCCCCGACGGCGTGGAAAAGCTCCTCGATCAGGTACGGCAGAGCGGCCCCATCACCACCTCCGACGTCGGCGGCGCCAAGAACGGCGGCACCTGGTGGGACTGGTCCGATTCCAAGATCGGCCTGGAGTGGCTGCTCGACATCGGCGAGCTCGTCTGCACCCGCCGCGTGGGCTGGCGCCGCGTCTACGACCTGGCCGAACGCTCCGTCCCCGCCGACCTGCTCGGCCAGGACCTCACCGACGAGGAGTGCATCGTACGGCTGGCGGGCGTGGCCGGCCGTTCCCTCGGTGTGGCCACCACCACCGACCTCGTCGACTTCCTGCGCGTACGCAACCACCACCGCTCGATCCTGGAGGAATCCCTGGCCAACGGCGCGGCCGGCCTGGTCCCGGTAGAGGTGTCAGGCTGGGGCCAGAAGGGCAGGCCCGCCAAGGCCTGGGCCGACCCGGTGGCCCTGGAGTCCGCCCCGCGCGGCCGCCACCGGGCCACGCCGATCTCCCCGTTCGACTCGCTCATCTGGCACCGGGGGCGCACGTCACGCGTGTTCGGCTTCGACTACACGCTGGAGCTCTACGTCCCCAAGCACAAGCGCGTCCACGGCTACTTCACCATGCCGATCCTGGCCGGTGGCAGACTCATCGGCCGCGTGGACCCGGGCCGCGAGGGCACGACGTTCGTGGCCCGCCAGATCAGCCTCGAACCCGGCCTGTCGGTGTCGAAGTGGGGCGACTCGGTCCGGGAGGCGCTGTGGGAGGCGGCTTCGTGGGTCGGCTGCGACACCGTCCGGGTAGAGCGCGCCGACCCCTCCCTGACCACCCACCTCCAAGCCACCCCCGCCTGACACTCCAACCACCGGCATACCCGACCAGAGCTGCCCGTGGTCACCCGGTCCGGGCTGGCCGTGGTTGCCAGGTCCGGGTACGGCACGCCCGGATGACGGCTCGCCACACCGGCGACAGACGTGGACCCCGGCCTCCTGGTCCGCAGACGGGAACCCGAACCCGCCCCTGATGAGCGAGCTCCACGGATGACATCTGCGGCGTCTGGGGAGGCCGGAAGGGTGGCCAGGCTCTTGCCACAGCGTGCCACCGGGCCCGACACGCGTCCGCCAGGAGGCCAAGCCCGGGGTGGGTGTATGGCAGCCGGTATGGGGACGGGTTCACCGGGCGAGAGACAGGTTGCCCGGTGAAGGACAGGCCGGTCGGTATGGGGACTGTTGCCGGTGAAGGACAGGTCGGCCGGCCTGAGGACTGGTTGGCCGGCGAGAGACCGGTTGGCCGGTAGGGACGGTTAGCCAGTGAAGGGCAGGTTGGCCGGTGTGGGGACGGGTTGAAGGTGGGTGGGGATCGCTTCCCGGGTTGGGAGCGATCCCCTTGGTTTGCCGGCTAAGCGGGTTGGATCGTCAGGTGATTTCCAGCATGCGCTCACGCACCGCGTAGACCACGGCCTCCATCCGCGAGTGCAGTTGCAGCTTGTCCAGGATGTTGCGGACGTGGTTCTTCACCGTGTTCTCCGAGATGAAAAGCTGCTTGGCGATCTCCCGGTTGTTCATGCCCTTGGCCACCAGGCGCAGCACTTCCATCTCGCGCTCGGTCAGGCGGGGGACGGGGAGCTGGGGCGGCCGTTCGGCCTCCTTGCGGCTCATGTTGGCGAACTCGGTGATGAGCTTGGCGGCCATGGCGGGGTTGATGAGGGACTGGCCTTCGTGCACCCCGCGCACGGCGTCGGGGACGTCGTTGATCTGGACGTCTTTCAGGAGGTAGCCGGTGGCTCCGGCCTTGATGGCCTCGAAGAGGTCTTCTTCCTCGTCGCTCACGGTCAGCATGATGATGCGCGTGCTGGGGACCGAGGCCTTGATGCCCTTCGTGGCCTCGATGCCGTCCTGGCGCGGCATCCGCACGTCCATGAGCGCCACGTCGGGCATGAGGCGGTCGGCCATCTCGACCGCCTCCTGACCGTCGCTCGCCTCTCCGACCACCTCGATGTCGGCCTCAGCGGCCAGTGCCAGCGCGAGACTGCGCCTGATCAGCTCGTGATCGTCCACGATCAGCACGCGGATCGGCTCGTCTCTCTCCGGCGTGGGGGTCTCGCCGCTGTCAGTCACGGAGCCTCCTCAGCCGGTCGTCGGCCGAGTACCCTCGCCTGCCCCGCATGGTCACGGAGCCTCCTTCGGCTCCGCGACCGCCGCGTGCGGCCTGATCTGCCCGTGACGGGCGCCGCGCGGGATGTCACGCACGGCGCCGCTGTCGTTGATCCGCTCGATCACACGGCCTCCCTGATCGGCCGCGCGACGGTGTTGTCGTCGCTTCGCGTGGGCTCGCCGATGGGAACTCCTCGCCGGAGGGCTTGGAGTTCGCAACCGCGAACGCTTCGCTCGCTCACGTCTCCTCCTCGTGGGGGGCCAGAGCCGTTGAACCGCCAATGATGGCACGGGTGCCGCGGTCCTAGGGTGGTCGAGAAGATCTTCTGATCCGGCGATCAGGGCTCTACGAGCCTCAACACGCCGTAGTTGTAGCCGCGCCGGTTGTACACGACGCTCGGCTGACCACTCTCCTTGTCACGGAACAGGTAGAAGTCGTGGCCGACCAGCTCCATCTCGAGGAGGGCCTGGTCGATGGTCATGGGTTCCGCTTTGTGATTCTTCTCCCGGACGATGAGCGGACCGTCGCCGTCCATTTCGATGGGGACGATGTCGTCGTACTGCTTGTCGTCAGGCAGGTCGTCCACTTCGGGTTCTGCCTGTTCGGGGACCACCTTGGCCTTCCGCGGCGCCGATTCGGCGACGTCGCCGAGGGTCGCGGTCAGCTCTGCCACCGAGGGGATGGCGTGGTTGCCGTGGTGGACCTTACGGCGGTCGGCCAGTCTCCTGAGGCGGCCTTCCAGTTTGTCGAGTGCGATGTCGAGGGCGGCGAATCGGTCGTCGGCCGACGCCTCGGCGCGGATCGCCGGGCCTCGGGAGTGAATGGTCAGCTCGACGCGCTCACGCTGGTCGGTGATGCGCGGATTGCGCTCCTTCGACACCTCCACATCGACTCGAATGAGCTTGTTGTCCAGACGCTCGATCCTGGCCAGCTTGGTCGTCACCAAGTCGCGGAACCGGTCGCTCACTCCTGTGTGCCGGCCCTTGACGATGATGTCCATGCAACAGCCCCCCTTCGTCTAACGACTGAGAAAGAGCACCCGACGACGTGCCTGCCGGGCGGGGTCTTCTGTCTGCCTTTCTCTCACCGTTACCCTCTTCCGACGATTCGTTACCGGGAACTCGGTGTATGGCACCCGCCCGGCCGACCTGGTCTTCGACCCCACATTCGCCTGCTGAGGGTTTCGCAGCTCTGCTGCCACTACTGCCCTTCTCTCCTGACGAGGGACATCTGGACCCTCGGGAAGGCAGGACTTACCCCTAAGCCGCACCGTGATCAGTCGACAAAGAGTCGCTTTACGTGGACCGTTTCGCCTGCGGCTGGCATCGGCTAGCAGAGCCGGGAGCCCCGGCTCTGCGCAACCACGGACCCGAACGGGTGCCATGTCAGAACGCTATCTGCATCGGGAGGGAATGTCAGCCGGAGGATCGGTCAAAGGATCACTTTCCGTGATTTTCTCTCGTCTTACATGAGGCGTGCGATGCCCCTTTTGGTGGGGCCGTATCCCTTATGGACGCGCCTCTCTAGAGGGGTGAGCTGCCACAGCGCGCCGACCAGGCAACGTAGATGTGGCCCCAAGGTGAGACAGACCACTGACACCCGTTCTCACCGAGCGTGATGGTAAAGCGTTTCAAGATCTTCGGCGTGTCGCGGCGATCGTCACGGCCGCCACCACCTCGATCCCCGCCGACCGCAACGCCCGCGCGGCCTCCGCCAGCGTGGCGCCGGTGGTCACGATGTCGTCCACAAGGACCGCAGAGGCCCCTGGAGCGCCTCGCAGCCGACCGGTGACCCTGAGAGACGACCGGAGGTTGGCGGCCCGCTCCGTGGCGCTCAGGCCCGCCTGGTCAGCCACCCGCCGCGCCTGCGCCAGCGCCGGAACCAGCACGGCCCGCACGCCCGCCGCCCGCATCCGCGAGGCGGCCAGGGCGCCCAGCCGCCGCACCGGATCGTGCCCACGCCCCCGTACGGCCCGCCGCGCACTCGGCACAGGCACCACCACGACACCCCCGGCACCCCCGGCACCCCCGACACCCCCGGGAGCCCCGGGAGCCCCGCCCCGCGCCGCCAGCGCCGTGAGGGCCGTGTACGCCAGCGCCTCCCCCAGCGGCACCGCCAGCCCGGTCTGCCCACGCTCCTTGTAGGCCAGGATCGCCTCACGAAGCGACCCCGAGTAGTCACCCGCCGACCAGCACCGGGGCAGCCCGGCGGGCACCGGAACCGGCGTCCGCGGCGCCACCGTGCGGACCCACCCGGCCAGGCACCCGTCGCACACCCGCCCCATATGGGCCAGACCGCATCCCAGGCAGACCTGCGGCGCCAGCACGTCCAGCAAAGCGGTGAACATGACGCACAGCCTGCCGGGCGTCACCGACAGTTCTCATCCCGGCGCGAAGAGTGTCACCGACGGTTCTCATCCCAGCGGGAAGATCGGCTCCTGCGAGGTCTCCTTGACCTTGGTGACCCACCCCTGCTGGTCCTTGAACTCCAGGATCTCCGCGGGGCCGCCGGTCGCCTCGTCCAGGGTCCCCGCCATGATCTGCGGCCCCAGAGCGGCGATCGAGTCGAGGCGCTTGTCGGAGGTCAGCGTGGCCGTCTCCCCGTCGCCGACGTCGATCTCCATGAGCGTTTGCCCGGCCTTGCCCGAGACCAGGACGAGCAGGTGCTCGCCGTCGCGCCAGGCGATGTCCTTGATCGTCTCGTCCTGGCGGACGGTCAGCAGTTGCTGGAAGTTGCCGAGCATCAGCCCGAGGCTGCCGCCGGTGATGGCGCCCACGCGTACTTCCCTGCCGCCCACCCCGGCGGCCACGCGTACCCCGTCACGTGAGATCCGCAGGTCGGTGACGTCCTTGCCGTCGAGTTCCGGCGCCGCCACCCGCGTCGGCGCTCCGCCTTGGTCGCGGCGCAGCACGGCGCCCGAACCTTTCTCGAACGCCCACAGCGATCCGTCGCGATGCCAGGAGGGCGAGGTGAGCCGGCCTTCCATGACCCGCTCCCACCGGCCGTTCGGATTGACGGGGGCGACGTAGATGCCGTCGGCGCCCACCGCCGCGACCTTGTCCCCGTCCTTGGAGAGGGCCTGGCCGGTGTAGCCGTTCGGCTTCCCCGCCTGGCCGTTGACCGCGTTGCCCGCGCCCTCGGTGCTGGTGAAGTGCACCGCGCCGCCGGTGGTGTAGTAGGAGGGGCTCTTCGTGGACGGATACCAGGTCTGGGCGTCGTTGGGCTGGATGCCCAGGATGTACGGCTCGCCGTTGTGCATCACGTCGATGGGCTGTGCGGCGGTGACCTTCTCCAGGCTGGCGCGGAGCTGGGCCTTGAAGGCGTCGGTGTCGGCCAGAGCCGGCGCGCCGCTGAGGCTGATGACCACCTTGTCGTCGGTGGCCGTGACGGAGTCCACGCCGACGTTGCCGGTCAGCGCGGTGCCGACGGCGCCGCGCAGCGCGCTGCTCGGCCCCTTGAGCAGCCGCTCGATGATCGTCTCCGCGAGGTTCTCGCCCGGCTTGAGCCGCAGATGAACCGCGTCGGAGACGAGCAGCCCGTCCGGCTTCTGCGCGCCGTTGAGGTAGTAGAGCAGCGTGGGGCGGTAGGCCCGGTCGACGTCATCGGCCCGCATCACCAGGCCGTTCTTCAGCCCGCCGTCGACGCGCCAGCCGCCGGCCTCCTTCTTGAGGTACACGGTCTGCGTCAGCTTCCCCGTGTCGGACACGTACCGGTCGTCGTCCTCGAGGCGCGCGATCTTGTTCGCGGTGAGCTCTACCGTCCCGTTGCCCTCCTTGAACGTGGGCGGATCGATCACGGTGATCGGCCCCACGGGACGCCAGGCGTTGCGCGCCTTCTGCGTCATGTACTGCAGGAGCGTCGTGGGGTCGTCGGGGTAGGCGGCCATGGCGGCGAGCATCCCCTCGACGACCTTCTGCGGCGTCCAGTCGTTCTTGGGCGGGGAGACGATCATGCGCACGAAAGGCTTGGTCAGGTCGCCGCCCACCGCCTCCTCCGGCGCGGTCGGGCTGCCCACCGGGATGACCGCGCAGCCGCACGACAGCACGAACGCGAGCGTGAGCACCGCGGCCAGGGCCCGTCTGCTACTCGTCATGGAGGTCCCCCGTGGCCGGGGTGAGCACCGGCGTCATGTGGCCGCGCCAGGTGCGGCGCATCTCCACCTCGGGCGGCACCAGCGACAGCGGCGAGCCCTTCAGGTCGAGCCCCGCCGCCCTGGGCAGCGTCAGGCGGAACTGCGAGCCGTCCCCCGGCTGCCCCCAAGCCTGCAGCCAGCCGCCGTGCAGCGTGGCGTCCTCACGCGAGATCGCGAGGCCGAGCCCGGTGCCGCCGATGGTCCTGGCCCGCGAGGGGTCGGCCCGCCAGAAGCGGTCGAAGACCATGTTGTCCTCGCCGGGCTTCAGACCAACCCCATGATCCCGTACGGCTACCGCCACCGAGTCCCGGTCGGCCCCGACCGACACCACGATCTCCTTGCCCTCGCCGTGCTCGATGGCGTTGAACAGCAGGTTGCGCAGGATCCGCTCGACCCGGCGGCTGTCGATCTCGGCCATGCAGGGCTCGCTGGGCAGCCGCAGCTCGAAGCGGGTGGAGTGCCGCTCGGCCAGCGCCTCGGAGTCGGCGATCGCGCGCAGGACCACGTCGCGCACGTCGGTGGAGTCGAGGTCGAGCGTGGCCGCGCCGGCGTCGTAGCGGCTGATCTCCAGCAGGTCGGCCAGCATCGACTCGAAGCGTTCGAGCTGGGCCTGCATGAGCTCGGCCGAGCGCGAGGCCATCGGGTCGAAGTCCTCGCGGGCGTCGTAGAGCAGGTCGGCGGCCATGCGCACGGTGGTCAGCGGGGTGCGCAGCTCGTGCGAGACGTCGGAGACGAACTGCCGCTGGACCTGCGAGAGCTCCTCCAGCTGGTGGATCTTCAACGCCAGGTTGGCCGCCATCTCGTTGAAGGAGGTGGCCAGGCGGGCCAGGTCGTCCTCGCCGCGCACCTTGAGCCGTTCGTCGAGCTTTCCCGAGGCCAGGCGCTCGGCGGCCTGGCGGGCCAGCCGTACCGGAGTGACGACCTGACGCGCGACCAGGTAGGCGATGGCGGCGAGCAGGAGCACGAGGCCCACGCCCACGACGACCAGCAACTGACGCACCGAGGTGAGCATCTCGACTTCCTGCGTGAGCGGGAAGAAGTGGTAGAGCTCGTAGTTCTGGACGCCGGTCTCGCCGGGGACGCTGATCACGACGCCGGTGGCCAGGGTGGGACGGGGCTCGCCCTTGACCGGGATGGTCGTCAGCCAGGAGTACGGATGGTCGAACTTCTGGCGCTTGACGTCACGATCGAGGTATTCGCTCAGCTGGAGCGGGATGTCGGCGGGGTTGACGTTGCCGATCGCGCGGGATCTGCCGGGCTCGTGGGGGTTGAGGACGAGCAGGTCGTAGCGCAGGCGCGGGGCGTTCTCACTGACGCCGGCGATGGCGTTGAGCACCTGGTCGAGCGGGTCGGGCGGCTGCTTCTTGCCCGCTTCTCCGGCCTTGGAGTCCTCGGGCTGCTTCTGGGCCAGGGCGGCGAGGATCTGGGTGCGGTCGCTGAGCGCCTCGTTCATCGCCGCGCGGGCGCGTCCGTTGACGACGCTTTCGTTGATCTCCTGGAACAGGAAGGCGCCCAGCACCGCCACCACCGTCATGGAGATCACCAGCGTGCTGGTGACCACCTGAAGCTGGAGTGAGCGGCGCCAGACGCGCCTGACCGTGCCCACCGCACGCCTGGTCCGCCGCCGTACGCCGCCGAGGATCTGGCGGAGCGTACGGCGGCGGCCGGCCTTCTTCGTCGTCGGGGGCATGGCTCGGGGTGGTCCGGCGCTAGGCCGGGCCTGCCTTGTATCCCACGCCGCGGACCGTCACCACGATCTCCGGGTGCTCGGGGTCCTTCTCGATCTTGGCCCGGAGCCGCTGGACGTGCACGTTGACCAGACGGGTGTCGGCCGCGTGCCGGTAGCCCCAGACCTGCTCGAGCAGGACCTCGCGGGTGAAGACCTGGCGCGGCTTGCGCGCCAGTGCGACGAGCAGGTCGAACTCCAGCGGCGTGAGGTTGATGGTCTCCTCGCCGCGCTTGACGGAGTGGCCCGCCACGTCGATGGTGATGTCGCCGATCTGCAGGATCTCGGGTGTCGGCTCGTCGGTACGGCGCAGCCGCGCGCGTACCCGAGCCACGAGTTCCTTCGGCTTGAACGGCTTGACGATGTAATCGTCGGCCCCGGACTCGAGTCCGAGTACGACGTCGATCGTGTCGCTCTTGGCGGTGAGCATCACGATCGGAACCCCCGACTCCGCCCTGATCCTGCGCGCGACGTCGATGCCATCCGCCCCCGGCAGCATCAGGTCGAGCAGAACCAGGTCCGGGCGTGTATCCCGGAACGCGTCGAGGGCCTTGTCGCCGTCGGAGACAAAGGATGGTTCGAAGCCTTCTCCGCGCAACACGATGCCAAGCATCTCGGCGAGAGCGGCGTCGTCGTCGACGACCAGCACGCGACCTTTCATGGCCCCTCATTCGTTCTACGCATTGTGGGACATACCCGCATGATTGCTGTAGGTTACCCGTGCCCAGCTCATGGGTGTGACTCCAGCACATCAAAAGCCGAATTTTAGACTTGCAGCGGCGTCCACCTTCTCAGTCTGCGGTAACCGGCCGACTTTCGGCTATCCCCGAAGTTCTGCCCGGGCCGGAAACACCCTGGAATGCAGGGGTAGTTCAGCCGGGCGAAACGACCGCGTGACCCCAATGAGTCGCCCACCATGCCAGGATTGGGATATGTCAGACGGTCCTTCGCCCGAGCGGCCACCAGGATGGTCGGCCGAGCAGCCCCCACCCTACGGCGCGCCGCCGGCTTCCCCATGGACCGCGCCCGGATCCGGGCCGCAGCCGGTCTCCTACGGCCAGCCGTACGGTGAGCAGCCGCCCCCGCCCCCGCCCCACGGCGCGCAGCAACAGCCTCCCCCGCCTCCTCCCGGGGCGCAGCCGTACCAGCAGCTGCCGCCTCCGCCCGGATATGGCCACATGCCGCCTCCACAGCACCTGCGGCCCGGCATCATCCCGCTGCGCCCGCTGGGGCTCGGCGACATCCTCGACGGCTCCATCAAGTTCATCCGCTCCAACCCGAAGGCCATTCTCGGCATGTCCGCGCTGGCCGCCGCCCTCGCCGCGGTGCCCGTGGCGATCGCCACCGCGGTGATGAACGGCCAGCTGAGCTCGCTCAGTCGCGACCCGGAGAGCATCAGCACCGGTGGGATGCTCGGCACCGTCGCCGCCGGGTACGGCGGCCTCCTCGTCTCGGCGGTCGTCGGCTTCGTCGTGACCACCGTGCTCACCGGCATCCTGACCCGCATCCTCGGCCGTTCGGTCTTCGGCGGGAAGATCACGCCCGGCGAGGCGTGGCACCTGGTCAAGGGCAGGATCGGCGCGCTGTTCGGCGTCGTGCTGCTGGTCGGGCTGGTGATGCTGGCACCTGTCGTACCGCTGGTGGCGCTCTTCGTCGTCCTCGGCATGAACACCAGCTCGGCGGAAGGCGCGTTCGGCCTGATCGGGCTGGGCCTGCTGATGCTCCTGCTGTACGCCGGGTACGCGTTGTTCTTCAACACCAGGTTCGCCTTCGCCGCGCCCATCGTGGTGCTGGAGGGCCGCGGGCCGGTCGAGGCCATGAAGCGCTCGTGGCGGCTGGTCTCCGGCGACTTCTGGCGCGTGCTCGGCATCCTGCTCCTGACCGGGATCCTGGCGTACCTGGTCAGCAGCGTCCTGAGCATTCCCTTCTCCTTCGCCGCGCAACTGCTGGGTGTGGCGGGCGCCGGCGGCGCCGGCGTGATCGCGATCAGCGCCGTCCTGATCGCGATCGGCGCCACGCTGGCCTCGATGATCGTCTATCCGTTCCAGGCGGCGGTCGCCGGTCTGCTCTACGCCGACCGCAGGATGCGCAGCGAGGCATTCGACCTGGTCCTCCAGACCGCGGCGATCGAGCAGCAGCGACAGGGGTGGGTGCACTCCTCCGCCGACGAGCTCTGGCACCCGTCGAACGCCGCCCGGTCGTGACCCCGATAGGCCGGGACGAGGCGCGGCGCCGCGCCGCGGAAGAGCTGCTCAGGCCCGAGTACGAGAAGGAAGGGCTGCTCGCCCGCATCACCCGCGTGGTCCAGCAGTTCATCGGCGACCTGCTGGACGCCGCGACGGGCGGCGGCGCCGCGGGCGGCGTCATCGCGGCGATCCTCATCGGGCTGATCATCCTCGGCGTCGCCGCGCTGGTCGTCTGGCGGCTGCGCAAGACGTCCCGGCGCAACGCCCCCGCCACCGGCCTCGTCTTCGACGATCGCACGCTGACCGCCGCCGAGCACCGCGCCATCGCCGAGCGGCTGGCCGCCGAGCAGCACTGGAGCGAGGCGGTCCAGGAACGCCTGCGCGCCATCGCCCGTGACCTGGAGGAGCGCGCGCTCGTGAACGGCATGCCCGGCCGCACCGCCGACGAACTGGCCGCGGAGGCCGGAGCCGCGCTGCCCGCGTTCGCCGGTGAGCTGGCCGCCGCCGCGCGCTCCTTCGACGACGTCACCTACGGCGACGTGCCCGGCACCCCCGCCGCCTACGACGCGATGACCTCCCTGGACCAGCGGCTCCAGGCGGCGAAGCCGGTGCTGGCATGAGCGTGAGCACCTCGCCCACCACGGGTTCGCTGTGGCGGGCCGGCCGGTTCTGGATCGCGCTCGGCGCGCTCGTCGCGGTGACCGCGATCATCGGCGTGGCCCTCGCGCCCGGCGCGCGCGAGCCACGCCGCCTCGACCCCGCCGACACCTCGCTGGAAGGCTCGAAGGCGCTGGCCGAACTGCTGCGCGGGCGCGGCGTCACCGTCGACAGGGTCGACTCGGTCGAGGCCGCCATCGCCAAGGGCGGCGGCAGGCTCCTGCTCGTCACCCACACCGCCTACTTCGACTGGCAGCAACTCGACCGGCTCGCGCAGCTCCAGGGCGACCGGGTGATCGTCGGCGGACTGGACGGGCTCGACGTGCTGGCTCCCGGCGTCACGCCCGCGTCCGGGTCGGCCCGGGTGCGCTCCAGAGAGCCCGAGTGCGACCTGCCGGCCGCCAGGGCCGCGGGCAGCGCCCGTCTGGGTGGCGACCTGTTCAGGGGCGCCAACGGCTGTTACCCGGGTGAGAAGGGCTCGACGCTGGTCCAGGCGCCCGGCGGGGGCGGCACGGTCACCGTGCTCGGCGACGGCACGTTCATGACCAACCAGTACCTGGCCGAGGACGGCAACGCCGCGCTCGCGCTCAACCTGCTCGGGACCAAGCCGGCCGTCACCTGGCTGGTACGTCCCGACCAGCCGCCGACCGGCAGTCTGGCCGGGGCGGGCGGCAAGTCGCTGGGCGAACTGGTGCCGGACACCGTGCCGTGGGCTGTGCTCACCGCCTGCCTGGCCGTGCTCGTCACCGCCTTCTGGCGCGGGCGCAGGCTCGGGCCCGTCGTGGCCGAGAAGCTGCCCGTCGTGGTGCGTGCCGCCGAGACCGTCGAGGGCCGCGGGCGCCTCTACCGGGCCAGGCGGGCCAGGGAACGCGCCGCCGCCGTGCTCAGAGCCGGGACCGTCGACCGGCTGACGCCGCGGGTCGGGCTCGCGCCCGGCGCCGGTCAGCACGAGGTCGTGGCTGCGGTGGCCGTACGGACGGGGCAGGACGCGCGTCAGGTCGGCGGCGCCCTGTACGGCCCGCCGCCCGCCGACGACGCCGGGCTCGTCGCCCTGGCCCGATACTTGGAATTCATCGAAAGGATCGTGCGTGAACACTGAGGAGACGACGCGCGTCGCCGCCACCGCCCGGGGCGATTCGGCCAGGGAAGCGCTGGGCGCGCTGCGTGCCGAGGTGTCCAAGGCCGTGGTCGGCCAGGACGCGGTGGTGACGGGGCTGGTCATCGCACTGCTGTGCCGCGGGCACGTGCTGCTCGAAGGCGTACCGGGCGTCGCCAAGACCCTGATGGTGCGTACGCTGTCGTCGGCGCTGGCCCTGGACTTCAAGCGGGTGCAGTTCACCCCCGACCTGATGCCAGGCGACGTGACCGGCTCGCTGATCTACGACGCGAAGACCGCCGAGTTCGAGTTCCGCGAGGGACCCGTCTTCACCAACCTCATGCTCGCCGACGAGATCAACCGCACGCCGCCGAAGACGCAGGCCGCGCTGCTGGAGGCCATGGAGGAGCGGCAGGTCAGCGTCGAGGGCACCGCGCGCATGCTGCCCGACCCGTTCGTGGTGTGCGCCACCCAGAACCCCGTCGAGTACGAGGGCACCTACCAGCTCCCCGAGGCCCAGCTCGACCGGTTTCTGCTGAAGCTGACCGTGCCGCTGCCGCCGCGCGAGCAGGAGATCGCGGTGCTCCAGCGCCACGCGAGCGGCTTCGACCCGCGCGACCTGTCGGAGATCAAGCCCGTCGCCACCGCCGAGGACCTCGCCGCGGGCCGCGAGGCCGTCGCGAAGGTGCACGTGGCGCCCGAGGTGCTCGGCTACATCGTCGACGTCGGCCGGGCCACGCGCACCTCGCCGTCGCTGCAGCTCGGCGTCTCGCCGCGTGGCGCCACCGCGCTGCTGGCCGCCGCGCGGGCGTGGGCGTGGCTGTCCGGCCGGCCGTACGTCACCCCCGACGACGTCAAGGCGCTGGCCCGTCCGGCGCTGCGCCACCGCATCCAGCTGCGGCCGGAGGCCGAGCTGGAGGGCGCGACCGCCGACGGCCTGCTCGACGGCATCCTGGCCTCGGTCCCGGTCCCGCGCTGATGGCTCTCACGGGGCGGGCCGCGCTGGTCGCGGCGGTGGGGATCGTGGTGGTGCTGATCGCGCCCGAGCCGGGGTTCGCGCTGCTCGGCTGGCTGTTCGTGCTGGCCGCCGCGATCACCGTGGATCTCGTGCTCGCGGGCTCCGTGCGCCCGCTACGCTTCCACCGCTCAGGCGACAATCTGGTACGGCTCGGCCAGACCGGCACCGTCGAACTGACCGTGGAGAACCCCGGCCCCCGCAGGGTCCAGGGCGTGCTCAGAGACGCCTGGCCGCCCTCGGCCGGAGCCGCGCCCCGCGAGCTGAAGCTGGACGTCCCGGCGGGCGAACGCCGCCGCCTGGTGGTGACGCTGACCCCGACCAGGCGCGGCGACCGCGCCTCCGCCTCGGTGACGGTCCGCTCCGTGGGCCCGCTCGGCCTGGCCGCCAGGCAGGGCGCCCACAGCGCGCCCTGGTCGGTACGCGTGCTGCCGCCGTTCCTGTCCCGCAAGCACCTGCCCTCGCGCCTGGCCAAGCTGCGTGAGCTCGAAGGCCAGCATCCCGCGCTGGTGCGCGGCCAGGGCACCGAGTTCGACTCGCTGCGCGAGTACGTGGTCGGCGACGACGTGCGTTCCATCGACTGGCGGGCCAGCGCCCGCCGCCACGACGTGGTCGTCCGCACGTGGCGTCCCGAACGCGACCGCAGAGTCCTCATCGTCCTGGACACCGGCCGCACGTCGGCGGGGCGCGTGGGCACGGCCCCCGTCCCGCTGACCGGCGACACCGGCAGGGCGCCCCTGGAGTCCCTGACCCCGTCGGACCAGGCCCGCCCCGTGCCCGGCTGGCCCCGCCTGGACTGGTCCATGGACGCCGCGCTGCTGCTGGCCGCCCTGGCCGCCCGCGCCGGCGACCGCGTCGACTTCCTCGCCTACGACCGCGCGGTGCGCGCCTGGGTCTCCGGCGCCTCCCGCACCGAACTGCTCACCGCTCTCGTCAACTCCATGGCCCCCATCGAGGCGGAACTCATCGAAGCCGACTCCCCCGGCATGGTGGCCAACATCCTGTCCCGCGCGAAGCGCCGCTGCCTCGTGGTCCTGCTGACCGACCTGAACGCGTCGGCGCTCGACGAGGGCCTGATGCCGGTACTACCCCAGTTGTCCTCGCGCCATCTGGTCCTGGTGGCCGGAGTGTCCGATCCGGCGGTGGCCGACATAGCAGGCCGCAAGGCGACGGCGGAAGAGGTGTACGACGCCGCTGCCGCCGAATACACCCGCATCGAACGCCGCCGGATCACCGCGAGGTTGCGCCGTCACGGGGTGGAGGTCGTGGACGCCGCCCCTGAGGACATCGCCCCCGCCCTGGCCGACGCCTACCTCGCCCTGAAGGCCGCCGGCCGCCTCTGATCCCGGGTCAGGCCGTCGGGGCGAGGTCGGGAGCTCGTTCCACGTCGCCGGTCTCCTGGGCCCGCATGGCCCGGCGGCCGTAGTAGACCACGTACGCCAGGAAGGCCGCCTCGGCCAGGACGCCGATGGCGATGCGGGCCCAGGTCGGCAGGCCGGACGGGGTGACGAAGGCTTCGATCAGGCCCGACACGAACAGCACCACGACCAGGCCCATGGCCACGCTCATCACCGCCCTGCCCTGCTCGGCCAGCGCCTCCGCGCGCCTCCTGGGACCTGGGTCGATGACCGTCCAGCCCAGTCTCAGTCCCACCGCCGCGGCCAGGAAGACCGCCGTCAGCTCCAGCAGGCCGTGCGGGGTGATCAGGCCGAAGAAGATGTCGAGCTTGCCGCGGGAAGCCATGAGCCCGCCGGAAACGGCGACGTTGGCGGCGTTCTGGAACAAGAAGTACGGGATGGGCAGGCCCATGAAGATGGCGCCGATGAGCATCAGCGCTGCCACCCACGCGTTGTTGATCCACACCCGGCTGGCGAAGGACGCCGCCGGGTTCTCGGAGTAGTAGTCGGCGAAGTCGTGCTCGACCAGCTGGGTGATCTCCTCGGGTGTGGCGATCGCGCGCTGCACCTCGGGGTTGCCCGCCACCCACGCGCCCATCACCCACGCCACGACGACGAACGCCACCGTCGCTCCCAGCCACCACCACCGCGCCCGGTAGGCCACCACGGGGAACGACACCGTGAAGAAGCGCGCGAACTCCCGCCACGCCGGCACGTGCGCCCCCGTCACCGCCGAGCGCGCCCGCGCCACCAGGGCGGACAGGCGGCCGGTCAGCATCGCGTCGGTCGAGGCCGAGCGGACGATGGACAGGTGCGTCGACACCCGCTGGTAGAGCTCGACGAGCTCGTCCACCTCCGCCCCGGTCAGCCTGCCGCGGTGCTTGACCAGATGCTCCAGCCGATCCCAGGTGGGACGGTGTGCGGCGATGAACGCGTCGATATCCACCCGACCATTGTCACCGACTAGGCTCCCGGTATGTCCGAGGTTGTGACGGGAGACGCCGTCGTCGTCGAAGTACGCGTGGCGCAGATGCCCTCGCGGGCCGTCGCGGTCGTGATCGACATGCTGGTCCAAGGCATTCTGATGATCGGGTTCGCCGTCCTGCTGATCAACTTCGCGGGCATCAGCGACTCCGCGTTGTTCGCCGCGGCCAACATCGTCATGGTCGTGCTCGTGATCGTCGGCTACCCCGTGCTCTTCGAGACGGCCACGCGCGGACGCAGCCTGGGCAAGATGGCGCTCGGCCTGCGGGTGGTGGGTGACGATGGCAGTCCAGAGCGGTTCCGGCAGGCGTTGATGCGGGGGCTGGCGGGAGTGATGGAGTTCTGGATGTTCTCCGGCGCCCCGGCCCTGATCTCGTCGCTGGTCTCGCAGCGCGGCAAGCGGCTCGGCGACGTGTTCGCAGGGACGATCGTGATCTCGGAACGGGCGCCGCGCGACACCACCCAGGCGATCGTGATGCCGCCGCAGCTGGCCGCATGGGCCGCGAGGCTGGAGTTGTCCCAGTTGCCCGACGAGGTGGCCTCGGCCGCCCGGCAGTACCTGTCGCGGTGGTACGACCTCGCGCCCGCCGTACAGCACGAGATGGGTGTGCGCATCGCCAACCAGGTCGCCTCCTACGTCTCGCCCGCCGCCCCCGGGGGCGCGCCGCCGCACGCGTACCTGAGCGCCGTCCTGGCCGAGCGCCGCCGCCGCGAGGAGGTACGGCTCGCCCGCCACACCCGCCCCCAGGCCCCTTGGAGCCAGCCCCCGGGCCCCCAGAGCCCCCAGCCCACCGGCTCCCCGCACCCCCAGCCCACCGGCTCCCCGCACCCCCAGCCCGCCGGCTCCCCGCACCCCCAGCCCGCCGGCTTCCCGCACCCCCAGCCCATCCCCGCGCCTCCGGCCCCCTGGGCTCAGCCCCCCGGCGCCCCGCACCCGCGGCCCGTCAGCGCCCCGGTTTCGCCGGGCCCTTGGGCGCTGCCCGGACAGCCGGCGCCCGCCCAGCAGGCGGTCCAGCCCCAGCCCGCGGCTGGATGGCACCCGGGCCCCACGCTTCCGCCGCCCCAGCCGGCGCCCGGTCAGCCCGGGACCGGATGGCAGCCCGGCCAGGTGAGCCCTCAGCATCCGACGCCGCACCCCGCCCATCCGGGACCCGTTCGGTCGGGACCCGAGGTGGAC
Organism: Nonomuraea sp. NPDC050394; assembly: GCF_044459065.1. Taxonomy (NCBI): domain Bacteria; kingdom Bacillati; phylum Actinomycetota; class Actinomycetes; order Streptosporangiales; family Streptosporangiaceae; genus Nonomuraea; species Nonomuraea sp. NPDC050394. The sequence continues at coordinate 574,507 of NZ_JBITIO010000001.1, read as the reverse complement.
CGGCGGCCGACGGCGTTGCCCGACTACGGCAGGCCGGAGGAGCCGCCCGGTGTCACGCCCGGCGGGTTCGCGCCGCCTGCCTAAGACCTGCCCGGAGCGTTCAGTAGCCGTACTGGGTCTGGGTGTTGAGGACCTTGAGCTTCACCTTCTTGGCCGGGTCGGTGCGCGGGTCGTCGATGCGCAGCACGTCCAGGCCCTTCTGGATGTCGCTGCTGTAGACGTGGCCGTTGTAGTAGTACGCCGACCAGGAGCCGGCGATGTCGGTGCCCTTGAACGGCGGCCGTTCGAAGTAGCCGATCTCCTGCGGCCGGGCGGGGTCGGTGAAGTCGACGAACGAGACGCCGCCCTGGTACCAGGCCTGGACCATGATGTCCTTGCCCTTGACCGGGATGAGCGAGCCGTTGTGGGCCACGCAGTTCTGGCGCTTGTCCCGGGTGCGGGGGATCTTGAAGTACGCCCGCTTGGCCAGTTCCCCGCCGGAGATGTCGTACACGGCGTCGGCGCCCCGCTCGGGCCCGGTGGCCTTGTCGCAGACGCCCGCCGCGCCGCCGCCGAGCTCGTCGGTGAAGAACACCTTGGTGCCCGCGTTGTTGAACGTGGCCGAGTGCCAGAAGGCGAAGTTCTCGTCGGTGACGCGGGCGGTGACCTTGGGCTTCTCGCGGTCGGCGATGTCGAGCAGCACCCCGTCGCCCATGCAGGCGCCGGCGGCGAGGTCCTTGGCCGGGTACACGGTGATGTCGTGGCAGCCGGAGGTGGTCGCCCCGCCGGACTGCTCGGGGAAGAGCACGGGCGTGGCGACGACCTTGGCGGCGGTGGGCTTGTCCAGCGGCACCTTGACGATGGAGATCTTGTCGTGCGGCGGCTTGCACCCGGCGAGAATGTCCCCCGGCCCGTACGAGGAGACGTAGAGGTAGACCGCCTTGCCCTTCTTGTCCGGCACCAGCGTGTGCGTGTGGGAGCCGCAGGCGGTCCTCACGGCCTTGACGTACTTGGGCCGCGCCTTGTCACTGATGTCGAAGATCCGGATGCCTTCCCAGGCGCCCTTGTCCGTCGGCAAACCGTAGTCGCTGGAACAGGCGTCACCGGAACGCGACTCGTCCACGGACAGGAACAGCAGCTTCCCGGTGACGGACACGTCGTTCTGCGCCCCGGGACACGAAACGCGACTGACGACCCGCGGCTTGGCCGGGTCGCCGATGTCGTACACGGTGAAGCCGTTGTAGTTGCCCTGGTACGCGTACCGCCCCTGGAAGGCCAGGTCGGTGTTGTAGGCGTCCTCGGCGGCGAAGGGCGCCTGCTTCGGCACGTTGGCCACGTGCTTGACGTTGGCGCTGGTCTTGGGCTTTTCGGCCGCGTGGGCGGGCACGGCGCCCAGGAGCGCCAGTCCGGCCACCGCGGACATCAGGACCCTGCCGACTCTGGACACCACACAGACCTCCCCTGATCACCTGATGTCCCACTATGTCAGCAATCTTGACCGTAACGGCGCCCGGCCCCGTCCGACGTGAGAAGCGACCCCCACGATCGGCGCCCGCGCACGACGGCGGGTGGCGGTGGGGCGGCCTGCCGTAGGGGATGGAGGGCCGTGACGGAAGGAACCACCACGGGAGAAGCCGCGCCGTGCGGGCGGGAGGAGGCGAGGAGACAGGACCCGCGTCGCGGAGGAAGGGCGGCGGCGACCGGCCGGGCGGGAAGAGGCGAGGCCAGTGTGGTGGCGGGGCGGAACGGTGAAAAGGGGCTCGCCCCCACACCTTCCGTGTGGGGGCGAGCCTTAAAGCGGGCGAGCGTTGAAGCGGGCGGGACTTGAAGTGGCCGTCAGTGGTGCCAGCCGTCCCGGTAGGACTCCTGGGTCTGGACGTTGAGCCGGTCGGTGCGGACGCGGTCGGCGCCGCGGACCAGCGGGTCGTTGACCTTGAGCACGTCGAGGCCGTTGTGGAAGTCGGCCGCGTAGATGTAGCCGTTGTAGTAGTACGCCGACCAGATGCCGCCGCCGCCCTGGCTGGCCGGACCGCGCTCGAAGTACCCGAACTCACGCGGCCGCGAGATGTCCGTGAAGTCCACGAACGAGACGCCGCCCTGGTACCAGGCCTGGACCATGATGTCCTTGCCCTTGACCGGGATGAGCGAGCCGTTGTGGGCTACGCAGTTCTCGCTGTCCGCCTGGTGGCGGGGGATCTTGAAGTAGCTGCGGAACTTCAGCTGGCCCCTGCGGATGTCGTAGTAGGCGTTGGCACCGCGGGTCGGGCCGGTCGCCTCGTTGCAGGTGGCCGCGCCGCCGCCGCCGAGCTCGTCGGTGAAGACGACCTTCCTGGCGTCGTTGGTGAACGTCGCCGAGTGCCAGAACGCGAAGTTCGGGTCGGTGGTCCTGGCGGTCACCTTCGGGTTGAGCCGGTCGCGGATGTCGAACAGCACGCCGTCACCCATGCAGGCGCCGGCCGCGATGTCCTTCTCGGCGTACGCGGTGATGTCGTGGCAGCCACTGGTGGGCACCAGCAGGCCGGGCTGCGTCTCGTTGCCGCCGTCGGGGAAGACGACCGGCGTGGCGGCGACCGCGGCGGCCGTCGGGTCGCGCAGCGGGACCTTGATGATGGAGATCTTGTCGTGCGGCGGCGCGCAGTCGGGGAAGTTCGCCGCGGGCAGGTACGACGAGACGTACACGTAAAGGTTGCGCCGGCGGTCGTGACCCTTACCCGGTACCAGGGTCAGCGTGTGCGAACCGCAGTTCGTCTCGACCGACTTGATGTACTTGGGGTTGGCCTTGTCGCTGATGTCGAAGATCCGGACGCCTTCCCAGGACTCCTTGATCGTGGCGCTCTGGCCGGTGCTGTTGCAGGAGTCGTTGTTGCGGGAGGAGTCGACGGCGGCGAAGAGCAGGTCACCGTAGACGGAGACGTCCATCTGGGAACCGGGGCAGACGACCGAGCTGACGACCTTGGTTCGCTTCGGGTGGCTGATGTCGTAGATGGAGAAGCCGCCGTAGTTGCCGACGTAGGCGTAGTTGCCCTGGAAGGCGATGTCGGTGTTGATGGTGGCGGCGATCGGGGCCGGCTTCGGCACGTTGAGCACGTGCGAGACGTTCGGGCTGGTCACCACCGTGTCGACCGGTGGGATGTCGTTGGCGGCCGCGGGCACCGCCGTCGCCGCTAAGGCGACGGCGGCACCGGCCGCGACGAGGAAGCGCCGTGACTTGGACAGCAGCAAGGGAGAGTCCTCCTGGTCAGTCGTGGTCGTGACCGTGACCACGGTCGGGGTAAGAGGTCTGGGTCTGGGGGTTGAGGCTGTCCAGGCGCACACGCTTGGCCTGGTCGGTACGCCGGTCGTCGATCGACAGCACGTCGAGCCCGAGGTTGAAGTCGGAGCCGTAGATGTGGCCGTTGTAGTAGTAGGCCGACCAGAAGCCGCCGGACAGGGCCGGGGCGGTGTTGTCGGGGCCGCGCTCGTACCAGCCGATCTCCTTCGGGCGGGCCGAGTCGGTGAAGTCGACGATCGAGATGCCGCCCTGGTACCAGGCCTGGACCATGATGTCCTTGCCCTTGACCGGGATCAGCGAGCCGTTGTGGGCGACGCAGTTCTCCGTGTCCGCCTGCGGGCGCGGGATCTTGAAGTAGCTCTTGAACTTCAGCTGGCCCCTGCGGATGTCGTAGTAGGCGTTGGCGCCTCGGTTCGGGCCGATGACGGTGTTGCAGGTGGCCGCGCCGCCGCCGCCGAGCTCGTCGGTGAAGACGACCTTGTTGCCCCTGTTGTTGAAGGTCGCCGAGTGCCAGAACGCGAAGTTGACGTCGTCACGGACGGTGGCGGTGACCCTGGGGTTGAGGCGGTCGGAGATGTCCATCAGGATGCCTTCGCCCATGCAGGCGCCGGCCGCGATGTCCTTCTCGGCGTAGACGGTGATGTCGTGGCAGCCGCTGGTGGCCGACTTGCCGTCCGGGTAGGGCAGCGGAACCCCGGGGTTGCCGCCGTCGGGGAAGAGCACCGGCGTGGCGGCGACCGCTGCGGCCGTCGGGTTGCGCAGGGGCACCTTGATGATGGAGATCTTGTCGTGCGGTACGCCACAGTCCGGGAAGTCGGCCCGCGGACTGTAGGAGGAGACGTACACGTAGAGGTTGCGCCGGCGGTCGTGGCCCTTGCCGGGCACGAGGCTCAGGGTGTGCGAGCCGCAGTTCGTCTCGACCGACTTGATGTACTTGGGGTTGGCCTTGTCGCTGATGTCGAAGATCCGGACGCCTTCCCAGGACTCCTTGATCGTGGCGCTCTGGCCGGTGCTGTTGCAGGAGTCGTTGTTGCGGGAGGAGTCGACGGCGGCGAAGAGCAGGTCACCGTAGACGGAGACGTCCATCTGGCCGCCCGGACAGATCACGGTGCTGACCAGCGACGTCCGCGAAGGCCGCCGGATGTCGTAGATGGAGAAGCCGTAGTAGTTGCCGACGTAGGCGTAATTGTCCTGGAAGGCCATGTCGGTGTTGATGTCGGCGAGCGCGGCGGGCTTCGGAACGTTCGTGACCTGCCGCATGTTGTCGCTCATGACCACCTCGCCGGGGGCGGGGATGTCGGCCGCCTGAGCGGGCAGCACACCTCCGACCAGGGCGATGGCGGCACCGAGCACGATGAGGGCCCTGCGGGGGGATAACACTAAGTCCTCCTATAAAGGGGGCATAAATGAAGAAATTTTCGTACGAAACCGGTCATTTGACCAGCACGCAAGCTGTCAAAGTTTGTAGCAATTTGCCGTCTTCCAACCTGCGCGATCGTCGTCTAGAGTGCGCTTTTACGACATGGGGTAGTCAGGGAGGCCAGTTGCGCGTCGCGCTCATCGTCGTCATGGGCGCGGTTGTCGCCCTCGCCGGTTGCACCGGCGAGAAGCAGACACCCCCTCGTGCCGACTCCACGGCTCCCGTCATCGCGCCGGGCCGTCCCGGGGAGAGCGCCAAGACGCTGTCGCCCTCCGAGGCCGCCACGGCCGTACCGTCGCCGACGGCCAACGCCTCGGACATCAAGTACATGCAGGACATGATCATTCATCACCGCCAAGCGCTGGATATGTCGGTGCTCGCCCCGAACCGGGCCGAGGCGGCCAGGGTCAAGGGGCTCGCTTCGCGGATCAAGGACGCCCAGGGCCCCGAGATCCAGTACATGACCACCTGGCTCCAGGAACAGGGCCAGAAGGTGCCCGAGCACCACGCCCAGCACCAGGGCATGGCGGGCATGGCCACGCCGGAGCAGATGGCGGCGCTCAAGGCCGCCACCGGCAAGGCGTTCGACAAGCTCTTCCTCGACCTGATGATCAAGCACCACCTGGGCGCCCTCACGATGACCGAGCAGGTGCTCAAGGGCGGCTCGCACATCAGGGTCGAGGAGCTGGCCAACGACGTCGGCGTCACCCAGGCGGCCGAGATCCGCCGCATGCAGCAGATCCAGTCAGAGCTCTAGAAGCGTCTCGGTGGGTACGGCCCGCCGGGCCGCGGGCCGTACCCCGGAGAAGGGCCTTTACCAGCCGCGCTCGGGATAGCGCGACTGGGTCTGCGCGTTGAGCAGGGACAGCCTCACGCGGTTGGCCGAGTTCGTCCGCCGGTCGTCGACCTTGAGCACGTCGAACCCGCGGGCGATCTCACTGCCGTAGATGTAGCCGTTGTAGTAGTACGTGGACCAGTAGCCGCCCAGGACGAGCTGCGACGGGTCGACCGGGCCGCGGTCGTAGAAGGCGATCTCCTTCGGCCGCGAGGAGTCGGTGAAGTCCCACACCGACAGGCCGCCCTGGTACCAGGCCTGGACCATGATGTCGCGGCCCTTGACCGGCAGCAGCGAGCCGTTGTGGGCGACGCAGTTCTCCTGGTCGGTCTGCGGGCGGGAGATCTTGTAGTAGCTCTTGAAGACCAGCCGGTGCCCGCGGAGCTCGTAGATCGCGTCGGCGCCGCGGTTCGGGGCCTGCGCGGTGGTGCACATGGCCTCGACGCCGCCGCCGAGCTCGTCGGTGAAGACGACCTTGTCGCCGTCGTTGTTGAACGTGGCCGAGTGCCAGAACGCGAAGTTCGGGTCGGTCGTCCTGGCCTTGATCCGTGGCCGCTCCCGGTCCCGGATGTCGAAGATCACGCCATCGCCCATGCAGGCCCCGGCGGCGAGGTCCTTCTCGGCGTAGACGGTGATGTCGTGGCAGCCGCTGGTGGGCAGCAGCAGGCCGGGCTGGGTCTCGTTGCCGCCGTCGGGGAAGACGACCGGAGTGCTCACCAGCGAGGCCGCGGCCGGGTCGGCGAACGGCACCTTCACGACCGAGATCTTGTCGTGCGGCGGCTGGCAGTCGGGGAAGTTGGCCGCGGGCAGGTAGGAGGAGACGTAGACGTAGAAGAACTTCCTGGCGTCGCGCCCTCTGGCGGGCACCAGGGTGTGCGTGTGGGAGCCGCAGTTCGTCTCGACGGACTTGACGTACCTGGGGTTGCGCTTGTCGCTGACGTCGAAGATCCGCACGCCCTCCCAGGACTCCTTGACCGTCGCGCTCTGCGGCGTGCTCTGGCAGGAGTCGTTGTTGCGGGAGGAGTCGACCGAGGTGACCAGGAGGTCACCCAGGATCGTCACGTCCATCTGACCGCCCGGACAGCTCACCGAGCTGACGAGCTGGGGCGACTTGGGGTTCCTGATGTTGTAGATGGAGAACCCGTTGAAGTTGCCGACGTAGGCGTAGTCCCCCTGGAAGGCGAGGTCGCTGTTGACGGCCGCACCCGCCGGCAGGTCGAGGTGCGCTTCCAGGCGGATGTTGTCGCTCTTGACGACGTCGTCCGCGGCGTTCGCGGGCGTCCCGGCCATGACGGTGGCCAGAGCCAGAGCTGCTATGGCAGCCAGGCGGGAGGATAAGACGGTGATTCTCACCGGAGGCCTCCTACGGATGGAAGTGCCCCGAATTATCCGCCTATCTCGTGATCAAACCCGTGTTTGTCCGGTTTCTGTCACACACTCAGGAGCCGTAACGCCACGAGTGCAGGTACTCCTCCTGCTCGGCGGTGAGCGTGTCGATCTCCACCCCGGTCGCGGCCAGCTTGAGCCGCGCGACCTCCACGTCGATCTCCCCGGGTACGTCGTAGACGCCGGGAGCCAGCCCGGAACGCTCCTTGGCCAGCCAGGCCACGGCCAGCGCCTGGGCGGAGAACGACAGGTCCATGACTGCCGCCGGATGCCCCTCGGCCGCCGTCAGGTTGACCAGCCGCCCCTCGGCCAGCAGCAGCAGGCGGCGCCCGTCGGCCAGCACGTACTCGTCGGTGCTGGGCCGTACCCCGCGGTGCACCTCCACGCCGAGCCCGTCGAGCGCCCGCACGTCGATCTCCACGTCGAAGTGCCCGGCGTTGGCCAGAATCGCCCCATCCTTCATCACCGCGAGATGCTCGCCCCTGATCACGTCGCGGTTGCCGGTGACGGTGATGAACACGTCGCCGTCCTCGGCCGCCCGCCCCATCCCCATGACCTCGTAGCCCTGGAGCGTGGCGTCCAGCGCCTTGACCGGGTCCACCTCGGTGACGACCACCCGGGCCCCGAGCCCCTTGGCCCGCTCGGCCACGCCCCGCCCGCAGTAGCCGAACCCGGCCACGACCACGGTCTTGCCGGCCAGCATGGTGTTGGTGGCGCGCATGATCCCGTCGAGCGTCGACTGCCCCGTCCCGTAGCGGTTGTCGAACATCCGCTTGGTCCGCGTGTCGTTGACGGCGACGACGGGGAAGCGCAGCGCCCCTTCCGCCGACATCTGCCGCAACCGAATGATCCCGGTCGTGGTCTCCTCACACCCCCCGCTCACCTGCCCCAGCAGGTCGGTCCGCTCGGTGTGCAGGATGTTGACCAGGTCACACCCATCGTCGAGCACCAGATCCGGCGAAATATTCAACGCTTGATGAATATGCCGGTAGTAGGTCCCCCGATCCACCCCGGCACGCGCATAAACCGAAATGTCATACCCAGCCAGCGCTTCCGCCACATCATCCTGCGTGGACAACGGATTGGAAGCCGCCAACGCGATCCGCGCGCCTCCGGCCCGCAGAGCCCCCATGAGCACAGCGGTCTCGGCAGTCACATGCAGACAGGCCGCGATGGTCAACCCGGAAAGCGGCTTCTCATCATCGAAGCGCGCCCCGATGGCGGTCAGCACCGGCATGGCCCGAGCCGCCCAGCTGATCCGCCGCTCCCCCAGCTCCATCGACTTCTCCTATGTACGGCGGCGCCCCCGAGACCACCCAGGTGGTCAAGGGGGCGCCGTAACGGCGAGCACCACGTCCGACGTGAGAAGCGACCCCCACGATCGGCGCCCGCCGGCGACGGCGGGTGGCGTGGGGGCGGCTTGCCGTAACGCTAAAAGAGACTGAAAGGAAATCAGTAACGATAGTGGTCGGGCTTGTAGGGGCCCTCGACGTCGACGCCGATGTACTCGGCCTGCTCCTTGGTGAGGGTCGTGAGCTTGACGCCCAGGGCGTCGAGGTGCAGGCGGGCGACCTTCTCGTCCAGGTGCTTGGGCAGGACGTAGACGCCGATCGGGTACTCCTCGGTCTTGGCGAAGAGCTCGATCTGCGCGATCACCTGGTTGGTGAAGGAGTTCGACATGACGAAGCTCGGGTGGCCGGTGGCGCAGCCGAGGTTCATCAGGCGGCCCTCGGCCAGCACGATGATGCTGTGGCCGTCAGGGAAGATCCACTCGTCGACCTGGGGCTTGATGTTGTTGCGGACGATGCCCTCGGTCTTCATGAGGCCGGCCATGTCGATCTCGTTGTCGAAGTGGCCGATGTTGGAGACGATCGCCTGGTGCTTCATCTTCGCCATGTGGTCGGCGCGGATGATGTCGAAGTTGCCGGTCGTGGTCACGAAGATGTCGGCGATGCCGACGACCTCGTCCAGCGTGGTGACCTGGAAGCCGTCCATGGCCGCCTGCAGGGCGCAGATCGGGTCGATCTCGGTGACGATGACGCGGGCGCCCTGGCCCCTCAGCGCGTCGGCGCAGCCCTTGCCGACGTCGCCGTAGCCGCAGATCACGGCCACCTTGCCGCCGATGAGCACGTCGGTGGCGCGGTTGAGGCCGTCGATGACGGAGTGGCGGCAGCCGTACTTGTTGTCGAACTTCGACTTGGTGACCGAGTCGTTGACGTTGATGGCCGGGAACAGCAGCGTGCCGTTCTTGAACATCTCGTACAGGCGGTGGACGCCGGTCGTCGTCTCCTCGGTGACGCCCTTGATGCGCTCGGCCGTCTTGGTCCAGCGCTTCTCGTCACCGACCGTGCGCTTGAGCAGGTCGATGATGACGTGCCACTCCTCCGGGTCGTTCTCGGTGGCGGAGGGTACGGCGCCGGCCTTCTCGTACTCGGCGCCCCGGTGGACCAGCAGCGTGGCGTCGCCGCCGTCGTCCAGGATCATGTTGGGGCCGTCTCCACCCGGCCAGGCCAGGGCCTGGTCGGTGCACCACCAGTACTCCTCCAGCGTCTCGCCCTTCCAGGCGAAGACCGGCACACCCTGCGGGTCCTCGACGGTGCCGTTGGGGCCGACGACGACCGCGGCGGCGGCGTGGTCCTGGGTGGAGAAGATGTTGCAGCTCACCCAGCGGACCTCGGCGCCCAGCGCGACCAGCGTCTCGATGAGGACGGCGGTCTGGATCGTCATGTGCAGCGAGCCCATGATCTTCGCACCGCGCAGGGGCTGGGAGGCCGCGTACTCCTTGCGTACCGCCATGAGTCCGGGCATCTCGTGCTCGGCGAGCCGGATCTCCTTGCGCCCGAACTCGGCCAGCGAAAGGTCGGCGACCTTGAAGTCCATCTGGGTTCCCCTCGTGTCACGAAGTTGTCGCCGTCGAGTTTAGGCACCAGGTGAAGCCAGTTGCGACTCACAGACCCCGAATCTGACGTAAGAATGTAAGAATGCGGATTACGGAGGCGGCGAAGCGGCTGGGAATGTCGCCCAGAATGCTCAGATACCGCGAAGCACTGGGCCTTCTGCCCCCGGTACGCGAGCAGGGTGCCCACCGGCGCTTCGGAGAAGAAGAGATCCAGGCCGTCGCCCAGGGCGTGGACCTGGAGCGGCGCTTCGACGTCTCCCCCGCGGAACTGGCCTTCGCGCTGCGCGTGCTGAGCGAGCCGGCGGTCGCCCAGGCCGTGCGTGAGCTGGGCATCCGCATCGGCCGGCTGCAGGCCCCGCGCCGCGCGCTCGACTTCGAGAAGGAGAAGGCGCTGCGCCTTTTGCGAACTTCAGGACAGTCTCCCGCATCCAACCCCAGGAAAGGTGATCGCTAACGCGTCGGGGGGCGTCATGAGGGTTTTCCTGGCAGTTTCGGCACGTCCACATCGCCAGGAGGCCCTGGGCCAGGCGGTCCAGCGTGCCCGCGAGTCGATCGCGGTGACCTTCCCGGTCGCCCCGGAACGCGTCAGGGCGCGCGAGTGGACCGCGGGGAACGGCGGCGTGCACGTGCTGACCTGGACCAACGAACCCGGCTGGGAGCCGCCGTCCGGCCCCGGCGGCATCACCGTCGTCGCCGGGCACCACCCGGGCGAACCCGGCCGCGGACCCGCCGCCGGACAGCCCGGCTGCTTCGCCCTCCTGCGCGCCGGCGAGCACGGAATCACCGCCTCGACCTCGATCGCGCCCGCCGACCCCGTCTACTACGCCGAGACGCCCGACCTGTTCGTCGTGGGAAACCGCGCCCTCCTGGTACGGCTGGCCGCCCACGACGGCGTCCGCTACGACGTGACCGCCCTGCAGTCCGTGGCCAGACAGGGCTACTTCCTGTCCGAGGAAACCCCGTACGCCGGGGTACGTGCCCTGCCCCCTGCCTCGACCCTGGAGATCGGCGACCGGCTGACCGTGACCACCGAGCCGCTGCCCGTGGGGCGCGGCCGTACCGGCGCCGCGCGGGTGGCCGAGCACATGGTGCGGGCGGTGCGTCCCCTGGCCGGCGGCCCGGAGCAGGTGCGCGTCACGCTCACCGGCGGCCGCGACAGCCGCCTGATCGCCGCGCTGCTGCACGGGGCGGGCATCCCGTTCCGCGCCTCCACCTCGGGTTTCGACGACCACCCCGACGTGGTGGTGGCCCGTCAGGTGGCCGCCGCGCTCGGCGTGGAGCACGAGGTGACCACACCGGTCCTCACCACCGCGAACGAACTGTCCGTCGTGCACCCGGCCGACCGGGTCCACCACATCCTGCGCGCCTGCGAGGGCATGCTGTCGGCCTACGAGAACATCACCGCCGACGCCCCCTACAGCGACGTCCCCCGGCTGGGCGGGCACAACGGGGAGATCCTGCGCGGCGGCTACCTGTCCGGCATGGAGGAGACCACGCCCGAGGCGGTACGCCGGCGCACCGAGACACTGTTCCTGTCCAACCGCGGCCTGTTCACGGAGACGGCCAACGCCCACGCCGAGGAACTGGCCTGGAGCTCGGACTCCCTCCACGTGCCCGACCACCTGTACGTGCGCTTCCGCGTGGGCCGCTGGCACGCCGCCGCGCGGGCCGCCATGCTGCGCCAGGGCACGCCGGTACAGCCCTTCCTGGACAACCGGGTGGTCGGCGCGGCACTCGGCGTGGACCCGGGCGTACGCCGGTCGGAGCGGCTGGTCCACAGGCTCATCAGGACGTTCGCGCCCGCGCTCGCCGAGGTGCCGCTGGAGGGCCGGCCGTGGCGATTCCGCACCGAGGGCCTGCTCGCGCGCTGGCGGCACAGGGCGGCCCGTCACATCTCCGCGCCGAAGCCCAAGCCCTGGAACTGGCGGACAGAACCCGGCCGGGAACTCGCCGAGGAACTGCGGGAGACGATCGTCTCGTGCGCCCGGCTGGGCGAGATCGTGCGCCTGGACAAGGTGCCCGCGCTGTTCGACGGCGGCAGGCTGGTCAAGCCGGCGCTCGTCTGGCATCTGTACACGGTGGCCGGGCTGCTCGGCGCCGATCTCACCGCGCCGGGAACCGCCTCGCGCGGGCGGGTGACAGTGCCAACCAAGCGTCCGCTGATGGCGTCATAACAAGCATGAAAGAGCTGCTGATGGCAGTGGTCCTCGCCATCTCACCCGCGCACGCGGGCACCGCTCAGACCGTCAAGGTCTACTTCTCGAAGGGTTTCGGCATCCCCGGCAAGACCGTGGCCGTGACCCGCAAGGCGCCCGACCGGGGCGTCGCCCGCTTCTCCGTCGAACAGCTGATCAACGGCCCCACCAAGGCGGAAAAGCGCCGGGGCCTCCATTCCGAGCTCGGCGCGCAGATCCGCGGCCGCTCCGACTGCGGCGCCGACTTCCAGCTGAAGATTGCCTCAGGTACGGCGACGCTGCGCTTCTGCCGGATCGTCTACGGCCTCGGCGTGGGCGGCGACGCCCGCGTCCTGCACACGATCGGCAAGACGTTGCTGCAGTTCAAGGCCGTGAAGAAGGTCGTGACGCTGGACAAGGACGGCCGGTGCCTGTTCGACCAGACCGACGCCGGGACATCCTGCCTGACCGGGCACGAGTAGCCCGATTCCTCTAATATCCCGTGAATGCAGCCCCTGACGTCTGATGATCCGCAGACGATCGCCGGCTACCGCCTGCGCGGCCGGCTGGGCGACGGCGGTCAAGGCGTGGTCTACCTCGCCGAGGCCGCCGACGGGCGGCAACTCGCCCTGAAGGTGCTGCACACCAGGGGCGACGCGCAGCTCCGCGACCGCTTCGCCAAGGAACTGGCCGCCGCCCAGCGGGTCTCACCCGCCTGGATCGCCCGCATCGTCGACGCCTCACTCGACGGCCCCCGCCCGTACATCGCCAGCGAGTACGTGGAAGGTCCCAGCCTCGCCCGCGCCGTCTCCACCGCCGGCCCGTTCGCGCCCGAACCCCTGACGCGGCTGGCCTCCGGGCTCATGATGGCGCTGGCCGCCATCCACCGGGCCGGGATCGTCCACCGCGACTTCAAGCCGGCCAACGTGCTGCTCGGACCCGACGGGCCGCGCCTGATCGACTTCGGCGTGGCCCGTACCTCCGACATGACCGCCACCACCTCGGGCAACGTCGTCGGCACGCCTCTCTACCTGGCCCCCGAGTCGTTCCTCGGCCACCGCGCCGAGTCGCCCTCCGACGTGTTCGCCTGGGGCGCCGTCGTGTACTTCGCCGCCACGGGCCGCCACGCCTTCCAGGCGGCGGAGATCCCCGCCGTCATGCACCGCATACTCAACGACTCCCCCGACCTGTCGCCGCTGCCGGAGCCCCTGCGCGCCCCGGTGGCCGCCGCCCTGGCCAAGGACCCCGCCGCCCGCCCCACGGCCGCCGGCCTCCTCCTCGAACTCACCACTGTCGGCCACCTCCCGCCCCCGCCCACCGGCAGGCCGGAACCGGCCGAGCCGGTCCCCGCGACGGCGGCGCCCCTTCGGGAGCCGGGCACCCGGGACCGTCCGGAGCCGCCCCGCGGCCGCGTGAGAGCCCGTGGCAGGGGCGTGCGGGTCGTGGGGGCCCTGGTGGGTGTCGCCGCCGCCGTCGGCGGCGTCTTCGCCGTCAGAGCCTTCGACTCCGGTACGGCCGGCACCCCCGGCCCCGGAGTCACCGCCGCCGCCCGGCAGCCCGGCACGGAGCCCCCGCCGGGTCCCGGCACGGAGCCACCGCCGGGCGAATCCGCCGGTCAGGCCACCGAGTCCCCCTCCACCGCCCCGACCCGCGATCCGGGCAAGTCCGCGGAGCCCGGCACCACCCGGCCACCGACGGCCGCGCCCGCCTCGCCGTACCCGAAGGAGCAGACCACCGGGAACGTGCGGATCTACTACAACCTCCCCAGGGCCGCGCACGCCGCCCGCGCCGCCAAGCTGGTCGCGGCCGGGTTCCAGCCGACGTCGCTGAGCCTGGCGCCGGGCGAGCGGTACACGGCGGTGTGGGTGAAGCGCCGGGGGCCGGCGCTTCGGTTGTTCCACGGCCTGAACCCGGACGCCGCCAAGGCCTTCCTGACCCGCGCGATGGCCGCCGGCTACCGGCTCAAGCTGATCGCGGGGCTGGGCGCGTGGGAGAACGCCACGTACGCGGGCGTGATGGTCAAGCAGGGCGGCGCCGCCGTCAACCACAGCTTCTGGCGGATGACCAAGACCCAGTTCCAGGACAAGCTCCGCCACTACCAGGACCGCGGCCGCATGACCCTGCGCTGGGTCTCGGCCTACGGCCCCGCGGGCAACCGCCGCTACGCCGCCGTCTGGGAGCCCGGCGTGGGCACGGCCGGCTGGCGGGCCACCGTGGACCTGGGCTGGGCCCAGCACAAGCGCGCCTACGACCGCCTGCACGCGCGGGGCTACCGCCCGACGATGGTGGCGGCCACCCCGGACCGCAGGTACAGCGCGGTGTGGCGCAAGGAGAGCAGCGCCTACTTCCACTACGGCGACCTCACCCCGGACGCCTACCGCACCAAGCTCCGCCAGATCGCCCCGAAGGGCTACTACCCGGCCGCTCTCCAGGTCTCGGGCACCGCCGACCACCCGTTCTTCACCGCGGTCTGGGCCCCCGAGTAGCGGGGGCCCGTGCGTCAGACGGACGGAGTGCGGTCCAGGTCCGGCTCCAGGTAGATGACGCGGGCGATCGGCACCGCCGCGCGGATGCGCTGCTCCGCCTCGTCGATGCCGCGCGCCACCTCGGCCGCGGTGTCGTCGTGCTCGACCGCGATCTTGGCGGCGACCAGCAGCTCCTCCGGGCCGAGGTGCAGCGTGCGCATGTGGATCACGCGGGTGACCTCGGGGGCGTTCTCCAGGGCGGACCTGATCTGCTGCTCGACGTCGGGCGAGGCGCCCTCACCCAGCAGCAGCGACTTGGTCTCGATGGCCAGGATGATGGCGATGATACCGAGCAGCACACCGATCATCAGCGTGCCGATGGCGTCCCAGACGGGGTCGCCGGTGATGGCCGCCATCGAGACGCCGAACAGCGCGAAGATGAGACCGAGCAGCGCGCCGAGGTCCTCCAGCACGATGACCGGCAGCTCCGGCGACTTCGAGCGGCGGATGAACTCCACCCAGCCCTGCTTGCCGCGCACCGCGTTCGACTCCTTGATCGCGGTGCGGAAGGAGAAGCTCTCGGCGATGATCGCGAAGATCAGCACGCCGATGGCCCAGCTGAGGTTCCCCAGCGGCTCGTGCGAGCTCAGCTTGTGGATGCCCTCGTAGATCGAGAACGCGGAGCCGATCGTGAACAGCACCACGGCCACGACGAACGCGTAGAAGTAACGCTCACGGCCGTAGCCGAACGGGTGCTCCTTGGTCCGCTCCCGCTGGGCCCGCTTGCCACCGATCAGCAGCAGGGCCTGGTTGCCCGAGTCCGCGACCGAGTGGATGGACTCCGCCAGCATCGAGGACGAGCCGGTGAAAATGAAGGCCACGAACTTGGCCACGGCGATGGCCAGGTTCGCGGCCAGAGCCGCGACGATCGCTTTGGTACCGCCACTCGCGCTCACTGCGAATCTCCACTCATATGGTCGATCAGATCAATCCCGGATCTTATTGGGAAATCCTCGCCTTAAGTTCTGTGATCGCGGTCACTGGTGTCGGATCGATGCCATAGCCGAGCGCCAGGTAGGTGCTGGCGAAGTCGCCGAGGGCGATGAGGGAGGCCAGCCGTTCGAGCGGATGAGCGCCCTCGGCGGTGAGTTCGGTGACCGCGACGTCGCGGTCCTGTGCCATCCGCACCGACGCCTCGCGCCGCCGCGTGACCTGCGGGTGCTCGTCGGCGTCCCGCATCATCACCAGCCGCAGCGACCGCCCGGCGTCGTCGGCGAAGATGTCCCGCCTGGCCAGCGGGCCGTCGAAGGCGACCACCTGGTTGTGGTTGGCCTCGGGCAGTTCGCCGAAGACCGCGGGGTACTTGGCGTTCTCGTTGAGCTGGCAGGCCAGCCGGTACGCCGCCACACCGCTCACCTGCGACGAACCCCAGATCATGGGCACGCTCTCGGCCAGTTCCATCGCCAGCTGCTTACCCGGGTTGATGAACGACTCACTGGAGGGCCGGCAGCGGTGCGCGATGTCCTCCAGCGACTTCGCCACGCCCTCGATCAGCGCCTCGTCCACGCGCGCCAGCCCCAGCCCCGCCGCGGCCACGATCAGGGGTACGGACAGCAGCCACACGTTGGCCCGCGGCTGCCCGGTCGCCGGCACCGGCACGAAGATGCCGCCGGCCTGCCGGGCCACCGACTCCACCGGCGAGTCGGGAGCGGCGACGGCCACGAGCGTGCAGCCGCGCCTGACCGCCTCGGTCGCGGCCGACAGCGTCTCCTCGGTTCGCCCGGAGGCCGACACCGCGATCACCAGGTCGGTCGCGCCCACCCAGCCGGGGAGCTGGTAGGAGCGGACGGTCAGGATCGGCAGCGGCGCGCCGTGGCCGGCGACGGCCGCCAGGATATCCCCGGCGATCGCCGAGCCGCCCATGCCCACGACCACGACGGCTCTCGGACGGCCCCGCAGCTCCGCGAGGCCGGCTTCGGCCGCGGCGCGCTGCCCCATCCGTACCTGAGCGGCGGAGGCGGCGACCGCCAGCAGCATGCCGCCGGGGTCGTTGTCGGTAAGGAATCGCTGGTCATCGAGCCGGTCGGACTCCCAATTCACGGAGTCCTGGCCTCGTCGACCAGCAGGACGGGGATGTCGTCGCGTACCGGATAGACGCGACCGCATCCGGTGCAGGCCAGCTCTTCCGTTTCCGCCTCGGCACGCAGCGCGGACTTGCACGCCGGGCAGGCCAGGATTTCGAGCAGCCAGTCGTCGATCTTCACTTTCAACTCCTTACGACGGCGAGGACCTCGTCCCTGATCGCCGTCATCTTGCCTTCGTCGGCCGCTTCTGTGTTGAGCCTGAGCAGCGGCTCGGTGTTGGACGCACGCAGATTGAACCACCAGCCGGAGCCGCTCACGGTCAGCCCGTCGAGCTCGTCGAAGGAGCCCCGGCCGCCGAACGTCTCGCGGACCCTGGCCAGCGCGGCCGCCTGGTCGGCGACGGTGCTGTTGATCTCACCGGAGGCGTGGTAGCGCGAGTACGCGGCCACGACCTCCGACAGCGGGCTCGCCTGCTCCCCGAGGGCGGCCAGCACGTGCATGGCGGCCAGCATCCCCGAGTCGGCGAACCAGAAGTCGCGGAAGTAGTAGTGGGCCGAGTGCTCCCCGCCGAAGACGGCGCCGGTGGCGGCCATCTCGGCCTTGATGAAGGAGTGGCCCACGCGGGTGCGTACCGGAACGCCGCCGTGCTCGCGGACGATCTCCGGCACACCCTGCGAGGTGATCAGGTTGTGGATGATCTTGGCGCCCGGGTGCTTGGCCAGTTCGCGGGCGGCGACCAGCGCGGTGACCGCCGACGGCGAGACCGAGCGGCCCCGCTCGTCGATCACCCAGCAGCGGTCGGCGTCGCCGTCGAAGGCCAGGCCGAGGTCGGCGCCGGTCTCCACGACCGCGCGCTGCAGGTCGACCAGGTTGGCCGGCTCCAGCGGGTTGGCCTCGTGGTTGGGGAAGGTGCCGTCGAGCTCGAAGAAGAGCGGCGTCACCTCGATCGGCAGGCCATCGAAGACCGCGGGCACCGTGTGGCCGCCCATCGCGTTGCCGGCGTCGACCACGACCCGCAGGGGCCGGATCGCGCGCAGGTCGACCAGCCCGCGCAGGTGCGCGGCGTAGCCGTGGAGCAGGTCCTTCTCGGTGACCGAGCCGTGGGCCGCGCCGGGCTCCAAGCCGGGGGCGGGCGGTTCGGCGGCGGGCAGTTCGGCGGCGAGCAGTTCGGCGGCGCGGTCGCGCACGGCGGTGAGCCCGGTGTCGGACCCGACCGGGACGGCGCCCGCGTGGCACATCTTCATGCCGTTGTAGCGCGCCGGGTTGTGGCTGGCGGTGAACATCACGCCGGGCAGGTCGAGGCTGCCGCTGGCGTAATAGAGCAGGTCGGTGGAGCCGAGCCCGGCGTCGATCACGTCGGCTCCGCGTCCGGTGGCGCCCCGGATGAAGGCTCCGGCCAGCGCGACTCCCGAGGTGCGCATGTCCCGCGCCACGACCAGCGACGTCGCGCCGGTCACGTCGACGAAGGCCGCCCCCACGGCTTCGGCGATCGGCTCGTCCAGTTCGTCAGGCACCACGCCACGTACGTCGTAGGCCTTGAAGATCTTGGCGAGATCGCCCACTCCTGCTCCTAGGTCGTCGTTGAGACGAGCCTACCGGTCGCCGCGCTGCTGCTGGGCGGAGCGGAGCACGCGCAGGTGACCACGGCGGCCGACCTCGACTCCCTGGCCGACGGGTTCGGTGCCGGAGGGGCTCGGTCTGGCCGCTTCCCTGACGGCGTTGGCGAGCGCTTCGAGATCGTCCGAGCTGGGTGAGGCGCCGTCCGTGGGCAACCGCACCACCTCCCAGCCGCGGGGGGCGGTGAGCCGCTCGGCGTGCTCGGCGCACAGGTCATAGCAGTGCGGCTCGGCGTACGTCGCCAGAGGGCCGAGAACAGCGGTCGAGTCGGCGTATACGTACGTGAGCGTGAAGACGGCAGGCTGGCTGCAAGCGGTGCGGGAACAGCGGCGGACGGGGCTCACGGAGGGACCGTATCTGGTAAGAGTCCGAGGCGCCACTATCTGAGCGCTCTTAACGAGCGTGTCGCCACAATTCGGACACCTGTCGCAGGCTTTACACCCACCTGTACCAATGCTGCAGTACGGCGGCCGCTCCTCGTAAACTGTGCGGATGACTCCACGACGCCGTGACCGCCACGGTCGCGGCCTTCGAGGCCCGCTGGCTCCCTCGCACGTGCCCATCGCGAAGTCCAGGGGCGAGCGCTTCGACGACTTCGTCCTGGACGCCGTCGAGCGCCTCAAGCCGCGCTGGGGGGCGCAGCTGGCGGCGGTGGAGTTCGCCGTCGAGGAGGTGCCGCCGCTGAGCGAGCTCGGTGACGGCCCCGGCCGCTCAGGCCCGATCCCGTTCGGCCGAGCCGAGCCGGCCCGCGGCGCCCAGCCCGCCTCCGTGGTGGTCTACCGCCGCCCGCTGGAGGCGCGCTCGCGCGACCGGGAGACGCTGGGCGCGCTGGTGCACGACACGGTGGTGGAGCAGGTGGCGTTCCTGCTCGGCCGCTCGCCCGACGAGGTCGATCCGGGCTTCGACACCCACTGATCAAAATGGTGAGGGGCCACGCGGACGATGCCGCGTGACCCCTGAACCGGATATCTGCCTATACGGCCTGGCGCTTGATCCGCCGACGTTCCCGCTCGGACAACCCTCCCCAGATGCCGAACCGCTCGTCGTGTTCCAGCGCGTATTCCAGGCACTCGGCTCGGACCTCACACGTCCGGCAGACCTTTTTGGCCTCGCGTGTGGAGCCGCCCTTCTCCGGGAAGAACGCCTCCGGATCCGTCTGCGCACACAGTGCGCGCTCCTGCCAGCCGAGTTCTTCCGCATCAAGCTGGTCCTGTGCGATGACCAGATCGGTCACTGCGCACCTCCCTGCCGCCCGCCCGCAATGGAGCCCCCCATGAACGCCTTCCTTATTACCCACCCACAGGAAGGCGTAACAACATGGTTGTAATTACACGCGCGTGCCGTACGTGACGTCAAGCGGCATGCCGGTATCCGGGGAAAGACCAGATCTCGCCCCGGTGTGTTTGGCATGTGATGTTCGCGCCCGGCGGTTTCCATGAACCATGGCCTTGACCTGGCGTGTTCCGCGCTCTCAGCGGTCGAAACCGTACCAGGGCGGGATTGACCCCCGCCCGTGGCCCACCTTCTCTCTAGCCGTACTTGGTCAGTTCATTACCTGCGAGGCTCGTTGGGGGTGTATATGGCGGTGGGATCGATCGGGTCGTCCCCCTGCCTGGGCGGGTCGTTCAGCGCGTCGCCGCCGCGGAACATCGACTGGTCAAGCCGGACGGTCGACTCGGCCGGCGACTCGCCGCCGTTCCAGCCGGGCTGGTAAGCCTGCTGCGGCTGCTGGGGTGCCGGTGGCTGCTGCTGGGGGTGCCCGAACGGGTCGTCGTAGGGGCCCGCCTGTCCGGTGTAGTCCGGCACGCGCAGGTCGGGCGCGGTGCCGGCGGTGGAGTGCTGGTAGTGCTCGGCCTGCTGGTAGGCGTCGAGCAGCTGCTGGGAGCGCGGGTCGACGGGCGGGTCCGGCTCCTGGTAGTGCTGCGGCTGGGCGTACTCCTGGCCCGGCATGCCGGTGAACGGCTGGCCGTGCTGCTCGAACGCGGGCGGGCGCTCGTAGTACGGCGTGCCCGCCGGACCGTCCTGGGGCGGCGCGTACGGGTTGGGGGCGTCGGCCGGCGGGGCGTAGGGGGTGGGCTCCGGCGGGGCGAAGGAACTCGGGGTGGCGTAGGCGTCGTGGGCGCCCGGGTTCTGCGGCGGGGCGTACGGGTTGTTGGAGTCGGGGGCGGTGTACGCGCCGGACTGGGGCTGCTGGCGGTAGACGTCCGGCTGGCTGTCGGCCGGGACGTACGGAGCCGGTGTGTAGCCGGAGTCGGGCATCGTCTCCGACGGCGTGTAGCCGCCCGAGGGTGGCACCGTGTCGGCCGGGGCGTAGGCGCTGCCGGGGGGCGCGGTGTCGACCGTGTTGTAACCGTTCTGGGCGGGGGGCGGCTCCGGCGCGTAGACGTTGGGGGTGTCCTGCGAGGAGTAGCCGGGCGTGGTGTACGCGCCGCTCTGAGCGGGCTGGCCGTACTGCGGTTCCTGGCCGTACTGCGGTTCCTGGTTGTACTGCGGTTCCTGGCCGTACTGCTGTGACTCCTGGCTGTAGGGCTGGGGGTCTTGGCTGTAGGGCTGGGATTCCTGGTTGTACTGCTGCGGCTCGGGCTGCGCGTATTGCTGGGGTTCGGGGGCGGCGGGGAGTGCGGCCCTGGGCTGCGGCGCGGGCGGCTCGGGGGCGGCGGGCTGCTGGAAGCCCTGGTACGCCTCCTGCTCGGCCCCGAAGCCCTGCTGGCCGAAGGGCTGACCCGGCTCGGACTGGGCGAAAGGCGGCTGGCCATGCGGCTGACCGGGGTCGGGCTGGGCGTAGCCGGGCTGCTGGCCGGGGTCGGCACCGGCGAAGCCCTGCTGACCGAAGCCCTGCTGACCGGTGCCGGGCTGACCAGTGCCGGGCTGACCGTATCCGGGCTGGGCGTACGCGGGCTGCTGTCCCGACGGCGGCTGCTGGCCGAACGTCTGGCCCGGGGTCGGCTGGGCGAAGGCCTGGCCGGAGGCGGGCTGCTGGGCGTACTCGGGCTGCTGACCGTATTCGGGCTGGCCGAAACCGGGCTGCGGAGTGAAGCCGGGCTGCTGGGCGAAGCTCTGCTGGCCGTACCCCTGAGGCTGGCCGAAGCCGGGCTGCGGCGAGAACGTCGTCACCGGACGGCGCGCGGGCAGGGCCTGCGGCATGAGGTACAGGGCTGCCAGGACGGTCAGGGCGAGGGTGGGCAGGCCGGTCAGGAGGAGTTCGACGATGGAGCGGAAGCCGTTGCCCGCGAAAAGGGCGACGAACAACGCCAGGACCCCGAACAGCGTCATGGCCGCCAGCGTGATCGCCGCGGCCATCGTGACCGCGCCCGCGGACTTGGCAGGGGGGCCGGCCTTGGTCAGCAGCAGCACCGCCCCGACCAGCAGCGCGATCGTGACCGGGCTGGTCAGGCTCGAGAAGTAGATGGCGCCGCGCTCGGTGAGACCGATGCTCGATCCGTAGGCACCGTCTCCGCCGATCAGAAACCGGCCCACGGCCACCAGCGTGGACGTGACGCCGGCAGCCAGCATGATCCAGGCGGCCGGCTCTTTCAGCCGGGCGACGTCAAGTTTGCTCACAACTACCCCCATCGAGCCCTTTGGCCCGCAGTGAGTTTGCCACATGACCGACTTACGCGGCGGGGAACCCAGGAGGCTCATTCCTCACATGTCCCTCATTGCGAGGATTTTTCTGGCATGGGGAGGGGTAAGACTGACCTCTGGGACAGATGGAAGACTGGGTGACATGCACATCGTGTCCCTCGCCGGCGGCATCGGCGGCGCCCGTTTCCTGCGCGGCCTGCGCGCTACCGCCCCCGACGCCCAGATCACCGTCATCGGCAACACCGGCGACGACATCACCCTCTTCGGCCTGCGGATCTGTCCCGACCTGGACACCGTGATGTACACGCTGGGCGGCGGCATCAACGAGGAGCAGGGCTGGGGCCGGGAGAAGGAGACGCACACGGTCAAGGAGGAGCTGGCCGCGTACGGCGTGGAGCCGCAGTGGTTCGGGCTCGGCGACCGTGACTTCGCCACCCACATCGTGCGCTCGCAGATGATGGAGGCGGGCTACCCGCTCTCACAGATCACCGAGGCGCTGTGCGCGCGCTGGCGCCCGGGGGTACGGCTGCTGCCCATGAGCGACGACCGCTGCGAGACCCACGTCGTGATCACCGACGGGCAGGGGCGGCGGGCGATCCACTTCCAGGAGTGGTGGGTCAAGCTGCGCGCCTCGATCCCGGCCGAGTCGATCGCCCTGATCGGCGCCGACACCGCGCGGCCCGCGCCCGGCGTCCTGGAGGCGATCGAGGAGGCCGACGTCGTGATCCTCCCGCCGTCGAACCCGGTCGTGAGCATCGGCACGATTCTCCAGGTGCCCGGCATCAGGGGCGCGCTGCTGGCCAAGACCGTGGTCGGCGTCTCCCCGATCATCGGCGGCGCGCCCGTGCGCGGCATGGCCGACGCGTGCCTGACCGCGATCGGGGTGGAGACCAGCGCCCAGGCGGTTCTGGAGCTCTACGGCCCGGACCTGATCGACGGCTGGCTGGTCGCGCCGGAGGACGACGGAGTGGCCGTGGACGGCATCCGGGTCGAGTCCCGCCCCCTGATCATGCACGACGCCGACGCGGCCGCCGACATCGCCCGCGCCGCCCTCGACCTGGCCCTGGACCTCAACCGATGACCACCCCCGAAACCCGACCAACACCCCCGGAAGGGACCACCCCCGAAGGAGTTGCCCCGGAAGGAGCTCTTCCTGGAGGGGCTTCCCCCGAAGGGGTTTCCCTGGAGGGGGGTGTTCCCGGAGAGGTTCGGGTGTTGCCGGTTCTGGGGTTGCCCGACGTGCGCCCCGGCGACGACCTGGCCGGGTTGCTCAAGGGGGCGGATCTGCGGCCCGGTGACATCGTGGTCATCACCTCGAAGATCGTCAGCAAGGCCGAGAACCGCCTCCGGCACGCCCCCGACCGCACCGCCGCCATCGAGGAGGAGACCGAGCGCGTCGTGGCCAGGCGCGGCGACATGGTCATCGCCCAGACCCGCCATGGCTTCGTCATGGCCGCAGCGGGCGTGGACAACTCCAACGTCGCCCCCGGCACGGTCCTGCTCCTGCCCGAGGACAGCGACGCCTCCGCCCGCCGCATCCGCGCCGGCCTCCCCCACGGCGTGGGCGTGATCATCTCCGACACGTTCGGCCGCCCGTGGCGCAACGGCCTCACCGACGTGGCCATCGGCGCCGCCGGCGTGCTCCCCCTGGAGGACTTCCGCGGCGGCGAGGACGCCTACGGCAACCCGCTCAACGCCACCGTCACCGCCCTGGCCGACGAGATCGCCGCGGCGGCGGAACTGGTCAAGGGCAAGCTGGCGGGCGTCCCCGTCGCGGTGGTGCGCGGCCTGGCGCACCTGGTGACCGCTGCGGACGGCCCCGGTGTACGCCCGCTGATCCGCCCCGCCGACGAGGACCTCTTCCGCTACGGCTCCCGCGACGTGGTCCCCGCCCGCCGCACCGTCCGCGACTTCACCGACGCCCCGGTCGACGCGTCGCTGGTACGGCAGGCCGTCGAAGCCGCCTTCACCGCCCCGGGCGCCGAGCACACCCGGTTCGCCCTGGTGGAGTCGCCGGCCGTACGCGAGAAGCTGGTGCGGGCCCCGTACCTGGTGGTGCCCTGTGTGACCGAGCCGGGCGAGCGGGCGGCGGCCAGGGCGGGCGCGGCCGTGCAGAACCTGTTGATCCAGCTCGCGATGGAGGGACTCGGCTCGGCGTGGCTGCCGCCGGGCGGCGGCGAGGAGATCCTGGATCTTCCCGAGGGCTGGCGGCCGATCGGTCTGGTGGCGGTG
This sequence comes from Nonomuraea sp. NPDC050394, assembly GCF_044459065.1. Taxonomy (NCBI): domain Bacteria; kingdom Bacillati; phylum Actinomycetota; class Actinomycetes; order Streptosporangiales; family Streptosporangiaceae; genus Nonomuraea; species Nonomuraea sp. NPDC050394. The sequence continues at coordinate 550,560 of NZ_JBITIO010000001.1, read as the reverse complement.
GGCCATCCCGCCGAGACCCCCGCCGACCGGGAGCCCCAAGATTTTGCGGGCCGCATCGTGCTGCGCTGATCTGACTCTTCCCAGCACTTAGGGGTAAAGCAGGCATTTACCCTTAGGAAACTTTCCTTTATGTTCGGGGTATCCCCCCATGTAGAGGAGCATTTTTATGAGAAGGGTGCTCACGTTAGCCAGCGCGATGCTCGTGGCGATATCCGCCACGATCTTCGTCGCTTCCCCGGCGCTCGCCCACGGCTACGTCAACTCGCCCCCGAGCCGGCAGTACAACTGCAAGCTCGGCAAGGTGCAGAACTGCGGACCCATCGTCTGGGAGCCGCAGAGCGTCGAAGGCGCCAAGGGCCAGCGCAACTGCCACGCGGGCGACTCACGCTGGGCTCCGCTCAGCGACGAGAGCAAGCCGTGGCCGGTGACGAACGTAGGCTCGTCCACCAGCTTCAGCTGGACGTTCACCGCCCGCCACGCGACGCTGTCGTACGAGTACTACATCGGTGGCACCCGCGTCGGCTACGTCGCCGGAAACGGCCAGCAACCGGGAGCCACGGTCACGCACAACGTGAACCTGTCCGGCTTCAGCGGCCGCCAGAAGGTCCTGGCCATCTGGAACATCGCCGACACCGCCATGGCGTTCTACGCCTGCGTCGACGTCAACATCGGCGGCGGCCCCGGCCAGCCCACGCCCACTCCCACCCCCACACCGACACCGACCCCCACCACCCCCACACCGACTCCCACCGCCACCAACCCTGGTGGCACCTGGGCGGCAGGCACCGCCTACGCACCGGGCAACACCGTCACCTACGCCGGACAGTCCTACCGTTGCCTCCAGTCGCACACCGCGATAGCGGGATGGGAACCACCCAATGTCCCGGCTCTTTGGCAGCGGGCCTGAATCCATGCAGCAGCAAGTTCGTGACGCGGGTGTGTCACTGTTCCGCATCGTGGTCGGGCTGCTGTTCGCCTGTCACGGTGCCGCCAAGCTCTTCGGCGTGCTCGGCGGACCTCGTGGCGGCACTCCACCGGCCTTCCTCGAATGGCCGTCATGGTGGGCCGCGGTGATCGAACTCGTCGCGGGTGGCCTGGTCCTGCTGGGACTGGCCACCCGGGCGGCGGCGTTCCTCGCCGCCGGTGAGATGGCTTACGCCTATTTCACCGTCCACCAACCCAAGGGGCTCTTTCCCCTCATCAACGGCGGTGAGCTCGCCGCCCTCTTCTGCTGGTCGTTCCTGATCCTCGTTCTCATCGGGAGCGGCTCGTGGTCGCTGGACACGGTGGTGGCACACCTCCGCCGCCGCATGAAAGTTCCCCAAGGCCCCTAGCGGTCTTTGTGGACGGGCACCCGCTCCGTGCGGCGGGTGGCGGGTGCCCGCGGCCCCTCAGGTGGCCTTGCAGGTGGGGTGGCACAGGCGGCGCGCCAGCGCGGCCAGGAACACCTCGATGATCTCCCCCGGCTCCTGCGCGACGTGCAGCGAGCCGTTGGTGGCGGTGGTGATCTCCGACAGACCCGCGCGGTCCACGCCGGAACCGAAGGCGATGATGACGATCTGCACAGGCTTGTCGGGGTCCCACTCAGCGCGCAGGCGGTCGAGCAACTGACGGCGGGTCAGGCCCTTGCCGTCGTCCCTGCCCGCGGTGATGACGAGGAGCGTGTTGTTCATCTCCTCGCGGAACTCGCCGCCGACCTCGCGAAAGCCGCTCAGGATCGCGTCGTGCAGCGAACTGTCCAGGCCGGGGTGGACGGTGATGGCCGAGGTCAGCTCGTCGAGCCGGCCGCGGCGCACGACCTGCCCGGACTCCGGCTCGTTGATCGGGCCGAGGCCCACGCGCTCGCGATATCCCTTGGTACGGCCCAGCGTGTCCGCGAACTCCCACATCCCCATGTGCGTCGAGTCGGGGAAGAGCTGCAGCCCGATCTTCGCCGCGGCCAGCGCGGTGCCGAGCCGGTCGGTCATGTGCTTGGAGGTGTCGGCCAGCACCAGGATGTTGGTCGGCGGCGCCAGCCTGCTCCAGGCCTGCAGCGCCGCGTCGATCTCCGCCGGTGAGATGGACGGCCGGGTGCGCGGCGTCTCGGCGGGGATCTGCGGGCCGGGTGAGATCGGCCCGAGCGTGCCGTCACCGGAGCGGAACCCGGCCCGGCGCACGAGTTCCTGCGCCTCGTCGCCGCGCAGCCAGTCGGCGAAGACCGTGGAGGCCTCGGCCACCTCGGGGTCGGTGGCGGTGACGACGTAGGGGTAGTCGAGGCTGATGGTGCCCTCACGCGGATGTAAGGCGACCACCGGATCGGCGGAGGGCCGCCGGTTGTGCTCGCGCACCGACTGCTCGGGGACGATCACCACCGGCCGCTGCCAGAACGCCCGGTCGTCCACCGCCGCGAGCATCGAGCGGTAGTCGGGGGCCGAGCCGGCCTGCGCCCAGCGGACGAACGCGGTCAGCGCCCGGTCGGCGGAGGCGCCGGTGCCGACGACGTCCCTGGCCGCGGCGACGGTGGCGATGCCCGCTCCGGCCAGCGAGGGGTCGGGCACGCGTACCACGTCGGGCTCGTTCTCGTTGGGGCGCAGCCGCCCGCGTACGGTCGAGGGGAAGACCATGCGCCAGTTCATCTCGGTCCTGCCCACCGCGAAGCGTTCGGCCAGCGACTGGCGGGTGGCGAAGACCAGCGGCGAGGTCGCCACCGTGCTCTGCCCGGCCGGCAGCGCGCTGGCGCCCTGCTTGCGGGCCAGCCGGATCCAGGCGGAGGAGTCGGCGATCCAGCCGTCGGGCCGCTGGCGCAGCACGCCGGCGCGGTCGCCGATGAGCGTGCGCAGCACGGTCGCCGGCGGCTGCTCGGTCACCTGGACGAGGACGCAGCGCCCGCCCGTGGCCGTCTTCGTCTCGTTGAAGCGCTCGGCCGCCAGCATCGCCACAGGTGCCACATCGACCGCGGCGGCCACACTGACCAGAACAGGCTCTCGCGTCGAGCACAGGGGTCCGCCACCGCCGAAGACGACCACGAAACCGGCGACCAGAACGGCCACGGCCGCCAGCCCCGCCAGTATGCCTCGGCCGAGTGCCTGCCTCCGCCGCTGCTCAGGCGCCGGAGCGGCGCGGTGTCGAGCCAACCGCACGGTGCTACCTCTCCATTCGGGAGTGACGATTCTCCCAGCGCCGCCCGGGGGCGGCGCAAGGTCAGGTAGAACTTGTTATAACTAAACGATCCTGAGGACGCTACGGCAGACGCCGTCACTCTTGGCCGAAGCGGCCAGCCTTTCCGCGTCCGGCCGGCCGTACCCGGTGGTGCGCTGGTGGAGGGGACGGCCGGTCGGCGCGACCATCTCGCCGATCTCCGTGATCGTCTTGTAGGAGCCGTTCTCGGAACCGGCCATGCGGCTGATCGTCTCCTCCATCAGCGTGCCGCCCAGGTCGTTGACGCCGCCCTGGAGCACCTGCCGGCACAGGTCGTCCTGGAGCTTCACCCACGAGCACTGGATGTTCTTGATCGAGCCGTGCAGGAGGATCCTGGCCAGCGCGTGCACGGCGCGGTTCTCCTGCGCGGTCGGGCCGGGCCTGGCGATGCCGGCCAGGTAGATCGGGGCGCTGTGGTGCACGAACGGCAGCAGCACGAACTCCGAGAAGCCGCCGGTCTCCTGCTGCAGGCTCCTGATGAGCTTGATGTGCTTGACCCAGTGCAGGTGGTTGTCGACGTGGCCGTACATCATCGTGGAGGTCGTCGGCAGGCCGACCCTGTGCGCGGTGGTGATCACCTCGACCCATTCCCTGGTCGGCAGCTTGCCCTTGGTCAGAACCCAGCGCACGTCGTCGTCCAGGATCTCCGCGGCGGTGCCGGGCAGCGAGTCGACCCCGGCCTCCTTCGCCGCGTGCAGCCAGTCCTCGATCGACAGGTTGGTACGGCTGGCCCCGTTGACCACCTCCATCGGCGAGAACGCGTGCACGTGCATGTCCGGGGTACGCGCCTTGACCGCCTTGGCGATGTCGAAGTAGGCGGTGCCCGGCAGGTCGGGGTGGATGCCGCCCTGCATGCAGACCTCGGTCGCGCCCGCCTGCCACGCCTCGGCGGCCCGGTCGGCGACCTGGTCGAGGCTGAGCGTGTAGGCGTCGGCGTCGGTACGCCGCTGGGCGAAGGCGCAGAAGCGGCAGCCGGTGTAGCAGACGTTCGTGAAGTTGATGTTCCGGTTGACGACGAAGGTCACGTCGTCCCCGGCGGCCTCGCGGCGCAGGTCGTCGGCGATGCGGGTCAGCTCGTCGAGGGCCGGGCCGTCGGCGCCGAGCAGCGCCACCGCCTCGGCGTCGCTCAGGCCCGCGGGGTCGGACTCCGCGCGGCGCAGCGCCTGGCTCAGGTCGCCCAGGATCGCCGCGGGCGCGGCGGCGGGCAGCCGCTCGCGCAGCGCGTCCCAGTCGCCGTAGACGTTGTCGAAGTCGTCTCGGCGGTCGGTCGTACGGCCCTCGGTGTCCACGGCGGTGTGCAGGTCCACCCGGCCGGAGGCGGAGAAGCCGCCGTCGGGCTCCTGCCAGGGGATGCCCTTCAGGACCGCGTCCTCCCTGGCCAGGCCGGTCTCCGGGTCGGCCAGGGCGCTGATGTGCGCCATCACGCGGGGGTCGGTCCAGGGCTCGCCGGCCAGCACGTACTCGGGGTAGAGGGTCAGGCGCTCGCGCATGCCGTACCCGGCGGCGCCGGTGCGGGCGGCCAGGTCCTCGATCTGCGGCCACGGTTGCTCGGGGCTGACGTGGTCAGGCGTCACCGGCGAGACGCCGCCCCAGTCGTCGATGCCGGCCCTGACCATCAGCTCGAACTCGCCGCCGATGAGGTTCGGCGGCGCCTGGATGCGCATCCTCGGGCCGAGCACCAGCCGCGCGACGGCGATGGTCGCCGCCAGTTCGCGCAGGTCGGCGTCGGGCATGCCGCGCATCGCCGTGTCCGGCTTGGCGCGGAAGTTCTGGACGATGACCTCCTGGACGCCGCCGTACTCGCGGGCGACCTTCCTGATCGCGAAGATCGACTCGGCGCGGTCCTGGACCGTCTCGCCGATGCCGATCAGCACGCCGGTCGTGAACGGCACGTTCGACCTGCCGGCGTCCTCCAGCACCCGCAGGCGCACCGCGGGGTCCTTGTCCGGCGAGCCGTAGTGGGCCTCGCCCTTCTCGGTGAACAAGCGCGTGGAGGTGGTCTCCAGCATCATCCCCATCGACCCGGCGACCGGCTTCAGCCGCTGGAAGTCGCGCCAGGTGAGCGCGCCCGGGTTCAGATGCGGCAGCAGGCCGGTCTCCTCCAGTACCCGGATCGCCATCGCGCGGACGTAGGAGATCGTGTCGTCGTAGCCGTGCGCGTCCAGCCACTCGCGCGCCTGGTGCCAGCGGTCCTCGGGGCGGTCGCCGAGCGTGAACAACGCCTCCTTGCACCCCAGGGCGGCGCCCTGCCGGGCGATCTCCAGCACCTCGTCGGGGCTGAGGAACGGGGCGGGCAGCTTGTGCGGGGCCGTCGCGAACGTGCAATAGCCGCAGCGGTCGCGGCACAACCGGCTCAGCGGGATGAACACGTTCTTGCTGTACGTGATCACCCCGTCCCGCCCGGCGTTGCGCAGCCCGGCGTCACGCACACGTCCGGCGTGTTCGAGCAAAGTGTCGAGGTGCCCGTCGCGGGCGTGCAGCAGAACGGTCGCCTCGGTGACGTCGAGTGCCTTGCCATCGCGGGCGCGGGCGAGCGCCCGGCGCAGAGCGGAATCACTGACCACAGTCATAGCGGCACGATACGACCCTCTGAGTCTCTGTAGCGCACCCAGCCCTCGGTATGACGCCCGCTCCTCCCTAGGACCTACTCCTCCAACCCTCCTCAGGTCCCTTTCCCTGACCGGGTTCCGCAACTGATGATCAAGTCATGCGAAGATTCGCCGCCCTGTTAACAGGGCTGTTGGTTCCCCTGTCCCTGCTGGCGCCCACGGCCTCGGCCGCGACGCCCGCCAAACCGGCCGTCGCGTGGGCTCCGTGCCCGGAGGATCCGGCCGTCGAATGCGGGACGCTGGCCGTACCCGTGGATTGGAACAACCCGGCGAGCGGCACCTTCAACGTCGGCGTGGCGCGGCGCAAGGCCACCGACCCGTCCGCCAGGATCGGCGCGTTCGTGCTGGGCGCCGGCGGGCCCGGCGGGTCCGGGGTCGAAGAGGTGCTCTTCGCCCCGCAGTACCTCAGCCCCGAGCTCCTGCGCCGCTTCGACGTCGTCGGCCTCGACCCGCGCGGCACCAACCGCAGCAACCCGGTGCTCTGCTCCACCGCGGTGCTGGCCGAGGCGCCCCACCCGCTCATGACGAGCCAGGCCGACTTCGACAAGCGGCTGGCCTACAACGAGCGGCTGCGCGCCGACTGCCGGGCGCGTACCGGCCCGGTCTTCGACCACGTCGACTCGCTCAGCACCGCCAAGGACCTCGACGCCTTCCGCGCCGCGCTCGGCGAGCGTCAGATCACCTACTGGGGCGGTTCCTACGGCACCCTGCTCGGCCAGCTCTACGCCGAGAACTTCCCCCAGCGCGTACGCGCGCTGACGCTCGACAGCACCATGGACCACAGCCTCGGCACCCGCGGCTTCATGGACACCGAGACGTGGGGCGCGCAGGACGCGTTCAACGAGTTCGCCGCATGGTGCAAGCGTGAGACCTCCTGCCTGCAGCACGGCAAGGACCTGCGGGCGATCTGGAAGGACCTCCTGGCCCGCGCCGACCGTGGCGAGATCTCCGTCCCCGGACAGCCCGGCGCGAAGCTCACCGCCTTCGACATCGTCAGTTTCGCTGTCGGCCGCTTCTACGACCCGCGCGGCTGGCCGGAGCTCTCCCGGACCATCGACGAGCTGCTCAGCACCGGGACGCTGAGCACGGGCGCCCTGACCCCGGCCGTCGACCGTACACAGGAGGTTCAGCCGAACCCGTTCCAGATCTTCTGCCTGGACTTCCGCCTGCCCGTGCGCGACTACCGCGAGTGGAACTCACACGTCCGCCGCCAGAGCAAGATCGCGCCCGACATGCGCTACAGCAGCCTGGCGATCTTCCCGGTCGTCTCCTGCCTCGGCCAGCCCGCCCCGATCCCCAACCCGCAGCACGACCTGAAGGTCCGCACCAAGACCCCGCTGCTGGTGGCCAACTCACTGCACGACCCGGCCACGGTCTACCCGTGGGCGCTCGGCACCGCGCGGCAGCTCGGCCGCTCGGGCCGGCTGCTCACCTACGAAGGCTGGGGCCACATCGTCTACGGCCGCGGTGCCTGCGCGACCGGGACGATCGACGCGTACCTGCTCTCCCAGCGCCTGCCCGCGCCCGGCGCCCGCTGCCCCGCGGTGCCGCCGTCCGAGGTCAGGTCTCTGCGGGAGTTCACGCCGCCGAAGCCCGGCACCCCCGGATGGGGTTTCCCTTCTTGATCCGGTACGGCTGACGCCGTCCCCTTGACCCGCGCGGTCGTCCAGGCCGCGCGGGTACGGGCACACTGGAGGCGTGAAAGAGCGAGCGTGGACGCCGGACGAGCCCGTTGACGTGGGCCTCGTCGTGGGCCCGCACCGGCGCGGCAGCGGCGACCCCACCTGGCGGCAGGGGCGCGACGGCGCGATCTGGCGCACGTCCCGCACGCCCGCCGGCCCCGGCACCCTGCGCGTCTCCCTCAAATCCTCCACCGTCTACGGCCACGCCTGGGGCCCGGGAGCGGACTGGCTGTTGGAAACGTTGCCCGGGTTGATGGGGGCTGACGATGATGCTTCCGGATTTACCGTGAAACATGCGGTTTTGGAGGACGTTTTCCGGAAGCACAGGGGGCTGCGCATCGGGCGTACCGGCCGCGTCATGGAAGCCCTCGTGCCCGCCGTCCTGGAGCAGAAGGTCGTCGGCCGCGAGGCGTGGCGGGCGTGGCGCTGGCTACTCAACCGCTACGGCGAACCCGCCCCCGGCCCGGCCCCCGAAGGCATGCGCGTCGTGCCGGAACCCGGTGTCTGGCGCGAAATCCCCACCTGGGCGTGGCACCGGTCGGGGGCGGAGGCCGTACGCGCGAAAACCATCGCGACCGCGGCCTGGCACGCGACGAAACTCGAGTCCGCGACGACCAGCGCCGAGGCCGACCGCCTCCTGCGCACCCTGCCCGGCATCGGCGTGTGGACCTCCGCCGAGGTCCGCCAGCGCGCGTTCGGCGACCCGGACGCCGTCAGCGTCGGCGACTTCCACCTGGCCAAGATCGTCGGCTACGCACTGACCGGCGAAAAGACGGACGACCCCGGCATGATGCGCCTCCTGGAGCCCTACACCGGCCACCGCCACCGCGCCACCGTCCTGATCGGCCTGACCGGCCTCCGCCCCCCACCCCGAGGCCCCCGCATGCCCATCCGCGACTACCGCACCTTCTAACTCCCCCTCACGGCACCTCTCTTCAGTGAGCACTCCCCGCACCACCTCCCGGCGATCCCCACCACGCACCCCAGCAGAGACTGCTCGGGCAACCCACAAAACCCGGAGCGAAGCCACCCCAAGCGTGGACACCCCAAGCACACAGGCAGCCCGGCCCCGGCGCGGCGCACCCCGCGCCACCGCCACCGAACACTGCGTGCGCTGGGGCGCCGCGTGCCCGGCCCGCCGCGTGTCTGGGGGCGCCGCGTGTCTGAGGGGGTCGCGGGTGCCCGTGTTGTCTGGGGGTTAGACGTCGCTGGAGTAGCGGACGGCGCAGTCCGGGAGCTGGATGTCGGGCCACACCCGGATGCCCGCCTGCAGTTCGTTGCCCGCCCCCACCACCGCCCGGTCGCCGATCAGCGCGTCGCGTACCACCGCGCCCGCGGCGATCCGGGCTCCCGCGCCCACCACCGAGTCGGTCACCGTGGCACCGGCGCCGACCACGCAGTCGTCCAGCAGGATGCTGCCCGTCACCGTGGCGCCCGCCTCGACCCGGGCCCCGGCGCCCACGACGGTGCCGCCCACCGCCTTCGCCTCCGGGGACAGGAGGGCGCCGGGCAACGCCAGGTGCTCGCCGGTCGGGCCGGGGAGCGCGGGTGAGGCCAGCTTGCCGAGTACGAGGTCGCGCGAGCCCTGGACGAGCGCCGCCGGCGTGCCGACGTCCAGCCAGTACGTGCGGTCGGCGTAACCGAGCACGAGTTCGCCCGACTCGATGAGCCCCGGGAAGGTCTGCCGTTCGACGGACACGACCTCCCCGGCGGGAATCGAGTCGATCACCGACCGGGTGAAGACGTAGCAGCCCGCGTTGATGCGGTTGGTGACCGGGTTGGGGGTCTTCTCCAGGAAGGCGGTGACCCGGCCCGAGGAGTCGGTGGGCACGCAGCCGAACCGGGTCGGGTCGTCGACCTCGGTGAGATGGAGGGTGACGGCGGCCTGCCGGTCCACGTGGCCGCGTATCTGGTCACCGATGTCGTGACCGGACAGGATGTCGCCGTTGAGCACGAGGACGGGCGCGTCGGAGGAGACGGTCAGGGCTTGGGCGGCGTTGCGGATGGCACCGCCGGTGCCGAGGGGCGTCTCCTCGGTCATGTACTCCAGCTTGAGCCCGAAGTCGGCGCCGTCGCCGAAGACCGGCTCGAACATCGACGCCTTGTAGGAGGTGGCGAACACGATGCGGCGCACCCCGAACGAGCGGGCGCGCGCGAGCTGGTGCGCCAGGAACGGCACACCGGCGGTCGGCAGCAGCGGCTTGGGCGTGCCCAGTGTCAGCGGGCGCAGGCGCGTACCCTGGCCCCCGACCAGGAGGATCGCCTCGAGGCCTGGCAAAGAGCTCTCCATCACTCCGCGAGGTTATCCAACTATTCGACCGCCCGTTGATAGGAGCAGAGATGCGCCTCGGCCGAGGCGTCCCAGGTGAACTCGCGGGCCCGCGCCAGTCCGGCCCGATGGAGCTGCTCCCGCCGTTCGGAGGAGGCCAGGAGCTGGCCGAGCGCCGTGGCGATGCTGTCGGCGTCCGGCTCGCTGTACGCCACCGCGTCCCCGCCCACTTCGGGCAGCGAGGTGCGGTGGGTGGTCAGCACGGGCGTACCGCAGGCCATGGCCTCCAGCACCGGGAGCCCGAAGCCCTCGCCCTTCGACGGGAAGGCCACCACCAGCGCCCCGCCGAGGAACCCGCGCAGGTCGGGGCTGCGCAGGTAGCCGGGGCGGATGACCCTGACCGTGGCCTCGACCTCGCGGCAGGCGGCGTCGACGTCGTCCTCGTGCACGCCGCCGCCGATCACCAGCGCGGGCGGGTCGGGCAGGCTCTTGACGGCCATGGCGAAGCCGCGGATGAGGTTGGGAACGTTCTTACGCGGTTCCAGCGCGCCGAGGAAGGCGACGTAGCGCTGGTCGCGCAGTCCGCACCGCTCGGCCGCGCGCCGGGTCTCCTCTTCGGTCGGCGGGTGGAAGATCTCCTGGTCGACGCCGTGGTAGGCGACGTCGATGCGGGTGGGGTCGGCGGCCAGGACGCGGACGAGTTCGTCGCGGGTGGCTTTGGAGGGCACGATGACCCGCCGGGCGTGTCGCACGGCGGTGCGCGTGGCCGAGCGGAAGAAGGACGCTTTGACCGTGCCGTGCTGGTCGGGCTCGGTGAACCAGGTGACGTCGTGGACGGTCACCACCGTCGGCAGGCCGGAGCGCAGCGGGATGGAGTAGTAGGGCGCGTGGATCACGTCGGCTCCGGCCTGCCGGGCGAGCAGGGGTACCCCGGTCTGCTCCCAGGCGAGCCTGGTGGCCCGGTTGGTGATGGCGACGGGTCCGGGCAGGATCCGCGCGGAGGGCGCCAGCCTGCCGTAACGCTCCGCGTCGGAACGCTGGCAGACCACCACGAGGTCGGCCCCGGCCCGGTGAAGGGCGCCGATGAGGCCGTCTACATATCGGATCAACGCACCGCGGTCAGCGGGGACCGCGGCGGCGTCGACAAGCACACGAGGCATACGAAGATCTTCTCCCCTCAAGATCAACGTGGGACCGGTTGTCCCCCTCTCTCGTTCAGCCTAAGACCAGCGTCCCCAAAAACGTGGTCCAACTCACACACGGTCGCGACGCGCAACGAATCCGGCGATACCCGCGCAGATCAGATCACCGACGATGATGACAATCCGCGACACAAGGGCCACCGCGATCGCCGAGCCTCGATCCATGACCGGTGACAGCACCGCCACCATGGCCACCTCGCGCACCCCCGCCCCCGCGGGCACGACGAAGGTCAGGATGCCCAGGCACCACGACAGCGCGAACGCGCCGATCGCGAAGAGCAGCCCGGTCTGCGGCGCGACGAAGTACAGGTGCGCACCGTAGGCGGCCCAACCGGCCAGCGCCCAGCCGAGCGCGGTCAGCATGCCGCGCCGGGTGAGCGGGCGTTCGAGCGGATCGCGCTTGAGCTTGCGCAGCCCGAACCCGATCACCGCGTTGATGACCTTGGGTTCCAGCAGCACGAGGATCACCGGGAGGGCCAGCAGCAGCCAGCCGTAGCGGTCCCAGCCGAGGGTGCCGAGCGTGACGAGCAGGCCGGTGGCCAGCTGGATCGGCATCATCAGGAAGAACGCAGCGGCGCTGCGCGACCGGGGCACACCGAGGTCGCGGCCCATCTCCATCTGCGCGATCACCGGCCAGACGGCGCCGGGGATGTACTTGCCGAGCTGGCCCACGAAGAAGACCTTGGCCGCGGACCTGAACGGCAGCGGCGAGCCCAGGTCGGCGAGGAGCGTGCGCCACGTGAGCATCGCGCCCAGCAGCGCCGCAACGACCGCGACCAGCGAGGCGGCCACCATGGGCCACGACAGCTTCGCGAACCCGGCGGCCACGGCGTCCCACTGGGAGGCGACCGCCCAGGTGCCGAAGCCCAGGGCGATGGCCAGGAAGCCGAACCTGACCACCTTCTTCACCACGGAGCGGCGTGCCGTGCGCGGCTCCGCCGTACTCAAAGCACTCTTTCCGGCGGCTGCGGGAGTGCGGCGCCGCGCGGACGGCGCGGCGTCTTGGTGGCCACCCACAGGTAGGTCGGCACGACCGGGAGGAGCAGCTTGAGCACCTCACGGGGGGTTTTCGCCAGTACGGCCCGCACCACCTTGCCCAGCACGCCGGGGAACAGCTCCCCACCGGCGAAGCGGGTCGGCGTGGCCAGCACGGGGAAGGTGTAGTCCCAGACGTGGAAGGCGCGCAGCATGCGCTTGAGCCCGCGGCGGGTGCGGAAGCGCTCGTAGTAGTGGTCGGCGCGGCCGAAGGCGCGCACGTAACGGTCGGCGAGCGACGGCGGCAGGTACGACAGGAACGGCAGTTTGTAGTGCGGTTCCATGATGCCGAGCCGGTTGCCGAGGCCGAGGTAGAGGACGCCGTCGTCGGCCAGGACCCGGTGCATCTCGGCGACGACCGCGTCGGGGTCGACCACGTGCTCGTAGATGTGGTTGAAGACCAGCACGTCCACCGAGCGGTCGGGGAACGGCAGCGCCGTGCCGTCACCGCAGACGAACGCCACCCGCTCGCCGAAGCGGTCGGCGGCCTTGCGCAGGCCGGGCACGTCGATGTCGATGCCCAGCGTGTGTTTGGCGCCCGCGCCGGCCAGTTCGTCGGCGATGAATCCGGCGGAACAGCCCACGTCGCCCACGGTCAGCCCCGCCAGCGGCCCGTGGAAGTGCTCCAGCACCGCGATGATCTTCGCGGCCTTGCGGCGGCGCTTGCCCTCGTCGAGCATCGCCGCCTGGAACTCGGAGTATTCGAGCTGCTGTTGCCTGCTCATGGGTCGCTTGCCGTTCCTCCTCCGCGGGCGCTCGTTCCTCGCGACCACTCCGCTCAGTGCGCCGGGTTCGCTCCCGCCACGCTGCCCCACAGTACCGGGCCCGCGCGTTAATCAGTTGTCAAACGCCCTTTGGTAGCGTGCCCGCCAGATATTTCCGACCTTGGGGGGAAATGTGGGCGTGTTCGACAAGATCCGGGGCGAGTTCGTCGACATCGTCGAGTGGCTCGACGACAGCCGCGACACCATCGTCTGGCGATTCCCCCGCTACGAGAACGAGATCAAGATGGGCGCGCGCCTGGTCGTGCGCGAGTCGCAGGTCGCGGTCTTCGTCAACGAGGGCCAGATCGCCGACATCTTCCCGCCCGGCACGTACACGCTGGAAACCCGGAACCTGCCGATCCTGTCCACGCTCAAGGGCTGGAAGCACGGCTTCCACTCCCCCTTCAAGGCCGAGGTGTACTTCGTCGGCACCCGCCAGTTCAGCGACTTCAAGTGGGGCACCCAGAACCCCGTCATGATCAGGGACGCCGAGTTCGGCCCCATCCGGCTGCGCGCCTTCGGCGCCTACTCCGCCCGCGTCATCGACGCCAGGAAGCTGCTGACCGAACTGGCCGGGACCGACCAGCAGTTCAGGACCGAGGAGGTCGAGGGCTACCTCCGCCAGATGATCGTCAGCCGGCTCGCGCCCGCGCTGGCCACGGCCGGGATGCCCGTGCTCGACCTGGCCGCCAAGCAGCACGAGATGGGCCGCCGCCTGGCCGAGGTGCTCAGCGCCGACCTGGCGGAGGTGGGCATCTCGATCCCGAACTTCAGCATCGAGAACATCTCGCTGCCGCCCGAGGTCGAGCAGGCGCTGGACAAGCGCACCCAGATGGGCATCGTCGGCGACCTGGGACGTTACTCCCAGTTCCAGGCGGCCAACGCGGTGGAGGCCGCCGCCGGGAACCCCAACGGCGCCATGGGACTCGGAGTCGGCATGGTGGCGGGCCAGCAGGCCGCCGCCTCGGCCTTCGCACCGCCCGCCGCACCGCCGCCCGCCACGCCGCCGCCCCTGCCGTCCGCGCAGTGGTACGTCGGCGTCGGCGGCGAGCGCAAGGGCCCCTACGACCAGGCCGCGCTCGTGAACACCGGCCTCACGCCCGAGACGCTGGTGTGGAAGGCCGGGATGGCGCAGTGGTCGCCCGCCCGCGACGTCCCCGAGCTCGCCGGGCTGCTCGCCCAGACGCCCCCGCCGCTCCCGCCCGCCTGAACCGCAGAAAGGCTCCGGATTTGTCCTCCCCCGCACAAACCACCCATCCGTGCTCGGGCTGTGGCGCGAGCGTCGCCTACGCCCCGGGCACCAGCGTGCAGCGTTGCCCGTACTGCGGCTTCGAGCAGCGCATCGCCGCCCCGGAACGGGCGGTGCGCGAGCACGACTACGCCGCCTTCCTGGCCAAGCCGCGGGTGGCGGCGGTAGCCGTACACCAGAGTGCCTGTCCGGGGTGCGGCGCGCGCACGGAGAGCGACGCGCTGTCGAAGAGCTGCCAGTTCTGCGGCGCCGCGCTGGTCGCGGACACCACGGCGGGCGGCCAGATCGCGCCCGAGGCCGTGGTCCCGTTCGCGCTGGACAAGAACGGCTCGCGCACGGCGCTGCGCGGCTGGGTGAAGTCCCGCTGGTTCGCCCCCAACCGCCTCAAGAAGGTCAGCGAGGCGGAGTCGATGAAGTCCACATATGTCCCGCACTGGACCTTCGACTCCGGCACCACGTCCGACTACACCGGCTCGCGCGGCGAGCACTACTACGTCACCGAGACCTACACGGAGAACGGCGAGACCAAGACCCGCCAGGTGCGCAAGACCCGCTGGTGGCCGGCCTCCGGCACCGTCTCGCGCCACTTCGACGACGTGCTCGTGGCCGCGACCCACCGGGTCACCCCCGAGCAACTGGCCGAGCTTGAACCGTGGCCCACCGGCCAGGCCCTCCCCTTCGAGCCCGCCTACATCTCCGGCCACCACACCCTGCGCTACGAGGTCGAGCCGGAACAGGGCATCGAGGCCGCCAAGCAGGAGATGGCCGAGGTCATCAGGCAGGACTGCCGCCGGGACATCGGCGGCGACGAGCAGCGCGTGAGCACGGTCGACACGACGTACACCCATGTCACGTTCAAGCTCCTGCTGCTGCCGGTGTGGATCGGCTGCTACCTGTTCGGCGGCAAGACCTACCAGGTGCTCATCAACGGCGTCACCGGGGAGGTTCAGGGCCAGCGCCCCTACAGCTGGGTCAAAATCACCCTTACCGCGCTGGCGGCCGCCGCGCTCATCGGCCTCGTCGTCTGGCTAATCATCGCCAACCGCGCGTAGATTTGGCGAATGCTCCGCCGCCTGCTGCGTGTCCTGCTCGCGCTGGTCGCGCTCGGATTTCTCGGGTACGGCCTGGCCAAGAACTGGGGTGAGACCACGACCGCCCTGTCCGGCCTGTCGCCCTGGGCGCTGGCGGGGGCGTTCGCCGCGGTCCTGGCCGGGCAGTTCTGCATGCTGGTGGCCTGGCGGGAGGTGCTGGCCGGGCTGGGCTCGCCGCTGTCGTTGCGGGTGAGCGGGCGGATCATGTTCGTGGGCCAGCTGGGCAAGTACATCCCGGGCTCGGTCTGGGCCTACGCGGCCATGATGGATCTCGGGCGCGACCACGGCAGCCCGCCGCGGCGTACGTTCGCGTGCATCTCGCTCGCGCTGGTGATCAACCTCGGGGTGGCGCTGACGATCGCCGCGGCCACGCTGGCCACGCACGAGGCGCTGCGCAAGGCCTGGTACCTGCTGCTCATCGTCCCGGTCATCGTGGTCTGCCTGCATCCCAAGGTGCTGACCTGGGGGCTCAACCTGGCGTTGCGGCTGGCGCGCAAGGAGCCGCTGGAGAGCGTGCTGCCGGGCCGTACCGTGCTGGTGGCCGTGGCGTGGACGGCGCTCGGCTGGCTGATCTACGGCGTGCACACCATGCTGCTGGCCGGCCGGTGGGACCTCTACGTACTGGCGACCGGCGCCTACGCCTTCGCCTGGGCGACCGGGCTGCTGACGTTCGTGGTGCCGGCCGGGGTGGGCGTGCGCGAGGGCGCGCTGGTGCTGGTGTTCACCCCGCTGATCGGCACGGGCGCGGCCTTCGCGGTGGCGCTGCTGTCGCGGGTGGCCTTCACGCTGGCCGACGCCACCGCGGCCGGAGTCGCCTTCCTGCTGGGCCGTCAGGAATCCAGCAAGGCCGCCGCGTACGCCGACCAGAACGGCTCCGGGTCCACCGACTTGACCCCGGAGCGCAACCCGACCGGGTCGGCGTAGAGCCGCTCGATCGCCTTTCTGAGCCCTTCGACGTCCTCCGGTTCGACCAGCAGGCCGTCCACGCCGTCGGTGATGTGGTCGGCGAGCGCGCCCACCCGGGTGGCGATCACCGGGACGCCGTGCTCGTGGCCGAGCCACACGTTCTGGCTGGCGGTGGCGTTGCGGTAGGGCAGGACCAGGGCGTCGGCGCGGGCGAAGAGCTCCGGCACGTCCTCGGCGGCCACGTACCCGGGCCGCAGTTCGACCCGGTCGCCGATGCCGAGCTCGGAGATGAGCCGCCCGGTCTCCTCCAGCCCGCCCCAGAACTCCCCGGCGACGGTCAGCCCGACGCCGTCCGGCAACGCCCTGAGCAGCAGATCCAGCCCCTTGTACGGCCGGACGATCCCAAAGAACAGCAGATTGTTGTGGACTTGCCCCGATTTTTCGGCATTTTTCGAGGGAAGGTGGGGCGCCATCGCGGCCACCCGGACCGGCTTGTCCGTGAGCTCCCCGGCCAGCGCCGCCTGCTGCTCCGAGTGTGTGAGCACCCTGTCGACCCGCTTGAGCAGCGCCTTCATGAGCGGCCTGTCGTAAGGCTTGCGCTCATGCGGCAACACGTTGTGGCACAGCGCCACCGTCGTGGCCCTGCCCGCGATGCCATACGAAATTCCCAGATAGGCGGGCACCTGCACCGGGCTGAGCACCGCGAAGACCACCAGGTCGGCGCCGCGCAACCGCCGCCCGCACGCCACCCACCCGTCCGGCCGCCGCCAGTCGAGCCTGCGCAGCGTCTTCGGGTACGGCCGGCCCTCAGGAGCCGAGATCGTCTGCCGGCCGGGGTAGAGAAAGCCCGGATACTGGGCCTTCCACGACTCGATCACCACGTCATGACCCAGCGCGCTCAGCCGGTGCGCCAGCTCGGTGGTGTGCTGCGCCCCGCCGCCCTTGTACGGGTACGTCGGGCCGACGATCGCGATCCGCACCTACTCTCCCCTGCTCCGCACGATCAGGTCGGCCAGCAGCGCGACGGCGCCGATCAGCATGCCCGACAGGAAGATCATCACGGTGTTGGCCGGGAAGTAGAAGGGATGCTGGACCATGTCCCACACGCCCTTGACGAACCCGATGCCGACCAGCCACAACGCCGGCGGCATCAGGACCTTCAGCGGGTTGAAATACATGATCATCCGCAGGACCTGCAGGATGTAGCGGTAGGCGTCGGAGATGAAGCTGAACTTCGACTTGCCCGCCCGCTTGGCGTAGCCGATCGGCAGGTAGTAGACGTCGTGCTGGTTCGACAGGAACGACAGCGTGATCGTCGTGACACACGAGAACCCGGGAGGCAGCAGCCGCAGGTACGGCCGCGCCACCGACTTGCGGAAGGCCCGCAGACCGGAGTTGAGATCCGGGATCTTCTGGCCGGCGAGCTTCTCGGCGACCTTCCTGATCACCCACTTGGCCGGCACCCGCAGCAGCTTGTGCGAGCCCTCCTCCGACGTGCGCGCGCCCACGACCTGGTCGATCGTCAGGTCCTTCTCCAGGATCTGGACCAGGTCGGGGATGCGCTCGTTCGGGTAGGTCATGTCGGCGTCGGTCCACACGACGATCTCGCCGCGCGCCTCCTGGGTGCCGATCCTGCGTACGGTGCCCGATCCCCCGTTGCGGTGGAACGCCCGGATCCGCATGTTCGGGAATCGCGGGGCGGCCTCCTGCAGCTTCGCCAGCGTCGCGTCCGTCGAGCAGTCGTCGACGGCCACGAGCTCGTAGGTGTAGCCGCTGGAGTCCATCGCCTCGGTGATTCGCTCGACCTCGTCGATGACATGATCCTGCTCGTTGTAGCAGGGCAGGACGATCGTGACGTACGGCGCTTCTTCCACGGCGGGTCCACTCTGGGGGGTCTCAGGCGTGCTCACGTGGGTCGAGGTTACTCTGCCCAGCGGAACGCGGCGTCCACATCAGCGATGCCGGGAAACCTGATCCACCCCCGGAAGACCCCGCAGAGCAGGGCGAATCTGCTCGAACACCGAGGCGTCCGTCAGCACGAGATGGAAGTACTCGCCCACGGCGGGCGTCCTGTTCTCATGGGTGACGCGGCGCCAGTTGTCGATCGCGTGCCGGCGCGACTCCAGGTAGACCTTCTTCACGCCCTGCAGGGTGCGCAGCGCCTCGAAGACGGCGTCCCGCTCGTGGTCGGTGATCGCGCCGCGCCCCGGGCAGTTGGCCGCACCGCAGAGCTCGACCTTCGCCTGCGCCCGCCCTGCCCAGAAGTCCGTCCGCCAGACCCTGGCCGTGGTGATCCCGGGCAGCTTCTCCAGCTTCGGGCCCAGCTTCACGTTCGGGACCTTGACCTCCGCCCGGAAGGAAGCCGGAATGGCGCCCTTCCGCACTCGCAGGCCGTCCTCGCGGGCGTTGCGGTAGGCCTCGTCCTCGGAGACGTACCGCAAGCCGGACAGCCCGGACAGCCGCTTCAGCAGCCGCTCGATCTTCCGCTTCTGCTCGTCGTCCGGCCCGCGGCCGTCGCACTTCTTCTGGAGACTGGCCTTGGAGCACAGGTAGACCGTCAGGCGTCCCGTCGTAGGCCAGGCGGCCTTGGGGGTCGGCAGCGGCGAGACCGCGACCGCGACCACCCCGTCCGCGCCGCTCCCGGGCTCGACGCTCACGTCGCCGGCGCCCGGCTCGGCGTCCCTGTTCTCCTGAGCCTCGTTCACCGAGGTCTCGCCCAGCGTGCTGTCCGCCGGGGTGTCGGCCGCAGCCGAGCCCATTCCACTGGTCGCCAGCGCCGTCGTTAACGCCGCGACCACCCACGTACGCCTCATGGCGACACATAATCGCGATCACCCACGATCTAGGTCAAATGGGGTTTTATGGGTGGGACATCCAGACGTTGATCCGCAGGCTCCAGGTGCCGTTGGGCGGTTCGGTCAGCGAGCGTTCGTCCTGGCGGACGACCAGGGCCATGACCTGCTCGAACGGTCCGTAGAACCGCACCTGGTCCGCGCTCGCCGCGAGGATCACGGGGGTACGGCCGGCCCGTTCCACCCCGGCGATCAAGCGGTCGACGTCTTCCCTCCTGGCCGTGTCCGAGCCCCACTCCCGGCGCACATCGGCGGCCGGGACGCCGCACATGCCCCGCACCACCTGGGTGAAGCGGTCGGCGGTCACCCGCTCGATGATCAGGACGGAGGCGTCGCGCGGGATCGCCCGGCACATCGCCTCGACGGCCGCCCGCTCGCCCCGCTCGATCGGGGTGAACGCGGTGCCGATGGACGTGATGACCGGCGGGACCAGGATCAGGACCGTCCCGACGCCGGCCGTCCAGGCCTGGACACGCGAGCCGTACCCGAGCCTGCGGGTCTTGTCGCGGACCCAGTCGAGCCCCCACACCGCCAGCACGATCAACCCCGGTATCACCACCGGGACCAGACGGCGCGCGGCCCACGGCTGGTCCGGCGTAATCTCGGGACGCAGCAGTGTGGTGACGGTGGTCCAGCCGATGACGGCCAGCGGCAGCAGCCACTCGAACGCGGCGGCGTCGCGCAGCAGCCTGCGCACCAGAACGGCGGCCGCCACCGTGGCCAGCACCACGACCGGGACGCCCACGTACCAGATCACCCAATAGAGCGACTCGTCGAAATACAGCCGCGTTCCGTCGACCGGCAGGCCGTTGGCCTTCTGCGTCTCCTCGATGAACCGGGCCGTCCGCACGTCGTCCCTGCTCACCGGCTGCCGATGCACCGTCTGGACCCACGGCCGCACCGCGAACCCGACCATCACCAGGGCCACCAGCGCCGCGCCGATCTCGGGCAGCCGCCGGGGCAGCCGGATCCGGGCCAGGCGGGGGGCGACGGCCGTACCCACGAGCGTCAGAACCAGGACGACACCGCAGATCAGCAGCAGCGGCACCACCGAACGGGACAGATAGGCCAGGTACGGCCGCGCGAACGTGTAGGCCGCCAGAAACCCCAGCCCGACCCCGACCGCCAGCCCGCCCAGCAGCGGCAGCCCCAGCACGCCGACCGGCCGCCGGAACCGGCTCATGGCCACCAGCAGACCCGCGAAGGCCAGCACGGGCAGCACGTCCCGCAACCCGTCGATCCGCACCAGCGTGGCCAGCCCGAACACCAGTCCCGCCAGCCCGGCAACCCACCGAACCCCACCCTCAGACCCGCCTACACCCGCAACCCGCCCCTCACCCGCAGCAGCACCACCCGCCGCACTTTCGCCGCCGGCGCTGCCCATGCCTTCGCTGTCCGCCGAGCTCTCAGCGGTCGCCGGACTGCCGCCACCGGCCCCGGTTCCGGCGGCCTCGGTGCCTTCCCCGCCCTCCATTGCCCTTGCGGCCACGGTTCCGGCGGCCTCCGCTCCGGTCGTGGGCGCCGGAGCGGTTTCACCCGCGAGGGGCCCGCCGGTCGCGACGTTCCCGCTGCCGGGGACGGCCGGGTCGTCCTGCCGGGGCGGGAGGACGTGTGTCGCCGTGGTGCGCCCTGTTGCGCTGCTCGCCCCGAGGGCGCGCGACCGGCCGACCCCGCCAGAGCGGCCGGCCCCGCCCGACGGGTCGGTCCCGCCAGACGGGTCAGCCCCGCCAGACCGGGCGACGCCGGACCCGCCGGACCCGCTGGGCCCGCCGACCCCGGACCCGTCGACGCCTGACCCGCCGACCCCGCCGGACCGGGCGGGCACGGAGGGCCGGGCGGGCACGGGGGTCCAGATGCGGGTCAGGGCGTCGTGGGCCAGGCAGAGGCCGCCGAACAAAAGGATCAGTGACGGGATCTCGCTGAACGTGGTCCGCGAGGTGTAGAGGATCGGCATGCTCACCGCGAACGCCAGCGCCGCCACCGGCGCCCCCCGACCGCCAGCCAGCCGCGCCGCGACCCCGCCGACCGTGAGCACCGCCAGCGCCCCCAGCACCGGAGGCCCGAGCAGCAGCCCGCCGAGCCAGTCGGCCGCCGAGAAGAGCATGGGCGGGCCCGCCATGAACTGCGGCACCACCGCCCCGCCGAAGTCGAAGAACCCGACGCTGTCGAAGACGAGCGCCGGGTCGGGGCCGCCGAAGGCCTGCTCCTGGTAGGGGATGGGCAGTGATCCGTGCTCGGCGATCCAGGCGGTGTACTGCGCGTAGGTGGCCGGGTCGCGGCGGACGATGAGCTGTTCGCTGTGGAAGATCGCGTTGAAGATCCCGGAGCCCGCCGCGATCGCCAGCACTCCGGCCGTCTGCCGCCCGGTCGCCTCCACCGTCTCGGGCAGGCGCCGCAGCCCCGTCCAGCACAGCAGCGCGATGACCGGCAGCGCCAGCACCACCGTGAACACCGGCCGGAACGCCCCCGCCATCAGCAGCGGCAGCCCGGCCAGCAGCCAGCCCGCCACGACCAGGGCAGGCAGCAGCGAGGCCGTCGCGAGCACCCGGCCCGCCGACGGCCTCCGCGTCTCGTCGGGCCGGAGCCAGGAGGGTGCCATCGCTGATCGCGAGGGTATCCAACCGGGCCGACAACACGCCCGCCTGAGATCGCGAAACGCATGGAAGCCGGTAGCGTACGGCCGGACGGCGGTGAACAGGGGAGGGCCGTTGAAGGAGGCGACACCGGACCAGCCCGGCGCGACGGACCAGGCACCGGACACACCCGACGCCGCGCACCAGCGCCCCGACGCCCCCCACCAGGCACAGGACGAGCCCAGCGCTCCACAGCCGGTGTCGGAGAAGCCCGGCACACCGACCCGGACGCCCGAGAAAGCAGTGACCCAGACGCCCGAAGAAACGGCGCCCCAGACGGCCGAAGAAACGGCGCCCCAGACGGCCGAAGAAACGGCGCCCCAGACGGCCGAGGAAACGGCGGCCCAGAGGGAGGAAGCGGCGGCTCAGGCAGCCGAAGAGGCGGCGGCTCAGTCGCCTGAGGAATCCGGCCTCGAAGAATCCGCGGCCAAGACCGCGGCCACCGTCCTGACCCGCGCCGTCCGGGCCGCCGGGCAGCACCGCTGGTTCGTGGGCCTGTTCGCCGCCGGAGCCATCCTGCGCCTGCTGGCGATGCTCGGCTTCCGTCCGGCCCTGTGGTTCCCCGACTCCTACACCTACATCGTCACCGTCTTCCGGCCTCGCCCCGACCTGGTACGCCCGGCCGGGTACTCCATCTTCCTCAAGCTCCTGGAACCGTTCCACAGCTTCGCCGCCGTCGCGGCGGTTCAGCACCTCATGGGCCTGGCGGTCGCGGTCATGATCTACCTGGCCGCCAGGAGGGCCCGCCCCTGGATCAGGACGTTGGCGACGGTCCCGGTCCTCCTGGACGCGTACCAGATCGAGCTGGAACATCTGCTGGTCTCCGACACCCTGTTCATGTTCCTGGTCACCGCCGCCGTCGTGCTGGCGATCCGGGACCGGATGACCTGGCGCACGGCCACCGCCATCGGCCTCCTCCTGGCCGCCGCCACCCTGACCAGGACGATCGGCCAGCCTCTGGTCGTGCTGCTGGCCTGCTGGTTCCTGATCCGCAGGCGGCTCGCCCTGACCGGCGTCCTGCTGGCCGCCGCGCTGGTCCCGGTCATGGCGTACATGGGCTGGTTCTACGCCACCTACGACCGTGCCGGCCTGGTGGGCGCCAACGGGGTCTTCCTCTACGCCAGGGCGCAGTCGTTCGCCGACTGCCAGAAGATGGATCCGCCACCCGACCTGCGCGTGCTCTGCGATCCCCGGCCGCCGGACCGCCGCCCGCCCTCGCAGGAGTACGTCTGGTCGCAGGACACCCCGCTGGTCAGGCTGCCCGGCATCACGTTCTCGCGTGCCAACGACGCCCTGGCGGGGCGGTTCGCCCTGCTGGCCATCCGCTCGCAGCCGCTCGACTACGCCGCCTCGATCGCCTCCGAGCTGGCCCGTACGTTCACCTGGGGCCGCCCGGTCTACCCCGACCAGGAGATCTACGACTACTACGAGTTCCCGTCGCGGGAGCCGGACCCTCCCGGCAGGCACGCGGCGCAGCTCGGCGCCGAGCTGGCCGAGCGCTACGAGGGCGGGCCGATCGCGACGCGGGTGGTGGAGCCGTACGCGGGGTGGTTGCGGGCCTACCAGGATGTGGCGCGGTTGCCGGGGACCGCCCTGCTGCTGGTTCTGCTCGTGCCGCCCGCCCTGTCCGTAATCCGCCGCCGACCGGAATTGGAGTGGCTCGTGCCCTGGTCAACGGCGGTGGCGCTTCTCGTGGTCCCGGCGGCGGTGGCCGAATTCGACTACCGGTACGTGCTGCCGGCCGTACCGCTGGCATGTCTCGCCCTGGCCCTTCGCAGCCGCTCCGACCTGCCGAAACAGTAAAGACTTTCACGCTGATATTCCACGAAATGTCCAGGTCTGAGTATGCTTTGGCCCTGTAACATCACGCTGGGGTCACGACCGATTCGGTCATTCATGGCTCCTGGCACGCCGTACGTGACCTAGTCTCGTGGCGCAAGTGTGCGACCGAGCCAGCTGGATACGGCCTGGCGAATTCTTCGAATAGAGGAGGGCCGTGTTGGAGCTGAGGGGGGCGTATGAGTGACCACCGGAGCGTGTCCGTCCAGGACAGACGGAACGCTCAGACCGACCCGGGCGGCATGCGCGGCCCGCGTCGCGCGGCGTCACCGCCTCCGCCCCCCGACGACCAGCCGCCGCGCGGCCGCCGCGCCAAGAGCGGCGGCGGGCCCGGCAAGATGCGCGTCCTGGCCTGGGTCAGCATCGGGCTCACCGGCGTGGTCGTCGCCGGCTCGCTGACCGGCTACACGCTCTACCGCGACGCGCTCGGCTCCATCAACAAGAAGAACGTCAACGAGCAGATCCTCAACCCGCGCCCGGCCAACTCCACCGGCGCGCTGAACATCCTCCTGGTCGGCTCCGACACCCGCGACGGCCAGGGCAACGCCCGTTACGGCCAGCTCGACGCCCGCAGAGGCGCGGGCAAGCGCACCGACACGATCATCCTGATGCACATCTCGCCCAACCGCGACGGCGCCAAGCTCATCAGCTTCCCGCGCGACTCGATGGTCGACATCCCGCGGTGCAAGAACGAGACCACCGGCGCGGTCATGCCGCCCCACCGCGACATGATCAACTCGGCCTACAACTCCGGCGGCATCGCCTGCACCATCTCCACCCTGGAGACGCTGACGGGCATCCCCATCCAGCACTTCGCCGAGGTCGACTTCAGCGGGTTCAAGAACATCGTCGACGCCCTCGGCGGCATCGAGATCTGCCTCAAGAGCGGCGTCAACGACAAGAAGTCCAAGCTCGTGCTGCCGAAGGGCAGGAGCGTGCTCGACGGCGAGAAGGCCCTCGGCTTCGTCCGCCTGCGCAACTACGGCGACGGCAGCGACATCCAGCGCATCCGCCGCCAGCAGCTCTTCCTCGGCAAGGTCGTCGCCAAGGCCACCAGCGGCGAGCTGCTGACGAACGTGCCCAAGCTGTCCGGCTTCGTGAAGGCGGCCGGTCAGTCGGTCACCATGGACCCGGGCCTGGCCGACGACCCGGAGAAGCTCATCCAGATCGCGCAGAGCGCGGCGAAGATGACCGCGGGCGACGTCAAGTTCATCACGGTGCCGTGGGGCGCCGACCCCACCGACCCCAACCGCGTGGTCTGGAAGCAGCCCGCCGCCAACGAGCTCTTCAACATGATCAAGACCGACGTCGACATCGTGGTGCCCGAGCCCACGCCCACCGGCTCGGGCAAGCCGAAGATCACGGTCAAGCCCGAGCAGGTCGAGGTCCAGGTGCTCAACGGCACCGCCACCCAGGGCAAGGCCAGGGAGGTCGCCGACCAGCTCACCAAGGAGGGCTTCCGGGTCGTCAGCCTGGGCAACTACAAGCCGGCGACCGGCAGCGTGGCCAAGACCGAATTGCGCTACGGCAAGAAGGCCACCAACGGCGAGGACTACGCCGGCGTCGTGGGCAAGGCGACCTCACCGGCCGTCACCCCGGCCAAGGGCGGCGTGAAGCCGCTGACCACCGAGCCCTACACCTCCACCGTCCCGCCCGCGAAGCCCGTCGACGGCGCGAAGCCGCCGGTGATCCAGCTGATCGTCGGCGACGACTGGAAGGGCGTAAAGGTGACAAAGGTATCCGAAGACGTCAAGCAGAACACTGTGAGTGCAAACCAGTCCAACGTGTGCACCTAACCTCCAAGTTCCCTGTGGATACGGGGTTTCTTGGCGCTCCTTCAGAGACAGGAGTGTCCCGCGGCGCTAAAGTTGTGAGGTCGGCGACTGCGCTCGTACGACGTCGTCCAGGCGTCAGTCGAGACAGGCGGTCGCGTTCCCCCGACCCCGAACGAACTGAGCGTCTGCCACGTGACTGACACCCGGTCCTCCGTCCCTGCCACCACCATCGAGCAGCAGGACAGTACGGACGCCAAGAACCGGTGGCCACTGCCGGGGCAGGACGCGGGTTTCTGGGGGCAGGAGAAGGACGAGCAGGAGCCGGCACCGCCACCGGCCAAGAAGCGCGACCCGTATCTCGACAACGTCAAGTTCGTGCTCATCGCGCTGGTCGTCGTCGGCCACTCGCTGGTCCCGACGCTCAACACCGACTCCTCGCGGTCGCTGTACATCTTCATCTACATGTTCCACATGCCGCTGTTCGTGCTGATCAGCGGCTACCTGTCGCGTAACTTCTGGAATTCCAACGCCAAGACCAACAAGCTCGTCGACACGTTCGTCATCCCGTACGTGATCGTCGAGGTCGGCTACGCCGTGCTCCGCACCGCCGTCGGGCAGAAGTGGAGCCTGACGATCATCGACCCGGCGTGGCTCAACTGGTACCTGCTGGCGCTGCTGTTCTGGCGGCTGTCGACGCCGGTGTGGAAGCGGATGAAGTTCCCCATCCCGGTCGCCATCGCCATCTACCTGTTCGCGGGGTTCTCGCAGATCAGCGGCGACTTCAGCATGGACCGCTTCTTCGGCCTGCTGCCCTTCTTCGTGATCGGCCTGGTCATGCGGCCCGAGCACTTCGAGCTGCTCAACCGCAGGTGGATCAAGATCGTCTCAGCGGTCACGCTGGTCGGCGCCGCGGCCAGCTCGATCCTGGTGGCCCGCTTCGACCCCACGCTCAAGCCGTTCTACTTCAAGCACAGCTACCAGGACATGGACCTGTCGTGGTGGATGGGCCTGGGCGTGCGCACCGGACTGCTGGCCTGCTCGCTGGCGATGTGCTTCGCCGTACTGTCGCTGGTCCCGCGTGGCGAGACCTGGTACTCCGACCTCGGCACCCGCACGCTTTACGCCTACCTGCTCCACGGCATCCCCGTACTGATCGCCAAGGACCAGGGCTGGCTCGACCTGCCCTGGCTGCAGGGCCCGCTGGGCGTGCTCGCGATCGCCTCCAGCGCGTTCGCCCTGGCGATCGTCCTGTGCCTGCCCGAGACGCGCACGATCTTCAAGTGGGTCCTTGAGCCACGCTTGACCTGGCTATACCGCCGTCCCTCCGGAAGTTAATCATCAGTTCCACCGCCCTTCACCTGACCGACCCAGGCAAACCTCAGCATCAAAGACATGCGGGTATGTGTCGCGACGATTGACCATCATCCCGAGGATGCCCGGATCATGCATCGGCAGATCCGCGCACTCCTCGATGCGGACCACGACATCACGTACGTGGCGCCGTTCACCTACTTCAACGTGACACCACCGCTGCCGATCACCGCGATCGACGTACCGCGCGGCGCCGGGCACGGCAGGGCGCGGGCCGCCCTGCGCCGCGGTGTCAGAGGCGCGGACCTGCTGCTCGTGCATGACGCCGACCTGCTGCGCGCCCTGCCCTACCGGCATCCGCCGGTGGTCTGGGACGTACGCGAACCGGCCGACTCCCGGCGAGCCGCACGCGCGGAGCGCCGCCACCACGTGATCTCGCCATCCGTGGTGCCAGAGGCCACTCTGGTGTCGCCCGCCCCTCCCCCTCCCGGCGACACCAGGGTGGTCCACCTCGGTCGCCTGACGGCCGAGCGCGGCGCCGCCGAGCTCATCTCGCTCGCCGAACGGCTGGTGCCGCACGGCATCCGCCTCGATCTCATCGGCCAGGCCGACCGCGAGGCGCGGGTGTTGCTGCGCGACGCCCAGCGGGTCGGCCTGCTCGACTGGTACGGCCATGTGCCCAACCGCCACGCGCTGCGCATGGTCGAGGGCGCCTTGGCCGGCATCTCCCTGGCGCCCGCCGACGTCACGGGCGTACCGACCAAGGTGCTCGACTACATGGGGCGCGGCGTGCCCGTCATCACCACTCCTCAGTCGGGCACGCTGGTGCAGACCGCTCGCTGCGGGCTCGTCGTCCCTTTTGACGTGGACTCGGTACGGCATGCCGTACTCGATCTCAAGGAAGACCCCGACCGCAGGGCCAACATGGGCGCCCGCGGCCACACCTACGCCCGCCTGCACCACCACTGGCCCGACCACGCCCCGGCCTTCGTGGCCCGCATGGAGTCGCTGGCAGGGGTGGCGCACTCCCTGGCGGTCTAGAAGCGGGCGATGTCGAAGGTCGCGTCGATGAGGCCCACCGCGCGCACCCGCGGGTCCTCCAGCAGCTTGCGCAGGCGGTCGACCGGCACGCCCTGGTCGAGGTAGGCGTAGGCGAGCCCGTCCTTGGCGGCCTTGCGGACGCGTTCGAGGGTGAGGTCGAAGGCGCGCAGGTCAGCCGCGTCGGAGTCCTG
The DNA here is from genome assembly GCF_044459065.1 of Nonomuraea sp. NPDC050394. Lineage (NCBI taxonomy): Bacteria > Bacillati > Actinomycetota > Actinomycetes > Streptosporangiales > Streptosporangiaceae > Nonomuraea > Nonomuraea sp. NPDC050394. The sequence goes on along the minus strand of NZ_JBITIO010000001.1, from coordinate 522,934 downwards.
GAGGATCTTGTCCCAGGAGCGGAACTCGGCCAGGATCCCGGACGGGTTCTCGTGGCACCAGCCCGACTCCGGCCTGACCGGCGTGCGATCCCACAGGCCCGATCCGAACGTGATCGGCACGGATCCGGGCCTGGCCTCGTAAACGATCTTCTCGGGGCAGCCGTCGTAGGCCTTGCCGAAGGCGACCAGCTGCTCGGCCGTCGCGGGCCGGTTGAACTCCACCAGCGCCAGGACGCGCATGCCCTTCGGCAGCTCGGCGAGGATCCTGCGGGCTTCGTCCTTGTCGATGGGGGACTTGTGCCCGACCCTGCTCAGCGCGGTGGCCACCGCGGTGTTGGCTTCGTTGCCCAGAGGCAGGTGCTCCAGCCCGCCGAAGAGGTTCGTCGTGATCTTGTAGGGCACCTCCGCCTTCCCGTAGAACCCGCCGTAGGCCCTGAGCTGGCTGGCCGTGAGCGGCAGGCTCGCCGACCAGGGGGTGGTGTCGCAGCACTCGCCGAGCTCGATCCGATAGGACGGGTTGTACATCTTGAACGCCGTCCCGTACACGTCGTGGATCCGGTCCACGCGCCCGCCGCTCTTCTGCACCAGGATCGGCGCCACCACCAGCACCAGCGTCAGCGCGAGCAGCCCGGCCAGCACGAGCGAGGCCGTCTTGACCAGCCCGCGCCGCACCGCCTTCCTGGTGGCCTTGGGGTCGAAGTCGGGCAGGTCCAGCTCGCTCATCAGGGGGCTCCATAGATCTCGGCGAAGGCCGCGCGGGCCCGCCACACCGCTGTCTTGATCGTGTTGTGCTTCTTGCCGGTCATCGCCGCCACCTCGACCATGGAGAAGCCCTCCAGGTAGACCAGCTCCAGCAGCCTCCGATGCTGGAGCGGAAGGCGGTCGAGGGCGTCGCGTACCTCCAGGGCGTCGGCCCCGATGGCGGGGACGCCGAGCTCGTCCGGATCGGGTAAGGCCAGCTCGACACGTCTGCGGCGCACGTGGTCGAGCAGGACGTTGCGGGCGATGGCCAGCAGCCAGGCCGCCGGGTTCTCGCCGCGCCAGCCGAGCATCGCCCGGGTGGCCTTGACGAAGGTCTCCTGCGCGAGGTCCTCGGCAAGGTGGGGGTCGCGGGTCCGGCGCAGCAGGAACCCGCACACGAGCGGCCAGTGCTCGCGATAGAGCTCCTCGATGATGATGGCCTCCGCATTCCTTGGACAGTCACATCAGACCAGACGGGATCCGGACAGGAATGGTCACATCGCTTCGCGATTGATGTACTGGAGGCATGGCATCGCATCTGATCCAGGGCCGAACGGTGAGTCTGCCCGTCCGGGTGAGAGACGCGACGGTCTGCAGCACGATGTACCCGGTACGCGCCGACGCCGCCCGGGCGGTGATCGCCTACTCGGGACTGGACGTGGCCGAGGTCTTCCCCGGCAAGGCCATCTGCACGCTGATCTTCGTCGACTATCGTGACGGCGACCTGGACACCTACCACGAGTTCGGGGTGGCGTTCCTGGTCCGTCAACCGGGTTCGGCGGGCGTGGTGGGCCTGTCCGATCTGCGGAACGCCGCGGCGTTCATCCACTGGCTCCCCGTGGACCAGTCGTTCACGATGGAGGCCGGCCGTTCGATGTGGGGATTCCCCAAGGAACTGGCCGAGATCGACCTGAGGTTGTCCTCCCCCTACAAGCGCTGCATCGTCCGCAAGGACGGCCGCCTGGTCATCGACCTGCTGCTGAAGCCGGGCTTCCCGGTGCCCAGGCCGGCCGTACCCCTGACCGCCTACACCCACCGCGACGGCGTCACGAGGAAGATCCCCGCCGAGATGTCGGCGAGGGGCGTGCGGCTGCGGCCGGGGGGCGCCCTGGTCAGACTGGGCAACCACCCGATCGCCAAGGAGCTGAGCGAGCTGGGCCTGCCGAAACGGGCGCTGCTGAGCACGACGGTGGATCGGGCGAGCATGTCCTTCGGAGCCGCGGTGGACCTCTAGACGATGGGCGGGCGGCCCAGCTTCACCATGCGCCAGGCGGTCTTCCACGCCATCGGGCGGCGTTCGCCCGCGGGGGTGCGCAGGCCCTCCAGGAAGCCGGTGAACCACGCCTTCAGGGCCGTGCCCGAGCGTTCGCGCACCAGCGTGAGGACGACCCAGTTGACCAGGTAGAGGGCGGCCAGCGGCCAGGGCAGGTTGCGCCGGGCCAGCCACACGCGGTTACGCGCGTTGAGCCGGTAGAAGTCGGCGTGGCGGGTCGGCGGCACCTGCGGGTGGTACATGACGGTCTCGGCGTCGTACTCGATCCGGTAGCCCTCGCCGAGCAGCCGCCAGGCCAGGTCGGTCTCCTCGTGCGCGTAGAAGAAGCGCTCGGGCAGCCCGCCCACCTGGAGGAAGGCGGAACGGCGGATGGCCGAGGCGCCCCCCAGGAACGTGGTGACCGGCGAGGAGCGCTGCGGGTCCCCCGCGCGCAGGCGCGGCACGTGGCGCCGCTGGCCGACGCCGCCTTCGGGGTCCATCACGCGGAAGGAGATGACGGCCAGATCGGGCTCGGTGGCGAAGCGGTCGCGTACGTGGGCGACGACCTTCTGGTTGGCGTACCAGCCGTCGTCGTCGAGGAACAGCACGACGTCGCCCGAGCACTCCTCGACGCCCCGGTTACGTCCGGCCGGGATGCCGGTGTTGTGCTCCAGGCGGACCGTCTTCACGATCGCGGCCGAGCCCTCGGGTGGCGTCGCCGTCACCTCGGGCACGTCGGCCCCGTTGCCCACGATCACCACCTCGACGTCGCCGTCGACCTGGTTGAGCGCGGAATCGACCGCCCGGTTCAGCTCCGCGACCCGGTTGCCCATGGTGAGGATGACGCACGAGATCTTCAACGGGTCATCACCTTGACGCGTTGAGAGCACGAGCGGAGCATTCTTTCATGATCACCGAGTCTGCTGGTATGCATATTTCCTGATATTGGTGGAGCTAAGCGTATCGGAACCGTGGGTGAACCCCCACCGAACGGCGGACGTCCGATCAATACGACGGACGCCGAGCCTGAGCGGTTCCGACGGGAGCTCACGCAAGCCGCCTCGATGCCAAGATGCTCACCAGGTGCAACACCATCTGGAGTCCCGCGGCTATCAGGCAGGCTACGGTGAGTACACGGGTCGCCGTGAGGTTTCCCGCCAGTTGGTCGATCACAGCCGTGCCCAGCGCGAGCAGGGACAGCTCGATCGGCTGCACGATTCGGTGAAACTTCGTGGCCGACAGGATGCGCCGGCCCAGCCCCAGCAGCCCCGAGCGGAACTGCCCCACCGACGCCTCGCTGGCCGAATCCAGCCCGCCCTTGGCGCGGGCCACGTCGACCAGGTCGGTCTCGGCCTTGATGAGGATCGCGCCGAGGGCGGCGGCGAAACCCATCACGGTGTACCAGTCGGGCAGCACCTCGGAAGCCCGCCAGCCCAGCCCGGCCAGCACGGCGGCCTCGGTGAAGTAGGCGCCGACCCGATCGAGGTAGACGCCGGTCAGCGACGTTTTGCCGGTCCAGCGGGCCAGCTCGCCGTCGGAACAGTCGAGCAGCAGGTACACCTGCACGAGCAGGGCGGCCAGGAAGGCGCCCCAGATCCCGGGCAGGGCCATCGCGAAGCCCGCCAGGACGCCGGCGATCGTCATCACCCAGGTGAGCTGGTTCGGCGTGACCCGGGTCTTGGCCAGCAGCCAGGTGACCCGGATCGAGATCGCGCGCATGTAGAGCACGCCCGCCCAGTGCTCGCCGTTCTTGCGGTCGAGGTGGCCCTCCGGCTGGGCCACCGCGCGCAGCTCAGCTACCGAAGGCCCGGACATAGTCCGCCACCCGTCCACGCACCTCGGATTCCGACAGCCGCATGTGCTCCAGGATCGTGTAGCGACCCGGGCGGGTGGAGGGCGCCAGCATGACGGCCTCGGTGAACTGCTCCGCGCTCAGCCCGATGTCACCGGGCGTGACGGGCAGCCGGTGCTGCCGCAGGCAGTCGACGACCTGCTGGAGCCGGCCGGCGTAATCCCGCAGGAAGTAACAGAACGCGGTGCCGATCCCGGCGAGCTCGCCGTGATTGGAAGTGCCGGGGAAAAGCTGATCCACGGCATGAAGGATCTCATGATCCCCGCCACTCGAAGGACGGGATGACCCTGCGATTACCATCGACATGCCCGACAAGATCAAGGATTCGGCCAGAACCGTCAGGAAGGCGTCGGTCTCGATGGAGTCCTTACGCCCGATCAGAGCCTCCGCCGCGGTACGCGCCATCGAGCACGCCAGCCCATCGATCGGCTCACCGCGCTCGACGTTGGCCAGCTGCCAGTCGTCGATCGCCGACAGGTTGCTGATCACGTCGCCCACTCCGGAGCGCACCAGCGACTCGGGCGCGGTGTGGACGAAGTCCAGGTCGACCAGGATCGCCAGCGGCATCGGCACGCCGAACGACCCCTTGCCGCCCTCGTAGACCAGCGAGGCGGTGGGCGAGCAGATGCCGTCGTGCGAGAGGTTCGTGGCCACCGCGACCATGGGGATGCCGGCCAGCGACGCGGCGTACTTCGTGGCGTCGATGGTCCGTCCGCCGCCGACGCCGACGACCACCTCATAGGCGCCCTTGCGCAGGTCGGCGCCGAGCGAGACGGCCGCGTCGACGGAGCCGTCGGCCACACGGAAGACCTCGGCCTGATCCAGCGTGGGGGCGATCAGGCCCTCGATATGGTCACCCTGGCCGGGGCCGACGGCGACCGCGACCCTGCCGGAGGTGGCCACCCGGCTGTCGTTGAGCAGCGCGCCCAGCTGGGCGACCGCGCCGCGCCGTACCTCCATGGTGAGCGGCGCGGGCAGCATCCTCGCGAGAAGCGGCATCTGCGCCTCCCTCAGTAATTGACGGCTATGGTGCGAGCCTTGGCCAGGTCGTCGTGGTTGTCCACTTCGACCCAGTCGACCTCGCCGATGGGCGCGACGTGGATACGCTCGCCGCGGTTGACCATCTCCTGGTAGCCGTCCTCGTAGTAGAGCTGCGGGTCGCGCTCGAAGGTGGTCTTGAGCGCGTCGGCCAGGCGGTCGGCGGCGGCGGGGCGGATCAGCGTGGCGCCGATGTACTCGCCGTAGGCCTCGGCGGGGTCCATCAGCTTGGTGATGCGCGTGAGCGAGCCGCCCTCCAGGATGACCTTCATCTCCTCGTCGGCCAGCTTCTTCACGTCATCGACGGCCAGCAGGATGTCGCTGGTCTCCGGCGCGGACAGCAGCGTCTTCTCGACCGAGACGGGGTGGACGGTGTCGCCGTTGACCAGCAGCGCGCCCTGCGCGAAGTAGTCGCGCGCGCACCACAGGGAGTAGGCGTTGTTCCACTCCTCGGCCTTGTCGTTGTACACGAGCGTGAGGTTGACGCCGTGGCGTTCCTCCAGCGCGGCCTTGCGCTCCTCGACCGTCCCGGCCGCGTACCCGATGATCACCACGACGTCGCGCAGCCCCACCGCGGCGAGGTTGCGCAGCGAGATGTCCATGATCGTGGTCTCACCGTCGACCGGCACGAGCGCTTTAGGCAACGTGTCGGTGTACGGCCGCAGGCGTCGTCCGGCTCCAGCGGCCAGCACCATTCCCAGCAACGTGCACTCCTCAGTCGAGCGTTACTCTCCAGGCCCCAAAGGTTAGTTGCCTTTTCACTCTGCGAGGGTAATCCGCGCCAGCTCGCCGGTCGCGGCGTCAGTCCTGTGTTCCCATATCCGTCGCCTCCACCCCGGACCGGGGAGCGGCGAGCCAGCAGGTAACGCTTTCCCAGCCGAACAGCAACCAGAGATAGACGGCCAGCAGCGCGAACCCCGCCGTCGGCAGCGACACGAGTACGGCCAGCGAGACGGCGATCATCCGCCCATCCCAGCCAAGGCCGAAGGTCGTCAGCCACGGCGGCGGATAGACCCGCTGCCTGATCCGGTAGACCAGGTCGTAGTGGTGGAAGGCCATCGCGCCCAGCAGCATGAAGATCAGCACGGGGTGGACCCCGTGGCCGAACCCGCAACTGGCCACGAAGGCGTACTCGATGACGCGCAGGATCGGCGGGCACAGCCAGTCGAGCCGGCCGTCGTGCGGCGCGCTGCTGCCGGGGCCGGCCAGCAGCAGCGTAACCGCCGGCGCGAACACCGCGAGGCCGTTGGCGCCGCCGACGCCGACCACCAGCAGGATGCCGGTGACGAAGGCGCCCGCGATGAGCGGCGGCAGGGGCGGCAGCTGCCCCGCGACGAGCGCGCCCATGCCGCGCGAGAGCGGCCCGTCGTCGCGGTAGGCGACGACGGTGCTGGCGGGGACCCGGGTCATGTGAATGGTGATCACTTCGCCATCGACCTCGCGATCCGCCCGGCGAGCGAGTAGAGGGCGGCCACGCCGCCCCACAGGAGCAGGCAGAGGAAGGTGACGCGGGCGTTGAACACCGCGGCGGTGATCGCGATCAGCGCCATCCGCTCCCCGATCGGCAAGACGATGATCTTCTTCAGCCAGCGCAGGACGCTCTCCTTCTCCATGCGCTGGGCCAGGCCGAGCATCCCCTGCTTCGGCACGGCGTAGCGCCCGCCGTCGGCCGACTCCAGCAGCGAGCGCGCCGGGCGGGCGAAGGACGAGCCGATCCGCGCGGCGTCGGAGACCGCGCCGCCGAAGGCGAAGTCGATGGTGTGCCTGACCACCTGGAGGACCATCGCGGCCGCCGCCAGGTACCAGATGCCGCCGGGGCCGCCTCCGGTCCAGGGCAGCCCGGCCGCGTACCCGATGGCCAGCCCGACATAGACGACATACTCCTTCAGCCGGTCGGCCATCGCGTCGACCCACGAGCCGAGCGGCGAGAAGGTACGCGTGTAACGGGCCACCTGCCCGTCGAGGCAGTCGAGCACGAACGAGAGGTAGAGCAGGACCGCTCCGGCGATCTGCGCCTCACGTGTGCCCGCCGAGAACCACACGGCGGCCAGTACGGCGAGCCCGATCGAGATCCCCGTGATGGCGTTGGGCGTGAGCCGGAGCCGGGCGGCCGGCCTGATGAGGTGGCGCGACCAGACGGAGACGAAGTGGGTGGCGAAGAAGCCGTCGTCGTCCTTGACCGCGAAGTTGAGCCGCACCCGCGACTCGTCCACCTCCGACAGCCGTTCGATGGCGCTGTCGGCGGAGGACTGCGCGGTGACCCGGTCGCTGTGCAGCGGCCCGATCGCCGCCGCGCGCATCCGCACGCCGTAGCGGACCAGCCCGACCAGCAGCAGGTCGATCGCCTCGACGGGGCTGACCGGGCCGAGCCGGCCGGTCTCGGCCAGTTCCGCGAGCTCTTCCGCGACCTCGGCCAGGCAGCCGAGGTCGGCCTCGCCCGCCTGAAGGACGCCGCGGAAGGTGGCGTTGGCCTCGGGGACGAGGTGGAAGGAACTGCCCGCCGCCACGACCTTGCCGCCCTCGACGCGCACGGGCGGGCGCATGGGCGCGGCGGACGGGTCGTGGCTGACCAGCGCCGCCGAGTCACGCGCCGGATGTTCGAGCACCAGGGCGAGCGCCTCGGTGTGGGCGACCAGGTCGGCGGGCAGCAACGCGACGGGGCCGGCGGAGACGCGCGCCAGCTTGGCCACGCCGCGCAGGTCGGAGCTCAGCCCGTTGCCGGACGACAGCACCTGCACGTCCCGAACGGGCAACGTGACGAGCTGGTCGCTGATCCGGTCGAGCAGGGTTCCGTCGGCGCAGGAGAGCGTGGCGGCCGGTGTCGTGGCGAGTACGACCACGGATGTGGCGGTGATCTCTCGCGTGAGTGAATCGGGCAAAGCGCAGGTCTCCTCCCAGTCGCGAGGGAGTGCGTGGACACAGCGTAGCGACCTGGCGACGCGATATCACGGAACAAGACCGTTACGCTCGCCGCATGGACTCTCGGTTGCGCTCTGTAGGGGTGGTTCTGGCCGGCGGGGTCGGTCAGCGTGTCGGGCTCAACACGCCCAAACAGCTGATCAAGATCGCCGGGCGGACGATCCTGGAGCACACGCTGGCCCTGTTCGACTCCGCGCCGGAGATCGACGAGATCGTGGTGCTGATGACTCCCGGCTTCACCGACCAGGTCGAGGAGATCGTGGCACGGGGTCGCTACGGCAAGGTCAGCAAGATCATTGAGGGTGGCGCCAGCCGTACGGAGACGACGTGGCGGGCGCTGAAGGCGCTCGGCCCGCAGGAGTGCAACGTGCTCCTGCACGATGCTGTGAGACCGCTCCTGGAGCCCCGGATCCTCACCGAGTGTGTTCGGGCCCTGGAGACGTATTCGGCCGTGGACGTGGCCATCCCGAGCTCCGACACGGTCGTCGTGGCGGTGCCGGGACCGCGCGGGGAGATCATCCGCGACATCCCCGACCGGTCGCGGCTGCGGCGCGGGCAGACGCCTCAGTGCTTCCGGCTGTCGGTGATCCGCGAGGCGTATGAGCGGGCCTTCGCCGACCCCGACTTCGACAAGCAGCCGGCCACCGACGACTGCGGCGTGGTGCTGCGCTATCTGCCGGACGTGCCGATCTACATCGTGCCGGGCAGCGAGCACAACATGAAGGTGACGCACCCGGTCGACGTGTACATCGCCGACAAGCTCTTCCAGCTCGCCGCGGCCGGCGCGCCGGCGCCGCAGCCGCGCGACTACCGCGAGGCGCTGGCCGGGCGGAGCGTGGTCGTCTTCGGCGGCAGCTACGGCATCGGCGCCGACGTGGTGGACCTGGCCCGCGGCCACGGCGCCGAGGTGCACTCCTTCTCGCGCACGCAGAACGGCGTGCGGGTCGAGGACCTGTCCTCGGTGGCCAAGGCGCTGGCCCAGGTCGGCAGGGTCGACTACGTGGTCAACACCGCGGGCGTGCTGCACATGGGCAAGCTGGCCGAGGTCACCGACGAGACGATCGCCGAGACGGTCGGGGTCAACTACCTGGGCCCGGTCAACGTGGCCCGCGCCGCCTACCCGTACCTGCGCGAAAGCAACGGGTGCCTGCTGCTCTACACCTCCTCCAGCTACACCAGGGGCCGCGCCGACTACAGCCTCTACTCCTCGACGAAGGCGGCGGTGGTCAACCTGACCCAGGCGCTGGCCGACGAGTGGGCGGGCGACGGCATCCGGGTCAACTGCGTCAACCCGGAGCGCACCAGCACGCCCATGCGCGAGCGCGCCTTCGGGGAGGAACCCGCGCACACCCTGCTGTCTCCGCGTGCCGTCGCCCAGACCTCACTCGACGTGCTGATTTCCGACCTGACGGGGCAGGTGATCGACGTCCGGCTCGACGGGGCCTAAAGCTGTTACTGTCCGAATGCATGCGGAGACTCTGTGTCAAGGCCGTGCTTCTGGGCAGCTATCCGGTCCTGCTGCTGGCCGCTCTGTGGCCGCACCCGCTGCTGTTCGCCGCCGTGGCCGTGCTCTCCTACCTCGCCGAGCACCTCGCGGCCCGCGTGGCCAGGCCGTTCGTGGACCTGCTTTCGCGGGTGCACCTGGGCGTCACGGTGCGCTTCGTGATCAGGGAGATGGCCGCGGTGATCCTCGTGGCCAAGACCACGGGCCCCGGCTCGCCGTGGCTCGCGGCGCTGGCCGCCGGGCTGTTCGCGATGCACGCGGTCCGGGCGGTGCAGACGAGCCTGGCCATCCGGCTGCGCCAGACCGTCGCCACCATGCCGGTCACCACCCGCCACCTGGACGTCACCGCGCTCAACCTCCCGAAGACGCCGCCCGAGTTCCTCACCAACTACCGCGGCGTGCGCTTCCTCTACCTCGACGTCCTGCCCGTGCTCGGCGCCGCCCTGGGCGGACCGGCCGCCGCCGCGGGCGCGGGTCTCGGCCTGCTGCTGGGCTGCGCCGGGGTGCTGATCCTCATCCCCTACGTACGGCGGGCCGCACCGCTGACCGACGCCCCCCGCATCCTGGCCGTGGTCGACAAGCAGGTCAGGGACTACCACCCCGAGGTCATCCTGTACTTCAGCGGCGCCAACGAGGCCGCCTACCAGGCCAGGATGTGGCTGGCCACGCTGGAGCGGATCGACCGCCGGGCCATCGTGGTCCTGCGCGAGCGCGGCCTGGCCGACCGGCTGGGCCAGACCACGCTGCCGGTCCTGTGCATCCCGTCGTCGGCCGACCTCATGGGCTTCCACGCGCTGGGCAGCGCCCGGCTGTGCCTGTACGTGGCCAACGTCGGCAAGAACATCCACATGCTGCGCATCCCCGGCATGCGCAGCGTCTTCGTCGGGCACGGCGACAGCGACAAGGAGGCGTCGTTCAACCCGTTCTCGCGGGTCTACGACGAGGTGTGGGTGGCCGGCCCCGCCGGGCGCGACCGCTACCGGCGGGCCAGGGTCGGAGTGCGGAACGAGAACGTGCACGAGGTGGGGCGGCCCCAGCTGGAGGGGATCTCGGCCGAGGGACCCGGCCTGCCGTACCGGACGGTGCTGTACGCGCCGACGTGGGAGGGATGGACGGACGACCTGCACCACACCTCGCTGACCACGATGGGGCCGCGGATCGTGCGGGCGCTGCTCGACCATGAGCCGGAGCTGCGGGTGATCTACAAGCCGCATCCGCTGACCGGGCACCGGGACAAGGCGGCCGGGCGGGCCCACGCCGAGATCGTGGCGATGCTGGACGCCGCCGCACTGGCCAGGTCGAAGGCCAGGCACCCGTCGGGCGGGTCGACCAGGGCGCCGGTCAAGCATCTCGTGGTGACGAAGCCGGACCTGTACGCGTGCTTCAACCAGGCGGACATGATGATCACCGACATCTCCAGCGTGGTGGCCGACTTCCTGGCCAGCGGCAAGCCGTACGCGGTGACGAACGTGTCGGGGATGGCGGAGAAGGCCTTCCACGAGCGCTACCCGACGACCGGCGCCGGGGTGTTGCTGGGCCAGGACCTCGCGGCCCTGGCCGGGTTCTTGGACGGGGAGGACGCGCTGGCGTGCGCGCGGCGGAAGCTGCGCGCCTACCTGCTGGGCCCGGACGAGCCGGATGCCCTCACGCGGTTCAACGCTGCGGTCGAGCGAGCTTTCTGGGACTCGTGAGGAAGCCCCAGCCCCAGGAGACGTGCATGGTCGCGTAGACCACCGGGAGCCTGAGTTTGGCCGCCCCGGGCAGGCCGCTGCCGGTCAGCGCGGAGCCGGCCACGATGGCCAGCGCGTAGCCGCCGGGGACGATCAGCGCCAGGGGGAAGAACGGCGAGACGACCAGCCCGAGCGCCATCGCCAGCACCGCGAAGGGCGGGGCGAGGTAGCGCAGGTTGATCGTGCCCTCGTGGGTGCGGGAGACCACCCGGCGCCAGCGGCCGTAGTGGAAGTACTGCTTGGCCAGGGCCTTCACGTTGGGCCTCGGCCGGTAGGAGACCCGCATCCTGGGCTGGAACCACACGAGCCCGCCGGTCTGGCGGATGCGGTGGTTCATCTCCCAGTCCTGGGCGCGCTGGAAGTGCTCGTCGTAGCCGCCGACCCGCTCCAGCGCCTCCCTGCGGAAGACGCCCAGGTAGACGGTGTCGGCGGGGCCGGCCGTACCGCCGACGTGGAAGGCGGCGGCGCCGACGCCGATCTTGGAGGTCATCGCGCACGCGACGGCCTGCTCGAACGGCGTGATCCCTTCGGCGGCCATGATGCCGCCGACGTTGTCGGCGCCGGTCTCCTCCAGCGTCTCCACGGCCACGCGCAGGTAGTCGTCGGGCAGCATGGCGTGCCCGTCGACCCTGGCGATGATCTTGTTGCGGGAGGCGCCGATGGCGGCGTTGAGCGCGTTGGGGGTGCGCCCGGTGGGGTTGGGGACGACCGTGATCCGCCGGTCGGCCGCCGCGATGGCGTCGGCGACCTCCTGCGTCCGGTCATGGGAGGGTCCTACGGCCAGCACGACCTCGATCTCGCCCGGGTATCGCTGGGACAGGATCATGTCGACGGCCTCTTGGAGGTGCCGCTCCTCGTTGAGGATGGGCATGACGACGGAGATGGGTGGCCAGGCGCGCGTATCCGCGTGCGCGTGCGGCGAGTCGGGCAACTGCTTCATGGCGGGCCTCACGCTACTGTACGAGCAGGGGAGGAAGGCAATCGAAAGCCAGATCCCTCCGGCAGGATAAAGGGGGCAGTGCATGGGCGGGCCGGGCGAGGAGGACGCGGGAGTGCATGTGGGCGGCGACGCCTACGGCGGCGTCAGGCTCGCGAGCGGCCGCAAGCGCAAGCCCCCCAAGAGTGCCAAGGCCCGGCGGCGCAACCTGCTGATAGCGGGCGCGCTGTCGACGGCGGTGCTGGTCGGCACCGGTGTGGTGTGGGCGACGCCGCGCCAGATCGCCGGGGTCGACGCCGGCATCACCGAGTCCGCCCCCACGAGCGCCATGAACATCCTGCTGGTCGGCGTGGACAAGCGCGACAACCTCACCCGCCGGCAGCAGAACCAGCTGAAACTGGGCCGGGAGAGCGGCGAGCGCACCGACACGATGATGGTGATCCATCTGTCGGCCGACCACCGCAAGGTGACCGTGGCCAGCCTCCCGCGCGACACCTGGACCGAGATCCCCGGCAAGGGCCAGCACAAGATCAACTCTGCCTACCAGTTCGGCGGCGCGCCGCTGGCGGTCAAGGCGGTGCAGCAGGCGACCGGGTTGAAGATCCACCGCTACATCGAGGTCAACGTCCTCGGCTTCATCGACGTGGTCGACTCGCTCGGCGGCGTGACCGTGTGCACACCGGTGCCGATCAACGACCCCAAGACCGGGCTCAACCTCGTCGCCGGCACCCACGAACTGGCCGGGACCCAGGCGCTCGGCTACGCGCGCACCCGCGCCACGGTCCGCTCCGACCTCGACCGCATCGACCGCCAGCAGCAGGTCATCTCGGCGCTGCTCAACAAGGCGCTCAGCGCCGGCACGCTGGGCAACCCGGCGCGGCTGGCCGCGTTCGTCAACTCCACGCTCAGGACCATCAAGATCGACCCGGACGACGGGCTGCTGGGGCTGGCCACGCAGATGCGCGACGTGTCGCTCGACGACGTGCGCTTCGCCACCGTCCCCCTGGCCGACATCGACTTCAAGACGCCGACCGGCGAGTCGGCGGTGCTGTGGGAGAAGGATGCGGCCAAGGAGCTGTTCCGCCGCATCGCCGCCGACGAGGACCTCGCCAAGCCCACGCCCAAGCCAACACCGAGCGCGACGCCGTCCGCCACGACGACCATCCCGCCGGAGCGCATCTCGGTCAAGGTGCTCAACGGCACCTTGATCACCGGCCTGGGCGCGCGGACCAAGACCGCGCTGAAGGAGTCGGGCTTCCAGGTGCCGGGCGAGCCGGGCAACACGACGAAGAAGGACCACAAGAAGACGATCATCCGGTACGGCCCCGGCCGCGCCGACTCCGCGCGTACGGTGGCGGCGGCCATCCCCGGCGCCGAGCTGCGCGAGGCCGACATCCCGGGCATCGAGGTGGTCATCGGCGCGGACCAGCCGAAGATCAAGAAACTCAAGCCGTCCGGCGATCCGAGCCCCAAGCCGAGCTCCACCGCGACCCCTACGACGAAGACCGCATCCCAGAACATCTGCCGGAAACAAGCATAAGAGCCTGCAATCCGGGCAGGTGACGGGCATGGAGGTCAGGTCCTGGCACGAGGAAGGCTGTACGGTCGTCCAAGCCCGCGGAGATCTGGACGTCTCCGGGGCGCCCCGTCTCAGCGAGGCCCTCGACGCGGTGTGGAGCGGCACCGATCCCCCACATCTCGTGATCGACCTGACACAGGTCCCCTTCTGCGACTCCGTCGGGCTCGGCGTGCTCGTGGGCGCGCTCAACCACGTGCGGGACATGTCGGGACGGCTGGTCCTGGTCGTGGAACCCGGCATGATCACGCACCTGCTCACCATCACCAACCTCGACCGGCACTTCGTGACCAGCGCCACCGTCACCGCCGCGCGCGCCACGATGACGACAGCGGCCTAAGCTCCCACTGACGTTCTTTGTCCGTGGAGGCTTTCGCATTGTTCGATCAGTTCCCCGAGCCCGCGCGCTCCCAGCTCATCGCCGCCCATGACGAGGGCAAGGTCAGGCCCGAGTGGTGCTTCACCGACGGCGACGCCCGCGTGTGCTTCTGGGCCCCTTACCGGGGCGCAGACCCGGTGATCACGTGGCACTTCTCCCCCGGCCCCGACCCGGCCACCGGCGCGGCGCTGCTGCGGCGCGCCCTGGCCGACGTGGGCATCACCAAGATCTTCCATGACATCGCCCTCTCTCCCGGGATGACACCCACCGTGGACCGGCCGGTCGAGCACGACGCGCTCATGGGCGCCGGCTTCACGCTGGAGGTCGAGCGGGTGCGGCTGGAATGGCGCTCCGGCAGCGACGTCCCGGCCGGCTCCGGCCGGCTCACCTACCGGCCCGCCCGCAGGCACACCGAGCGCGAGGTGCTCGACGTTCTGGTACGCGTCTCCGAGGGCTCACTCGACCACGACACCCAGGTGGAGCTGGCCACCGTGGGCCCCGAGAGCGAGGCCAGGTCCATGTACGACGACCTGATCAACCGCAAGGGCAAGCCCGACTGGTTCGTCATCGGCTACGCGGCCGAGGAGCCCGTCGGCCTGGTCGCCCCCGACGACCACTCCATCGCCTACATCGGCGTCGTGCCCGAGCACCGCGGCAAGGGCTACGTCTCCGACCTGCTCGCCCAGGGCACCCGCACGCTCGCCGAGGCCGGCGTGGAACGCATCGTGGCCGCCACCGACGTGGCCAACACCCCCACGTCCAACGCCTTCCTGCGGGCCGGCTACTCCGAGGTCGGCAGGCTGTTCCGCTACTACTGGAGGGCCCCGTGAGACTCGGCGTGATGTTCGACCGCGACCTGCCGCCCGAGCGGCTGGTCCCCTTCGCCCGCGAGCTCGACGCCACCGTCGTGGACGACCTGTGGGTCGTGGAGGACCTCGGCTGGACCGGCGGCATCTCCTCGGCGGCCACCGCCCTGGCCGCCACCTCGCGGTTGCGCGTCGGCCTCGGCATCGCGCCCGCGCCGCTGCGGAACCCGGCCCTGCTGGCCATGGAGTTCGGCAACCTGGCCAGGCTCCACCCCGGGCGCCTGGCCGCGGGCGTCGGGCACGGTGTCCAGGCGTGGATGCGGCAGGCCGGCGCGGCCGTACCGTCTCCGCTGGCTTTGCTGGAGGAGACGATCACGAGCGTGCGGGCGTTGCTGCGCGGCGAGAGCGTGATCGTGGACGGCAAGGCCGTCCACCTCGACGGCGTCTCGCTCGTCCACCCGCCCGCCGAGCCGCCGCCCGTGCTGGCAGGAGTGCTGAACCCCAGGTCGCTCGCGCTGTCGGGACGCGTGGCCGACGGGACGATCATCCCCGAGGGCTTCGGGGCTGCGCGGGTGCCGTGGGTGCGCGCGCGGATCGCCGCGGACGGGCCGCACGAGCTGGTCGCCTTCACCCACCTGTACGTCGGCGACGACGCCGAGCAGGTGGCGCGGCCGATCGTGGCCGAGTACAGCGAGTTTCTGAAGGTGGCGCCGGAGGAGGTGGCCATGGCGGTCGGCGGCGTCGAGCAGGCCGTGGCCCACGTCCGCGCGCTGTGGTCGGCCGGGGTGGACACCGTCGTGCTGCGCCCGGTCGGCTCTTCCCCGCTGCGGCACGTGCACGAGGTTCTCAAGGCCCTGTGAATCTGGCCGTTCGGCCGATGCCGGGTCGGTCGCGCGGCCGATGGCGGGCGGCGGCGGCCGCGCGACGATCTCCTCCATGAGACGAATCGCGGTGATGGCCGCGGGCATCGCGCTCCTCGCGGGCTGCGGCGTGGAACTCGACGCGCCCGAGCGGCATTCGGCACAGACGTTCACCCACACCGGTGGCACGCTCACGATCAAGTCGTCGCTCGGCGGGCTCCGGGTCGAGCAGGGCCCGCCCGGGGTGGTCAAGGTCGACCGGTGGCTCAAAGGCAAGGCGGCCGAGGCGGACAACTCCTCCTGGTCGCTGTCCGCGGACGTGCTGCGGCTCAGCGCCAACTGCAACATGGTCATCGGCGACTGCGGCGGGCGCTACCGGATCACGGTGCCGCCCGGCATCAAGCTCGTGGTCGAGGGCAGCGACGGGGTGATCGCCACCGGCCTGTCGCAGGACGTCGACATCGCGGCGACGGAATCGATCCGCGTGCTCGACATGTCCGGCGCCCTGCGGCTGCGGACCGAGGGCGCGGTCACCGGGGAGCGCCTGCGCTCGGGCCGGGTGCGCGTGCGCACCGACTTCGGCGCGGTCCACCTGCGGTTCGCGGTACGGCCGGCGAACGTGGACGTTCTGTCCCGGGACGGCGGGGTGGTGACCTCGGTGCCCGACGGGGTGTACAAGGTGGTGGCCAAGAGCCGGGACGGCTCGGTCAGCACCAAGGTCAAGAACGGCGACAGCCCGGACACGATCACGGCCAGAAGCGGAAGCGGCAACATCAAAGTCCTTTACGATGACTGACCAGTCAGTCATAATAGCCTCATGTCACCGAAACGAGTGGACAAGGCGGCCCGCAAGCAGGAGATCCTGGCCGCCGCCGTCCGCGTCTTCGCGCGCAAGGGCTTCGCCGCCTCGCGCATCGACGACGTCGCGGAGGAGGCCGGCATCGCCAAGGGCAGCGTCTACCTGTACTTCGACAGCCGCGACGCGCTCCTGGAAGCCGCCTTCTCCCAGTACACCGCCGACGCCGACGCCATCATCCGCCAAGCCCTGGACGGCACGGATCCGCCCCTGGAACGCCTGGGCCTGCTGGTCCGCGGCACCATCGACGTGATCGCCGGCGCGCCCGACCTGGCCAGAACCCTGCTCGACCTGTGGGCGACCGACCACATGCGCCCCGCGTACAAGGCCTACCGCGAAGCCATCGCCGAACTGATCGGCCAGATCCGCCCCGGGCTCGGCCTGCCGCACGCCACCGTCATCGTCGGCGCCATCGAGGGCGTGGTGCTGCAGTGGCTGGTCGACCCCGAGGTGCCGATCGCCGACCTGGCCGGACCCGTCCTGGAGGTCGTGGTCGAGGGCCTGAGGGAGCGCGCATGAGCACCCTCCGCACGCTCGACGAGCGCCTCATCGCCCCCGGCGCCACCCCGCGCGACCGCACCGTCGTCTACACCAGCGCGGTGGCCGGCACCGTTCTCGCCACCGCGCTCGCCTATGGCGCCGGGCTGTCCGCGCTGCCGCTCGTGCTGATCGCGATCGTGGCCTTCGACCTGTACGGCGGGGCCGCGGTCAACGCCACCGACGCCGCCAAGCGGCACTTCCACCGGCCGGGCCGTACCTGGCGGCACCACATCGGATTTGTCGCCATCCATGTGCAGCCGTTCCTGCTCGCCCTGGTCGTGCCGGGCTTCACCTGGACCGCTGCCGCCGTCGTCTACGCGCTGGCCCTCGGGGGCGCCGTCATCACCGTCAGCGTGCCCGCGGACGTGCGGCGGCCGGTCGCCTTCGGCTGCACCGCGCTCGCGATCGGGCTGGCGCTGCCGCTGGCGATCCCGGCGGCGATCGGCTGGCTCGCGCCGGTGCTGTTCGTCAAGCTCCTGCTCGCCCATCTCCAACCGCTCTGAAGAAAATCCGAAGCCCCGGGGCACACCATGGCCGCATGACCGAGACCACCGACAGCAGGGACCGATCCGTCGCCGAGCACGTCCGCCGCTACCTGGCGACGGACGGCCGGGACGGCTACATGGAAGGCGGCGTGACCAACCTCGTCCTGACGACCGTGGGCAGGAAGAGCGGGGTGCGGCGCCGTACCGGGCTGTTCTTCGGACAGGACGGCGACACCTACGTGCTGGTCGCGTCGGGCAGCGCCTACGGTGCGCCACTCCCGGACTGGTACCTGAACACAGTGGCGAACCCCGAGGTGGACGTCCAGATCCTCGCCGACCGCTTCAAGGCCCGCGCCAGAACCGCCACCGGCGCCGAACGCGCCCGGCTGTGGGCGATGATGCTCGCCGTCGCCCCGGCGTACCGCCCCTACGCCGCCACCGCGCTCCAGGAGATCCCGATCGTGGTCCTGGAGCGCGTTCGATAGTCTCCGAACCGACCCGACCCGACCCGATCGAGAGGACGGCGACCGAGGCCATGACCATGTCGAGGAAGCGTTCACGCCCGATCACCGTCGACGGCACCGATTTCCGCTGGCAGCTCAGCCACCGGCCCGGCGACGACCGGGCCCCGCTGACCTTCGCCGTCGAACGCGCCGAGGAACCCGGCAGCGTCCTGATGGTCTCGCTCCCCTGCGGCCGCCCGGACAACCACGTGGGCGAGCGCACCATAGCCGTCCGCCCCGTCCTGGTCGCCGGCTGCGTCCGCCAGGCCGTGGAACAAGGCTGGGACGCCGCTCGGCGGGGCCCGGCCTTCACCCTCAAGGTCACCGAGCAAGAACTGACCACCCACCTGGGCGCACCCCCCAGGTATCTGATCCCCTTCCTCTGGGGCATGATCCCGGAAGGCGGCACCATCAGGGACCTCCCCCGAGCCACCCAGATCTGGCCCCGAGACGACCAGACCTGATCCTTCAGGTGGCGTGCCGCCACGGGACGCCGGGAAGATCCTCGACCGTGCCGTCGGCGCGGCGCAGGCGGACCTCTCGCTCCTCGGTGGCGTAGCCAATGTCGAACAGCTGAAAACCCTCGTCGGCGAAGACCTTGGCGAGACGCACCGCGTCGTCCTCGCCGACGGTGAAGACCAGCTGGAAGTCCACGGAGTCCCCCAGCACGGTCGAGGTGACCTCACCCCCCGTGAGCGCGGCGACCTTGGCCACGATGTCGGCGACCGGCAGCTCCGCCTCCTCCACCACGAACCCCACCCCGCTGGCCGCCGCGAGCGACTGAACGCCCGCCTTCAGACCGTCGGAGGTGTCCTGGCAGCTCGTCACCACACCGCTCCTGCTGAGACAGCGTCCCTGCCCCACCAGCGCCCGCGGTCGCCGCCACGCGGAGATCAGCAGTTCCTCCTGCTCGGGCCGCAGCCTGGTCGGCCCGTCGCCGCCGAAGTACCGCTGCGCCGACGCCGCGATCCCCGTCGGCCCGGTGACACAGAGACGATCACCCGGCCGGGCGCCACCCCGCAGGAGAGACCCGCCCTGCTCGACGATCCCCACGGCCGAGGCGGACAGGATGATCCTTTCCGCACTGCCGATGTCGCCGCCCACGTTGAGCGTGCCGACCTCACGGCAGGCGTCCCTGATTCCCTCCATGACGACGGCGAAATCCGCGTCGGAGAGCGACCTGGGATACCTGATGACCGACAGGAGCGCGATCGGCAGAGCGCCCATGGCCGCGACATCACTGAGGTTGGCCATCGCCAGGTAATAGCCGATGTCGTAATTCGACAGGTGGCCCAGTTCGTAGAGATGGAATTTCGGCCCGCGAACATAATCCGAGCCGAGGACGATTTCAAGTGGCCCGTCCACCCGGAAGACCGCGCAGTCGTCCTGCGCGTCGGCGCCGGCGATAAGTTCGACCCTGGCGCCGTCCGGCAATTCCTGTCTCCAGCCGGACTGCCCGGTGAACATGGGACCGATGATGTTGGCCAGCCGTGTCGGCTCATCCGATGCGGCGCCGGCGTCCTGCATGAGATCACACCCTCAGTCGGCGTTTTCACGGCAATGGAACGAGCCAGTCGGCCGTCTCTTCCATTGTCGCGCTGAGAAGATGCTTTCTGACGACGACCGCGTAGTCCCATTCAGGATCATCGATGCCGAGTAATCGCCCCGCCACTGAACGGAGATACTGTCGCGGCGTTGCCTGTGCCACACCGTACACCCGATGCGTGTCGCCGTCCCCGCAATAGAAGTACGGCAGGCCGGCCAGCCCGAGCCGTCGCAGACCAGCGATCCCGTCTATCGGGGCAGAGGCCAGCCCGTCCCGTTTCATCACCGCATGGACCTGCGCGAACCGCAGCGGCAACAGGTGAAGATGAGCATGGGTGATACAGGCGGAGCCGTTCATCCTCTTTGTTGATCCATGCTCCATGATGACCGGTTCACCAAAGCTCGTCTTGTACTGCGGAAGAATCTCGCCGAGCGCCTGCGTGACGGCTTCCCCGCATTCCGCCATCACCTCGCCGAAACTGACGTAGTGCTTATTGGAGACCAGCAGCAGGTGTCCATGGGTCAGCGGCGACATGTCGGCCAGCAGGCTGACTGTCGCGCCCCGGCCGACAACCCTTTCCGCAGGCTGCCCGCCATAGACGCGGCGAAAGGTGGTGTCCGCGGCCCCGGCGAGCTCCTGGCAGAAGTCGGAGCCGACGCAGAACCCCGCTGGCTCAGGCACTGACCACCCCATCATCAATCCAGTCGGCACAATTCAACGACTGTCGGGCGACCGAAAAGCAGATCAAGTGCGGCTGACCGTAAGAGAATTGTCCGTTCATGTATAGTCTGCACGATACTGTTCGGCAAGTACGCGTCGTCGAGACAGGGTGATTTCCCGATGAAGCTGTCGGCGGCTCGCGCCTTGGATCGTGGAGTTATCCTCGCCGCGACGGTCACACTCGCCTGCAAACAGTACGGATTTCCGTCCGCCGCCATCTGGAAGAACCTCGAAAGTGAATATTCGCACGTCCTGATCGGCCTGATTATCATCGCCGGATTCTTCGGCGTGGCGACGCCCTTCGAGTCTTTCTCCCAGCGCCTGCGCATCGAGCGCCGCGTGGTCCTGCGCCGGCACATACTCACGGCCTTCGGGCAGCTTCTGGAGATCTGCCGGGCCATCAACCCGCCCAACTCCGTGAGCGACCTCGGGCTGCATATCTGGCAGAAGAAGCGCACCGCGCAGCATCCACTGCGGGGAGAACTCACCCGCGTCGCCACCTATCGCCTCGGCTCGGCCCCGGCCACCAGGAAACTCCGTCCCACGCCGGGGGTCGGAGTGGTCGGACTGTGCTGGAAGCACGATCAGGAGACCAGCGTCAACGTGGAGGAACTCGTCCGGAACCTGACCGACAAGGCGGCGTTCGAAGCCTTCAAAAGGACAGCGGGCGTGGACGCCGTCATGGGATTCACGTGGGAGGAGTTCCAGCGTTACAGCCATCGCGGCGCGGTCTTCTCCAGCCCGGTCAGAAATGCCCACGCGAAATTCATGGGTTGCGTGAGCATCGATGTCTCCCATGGATATCATGACGTGGACGTGCAGCGCGTCTGGCACGTGCTGAATTCACTGTGCTTCGTTCTCGGGCAGGACGGATTCGAAAATGCCTG
The DNA here is from genome assembly GCF_044459065.1 of Nonomuraea sp. NPDC050394. Lineage (NCBI taxonomy): Bacteria > Bacillati > Actinomycetota > Actinomycetes > Streptosporangiales > Streptosporangiaceae > Nonomuraea > Nonomuraea sp. NPDC050394. The sequence continues at coordinate 501,803 of NZ_JBITIO010000001.1, read as the reverse complement.
ATCTCCTCCGTGACATCACCCGCGCCACCTGCTCCACCTATGACGCCAATGCCGATGCCTATGGTGAGATTTCAGAGGACTACGGCCAGTTTCCCGGTCTCCGGCAGGAGGTCGTCGGTTTCGCGGGCCGAGCGCCGTACGGCCCGCCGGTCCTCGACCTGGGATGCGGCGGCGGGCGCGACACCCGCCTGCTGTCGGCCTTGGGTCGCCGGGTGGTCGCGGGCGACTACGCCCCCGGCATGCTCACCTGGGCGCGGAGCCGTTCGGCCGGTTCGGCGGGTTTCCTGCGGCTGGACGCGCTCTCGCTCCCGCTCCGCGACCGCTGTGTCGCGGGCGTGTGGGCTTCGGGTTCCCTCCTGCACCTGCCGCTGGCCTTGATGGGCGGGGCGTTGGCCGAGGCGTATCGGGTGCTCGTTCCGGGCGGGATCACCGTGATCAGCATGCGCGACGGCGAAGGCGAGGGCTGGCGCAGCGGTGGATCACTGGAGGGGGAGCGCTGGTTCACGTTCGTCGGCCCGCAGACCTTCACCGGGTTCATGGAGTCGGCGGGGTTCTCCGACATTCGCGTCCGGTTCTCGGGCCGCGCGGGATGGTACGTGGCGTTGGGTGAGCGGTGATTCCCGTTACGTCCAGGCGTCCGGATCGCAATTCGGGGCGGCCCTGCGGATGCCGCCCCTTGGGTCGTCGACATCGCCCTGATGCCGGGGGATCAAGTGAATGTGCAGGTGGTCGATGGTCCGGCCGGCGGCCTTTCCGTCGTTGATCCCGATCGTGTACGCCTCGGGGAAATGTTTGTCGTCGAGCAGGTTCTTCGCTTCCCGCATCAGCGCATAGGCACTGAGCATCTCCCGCTCGTCGAGTTCGAAGAAGGACTCGACATGCCGTTTGGGCACGACCTCGACATGGCCGGGATTGGCGGGGTAATTATCAAACCGCGCATAGAACAACTCATTCTCACACAGAGTTGTATTGAGCGAGGGGTCGTCCGGCTTACAAAAGATACAGTCCGCGTTGGCGCCATCACCTGAACTGTCCGCAATGAGCATTGCATCCCCTGTCGCCATAATATGCCCAGTCGAAATACCTCGGTATTACGAACTGCCCCCAACCGTACTGCGGACGCATACTGAGGGGCGCCGATTCGGGGACTTTCGCACCCGGTCCCCACAGCGAGAGGACCGGGTGCGTCAATGGCTACTTGAGGAGCTGGCGGGCCATGACCATGCGCTGGATCTGGTTGGTGCCCTCGTAGATCTGGGTGATCTTGGCGTCGCGCATCATGCGCTCCACCGGGAACTCGCGCGTGTAGCCGTATCCGCCCAGCAACTGGACGGCGTCCGTGGTGATCTCCATGGCGGCGTCCGAGGCGGCGCACTTGGCGGCGCTGGACAGAAAGGTCAGGTCCTTCTGGGGTGCGCCGTGCATGGCGAGTTCGGACTTGGCGGCCGCGTGGTAGGTGAGCTGCCTGGCGGCCTCCAGCTTCATCGCCATGTCGGCGAGCATGAACTGGACGCCCTGGAAGTCCCCGATCGGCTTGCCGAACTGCTTGCGGTCCTTGACGTAGCCCACGGCGAAGTCGAGGGCGCCCTGGGCGATGCCGAGGGCCTGGGCGGCGATGGTGATGCGGGTGTGGTCCAGGGTGGCCAGGGCGGTCTTGAAGCCGGTGCCGGGGTCGCCGATCATGCGGGAGGCGGGGATGCGGACGTTGTCCAGGATCACCTGGCGGGTGGGTGAGGCCTTGATGCCGAGCTTCTTCTCCTTGGGGCCGAAGGAGACGCCTTCGTCGGACTTTTCCACGACGAAGGCTGAGATGCCTCTCGCGCCTTCGCCGGGTGCCGTGACGGCCATCACTGTGTAGTACTCGGAGATACCGGCGTTGGTGATCCACATCTTGGCGCCGTTGAGGACGTAGTGGTCGCCGTCCGCCACGGCCTTGGTCTTCATGGCGGCGGCGTCAGAACCGGCCTCGGCCTCTGACAGGGCGTAGGAGAACATCGCCTCGCCCGTGGCCACCGGGGCCAGGTAGCGCGACTTCAGGTCCTCGGACGCGGACAGGAGCAGGGGCACGGTGCCCAGCTTGTTGACCGCGGGGATCAGGGACGAGGACGCGCAGGCCCTGGCCACCTCTTCGATGACGATGACCGTGGCGAGCGCGTCGGCACCGGCTCCGCCGTACTCCTCGGGGACGTGTACGGCGTGCAGGTCGGACGCGACGAGCGCCTTGTAGACGTCCCAGGGAAATTCCTCGTTCTCGTCGGCCTCAGCCGCACGCGGGGCGATCTTCTCATCGGCCAGGGCGCGGACGGTCTCGCGAAGCATGTCGTGCTCTTCGGCCGGCGCGTAGAGAGGGAAGCTCATAGCACAAATACTAGGACGTCCGAGCAACTTGTTACCAGCGGGTACGGTTTGCCGGTTTATGCAGGTGGCACAGACGAGGTAGTGAGGGCCGGTAGCATGCCTGGCGATCGAAAGGAGCTCACTCGTGCCATATCGCCTCACGGTGATCGGGACCGGATACCTGGGTGTCACGCATGCCGCGTGCATGGCCGACCTCGGATTCGACGTCCTGGGCCTAGACATCGACGCGGACAAGATCCGCCGCCTCCAGAACGGTGAGCTTCCCATCCACGAACCCGGGCTGGAACCCGTCCTGCGCCGCGGGCTCGAGTCCGGCCGGCTGCGCTTCACGACCTCCTACGAGGAGGCCGGGGAGTTCGGCGACGTGCACTTCCTGGCCCTCGGCACGCCGCAGAAGCAGGGCGAGTACGCGGCCGACACCTCCTACCTCGACGCGGCCGTCGAATCGCTGGCGCCGTACCTCACGCGGGACTGTCTGATCGTCGGCAAGTCGACCGTGCCCGTCGGCACCGCCGCCCGGCTGGCCGACAAGCTGGCCAGGCTCGCGCCGATCGGCGCCCAGGCCGAGCTGGCCTGGAACCCCGAGTTTCTGCGGGAGGGCCACGCCGTACAGGACACGATGCACCCCGACCGCATCGTCGTCGGCGTGCGCTCCGAGCGGGCCGAGAAGATTCTGCGCGAGGTTTACGAACCGCTGGGCGAGGTGCCCATGGTCGTCACCGACTTCGCCACGGCCGAGCTGGTCAAGGCGGCCGCGAACTCGTTTCTCGCCACCAAGATCTCCTTCATCAACGCGATGGCCGAGGTCTGCGAGGCGGCCCACGCGGATGTCCAGCAGCTGGCGACCGCGCTCTCCTACGACGACCGGATCGGCGGCAAGTTCCTCAACGCCGGGCTCGGGTTCGGCGGCGGCTGCCTGCCCAAGGACATCCGCGCGTTCATGGCGCGCGCCGGCGAGCTGGGCGCCGACCAGGCGCTGACGTTCCTGCGGGAGGTCGACGCGATCAACATGCGGCGCCGGGCCCGCATGGTGGACCTGGCGCGCGAACTGGCCGGTGGCTCGTTCCGCGGCTGCACGGTCGGCGTGCTGGGCGCCGCGTTCAAGCCCAACTCCGACGACATCCGCGACTCCCCCGCGCTCGACGTCGCGGCCACGATCGGCGAGCAGGGCGGCGCCGTCACCGTCTACGACCCGATCGCCCTCGACAACGCCCGCAAGGCCCACCCCGAGCTCAACTACGGCACCTCGGCCGTGGACGCCGTCCGTGGGGCACATGTCGTCCTGTTGCTCACGGAATGGCAGGAGTTCGTGGACCTCGACCCCGAGGCCATCGGCACGGTGGTCGCGGAGCGCAAGATCGTCGACGGCCGCAACGCCCTCAACGCCACCGCCTGGCGCGCCGCCGCCTGGCACTACCGCGCGCTCGGCCGCCCCTGACCCACCCCTTTCCCATCCTGTATGGCCGCCTCTGACCCCGCCCTTTCCCATCCGGTACGGCAGGCCCCCGGCCCACGCCACCCGCCGACGCGGGCTGACGCAGGTCGGGGGGGTCGCTTCTCACGTCGGACGTGGTCCCCGCCGCAACGGCCATCCATGGACCACCTGGACCGGAAACCCTTCGCCTGCCCCTTGGACCGGCGTCTCTTCCGGCAGTCGCCCGGACCGCGCTCCTTCGCCGGCCCGCCGGACCCTCACCCCTGGCCCGAGGTGTGGGGGTTCAGGTGGATGTCAGGCTGGTTATGAAGAGTTCGGCCTCGGCTTCGCCCATGCCGGTTTCGCCGCGTACCAGGTAGATCGCCTGTTGGCGGTGGCCTTCCGCGACCAGGTTGCGGACCCGGCCCGCCAGGTCGCCCGTGTCCCGGCGGGGCAGCGACGGGCGCATGCCGGCGAATGCCGGGTGGTCGGTCAGCCTGCGGCGGCCCGCGGCCACGTCCTCCACCAGGTCCTTGGCCTCTTTCAGGCCGAGGCGGGTGCGTTCGCGGACGATTTTGATGGCCTGGATGGTCTTTCCCTGCCGCAGCAGGCGGAGGACTTCCTGCTCGGTGTCAGCGGCCGAGTGGAGTGAGGGAGGCGGTGCGTTTCGCTCGCCCCGGCGCCGACCGGCCAGCGTCACCAGGCTCACGCCCACCGCGGCCGCCACCACAGCGAGGATCAGCAGTATCTCCATCAGCCCGAGTCCCATGCCCCGCATGATATTCACGGCCGGACTCGATGGCACCCCTCGGGAGGTGGCCCCCGCTCAGTGCGCCCAGGGCGTGAACCGCAGGCCGGAGTGCAGGGGCGTCCACACCGTGGTCAACCTCTCCTACGACTCCTGCGTACGCCTGGGCGTGAACCGCAGGCCGGAGTGCAGGCCCGCCGGACGGCCGCCGGTGGCGGGGAGGACGGACAGCAGGGCTCCCCTGCCGATGACGCCGGAGAAGACGGACGCGTCCAGGCCTTCTGGCGCGTAGAGGCCGGGGGCGAGGCTGCGGTAGGTGACCGGCGGGGCGGCGCCGGCCGGGACCCCGCAGGCCTCGTAGGTGGCACGGTGGTCGTCGTCGTAGGGCTCGAAATGGTTGGTGACCCGCAGCACGTCGTCGTCGACGTCGACCACGACGCGGCTCTGGAACGAGCCGTACTCGCCGGCCAGCTCGGGACCGGGACGCTCGGGCGGGCCGCCGAAGGGCGGGGTCACCGCGCGTCCCGTCACCTCTTCGATCACGGCGATGTGCAACTGGTCCTGGAGCAGGACGTTGGCAGGGCCGGTGCCGAAGCTGGTGATGACCGTGTCGTACTCCGGCAGGATCGTGAAGGCCGAGTTACCGCCGGGTGAGGTGCCGCCGTGGAAGGCGGCGGTGGTTCCGGCGATGGGCTCAAGCCACCAGCCGAGCCCGATGGGCGGCGCCTGCGGGATGCCCAGGTCGAAGGTCGGGGTCAGCATGGCCTTCACCGAATCGGCCTCGATCACGCGGGTGCCGTCCTGGGCGAGGCCGCCGTTCAGATGCATGCGGCCGAACGCGAGCATGTCCGCGACGGTGACGATCGGCGTCCCGCCCGCGGCCCCGATCGATTCGGGGACGCTGAACAGCGACGTCGCGCGCAGGGCCATCGTCTCCATGTCGAAGAAGGCGCCGACGGCCGTGCGGCGCAGGAACGCCTGGGTCTGAACGGCGGTGGCGTCCCGCATGCCGCACGGCTCGAACAGGTCGCGCCGGATCGCCACCTCGTACGGCAGGCCGGTCTGCTCCTCGATGATGCGGCCGGCGAGCACGAATCCCGGGTTCGAGTAGTGAATGCACGTGCCCGGCTCGAACAGGACGTTCACGTTCCGCAAATGCTCCACGTAATCCCGGTGGGCGTCCCTGCCGCGTACCGCGCTGGGCACGAGCCCGTCGGCGTCGATGCCGTTGGTGTGGTTGACCAGCATCCGCACGGTGATCCGGTCTGCCGCGGCCGGGTCGCGCAGGCTGAACTCGGGCACGTACCGCCGCACCGGCGCGTCCAGGTCGACGGAGCCGCGCTCGACGAGCTGCAGCAGCATCGTCGTGGTCAGGACCTTGCCGACCGAGCCGAGCAGCCATGCGGTGTCCTCGGTGAACGGCTGGTCCGTGTTGAGGTTGGCGGTTCCCCGCGCGAGCGTGAGCCGCTCGCCGCCCACCGAGACGCCGATGACGGCACCCGCCACCGCGCCGCCGGCCAGCGACTCCTGAAGCGTCTCGTCAAGGCGCCGCCGAATCGATTCCATCGTTTCCATCCCCCTAGTCGTACAAGGTACGAAGTCGTCGTACCTTGTACGATTAACGTATTGTTACGCTGTACGAGATGTCAACTCAGGACCAGAACCAGCCGCGGACGCCCCTCTGGGCCCGTCCCGCCCCGGCGGTGCGGCAACCACGGTTCACGCGGGAGCAGATCGCGAAGGCGGCGATCGCGATCGCCGACGCGGAGGGGTTCGCGGCACTGTCCATGCGGCGGCTCGCCGACGAGCTCGGCGCGGGCACGATGACCCTGTACCACTACGTGCCGAGCAAGCAGGACCTGCTCGCGCTGATGAACGACGAGATCCTGAGCGAGCTGGCCGGCCCCGGCGAGGGCCTGTCCACCGTGCCTGGCCCCGCCTGGCGCGACGCCCTCGCCCGCTTCGGACGGGGCCTGCGCGCGATCTCGGAGCACCGCCCCTGGGTGATCACGGTCCTGGGCAGCAAGGACATCGGCCCGAACGGCATGCGCGCCCTTGAACGAGTCCTCGCCTCGCTGGCCGGCACGCCCTTCAACGCCGAGGAGAAGCTGGAGCTGATCGCGCTCATCAGCTACTACGTGGCCGGCTACACCACGCCCGCGAACCCGGCCGAGCAGCCCGGCGAGGAGTGGATCAACGGCGTCGCCGCCTTCGTCACCTCACGCCTGGAAACCGGGGAGTTCCCGCACATCCAGCAACTCCTGGACGGCGACGACGCCGAAGCCTTCGTCCGCCGGCTGGACACGCAGACGGCCGGCGACGAACAGTTCGAACGCGGGCTCACGCGGATCCTCGACGGGATCGAGGCCGAGCTCGGACGGCGTTGGCCTGCCCGCGACACTTCGTGATCTCATGGCAGGTGAGCCGATTCCCAAGCGGAGGGCGATGCCGTGAAACCCGGTCCGATTCTCGCGATCGTCGCTGGAGTGCTCGTCAACGTCGGGGTGGTCCTCGTCGTCGTCTACGCGATGGTGATCGGCGCCGCGTCCTCCAGGCTCCCCTGGAAGTCCGTCAGCGAGCCCTTGGTGTTGCGGCCGGTCCTCGACGTGCGGGACGCGCCCTGCGCCGCCGGCTGGATCGCCGGCCAGGACAACGCCGCCTGCTACCAGCTCGACCAGGCCACGGAGGTCACCGCCGAGAAGGCGACGGCGAACTTCGGGGCGTCGGGGCAGTGGGTCATCCAGGTCACGCTGAACGAGGCGGACGGTCGCGAGTTCACGGCGCTGACGGAGAAGGTCCACCAGCTACCGCAACCGCGTAACCAGCTCGCGATCGTCATCGGCGGCAAGGTGATCAGCGCGCCGGCCGTCCTGGAGCCGATTCCCGGACGGACCCTGGAGATCACCGGCGGGTTCGACAAGAAATCCGCCGAGGAACTGGCCGCGCGGCTGGGCGGCGGCTGAGCCGCCTAGGACAGCTCCGCGGCCTCGGCGCGCAGCTTCTCGCCCTTCGCGTACGCCTGCCGCTTCAGGTCCTCCTGGAAGGTCACCATGCGCTGCCTGAGCGCGGCGTCGGAGGTGGCCAGAATGCGGACGGCCAGCAGCCCGGCGTTGCGGGCGCCGCCGATCGCGACGGTGGCCACCGGCACCCCGGCCGGCATCTGGACGATGGACAGCAGGGAATCCATGCCGTCCAGGTACTTCAGCGGCACCGGCACCCCGATCACCGGCAGCGGGGTCACCGAGGCGAGCATCCCGGGCAGGTGGGCCGCGCCGCCGGCGCCGGCGACGATGACGCGGATGCCGCGGGCGTCGGCCTGCCTGCCGTACTCGATCATCTCGGTGGGCATGCGGTGCGCGGAGACCACGTCGGCCTCGAAGGGGACGCCGAACTCCGCGACCGCCTCGGCGGCCGCCCTCATCACGGGCCAGTCGGAGTCGCTGCCCATCACGATGCCGATCATGTGTACTCCCCTGTCGTGAGGTAGACGGCGGCGTGGCGGGCGCGGGCCCGTACCTCGTCGAGGTCCTTGCCGAGGGCGGTCACGTGACCGATCTTGCGGCCGGGACGCACGTCCTTGCCGTAGAAGTGGACCTTGACGGCGGGGTCGTGGGCCATCACGTGCTCGTAGCGTTTGAAGAGGTCGGGGTCGTCACCGCCGAGCAGGTTGACCATGACCACGTACGGCGCGGTCATGGCCGGCGAGCCGAGCGGCAGGTCGAGGACGGCGCGCAGGTGCTGCTCGAACTGCGAGGTCAGCGCGCCCTCGATGGTCCAGTGGCCACTGTTGTGGGGGCGCATGGCCAGCTCGTTGACGACCAGGCCGTGCTCGGTCTCGAACATCTCGACGGCCAGCAGGCCGGTCACGCCCAGCTCGTGGGCGATCTTCAGGGCGATGCGCTGGGCCTGGGCGGCGTCCTCCGCGTCGAGCATCGGGGCGGGGGCGACGACCTCGACGCAGATACCGTCCTCCTGGACGGTCTCCACCACGGGGTAGCTGACGCCCTGGCCGTGGGGTGAGCGGGCCACCAGCACGGCCAGTTCCCGCTCGAACGGCACGAAGGCCTCGGCCATCAGCGGAATCCCGCTCTGGAACGCCTCCCTGACCTGGGTGGCGTCCCGGCACACCCAGACGCCGCGCCCGTCGTAACCGCCCCTGACCGCCTTCAGCACGACCGGCCAGCCGTGCTCGGCGGCGAACCGCTCGACCTCACCGGGCTCGGCCACCCGCGACCACGCGGGGCACGGCGCGCCGATCGCGGTGAGCCGCTCGCGCATGACCGCTTTGTCCTGCGCGTGCACGAGCGCGTCGGCACCCGGGTGTACGGCGTGCCCGTCGGCGGCCAGTTCCCTGATGTGCTCGGTGGGCACGTGCTCGTGGTCGAAGGTGATCGCGTCACAGCCCTTGGCGAACTCGCGCAGGTCGCTCAGGTCACGGTAGTCACCGACGCGGGTGTCGACGATCACGCGAGCCGCGCTCTCGTCGAGCGCGTTGGCCAGTACGCGCAGCTCGACACCGAGCGCGATCGCGGGCTGCTGCGTCATCCTGGCCAGCTGACCGGCGCCGACGACACCGACGACCGGCCCGATGGGGCGGTAAGAGGGGCTGCTCACGTGCCCAGAGCATACCGTCGCCCACCGTCACGGCCGTACGCCGGCCAGGTCCCTGCGCGAACCCACGGTCCGCACCTTGTTGCCGGGCGTCGGTTCGCTGACCAGGCTCACGATCGACGTCGACGGTCAGCCGGTCGGGACGCACCCGGGCGGGCTCGGCGGCGACTTCGTCGCGCACCGGGTCTTCGTCGGGGAAGCGCACCCCCGACGAACCGGCCGGGTCGGTGAGGAACGTCAGGTGGCGTTGCGGCACGAGCCGGGCCCGCCGCACGGTGGCCGGAGCTGGGCGGGCCGGCGGCCGGTGGAACGGTCGTGCCGCCGCAACCGGCCGTCGCCATGGACAGGCCGGCGAGCAGGGCGATCAGTTGACGCGGCAAGGAGGAGTCCCTGAGGTCATGGCCGTCCGGGGTCATGTCCCCGAGCTGAACCGCACATTAGTGCCCCAGAAATGCAAATACCCGTCATAGGACGATATTTGTAGACCCCTAATTTGGTGCGTGGTTGATGATTCATGTTGAGGCTAGGGGTTCGCCCCCGGACCTGGACCGGTACCCTGGGAGCGACGTTGCCGGATATGCGCAGTGGATCGGAAAGGACCGAGGACGAGACGTGGAGTTTGTGAAGCGCCTCTACCAGCGGTTCGCCACCCTGGTTCACGAGCTGGCCAAGTTCGGCACGATCGGCGCGCTCGCCTTCGTCGTCGACGTCGTCGCCCTCAACCTGTTCCGGCAGGGCTTCGGCCCGCTGACCTCGCTGGTGTTCGCCACGATCATCTCCACCACCTTCGCCTACGTGGGCAATCGCTGGTGGACCTTCCGGCACCGCGAGCAGAGCGGCCTCGGGCGCGAATACTTCCTGTTCTTCCTGTTCAACGGCATCGCCCTGCTGATCAGGCTGCTGGTGACCGGCTTCACCACCTACACGCTCGGCCTGCACGACCTGCTGAGCTACAACATCGCCAACGTCATCGGCGTCGGCCTCGGCACCCTGTTCCGCTTCTGGTCCTACAAGCGCTGGGTGTTCCTGGAGGCCACGGAGCCGATCCCCGCCGAGCTGCCCGAGGTCGAGAGCCGGCAGCGGTGACCGAACCGCGCGTGGGCCGCTGAGGCCTCAGGCGGGTCCGGTCACCACACGGCTCGGGCGCTTCTCCTCGGCCGGGCGCAGGAACAACGAGAAAACCGCGGGGCGGCGCCGTACGAGCTCCAGCCTTCCGCCGTCGGCGGCGGCCAGCGCGCGGGCGAGCGTCAGCCCGAGACCGGTGCCGCCACCCCCGCTGACGTTGCGCTCGAACACCCGGCCGGCCAGGTCGTCGGCGATGCCGGGGCCCTCGTCGGCCACCTCGATGACCACGTAGTTGTCGCTGCGGCTGGTCGAGACCTTGACCGTGCCGCCGCCGTGACGCAGGGAGTTCTCCAGGAGCGAGGCGACGACCTGGCCGAGTCCGCCGGTGGTGCCCAGCGCCTCCAGGCCACGCTCGCCTTCGAGCAGCAGGTCGCGCCCGCTGCCGCGGAAGACCGGCGCCCACTCGGTGACCTGCTGGACGAGCACGTCGTCCACGGTGATGGGCTCGGCCTGGGAGTGCCGCTGCCTGCGGGCGGCGGCGAGAAGTTCGTCGATCACCGCGGTGAGCCGCTCGGCCTGCACGATGGCGGCGTCGCCCTCCTCGCGCACGACCTCGGGGTGGTCGGCCGCGGCCACGATCTCCTCCAGGCGCATGGTCAGCCCGGTCAGGGGCGTGCGCAGCTGGTGGGAGGCGTCGGTGGCGAACTCCCGCTCGCGGGTGAGCAGGTCGGAGATCCGGGTGGCGCTGCGGTCGAGGACCTCTGCCACCCGGTCGAGTTCGGGTATGCCGTACCGGTGTTTGCTGGGCCGGGCGTCACCTGAGCCCAGGCGTTCGGCGATCTTGGCAAGGTCCTGGAGGGGGAGCGTCAACCTGCGGGACTGGACGATGGCCAGCCCCACGGCGACGGCCAGAGCCGCGACGGCCAGAGCCACGATGAGAAGCAGGCGTGCGCGCACGTCCTGCTCCACCTGGTCCTTGTCGCGGCTCACCCGGACGTAGATGCCGCTTTCCGACTGGGCGTCCTCCGTCATCTGGTGACCGGACGGCGGCGGCGCGCCGACGATGGTCGCCTTGGGGGGGTTGCCCCGCTCGTAGATCTGGATATATCGCTCTGGATACTTCTGCTCCAGCTGCTGGGGGTCGAGAGGCGTGTCCTGGATGCGAGCGTATTCGACCTCACCCACCAGCCGCGTCGCCTCCGCCCTGAGCTCCTGGGAAGCCTCGTCGACGATCAGGCGGCTGACCACGAGGCCCAGGGGGACCCCGAGTAGCAGAACCGCGATGACGGCGACGAGCAGGGTGGAGGAGAGCAGGCGGCGGCGCATCGCCTACTCGCGTTCGAAGCGGAAGCCGACTCCCCGGACGGTGGTGATGTATCGGGGCTTGGCGGCGTCGTCGCCCAGCTTGCGGCGCAGCCAGGAGATGTGCATGTCGAGGGTCTTGGTGGAACCCCACCAGTTGGTGTCCCAGACCTCCCGCATGATCTGCTCCCGGGTGACGACCTTTCCGGCGTCACGTACCAGTACGCGCAGCAGGTCGAACTCCTTGGTGGTCAGGTGCAGCTCCTTGTCGCCCATCCAGGCTCGGCGGGAGTCGGCGTCGATGCGGACGCCCTGCACGACCGGGGTCTCCGAGGTGCCGCGGCGCAGCAGCGCCCGCACCCTGGCAAGCAGCTCCGCCAGGCGGAACGGCTTGGTGACGTAGTCGTCGGCGCCGGCGTCGAGTCCGACGACGGTGTCCACCTCGTCGACGCGTGCGGTCAGGATCAGCACCGGCGTGCCGTGGCCTTCGGCCCGGATCCGGCGGGCGACCTCCAAGCCGTCCATTTCCGGTAGCCCGAGATCGAGAACTATGAGATCGATGCCGCCCGACAGGGCCCTCTCCAGGGCCTGCGGGCCGTCGGGACTCACCTCAACCTGATAACCCTCGCGACGCAGGGCGCGCGCGAGCGGCTCGGAGATCGAGGTGTCATCCTCGGCGAGAAGTACGCAGGTCATGAAGCGATCGTAGGACCTTAGGCGATCGTTTCCCGGGCACAGCGCGCGGTTTGACTTGTCGTTGACCTATCCATTGACCTGGGCAAACGATGATATACGTTGGTTATTGGCGATTTACCCACCCGGCCAAACACCCCCATGCTCCTCCCCGCCCAACCGGCCTGTGCGTCCTCGGCGTGTCGCGGCTTCGCCGTACGAGAAGAGGGCCGGACGAAAAGAGGGCCGGACGAGAAGAGGGCCGCACGAGAAGAGGGCCGGACGAGAAGAGAAGCGCCCGCCGGAACCCCGGCGGGCGCTTGGTGAATCCTCTAGCTGGCGGACGGCGGCTCCGCGTAGCGGGCGAGGTAAAGCTGCTCGCCCAGCGACTGGATCAGAGCGAGCTCCGTCTCCAGGTAGTCGATGTGGTGCTCTTCGTCGGCGAGAATGTCCTCGAAGACGCGCGCGGAGGTCGCGTCGCCCTTTTCCCGCATGAGCAGGATCGCCGGCCGAAGCCGCTTCACCACCGACATCTCGACGTCCAGGTCCGCCTTGAGCTGCTCTTCGACCGTCTGTCCGATGTGCAGCGTGCCCAGCCGCTGGTAGTTGGGCAGGCCCTCCAGGAAGAGGATGCGGTCGGTGAGGCGCTCGGCGTGCCGCATCTCGTCGATCGACTCGGCGCGCGTGTGCTCGGCGAGCTTGGTGTAACCCCAGTTCTCCTGCATCTTCGCGTGCAGGAAGTACTGGTTGATCGCGGTGAGCTCGGCGGTGAGCTGCTCGTTGAGCAGCTCGATGATCTGCTTGTCGCCCTGCATGGACGGGCCCCTCGTGCTAAGCGGTCGTCAGTTCTTCAGACCGCTTCAGGATCGCACAGATCTTGCGCACGCAAGATGCACAGTCGCCGCCGGCGCCTGTGGTGTCGCGGATCTGCCGCACACTCTTGGCGCCGGACGCGATGCAGTCGTGGACCTCATTTTCGGTCACAGCACGACAAACGCATACGTACATCCGGGGGCAGCCTCTCGCAAGACATAAGGTTAGGCACGCCTAAGATACCTCACTTCGGTAAGGCTTGCCTATGTTAGGTGTGCCACACGGACACTACCTACCAGAGAGGACATTCCCCCTAGGGGGTATGTTTCAGTGACCCCGCTTGATCCACTCCTCCAGATGCGGGGCCTCCGCGCCGATCGAGGTCGAGTCGCCGTGGCCGGTGTGGACCCGGGTTTCGGCAGGTAGCGTCAGCAACCGACCCTTGATCGACTCGACGATCGTCTCGAAGGAGGAGTACGACCTGCCGGTCGCGCCGGGACCCCCGTTGAAGAGCGTGTCGCCGCTGAACAGCGCGGTGAGCTCGGGCGCGTAGAGGCAGACCGCTCCCGGCGAGTGGCCGGGGGTGTGGATCACCCGCAGCTCGATTCCGCCGACCTCCAGCTTGTCGCCGTCGCTCAACGGCTCGTACGTCACGGAGTCGCCATAGACCTGCTCCCACAGCACCTGGTCGGCCGGGTGCAGCAGGATCGGCGCGTTCAGCTCGGCCGCGGCGTTGATGTGGTCGTTGTGGGCATGCGTGCAGACGATCGCCTTGATCCGCCGGCCGCCCACGCGCTCGGCGATGGCCGACGCGGAGTGCGCCGCGTCGATGACGATCACCTCGCGGGCGTCGCCGACCAGCCAGACGTTGTTGTCGACCTCCCAGGTGCCGCCGTCCAGCGAGAACGTCCCCGAAGTGATCACTTTGTCGATCATGCGTTGTCTCCTAGACAGGCGGGCGGAACGGTCACAGCACCACCACCGACCGCAGCACCTCACCGCGGTGCATCTTGGCGAACGCCTCCTCCACCTGGTCCAGCGCGATCTCCTCCGAGACGAACTTGTCCAGCGGCAGCCGGTTCTGCAGGAACAGGTCGACGAGCATGGGGAAGTCACGGGAGGGCAGGCAGTCGCCGTACCAGGAGGACTTGAGCGCGCCGCCGCGGCCGAAGACGTCGAGCAGCGGCAGCTCCAGCGTCATCTCCGGCGTCGGCACGCCGACCAGTACGACGGTGCCGGCCAGGTCGCGGGCGTAGAAGGCCTGCTTGTAGGTCTCGGGACGGCCGACGGCCTCGATCACGACGTCGGCGCCGTTGCCGCCGGTCAGCTCGCGGATGGCCTCGACGGGGTCCTGCGAGCGGGAGTTGACGGTGTGGGTGGCGCCGAAGCCCTTGGCCCACTCCAGCTTGCGGTCGTCCACGTCCACGGCGATGATCGTCCCCGCTCCGGCCAGCGAAGAGCCCAGGACGGCCGCGTCACCGACGCCGCCGCAGCCGATCACGGCCACGCTGTCGCCCCTGCCGACGCCCCCGGTGTTGATCGCGGCGCCGATGCCGGCCATGACGCCGCAGCCCAGTAGCCCGGCCACCTGCGCCGGCGCCTCGGCCGAGACCTTGGTGCACTGACCGGCGGCGACCAGCGTCTTCTGCAGGAACGCGCCGATGCCCAGGGCGGGCGAGAGCTCGGTGCCGTCGGCCAGCGTCATCTTCTGCTTGGCGTTGTGGGTGGCGAAGCAGTACCAGGGACGGCCGCGCAGGCAGGCGCGGCACTGGCCGCACACCGCGCGCCAGTTGAGGATCACGAAGTCGCCCGGCTCCAGCCCGGTGACGCCCTCGCCGACCGCCTCGACGGTGCCGGCGGCCTCGTGGCCGAGCAGGAACGGGAAGTCGTCGTTGATGCCACCCTCCCGGTAGTGGAGGTCGGTGTGGCAGACACCGCACGCCTGCACGTTCACCACCGCCTCGCCGGGACCCGGGTCCGGCACCAGCACGGTCTCGACGGAAACTTCCTGGCCCTTGCCTCTGGCGATGACGCCACTGACTTCGTACGGCATGCCAGTCATCTTGCTTTCAAGAGGAAGATCTTCGCAAGACATAGGGCTGCACCACGCCGAGCCCCCGAGCAGGGCGACGCCGGATCCTGAGCACGTCGAGGCCCGGCTGCCCGGCGAGCTCGGCGGCCAGGCCGGCGTCCACGACGATCGTGCCGGGCCGGGCGATGGCGGTGAGGCGGGCGGCGAGGTTCACGGTGGTGCCGAAGACGTCGCCCATCATCTGCAGCACCGGCCCGTAGGCCAGTCCGATGCGCAGTTCGTCCGCCTCGACCAGTTCGAGCGCGATCCGCGCGGCCACCCCGGCGGACGGCGCGCTGAACAGCACCTCGTCGCCGAGCGTCTTGACCAGCCGGGCGCCGTGGGCGGCCACCACGTCCGCCGCCCGCGCCTCGAAGCCCTCCACCAGCGCCGCGAGCTGCCGTTCGTCGAGGTCGCGGGCGCGCCGGGTGAAGGAGACCAGGTCGGCGAAGCCCACCGCGATGTTGACCTTGGCCATCTCGGTCTCTTCGCTGATGTCGGCCAGCGCGAGCATCCTGGTGCCCGCGGCGGCCAGCTGTGCCCGCCAGACGTGCACGAGCACGTGCTCGAAGTCGGGCAGCAGGTTCTGGGCGGTCTCCAGCACCGCCGCCAGCTCGCCGTCGCTCGCCTCGGCGTCCTTGGGCAGCATCGCGCCGACCATGATCTCGGCCTGCCACTGCGCCAGCCTCGCGGTGGTACGGCCGAGCGCGCGGGTCATGCGCAGCACGGTCTGCTCGTCGAGCAGGCCGCTGTCCAGCATGGTGCGCACCCGCCCGAGCGCGGCCACGTCGGCGTCGCTGAAGGCCACCGCGTCGTCGGACAGCGTGGCGAAGCCGAGGGCACGCCAGATCCGCTCGGCCAGCTCCTGGGAGACCCCGGACTTGGCCGCGACCTCCGCGCGCGTGTAGCGGGCGGGCGTGCCGACCAGCAGCCGCTCGATCTCCTCGGCCGTGGGACGGCCCGGTGTCTCCACGCCCGCGGGCTACTTGCCGTCGACCTCGCCGTCGGAGACGTCCTCGACGGCGCGGAACAGGTCGGCTCGGACGTCCTGGATCTGCGGGATGTCACGCAGCGCGAGCTGCCCCTGGTCGCTGGCCGACTCCACGGTCAGCGTGCCGCAGCCCAGGATGCGCTCGGCGAACGACTGGTCGGAGCTGACCGAGTTGACCTTGGTCAGCGGGATCTCGTCGGTCGACTTGTTCAGCACGCCGGTGCTGATCGTGAAGCGGTGGGTGGTCAGGACGTAGCCGGTGTTCTTCCACTGCAGGTAGGGGATGAACGACCAGATCGTCAGCAGCAGGATCGCGACGACACCGATCGCGAGCCTGCCGTAGGTGGCGTACTGCCAGTCGCCGGGCACGAAGTAGATCGCGACCCCGGAGGCGATGACGATGAGCACCAGCGCGGCGAAGGGCGCGATCAGCCGCTTCCAGTGCGGGTTGAAGGCCCGGATGCGGCGCTCGCCCTGCGTCAAGTGGTGGTCTGGGAGAGTCATGCGGAAATCGTGCCACTCTATGGTGCCGGTCGCACGTGAACGACGTCACCCGCGCTCAACGTGTGACCCTTGCCGCCGGCCTCGACCTGCAGGTGGCCGTTCGGGTCGACGCCGGTGGCCACGCCCTCCAGGACGCGCTCGCCGGGCAGTTCGACCCTGATGCGGCGGCCGATCGTCGCGCAGGACGCCTGGTAGGCGGCGCGCAGCCCGCAGGCGTCGGCGTCGCCGTCGGCCTCGGTCCATTCGCGGTAGTGGATTTCCAGCTCGCGCAGGATCGCCCTGATCAGCGGGTCGCGGTCGACGCAGGCGGCCTGCTCGACGGCGAGCGAGGTGGCGGTCTCGACGGGCAGTTCGGCCGGCTGGAGCGAGACGTTGAGCCCCATCCCGATCACCACCGCGTCGTCGATCCGCTCGGCCAGCACCCCGGCCAGCTTGCGTTCGCCGATCAGCAGGTCGTTGGGCCACTTGAGCCGGACGTCGACCTCGGCCAGGCGGCGCACCGCGGAGGCGGCGGCCACGCCGAACAGCAACGGAAGCCAGCCGTGCCGGACCTGCGGGACCCTCGGGCGCAGCAGGACGGAGAACGTCAGGCCGGACCGCGCGGGCGCGTTCCACACCCGGCCCAGGCGGCCGCGGCCGGCGAGCTGGGTTTCCGCGACGAGCACGGCGCCCTGCTCGGCGCCGCCGCGGGCGGCCTGGGTGAGGTCCGCGTTGGTGGAGCCGGTGCTGTCGATGACGGTGATGCCGGTCCACAGGCCGCCGGGCCGTACCAGGGCGCGATTGAGCGCGCCCTGGGACAGAGGCGGGCGATCGAGGTCGGAGTAACGCGAGTCAGCCACGTCACCATCTTCCTACGGCCTGGTCCCCGGCTCGGCGCGGAGGGGAGAATGGGGAGATGAGCAAGCTTCTTGACCCGCGTAACTGGGCGTCTTGGCGGCCTTTCGGCATCGGCCTGCGCAAGCCCAACAACTACCTGGAGCTGTGGAAGGCGTTCAAGTCGGTCAAGGGCAACAGGCGTTACGCCTGGCGCATTCTCAACCAGGGGACCTGCGACGGCTGCGCGCTCGGGACCCAGGGCATGCGCGACTGGACGATGGACGAGATCCACCTGTGCAACATCCGGCTGCGCCTGCTGCCGCTCAACACGATGCCGGCGCTGAAGTACAAGGCGCTCAAGGACGTCTCCGGGCTTCATGGCAAGAAGAGCGCGGAGTTGCGGGAGCTGGGGCGGCTGCCGTACCCGATGATCAGGAGGGCGGGCGAGGCGGGCTTCACGCGCGTTTCGTGGGACGAGGCGCTGGAGGTGGCGGCGCGGCACCTGCGCGAGGCGCGCTTCGGCGTCTACCTGACCAGTCGCGGTGTGCCCAACGAGAACTACTTCGCGGCGCAGAAGGCGGTGCGCGCGATGGGCAGCAACAACGTCGACAACGCCGCGCGCATCTGCCACTCGCCCTCGACGGTGGCGCTGAAGCAGACGATCGGGGCGGCGGCCACGACCTGCTCCTACACCGACTGGATCGGCTCCGACCTGATCGTGTTCATCGGGTCGAACCCGTCAAACAACCAGCCGGTGGCGATGAAGTACCTCTACCACGCCAAGAAGGCCGGGACCCGGATCGCGATGGTCAACGCCTACCGCGAGCCGGGCATGGACAAGTACTGGGTGCCGTCCAACGCGGAGTCCGCGGTGTTCGGCACGAAGATCACCGACGAGTTCTTCGGCGTCAACGTGGGCGGTGACATCGGCTTCCTCAACGGGGTGCTCAAGCACCTGATCGAGAAGGGCTGGGTGGACGAGGAGTTCGTCCGCGCGCGCACGAAGGGCTTCGACGAGGTACGGCAGGCCGTCGCCGCCCAGTCGTGGGAGTCGCTCGAGGCGCTGTCCGGCTCCACCAGGGCCGAGATGTCGCGCATGGCGGAGCTGCTGGGCCGGGCCCGCTCGGCGGTGCTGGTGTGGTCGATGGGCATCACGCAGCACGCGTTCGGCGAGGACAACGTGCGCTCGATCGTGAACCTGGCGCTGGCACGCGGGTTCGTGGGGCGTGACAACTGCGGGCTGATGCCGATCCGGGGCCACAGCGGGGTGCAGGGCGGGGCGGAGATGGGCGCGTACGCGACGGGCCTGCCGGGTGGCCTGCCGATCAACCCGCCCAACGCCACGAAGTTCACGGACCTGTGGGGCTTCGAGGTGCCCAGCTCCCCCGGGCTCACCGCGACCGAGATGATCGACGCGGCGCACGCGGGCGAGCTGGACGTGCTGATCTCCTCCGGCGGCAACTTCCTGGAAGTGCTGCCCGATCCTGCCTACTGCCGCGAGGCGCTGTCGCGGCCCAAGCTGCGGGTGCACGTGGACATCGTGCTGTCCTCGCAGATGCTGGTGCCGAGCGCGGGCGACGTGCTGCTGCTGCCCGCGCAGACCCGCTACGAGATGGTCGGCGGCGTGACCGAGACCTCCACCGAGCGCCGCATCATCTTCTCGCCCGAGGTCGAGGGCCCGCGGATCGGCGAGGCGTGGCCGGAGTGGAAGATCTTCACCGAGCTGGCCGCCCGAGTCCGCCCGGAAATTTCCGGAAAAATCACCTATACGGGTACGCCCGACATCCGCGAGGACATCGAGCGGGCCGTCCCCTTCTACGCCGGAATCGCGGGCCTGCGGGTGTTCGGCGACAACGTCCAGTACGGCGGCCGCCACCTGTTCGCCGACGGCCGCTTCCAGACCGCCGACGGCCTGGCCGCCTTCTCCCCGGTCACGCCGCCCTCGCCGGAGCGCCCCGACGGGTCGTTCATGGTGGCCACGCGGCGCGGCAAGCAGTTCAACAGCATGGTCCACGAGCGCCGTGACGGCTTCAACGGCGCGATGCGCGAGGCCGTGCTCATGAGCGCCTACGACGCCGACCGTCTCGGCCTGCCCGACGGCGCGCCCGTGGAACTCACCGCGCTCGGCGGGCGGCAGCGGACCTACCGGGGCAAGGTGCTGCGGGCCCCGCTCATGCCGGGCAACCTGCAGATCCACTGGCCGGAGGGCAACGTGCTGCTCGACGAGTCCCGCCGCTCCCCCGACGCCAAGATCCCGGACTACAACGCCCTCGTCACGGTGAAGCAGCTATGAGCGAGCGCCCCGGGCCCACCACGCGCGTACGGATCCGGGAGATCACCGGGTCCGCCGCCCGCGACCGCCGCGACGACCTGGCCACCGAGGAGCCCCTGGAGATCCGCCTGCAGTCCGGCGGGGAGCGCAGGACCGCCGCGATCACCATGCGCACGCCGGGGCACGACTTCGAGCTGGCCGCCGGGTTCCTGCACGGCGAGGGGATCGCGGGGCCCGGTGAGATCGCGGCGATCGGCTACTGCACCGACGAGGACGTGCTGCCCGAGGCCCGCTACAACGTCGTCACCGTCCGGCTGAACACGCCGATTCCCGATCTGCCCGCGCTCGAACGCCACTTCCTCACCTCCAGCGCCTGCGGGATCTGCGGCTCGGCCAGCCTCGACGCGCTGCGGCACCGCTGCTCGCCGGTCGCGCCGCCGGAGCTGGGGCTGACCCAGGAGGTGCTGTACGGCCTGCCGTACCGGCTGCGGGAGTCGCAGGGGGTCTTCGGCAAGACCGGCGGCCTGCACGCGGCGGGCCTGTTCACGGCGGGCGGCGAGCTGGTGGCCACGCGCGAGGACGTGGGCCGGCACAACGCCGTGGACAAGCTGGTCGGCCGGGCGGGGCTGCGCGGTGAGCTGCCGCTGGCGGCGAACGTCCTCATGGTCAGCGGCCGGGCCAGCTACGAGATCATGCAGAAGGCGCTGGCCGCCGGCATCCCCGTGGTGTGCGCGGTCTCGGCCCCGTCGTCGCTGGCGGTGGACCTGGCGAGGGAGTTCGGCATGACGCTCGTGGGCTTCCTGCGTGGCGAGCGCTGCAACGTGTACGCGGGGGTGGAGCGCATCAAGGTCGCCTAAATGTGGAACAAAGCATTCCGTTCTGATAGAGTTCTTATCAGAACGGAATGCTTCGCTTCCCGAAGGAGACCTCCCATGGCCGAGATCCGCCCCTACCGCATCGACGTCCCCCAGGCCGACCTCGACGACCTGAAGGCCCGCCTGGCCAGGACCCGCTTCACCGACGAACTCCCCGACGCCGGCGAGGACTACGGCGTGAGCGCCGGCCGGGTCCGCCGCATGGTCGAGCACCTGCGCGACGTGTTCGACTGGCGCGCACTGGAGGCCAGGCTCAACGCCCACCCGCAGTTCACGACCGAGATCGACGGCCAGAACGTGCACTTCTTCCACATCCGCTCCGCCAAGGAGGACGCGCTCCCGCTGGTGCTGACCCACGGCTGGCCGGGCACCGCCCTGGAGTACGTCGAGGTGATCGAGCCCCTGTCGCGTGACTTCCACCTGGTCATCCCGTCCGTGCCCGGGTTCGGCTTCTCGGGCCCGACCACGGAGCGCGGCTGGAACGCCGCCCGCGTCGCGGCCGCCTGGGCCGAGCTGATGAAGCGCCTGGGCTACGACCGCTACGGCGCCGTGGGCAACGACGGCGGCTCGATCGTCACGCCGTACATCGGCAGGCTCGACCCCGAGCACGCCGTCGCCCTGCACGTCACCCAGATCTTCTCCTTCCCCTCCGGCGACCCGGCCGAGTTCGAGGGGCTGAGCGAGGAGGACATGGGCAGGGTCCGGTTCCTGCAGAGCTTCTGGGAGACCATGGGCGCCTTCAACACGATGCAGTCCCAGGCGCCGCAGACCCTCGCGCACGCCCTCGCCGACTCCCCCGCCGGCCTGCTCGGCTGGATGGGCCAGCTCATGGGCGAAGAGCTCGGCATCGACTGGGCGGTGAGCAACATCGCCGTCCACTGGCTGTACGGCACCGCCGCCTCCTCGGCCCGCTTCTACTACGAGAACGCCAAGCTGGAGCAGCCCGCCGAGCCGACCACCGTGCCGATCGGGCTGGCCAACTTCGCCAACGACTTCCAGTCGATCAGGCGCTTCGCCGAGCGCGACCACACGAACATCGCCCAGTGGAACTTCTACGACGTCGGCGGGCACTACGCCGCGCACGAGGTCCCGGAGGTGTTCGCGCAGGATGTGCGCGATTTCTTCGCGCGGTGGAACGCGGAATGAACCTTTCCGCATAGGGCCGTAGCTTCATGGCTACGGCCCTTTCGCATGAGGCGCGAGCCGCACTCGAAGATCTTGAAAAAGTAGTGGAATAAAGCATTCCGTTCTGTTAATGTTGGAACAGAACAAGCCGTTCCGATCCAGGAGGATCACCATGACCGTCCTCGACACCCGACCAGTGGCCGCAGCCGCCGCTCCCGAGCAGCCCGCGGCCTACAAGTGGCGCTGGCCGGCCCTGGCCGTGATCCTGTCCGGATCCGTCATGGAGCTGCTGGACGCCACGGTCACCCACATCGCGGGCCCGACCATGAGGAACGACTTCGGCGCCGGAAACGCGTTCATCCAGTGGCTGGGCGCCGCGTACATCCTGGCGATGACCGCGGGCCTGCTCACCGGCGGCCGGCTGGGCGACATCGTGGGACGCAGGCGGATGTTCCTCATCGGGATGATCGGCTTCACGGTCGGCTCGCTGCTCTGCGCGGTCTCCGTCTCGCCGGAGATGATCATCGCGGCCCGGGTCGTCCAGGGCCTGTTCGGCGCGGCCATGATCCCCCAGGGGATGGGGATGATGAAGGAGATGTTCCCGCCCAAGGAGCTGGCGAGCGCGTTCGGGCTGATGGGCCCGGTCATGGGACTGTCAGCCATCGGCGGCCCGATCCTGGCCGGGTGGCTGGTCAGCGCCGACCTGTTCGGCACCGGCTGGCGGATGATCTTCCTGATCAACCTGCCGATCGGCGTGGCGGCGGTCTTCGCGGCGCTGCGCTTCCTCCCGAAGACCCCGCCGATCGGCGGCGTCAAGCTCGACCTGCCCGGCGCGATCCTCGCCTCCGCCGCCGTCGTCCTGATGGTCTTCCCGCTGGTCCAGGGCCAGGAGCACGGCTGGCCCGCGTGGTCGTTCGCGCTGATGGCCGCCTCGGTCGTCACCCTCGTCGTCTTCGTCGCCTACGAGAAGCGCCGGGCCGCCCGCGGCGGCGACCCGCTGGTGGCGCCCTCGCTCTTCCGCAAGCCCGCGTTCCTGTCCGGCATGGCCGTCGGCACCGTCTACTTCGCCGCCTTCGGCGGGGTGTTCATGGTCATCGGCCTCTACACCCAGCTCATGCTCCACTACGACCCGCTGAAGGCCGCGCTGACCGGTGTCCCCTCCTCCCTCGGCATGATCGCGGGCATGATCGTCGCCCAGTCCGCCCAGCGCTTCGGCCGTAAGGTCCTGCTGGCCGGCGCCGTCATCATGGCCCTCGCGGTCGTGGCCCTGCTGATCGTGGCCGAGCCGGGCGTCACCCCCTGGCAGCTCGCTCCGGCCCTGCTGTTCGTCGGCCTCGGCAGCGGCATGATCATGGGCCCGTACTTCAACATCGTCCTGGCCGCGGTGGACCCGCAGGAGACCGGCTCGGCCTCCGGCACGCTGACCGCGCTCCAGCAGGTGGGCAACGCGCTCGGCCTGGCCGTACTCGGAACCGTCTTCTTCGGGACCGGCAGCGCCGAGATCACCTTCGCGGTCGCGGCGGGCATGATCGTGGTCACCTTCCTCGTCGGGCTGATGCTGCCCAAGCAGGCCCGTGAGGACGCCGAGTTCGTGCACTAGGGATTTCGGAAGAAGGGGCCCGGCGTTTTCGCCGGGCCCTTTCCGACTTTGGATGGAGCCGTCCACACCCTCGGACGGATGCGGGCCGCCCCGGCGGGTCCGTAGCGTCGCAGACATGACCACCACGGCGCCGGCCTTAAGGCGCATCCACGAGATCGACGCCGTCCGCGGCTTCGCGCTGGGCGGCATCCTCGTCGCGAACATCAGCTTCTTCGCCGACCCAGGGCTGTCCGTGGCCATCTCCAGCATGGACTTCAACCGCGACCCGGTGAGCCTGACGGTCCAGACGCTGGTGCTGACGAAGTTCTACGTCATCTTCTCGTTCATGTTCGGCTACTCCTTCACGATGCAGATGCGCTCGTGGGGCGAGAAGGTCAAGCCGCGGATGCTCCGCCGCTGCCTCGGGTTGTTCGTGCTCGGCGTCACCCAGGGCATCCTGCTCTGGATCGGCGACATCCTCACGCTCTACGCCGCGCTCGGCCTGATCCTGCTGGCGCTGCGCAACGTCCGGCCGAGAACCGCCGTCAAGATCGGCTGCTGGATCATCGGCGTCATGTCGGCGATCTGGCTCATCCTCGCGGGGCTGACCTTGCTCGACCCCTCGGCGGGCGTGACGACGCCGGCCGACCCCGCGGTCATGGCCGCCGCGCAGGCGCAGGTCACCGGCAGCCCGCTGAGCTTCCTGCAGTTCCAGCTGGAGACCTACCCGATGCTGGCGGCATTCATCTGGTTCGGCCAGGGCCCGATGGCGATGGCGTTGTTCCTGTTCGGCATGGCCGCGGGCAAGTCGCGGCTGCTGGAGGACCGCGAGCGCTGGGCGCGCTTCGTGCCGCGCGTCCTCTGGATCGGGTACGGGCTCGGCCTCCCGGCGGCCGTCTTCTTCACCTGGTCCAGCCACCACGAGGGCGCCCTGCAACTGGTCGGCCTGGCGCTCAACAACATCCTGTCCCTGCCGCTGGCCGCCGCCTACGTGGTGACGCTCCTGCTGCTGGTGCGGCGCCTGCCGGCGATCGGCGCCGCGCTCGCACCGGCGGGCAGGGCCGCCGCCTCCAACTACATCGGGCAGTCCATCCTGCAGTGCCTCGTCTTCACCGGTTACGGGCTGGGGCTCGGCGGCAGGCTGACGCCGATCGCGGTGATCGGCGTGGCCGCGGCGATCTACACCGTCCTGCTGCTGCTGAGCGCCTGGTGGATGCGCAACCACCGCTACGGCCCGATCGAACGGGGCCTGCGAGGGTTCACCCAGTATTCTGCAGACCCGCAGCCACTCCGTTGACCGACAGCAGGAGCAGCGTCGAGAGCCGCTCGGCCTCCCGCTCGGAGACCTCACCCTTGCGCAGCGCGGTGAGCGCCCTCAGCTGCAGGTGCGACAGGGCGTCGACGTAGGGGTCGCGCAGTTGCACCGCCCGCGAGAGGACCTTGCGGTTCTCCAGCAGCCGGGTGTGCCCGGTGACCTGAAGGACCAGCGTGCGGGTCAGGTCGTACTCGGCCATCACCTGCCCGGCGAAGTCGTTTCGGCCGCCGAGCGCGAGATAGCGCTCGGCGATCGAGCGGTCGGTCTTGGCCAGCGACATCTCGGCGTTGTCCAGCATCGCGTTGAACAACGGCCACTCCTCGTACGCCGCCCGCAGCTCCTCGACCGAGGCGACCGAGGCCAGCCCGGTGCCCAGGCCGTACCAGCCGGGCAGGTTCACCCGGGTCTGCGCCCAGGCGAACACCCACGGGATGGCCCGCAGGTCGTCCAGCGACCGTGGCGCCCCGAGCCCGCGCCGCGCCGGGCGGGAGCCGAGCCGCAGCGAGCCGATCTCCTCCAGCGGGCTGACCAGCGCGAACCATTCGGGGAAGCCCGGCGCCTCGGTCAGCGCGCGGTAGGCGCCCTCGGAGGCGGAGGCCACCTGCTCGGCCAGCGTACGGAAACGCGCGGCGGCAGCGGCGGTACGGCTGCCGTTGGTCGGCGAGGAGGCCAGCACCACGGCGTTGGCCACCTGCTCCATGTGCCGCCTGGCGATCGCCATGTGGCCGTAGCGGGCGAAGATCACCTCACCCTGCTCGGTCACCTTGAAGCGTCCGGCGACCGAGCCGGGCGCCTGCGCCAGCACGGCCCGATTGGCCGGGCCGCCGCCGCGGCCGAGCGCGCCGCCACGGCCGTGGAACAGGCGGAGCTTCACCTGGTTCTCGCGGGCCCACTCGGTGAGGCGTTCCTGGGTCTGGTAGAGCTTGAGCGTGGCCGCGGCCGGACCGAGTTCCTTGGCCGAGTCGGAGTAGCCCAGCATGATCTCCATGCGCCGCCCGGTGGTGGCCAGCCTGGTCTGGACCTTGGGGATCTCCAGCATGCCGGTGAGCACGCCGGGGGCGTTGTCGAGGTCCTGCCCCGACTCGAACAAGGGCACCACGTCGAGCACCGGCGCCCGCATGCCGAGCGCCGCCTCGGCCAGCTCGTAGACGGCGGCCACGTCGTCGGCCGAGCGGGTGAAGGAGACGACGTACCTGCAGCAGGCGTTCACGCCGAAGCGTTCCTGGATCCAGGAGATCACCCGGATCGTGGACAGGACCTCCTCGGTGATCGGCGACAAGTCACCGCCCGCCCTGATCTCCGCCAGGGCCGTCGCGTGCACCTGCGAGTGCTGGCGGACCTCCAGCTCGGCCAGATGGAAGCCGAACGTCTCCACCTGCCAGATCAGGTGCTGCAGCTCGCCGTACGCCTGCCGGGCCGCGTGCTTGGCCAGCGACTCCTGGGCCAGCCTGAGGTCGGCCAGCAGCTCGGCGGGCGCGCGGTAGGCCAGGTCGAGGTCGCGCTGGTTGGTGGCCGAGATGCGCGCGGCCACGTACAGCAGCCACTGGCGGTGCGGCTCCTGCGGCGAGCGGGTGGCCAGCTCGGAGACCAGGTCGGGGTGGGCGTCCTCGGCGGCGGAGATCGCCGAGCGCAGCTCACGCGACGGCGGGGCGTACTGGGCGTTGGCGGTGAGCGTGCGGGCGATGCGGGTGGTGGCGGTCTCCAGCGCGGTGAGCACGTGCTCGGCTTGGATGAGCACGGCCTCGCGGGTGACCTTCGCGGTCACGTTGGGGTTGCCGTCGCGGTCGCCGCCGATCCAGCTTCCGTAGCGGATGAACGGCCGCGCCAGCGGCGACCTGGTCCCGGCGCCCTCGCCGAGCGCCGCGTCCAGCGAGCGGTAGACCTGCGGCACCACCCGGAACAGGGTCTCATCGAAGGCGGCCATCGCGGTGCGTACCTCGTCGAGCGGGTCGAGTTTGGTGTCGCGCAGCTGGGCGGTGCGCCAGAGCAGGTCGATCTCCTCCAGCAGCCGCCGCAGGTTCTCCTCGCGCTCCGACGCGCCCCGGCCGGGCGCGTTGTACTCGGTCAGCTGGGTGCTGACGCGCTGGATCGCGGTGACGACCGCGCGCCTGCGCGCCTCCGTCGGGTGCGCGGTGAGCACCGGGTGCAGCTCCAGCTCCTCCACAAGCTCCTGCACGCGCGCGGTGCCGAGTTCCTGTACGGCGTGCGCCAGCGACTCCTTCAGCACCTCGCCCTCGGTGTCGCGCTCCCGGAGCGTCCTGATGCGGTAGTGCTCCTCGGCCAGGTTCGCCAGGTGGAAGTAGCAGGTGAAGGCCCGCGCGATGAGCACCGCCCGGTCGATCTCCCATTCGGCGACCATCGCGGCGATCTCGTCGGCGGAGGCCTCTCCTCTCCTGGCGGCGATCACGGCCTTGCGCAGCCGTTCGACGTCGGCCAGCAGGTCCTTGCCGCCCTGCTCGGCGATCACGTCGCCGAGCAGCCTGCCGAGCAGTTTCACGTCCCGGCGGAGCTCGTCCGGCATCTCGACGACGGCGGCGCTGCGGCGTTCAACTGCCTGGTCAGTCATGTTTCGAAGGGTACAGAGTGCCCGTGAACGAGCGCAGACCGGTCTCACCTAATGGACTAGACCACTGCTCACGTGGGACGGGACACCGCGGCCAGCACTTCGGGCATGCGCGCGTGACCCACCGTGGCGGCCAGCCTCCGGCCGAAGTACTCCACCGCGAAGCCGTACGGCAGGGCCGCCACGCTCACCCACGTCACCCCGAACACCACCGGCAACACCAGCGGCAGGCTCAGCCCGGCGATGCCGATCATGGCGGCGAACGACCCGGCGAACGCCTGCCCGCCCTGGCCCGGAGCGGCGCCGGTGAAGGCGTTGAGCCGGTCGGGCACCGTGTACGGCAGGATCACGCTGGTCATGGAGGCCACGCCGAGGCCCACGCCGTACACGCCCCATGCGGTCAGGACGGCGGGCAGGATGGCCGACGGCGTGCCCGCGAACAGGGAGACGGCCACAGTCATGAGGGCCAGCAGGGGCAGTGCGATGAGGGCCCCGGCCAGATGGCGGCCGGCCAGGTCGGTGCGCAGGCCGCGCTCGTCGCCGAACGCGACCGTGTTCATCCACAGGGAGCGGCCGTCGATGCCGAAGGCGTTGCACGACTGCAGCGCGAGCATCAGCGCGCCGAGACAGGCGGGCCCGATCACCAGCGGGAGGCCGCCGCCCCCGCCGGACTGACCGGTGATGGAGAAGGCGATCACGGCGGTGACCACGATCGAGGCGAACCAGCCCACGCGGAAGCGCGGGTCGCGGCGGATGTACTTGAGCTCCTTGGTGACCACGGCGGCGAGCGGGCCGTCGGGCAGGAAGCGGTCGATGATCCCGCTGGAGCGGCGGACGGAGGCCGACTGGGTGGAGGCGTCCGCGGTGACCAGCGCGTGGGCCAGCGCCTTGATCCAGAGCCAGCCGATCAGGACCACGAGGCCCGCGACGACGAGCAGTTCGGCCAGGCCGATCAGGCCGCCGTCGGCGATGGCGTGGGCGGCCAGGCCGGGCGGCGTCCAGCGGAGCACTCCGGCGGCGCCGCCGATGAGCGCGACCGGGTCGCCGAGCCCTCTGTTGGCGATGAGGTTGGGCAACTGGAACAGCAGCACCGCGAAGATCGCCGCCACGGCCAGCGCGTCCCGGCCGCGGCGCGAGCGCAGCGCGCCGGACAGGGCCGTGGTGATCAGCCTGGAGGTGACCAGGCAGAGCGCGAACTGAAGAAGCACCGCCACGACGCCGACGAGCACGCCGCCGATCCCGCTCGCCAGGCCCACCAGCGCGCCGATCGTGATGATCAGGGTGGCGGCGGGCCAGACGCCGGTCGCCGAGGCGGCGAACATGCCGACGGCCAGTTGCCCCGTGCGCAGGGGGAACAGCGAGAGCCTGGCCGGGTCGAGCGTGTCGTCCAGCCCGAACGCCAGCAGCGGGACGATCGCCCAGCCGATCCAGAACATCGTGAACGCGAGGACGGCCAGGTTGGTGGCCATGGCGGGCTCGGCCAGACGCAGCAGGCTCATCAGCAGGAACCCGAGACCCGCCACGGCGATCGCGGCGAGCAGGGTGAAGACGAAGCCCAGCTTGCGCGCGAGATCCCCGCGCAGGTTCCCGGCGACCAGCCTCAGCTTGAGCCGCGCGAACAGCAGCGCCGTGCTCACCGCTCACCGCCGGTGCTGGGGCTCTCCTCCGCTGTGTCCACCGTGGCGCCGTTGGCGCCGAGCCAGGTCAGGCCCGCGTCACCGGCCTGCCTGGGACCACCGACGAGGTCGAGGAAGGCCTGGTTGAGTGTACGGTCGCCGCGTACCTGGGCCAGCGGGCCCTGGGCCACGATGTGACCGGCGCTCATCACCGACACCCAGTCGCACAGCCGCTCCACGAGGTCCATGACGTGGCTGGAGAAGATGACCGTCGAGCCGGAGGCGGTGAAGCGCCGGAGCACGTCGGTCAGGGTGTTGGCGCTGACCGGGTCGACGCCCTCGAACGGCTCGTCCAGGAACAGGACCGAGGGGTTGTGCAGCAGCGCGGCGGCCAGGCCGATCTTCTTGCGCATGCCGGTGGAGTAGTCGACGACGAGCTTGTCGGCGGCCTCGCGCAGGTCCATGACGCCCAGGAGTTCCTCGGTGCGCTGCTCGACCTCGGCCATGGGGATGGCGCGCAGCCGTCCGTTGTAGTGGAGCAGTTCGCGGCCGGACAGGCGCTCGAACAGCCGCAGGCCCTCCGGCAGCACGCCGACCCTGGCCTTGACCTGGACCGGATCTCGCCAGACGTCCAGGCCGTCGATCACCGCCCTGCCGCCGTCCGGGCGCAGCAGCCCGGTGATCATGCTGAGCGTGGTGGTCTTGCCCGCGCCGTTGGGCCCGACCAGGCCGGCGAAACTTCCCGCCGGCACCACCAGGTCCACTCCCGCGACCGCGATCTGCTGGCCGTAGCGCTTGAAGAGCCCCTGCGTGCGAACCGCCTCCGTCATGGAACCAGCGTAGAAGGAGGGATTAACCTTCTGGGCATGAGTGCTGCTGAGGAATTGCCGGAACTGCCGGATATTCACACCACCGCCGGCAAGATCGCCGACCTTGAGCGCAGGCTGGACGAGGCCGCGCACGCGGGGTCCGCGGCGGCGGTGGAAAAGCAGCACGCCAGAGGCAAGATGACCGCGCGCGAGCGGGTTGTAGCGCTTTTGGATGAGGGTTCGTTCGTGGAGTTCGACGAGTTCGCGCGGCACCGCTCGACCATGTTCGGGCTGGAGGGCAAGCGGCCTTACTCCGACGGAGTGATCACCGGATACGGCACGGTCGACGGCCGTCAGGTGTGCGTCTTCTCACAGGACGTGACGGTTTTCGGGGGCTCGCTGGGTGAGGTCTACGGCGAGAAGATCGTGAAAATTCTGGATATGGCGATCAAGACCGGCTGCCCGATCATCGGGATCAACGAGGGCGGCGGCGCGCGTATCCAGGAGGGCGTGGTCGCGCTCGGCCTCTACGCCGAGATCTTCAAGCGCAACGTGCACGCCTCCGGCGTGATCCCGCAGATCTCGCTGATCATGGGCGCGGCGGCGGGCGGGCACGTCTACTCCCCGGCGCTGACCGACTTCGTGGTCATGGTCGACCAGACCTCGCACATGTTCATCACCGGCCCGGACGTCATCAAGACGGTCACCGGCGAGGAGGTGACGTTCGAGGAGCTCGGCGGCGCCCACACGCACAACACCAGGTCCGGCGTGGCCCACTACCTGGCCACCGACGAGGACGACGCGCTGGAGTACGTGAAGGCGCTGCTGTCGTACCTGCCCTCCAACAACCTGGACGAGGCCCCCGCCTACGAGGCCGTCGCCGCCCTGGAACCGGACCCGGAGCTCGACACGCTCATCCCCGACTCGGCCAACCAGCCCTACGACATGCACCTGGTCATCGAGCACGTGCTGGACGACGGTGAGTTTCTTGAGGTCCACGCGCAGTTCGCGCCCAATGTGGTGGTCGGCTACGGCAGGGTGGACGGCCATCCCGTAGGGGTCGTGGCCAACCAGCCGATGCATTTCGCGGGATGCCTCGATATCAACGCATCCGAGAAGGCCGCACGATTTATCCGAACATGCGATGCATTTAATATCCCGATCGTGACTTTTGTTGATGTCCCGGGATTCCTTCCGGGCACCGACCAGGAATGGAACGGCATCATCCGGCGCGGCGCCAAGCTTCTCTACGCTTACGCCGAGGCCACCGTCCCGCTCGTCACGATCATCACCCGCAAGGCGTACGGCGGGGCGTACGACGTCATGGGATCCAAGCATCTCGGCGCCGACATCAACCTGGCGTGGCCCACCGCCCAGATCGCGGTCATGGGCGCCCAGGGAGCCGTCAACATCCTCTACCGCCGCGAACTGGCCTCCGCCGGCGACCCCGACGCCGAGCGCGCCCGGCTCGTCACCGAATACGAAGACACGCTGGCCAATCCGTATATCGCCGCTGAGCGGGGTTATGTCGATGCCGTAATCCGTCCATCGGACACCCGGCCGCAAGTGGTGAAGGCTCTGCGGGCCCTACGTAACAAGCGTGCCTCGCTACCGCCTAAGAAGCATGGGAACATCCCGTTGTGATGGATGCCCGCAGCGCAGCGAGGACATCCGTCACAACGCACGAGCGAAGCGAGTCAAACAACACCGTGATGGATCCACGGCGGAGCGAGCGAAAGAGCACTGTGACAGCGCATCTGAAAGTCGTGCGGGGCGATGCGACGCCCGAGGAGATCGCCGCTCTGGTCACCGTCCTGACCACGCGGCAACCGGAACCCACGCATACGCCGGGCCGTAAGCCCGAAACTTGGCGAAACCCAGCCCGAGCCATGCGTAGGCGACTCGTGCCAGGGAAGTCGGCTTGGCGGTTGAGCGCCCTACCCTAGATGGATCCCTGGAATCGGGTGTCAACTTCCCCGAGAGTTGGGACTATCTAGAAAAGTAGGCGTATATAGTCAGCCGATCAACTAAGGCCGCGGCCTGGAGGACGACATGCCCATCCCAGACCTCACGCCGCATCCTGTGGCAGCGAAGTACGCCGTCCTGGTGGATGTCGGTTATCTGTATGCCGCCGCAGGTGAAGTGCTGCTTGGCGCGAAGGAACGCAAGGAATATCGGGTTGCGGCGGATGAGCTCATCCAGAGCCTCCAGAAACATGCAATGGAACGTATTTCCGGAGAACTGCTGCGGATCTATTGGTATGACGCCGCACGCGACCGAGTGCCCACCGTCGATCAGCGAGTGATCGCACAGTTGCCCTGGGTGAAGGTACGACTGGGCAACCTCAACGCGCGTGGCCAGCAGAAGGGCGTGGACGCTCAGATCAGGAGCGACCTTGAAGCGCTGGCCAGGCATCACGCGGTGACCGACACGATCCTGCTGGCGGGCGATGAGGACATGGTGCCCGCCGTCGAGGCCGCGCAGGCCTACGGAGTGCGGATACATCTGTGGGGCGTCGAACCCCCTTATGGCACCAACCAGGCCGAGCGGCTCGTGTGGGAGTCCGACACCGTTGAAGTGATTTCTGCAGATTTCCTGAGACCCTTTTTCAGCCGCGCACCGCAGCCCGTCCCGGTCACTCCGCCGGCCGCGGCGCCGTCGCCCGCCACTGTCTTCGCCGGTCGCCCCGCCACCCCGAAGCCGCAGGTCAAGCCCGGTCAGGTGGCCAAGCTCGGCCCGTCGCGGCCGCGCGTGGAGGACGTGGGCGAGCACGTGGCGCAGAAGTGGATTCTCACCCGTGGCCGCGACAACATCCGCGACCTGCTGCCGGGGCCGATCCTGCCGACGGTCATCGACACCGAGCTGCTCATAGAGGCGGAGAAGGAGCTCGGGCACTCGTTGCGCCCCTACCCGGAGGCGCGGGTGTGGCTGCGTGACGGGTTCTGGGCCCGGGTCTACCGGGAGTTCGACCTAGGCGTGGGCGTCTCCAGCAAGTAGGGCCTCGGCGACAGCCGTACGGGCATAGAGGACATAGCGGCCCGTGCGGTGGGCGCTGCACAGACCTGCTCTGCGCAGCGCGGTGAGGTGCTGGCTGGCGCCCGGCTCCGACAGGCCGGTGCGCACGGCCAGCTCGCGCGTCGAGGCGGGCTGGTCGAGCGAGGCCAGCAGGCGGGCGCGGGTGCGGCCGAGCACGGCCGCCAGCGCCTGTGGCGGGTCGCTCTCGCGGTGCTCCCACAGCGTGGCGATGCCGCGCGGCGAGTAGCGCAGCGTCGGCTGGAACGGCGGCACGGTGATGGAGAAGATCCTCGGCCAGGTGAAGACCGACGGCACCAGCAGCAGGCCGCGCCCGTCGAGCGCGCGCGTGCCGTGGCAGAACCGGTGGTCAAGGCGCAGGCGCTCGCCCTGCCAGCGCACGTTCTCGTCGAGGCCGGTCAGCATGCCGCGTACGCCGTCCTGCGTCAGCGCCTTGGCGCGGTAGAGCACGTCGCCCTCGCACAGGCTGCGGATGCGCGGCCAGTAGGGGGCGATGGCGGCCGCCCAGTACGCCCGGATCTCTCCGGCCAGCCGGGCCAGACCGGCGGCGGGGTCGTCGTGGAGTGCCTGGATCCTGGGGGTTCGCGGGCCGCCGTGGCGCCAGGTGTCGAGCTGGTCGCGTACCTCGTGCTCGGCGGCGAGCAGTCCCGCCAGCTCCAGCTCCAGGTCCGGTACGGCGGTGGCGGGCGGCGGGCTGATGAAGCAGACCAGGGAGATCGTCGGCACCGGGACCAGGTCGGACAGCAGTCTCCAGTCCACGTCGGCCAGGCGGCGGCGTACCCGCTCGGCCCAGGGGCGGTTGAGGCCGGTCGGCTCCTTGAGCACGCGGACGCTGGCCACGACCTCCCACAGCGGAGAGATCGCGAAGCGGGTGTTGGCCACGTCCTCGGCGGTGAAGGACAGATCGAGGGTCATTCGATTCGCTGCTCACTTAATCAATCGCGGCAATGGATGGTAGTTCACCATCGTGGGCGGCGTGAAGACAACCTCGTTGCTGCTTGAGCCCGGATTCCGGAACCTGTATCTCGGCTCGGCCGTGAGCGCGTTCGGGGCCCAGGTGGGATATGTCGCCCTGCCGCTGCTGGCCGTGACCACGCTGCACGCGGGCGCCGGTCAGGTGGGGCTGCTCAGCGCGCTGGCCACGATCTCGGTGCTCGTCGTCGGGCTGCCGGCCGGGGCGTGGATCGACCGGATGCGCAAGAAACCCCTGATGATCGTGGCCGATCTTGTGCGGGCCGTCCTGCTGGCCTCGGTGCCCGTGACCGCCTGGCTGGGCGGGCTGACGATGGAGCACCTGTACGCCGTGGCCGCGCTGACCGGTGTGGGCACGCTCTTCTTCGACGTGGCCGCCCAGAGCCTCGTGCCCAGGCTGGTCGGCAGGGAGCGGCTCACCGAGGCCAACTCGCTGCTGGTCGGCACGAACGCGGCCATGGACATCTCCGGCCGCAGCTTCGCCGGGGTGCTCGTCGGCGCGGCGGGCGCCCCGGCGGCCGTGCTTCTGAACGCGGCCGGCTACCTCGGCTCGGCGTTGTTCCTGCGCGGGGTGCCCGCCATCGAGACCCCGCCCGCTCACGGCCCACGGCACAAGCTGGCCACGCAGATCGGCGAGGGCGTGCGCTTCGTCCTCGGTCACGCCACGCTGCGGCCGATCGTGCTGCAGGGCGCGATGACGAACCTGGGCTTTCCGCTGTACTCGGTGCTGCTGCCGGTGCTCGTCGTCTCCCAGCTCGGCTACCCCGAGTGGGTGCTCGGCCTGTACCTGGCCGTCGGCGGCGTCGGCACGCTGGCCGGCTCGGCCACCGCCCACCACGTCGGCGGCCGCCTCGGGCGCGGCCGCGCGGTGTGGATCGTCTCCTTGATCACGACCCCCGCGTCGCTGCTGGTCCCGCTGCTGAACGACGGCGCGTGGATCTGGGTCTCGGCCGCCGCCTGGTTCGCGCTCACCTACCGCACCGGACTCAACAACGTGCTGCTGGTCAGCTTCCGCCAGCGCGTGACGCCGGATGAGATGCTCGGGCGCGTGAACGCCACCATGCGCCTCATCCTCATGGGCGCCGTCGGCATCGGCGGCCTGCTCGCGGGCCTGGTCGGCGAGCTGTGGGGGGTGCGCGCCGCGCTCTGGGCGGGCGCGCTGTTCATGTCCCTCAGCTGGGTGCCGATCTACTTCTCGCCGCTGCGCGCCGAGCGCTGAGTCACCAGCCGATCTCGTCGCAGCCCTTGTGGTTGGCGGGCTCCACCTGCAACGTCGCGTGCGCGACCCCATGCCGGGCGCGCAGCACGTCACGAGCCTGATCCAGTACGGCGTGGCTGCGCGACTCCTCGGCGACCAGGTGCGCGGTCGCCACGTGCATGCCGGAGGTGAGCGTCCACAGGTGCAGGTCGTGGACGTCCTCGACGCCTTCGATGGCCGCCAGGTCGCCCGCGACCTCGTCGGCGCTCATGCCCTCCGGCACGTGCTGGCCGAGCACCGCGAAGACCTGCCTGCCCAGGCCGACGGCCCGGATGGCGACGAACGCGCCGATGGCCAGCGCCACGAGCGTGTCCCAGACGGGGTTGCCGGTGGAGGAGACGAGCCAGCCGGCCACGATGACGCCGACCGAGCCGGCCGTGTCGGCCATGACCTCCAGGTAGGCGCCCTTGACGTTGAGGCTCTCCGAGGCGCCGCTGCGCAGCAGGAACAGCGCGACCAGGTTGATCAGGAGGCCGATGGCGCCGACGATCATCATCGGGCCGGTGGAGATCTCGGCCTGCTCGCCGATCCGGCCGATCGCCTCGACCACCACGTACACGGCGACGCCGATCATCAGCGCGACGGCGAGAAGCGAGGCGAAGACCTCGGCGCGGTAGGAGCCGTAGCTGCGCCGGCCGGTGGTGTCCGGTCTGCTCGCGATCCGCGTGGCCACCAGGGCCGCGCCGAGCGTCACCACGTCCGCGGCCATGTGCCCGGCGTCGGACAGCAGCGACAGCGAGCCGGTGATCAGTCCGAAGATCAGCTCGACCACGAAGAACGAGCCGATCAACGCGAAGGAGACGACCAGCCGCCAGCGATGCTTGGCGCCCGCGTGACCGTGTCCGTGTCCCGCTCCCATCAGTCGTTCCCTCCACGCTCGGGATGAATGGCCTGAGTGTGCCCGGTGTGGGCGATCGCCAAATCAAGCAGCATCCGCACGTGCGCGTCCTCCAATCGGTAGTAGGCCATGCGGCCGGCGCGGCGGACCGCGACGACCCGGTGCGCGCGCAGGAGCCGCAGGGCGTGGGAGACGGCAGATTCGCTCTGGCCCGTCACCGCGGCGAGGTCGCACACGCACAGTTCGCCATCCAGGAGGGCGAGCAGCAGCCGCAGCCGGTTGGGGTCGCCGAGGAGCCCGAACACCTCTGCCGTGTCGGCGAGGTCTTCCTGGCCCGGCATCCGCGAGCGCACGGACTCCACCCGTGGCGCGTCCACGACCCTTACCGTGCAGCCATCGATCTGCACCTCTGAATAGCTGTTCATATGAGAAGGTTAGCGGAAATTCTCCTCTTCCTGTCAATGCATACGTCTGATTTCCGCCAGTCGCCAATCCTGTCCGGCACATACTGTCGATGACATGGCACCTGTAGAGCTCGACTTCGACTCCTGCTACCGGGCGGTCTCCGCACGGGACGCCCGGTTCGACGGGCGCTTCTACACCGCGGTGAAGACGACGCGCATCTACTGCCGGCCGATCTGCCCCGCGCGCACCCCCGCCTCGCGCAACGTGCGCTTCTACCGGCACGCCGCCTCCGCCGAGGCGGCCGGATTCCGCCCCTGCAAGCGCTGCCGCCCCGAGCTCTCCCCCGGCGACCCCGGCTGGGACCTGCGCGGCGACCTCATCGGCCGCGCGCTGCGCCTCATCGACGACGGCGCGGCCGACGACACCGGGGTGGCCGGGCTGGCCAAGCGGCTGCACATCACCGAGCGCCACCTGCACCGGCTGTTCGTGACCGAGCTGGGCGTCGGGCCTTTGGCCGTCGCCAGGACCCGGCGGCTGCTGCTGGCCAAGCAGTTGCTGACCGAGACGGGGCTGCCGGTGACGGAGGTGGCGTTCGCCGCGGGGTTCGGCAGCGTGCGGCAGTTCAACGCGACCATGCGGGAGACCTACGGCTTCACGCCCAGCGAACTCCGGGCCACCGCCGGGCCTTTGTCCGAGTCGTCCGCCGCCGGGTTGCGGCTGCGGTTGCACCGGCGGGAGCCGTACGACGTGGAGGGGATGTTCGCCTTTCTGGCCAGCCGGGCGATTCCCGGGCTCGAAAGCGTGGACGGGCTCTCCTACACCCGGCTGGTGGCGGGCGGGACGCTCACGCTGACGCCGGGGCCGGGCGTGTTCCTCCTGGACGTCAAGCTGGACGACACGCGCCAGCTGGCCCGCGTCGTGGCCCGCTGCCGCCGGCTGCTCGACCTCGACGCCGACCCGGACGCGATCGCCTCGGCCCTGGGCGCCACCTCCCTGGAGCCTCTGGTCACGGCCCGTCCCGGGCTGCGGGTCCCGGGCACGTTCGACGGCTTCGAGCTGGCGGTACGCGCGATCGTCGGCCAGCAGATCTCGGTGGCCGGAGCACGCACGCTCCTGGGCCGGATCGTCACGCGGCACGGCCCGCTGTTCCCGAGCGCCGCCGTCCTGGCCGAGGCCGACCTCGACGGCCTGGGCTTCACCACCCGCCGCATCCTCACCATGAAAGACCTCGCGGAACGGGTCGCCGACGGCCGCATCGACCTCGACGGCGGCCAGGAACCCGGGCACGCGGTGGCCGAGCTGCTGAAGGTGCCCGGAATCGGCCCGTGGACCGCCGCGTACATCGGACTGCGGGCCCTGCGCGACCCCGACGCCTGGCCCACGGGCGACCTTGTCCTGAACAAGCGCATGGCCGCCCTGGGCATCCCCGCCGACCACATCGAGCGCTGGCGCCCGTGGCGCGCCTACGCCGCCCTACACCTGTGGAGCTCCAAATGATCGAAGCCAAAGTCCTGCCGACTCCCGCCGGCCCGCTCGCGCTCCTCGCCCGCGACGGCGTCCTGGTCGCGGCCGGCTTCACGCCCGACCCCTCCGACATGTTCGCCCGCCTCGCCCCGAACCTGCAGTCCGAAGGCCTGGACGTCGTGGACGACCTGGGCGACATCACCCGCCTGACCATGGCCTACCTGGACGGCGACCTGGAGGCCATCGACACCCTGCCCGTCTCCCAGCCCGGCACCCCGAAGCGCCAGGCCTTGCACAAGGCGCTGCGCGAGGTCAAGCCCGGCACCACCGTCACCTACGGCGAACTGGCCGAACGCGCCGGCCTCCCCCGCACCGCCGCCCGGGCCGCCGGCACCGCCTGCGCCCAGAACCTGATCGCCCCCTTCGTCCCGTGCCACCGGGTTCTTCCCGGCAGCGGCGGATATGGCGGGTACTACTACGGCACGGCGGTGAAGGAGTGGCTGCTGACGCATGAGTCGGCAAAGATCTGAAACACTCCGTCATCTGACACCAACAGTCGGTAATCTTTACTCCATGCCGTCATTGGCTCGCGAGTCCCTATGAAGTAGCCATCGCGTTCTGGAGGGAACTCATGTCCGTGGCGACCCAGAAGTTCAAGAGCCCGATCATGCAGAAGTTCCAAGCCGAGTGCATAGCCAAGGGTGAGGCGGAGTCCATCGTCAAGTTCCTGCGCGGCCGTGGCGTCGAGGTCACGGAAGACGCCGAGCACCGCATCCTGAGCTGCGATGACACTGAGCAGCTCGACTCCTGGCTGACCGGTGCCATCACCGTCAGCCACGTGGACGAGCTTTTCGACTGAGCACGTAGCAGCAGCAGGAGGGTCCCGGTTCGGGGCCCTCCTGCTCTGTATTCAGGCGGTGGCCAGGGTGTGGCGGCGGGCCTGGACGCCTGCCAGACCGGCCACTCCCAGGCCCACCAAACCCAGGAGGGCGGCGGTCCAGGCGGGTGAGGTGTAGCCGAGGCCAGCGTCGATGGTGAGGCCGGCGGCGAAGGAGCCGATGGCGTTGCCCACGTTGAAGGCGCCGATGTTCGCCGCCGAGGCCAGCGTCGGGGCCCCGGCGGCGGCGTCCAGGACTCTGGTCTGGAGGGGCGGGACGGTGGCGAAGGCGGCCACTCCGAACAACGTGATGGCCGCCACGAAGGCGATCTGGTTGCCGGCCAGCCAGGCGACCACCACGGCGAGCAGTGTCAGCGCGGCGACGGAGCCGTAGATGGCGGGCATGAGGGCGCGGTCAGCCAGTTTGCCGCCGATGATGTTGCCCACGACCAGTCCGACGCCGAACAGGGCCATGACGATGGGGACGGCGCCGGAGGAGAAGCCGCCGACGCCGGTCATCATCGGGGCGATGAAGGTGATCACCGCGAAGACCGGGGCGAAGCCGAAGACCGTCATGGCCAGGGCCAGCCATACACCGCCCTTCTTGAACGTGGCGAGTTCCGTGCGCAGGCTCACCGGTTGGCGATCCTGGCGGGGGACCAGGGCCAGGACTCCTGCCAGGCCGATGACGCCGATCACGACGACGACCCAGAACGTGGAGCGCCAGCCGTACGCCTGCCCGATCCAGGTGCCGAGCGGGACCCCGAGGACGTTCGCGAGCGTCAGGCCGGTGAACATCAGCGCGATCGCGCTGGCCCGCTTGTGCGGCGCGACGAGGTCGGCGGCGACGACGGAGCCGACGCCGAAGTACGCGCCGTGCGAGAAGGCGGCCAGGAGACGGCCCGCCATCAGGACGCCGTAGTCGGGCGCGAGGGCCGACAGCAGGTTGCCGGCGATGAACAGCACCATCAACGCCAGCAGCATGGTCTTGCGTGACCACCGGCCACCGAGCATGGTCAGCGGCGGTCCTCCGACGGCGACGCCCAGGGCGTATCCGGAGACGAGCAGGCCGGCGGCGGGGATGGTGACCCCGAAGTCGTGGGCCATCTCGGGGAGCAGGCCGTTGATGATGAACTCGGTGGTTCCGATGCCGAAGGCGCTGATCGCGAGTGCGAACAAGGCGAGAGGCATAGAATATCCCTTAGACGACGTTAGTGAGCGTATGCATTAGTTGCACACGCCGACTATATGAGCACACAACGAGCTGAGAGGTCAACCATGGCCATCGCCGACGACGCCGTGGAAGCCCGCGCCCAGGGCTGGCGCACGCTCGCCGCGCTGCACGCCCGCATCGAGGAGCGCCTGGAGAAGTCGCTGCAGAAGCGGCACGGGCTGAGCGTGAGCGAGTACACCGTGCTGGACGTGCTCGACCGGCAGGACGGCTGGCACATGCGCATGCAGCAACTGGCCAGGGCGGTCGTCCTGAGCCAGAGCGCCACCACCCGGCTGGTCACCAGGCTGGAGAACCGCGACCTGCTCCGCAGATACCTGTGCGAGGACGACCGGCGCGGCATCTACTCCGAGGTGACGCCCGCCGGCCGCGCCCTGCTCGCCGAGGCCGGCCCCACGCATGACGCCGTGCTGAAGGAGGTGCTCGACGAGGCCGCGCGGCTACCCGAGCTCGCCCCGCTCGTCAGCGTGATCGCCGACCGCTAGGGCCGGACGGTGCTCTGGACCTCCCCCACGGGAACGTCGCGCCGCGCCTGGACCTGGACGGGCGCGTACTGGAACGGCACCACGTCGTCCACGACCTCCACCGGCCACACCGTGGTGACCGTGAGGACGTACACCTTGCGCGCCTGGTCGACGGAGGCCTGCAGGTAACGCACGCCGCAGGTGAAATCCCCGCCCTTCACGTACGGCCGGCCGCTCGTCCCGCACTGCTCGCGCACCTCGGCCCGCCGCTTGTCGGTGCCAGGGTCGATCTTGATGTCCTCCAGCGTCGCCCGCACCGTCGCCGACATGACGCCGGGGATCGAGGCCGTCACCGACCGGCTCGTCTCGCCCACGCCGTCCAGCCACACCCAGGTGGGCAGGTTGACGTAGCTCTTGGCGTCGGGGTTCAGCTTGACGTTCGGCTCCGGCACGGTCAGCGCGGCGCGGGCGATCTCGGCCAGCTCGGCCAGTGTGATGCCCGAGGGCGGGGTCGTACCCGGCGGAACCCAGACAAACTCATCCAGGCCACCCCAGCACGCCCGGCCCCGCGAGTCGGCCTCGTTGTACGCGGGCGTCCACCAGCGGCCCGGCTGGCCGATCTTGTCCTTGAACTGTTTGAGGAACTTCTCGAACTGCTCCTCGGTCCCGTTCGGGTTCATGCGGAACCAGTAGGCCCGCACGTCCTCCTGGGTCTTCAGCATCTCGTCGGCGCCGGGTCCCGGCTCGTACCAGCAGGGGCGTTTGAGCTGGTAGCCGTCGCTCTTGCCGCCCTTCACCCCGTTGCCGGTGATCACGATCTTGGAGTTCTCGAGCCGGACACCGGCGGTGCGGCCGTCCTGGAAGCCGTCGCCACGCGTGCCGCCGGGGTCGAGCAGCAGGACTCCCGCGGCCAGTACCGAGAGCAGGCGGTTCATCGGTCACACCCTTCGCTGCTGTGGCGGAAGTCCTTGACCCGCCAGACGCCGTCGTCGCCGCGGTGCGTGATCGCGGCCTGCAAGTAGGTCTCGCGCGTCCACGAGGGCTGGCGCGTGAACGTCCGGCCGGTGCTCTTGGAGATCAGCCGCAGGCCGGTCTCGTCCACGCACGCGTTGATCTGCGCGCCCTCGCCCATCCGCGCGCTCACGGCCAGCGCGTAGAGCTTCGCGGTGCCGGTCACCGAACTCTTGCCGAAGCCCTTCACCCAGTCGTAGGACTCCTTCGCGGCGGGCCCCTCGACCTGCTCCAGGTAGGTGTCGTCGCCGCTGACCACCGCCCGCCACGAGTCCACGTAGTAGTCGGTGAACGTCTTCAGCAGCGGGTCGGCGGCCGCCGGCCACTCGACCTGGACCGTGAGCTTCTCGCCGACCTCGATCGTCTCCGTGGCCGGCGACGGTACGGCGGAAGCCGCCGACCCGGCCGGAGCGGGGGCGACCCTGGGCGTGTAGACCTTCTCCGGCTGCGCCGCGCACCCGGCGGCCAGCAGGCACCACACGATCAGCACGCGCCTCATGCCGACGACTCCCTCACGATGTGGATCCGCCAGGACGGCAGCAGTTCGTCGATGAGCGCCTCGGTCTCCGGCGCCATCCCGCCGCCGTACGGGTGCGAGGACGACCTCCTGGTCAGCCCGTCGACGACGGCGCGCAGCCGTACCTGGTCGCCGGTGGCGTGGGTGGCGCGCAGCAGGTCGCGCCAGAGGCCCTCGTCGTCGGCGGCCAGCAGCAGCCCGGCGCGCGCGGCCGCGACGGCGGCGTCCGGCTCGCCGTGCGCCAGGCGGATCTCGCACAGCCGGTGGGCGGCGTCGGCGACACCGGCCGCGACGTCGTACTCCAGCTCGTCGGCGGCCAGCCACGCGTATCTGCCGGGCGGGCGCCCGCTCAGCAACGGGCCTCTGACCAGCCCGAGAGCCTTGTCGAGTATGACGGCCCGCGCCGTCGCGTCCCCGTGCGAGCGCCTGACCAGCTCGCGGAAGAGCACCCAGTCGGTACGCACGCCCGGTCCGAGCCGCAACCTCCCGGCTTCGTCGGTGAACAGGTGTTCCTCGCCCAGCCAGTCGGCCACGCGGGCGATGGTCGCGTCCCTGACCATGGCCTGGACGCCGCGCGGCCACAACACGCCGCCGAGCACCACCGGGTGCACGCCGCCGGGATGGGTGGCCAGGTAGATCAGCAGCTCGACGGCGATCGCCATCCGCCCGGCCTCCAGCGGCTCCGGGCCGATGACCTCGATCGGGCCGAGCAGCCTGATCTCCACGGCGGGGGGCTGCATCTCGTCCAGCGGCTCCGGGTCGGGCATGGCCTCGCCGTCGAGTTGCTCCGCCGTACGGAAGAGATCGATCAGGGCCTTGTAGTGACGCCGCGGCAGGAGCTGCGCGGCGACCTCGAACCCGAGTTCGGCGATGCGGGCGCGGCCGTCGTCGGTGATCTCCAGCGTCCAGGTGGCGTGCGGCGACTCGCCGGGCACGACGTATCCGGCGGTGTCCTTGCGGGCCAGCAGCGCCAGGCGGCGCGCCTCCTCCTGGGTGGGCGCGACCGCCGACAGCAGGAAGTGGGCGTCGCGCGGGCTGCCGTTGACGCGCCCGGTGAGCACCTGCTCGCGCGGCGCGGCCGTGGCCTCCAGCTCGGGCAGCACCTCGGCGAGGCTGCCGACCGCCTTGATCCGGTCGGGGGCGATCGCGGTCAGCTCCTCGCCGAATCCGATCAGCGTGACCCGCATCCGGTCGGACCAGCGGTTGGTGGCCAGCTCCACGGCGAGCGCGCCGAGCGCCGCGGTCGTCTGCGCGCCGCGGATGTTGATCAGGCCCTGCGCCGCCTCCAGGTCGATCAGCACCCGTCCCGACTCGTCCGTGCCGAGCGAGACCAGCCCGGGGTACGGCGCGCCGCCCTGCTGGGCGAGTCCCTGGTCGGTCAGCAGGCGGCCCTCGTGGGCGTGCAGCCGCCACACCTGGCCGCCGTCCTGGACCGTCCAGGGCGCGGGCGGGTCGTTGTCCGGCGGGTGGATCCACAGGTCGAGGTGGCGCGCGGACAGATGAGCGGCGTAAACGGTGGGCGGCGTGCGGCCCTGGGCCGCCAGCTCCGCCCCGAGCAGGCGCAGGCCGACGTCGAGAATGCGGGTGCCCGGCGCGTCCGCGCCGAACCTCAGCGCCACCTCGGCCTTGGCGGCGTCGTCACGCGGGCGCACCACGCGATGGCCGAACGCCCGCCGCCACAGTTGTTCGCGCCTGCGCCTGCCCAGCACCACCAGCAGGCCCGCCGCCGCGAGCGACGCCCCCGCCAGGTAGTCCACCAGATCGAGCCCTTGGCTCGTCTCCTCCGCGGGCTGCGGCGACGTGTTCCCCGGAATTTCCGGCTTCCCCGAAATTTCCGGCTTTTTCGTGATCTCCGGCTGGCTGGGGGTCGTCGTCTCCTTCTTGACCAGCGGCGCCTGCTCCTGCGTGGCCGACTTCTCCGCCTTGCCGGACACCCTGCCGACCGGCTCCGCGCGTCCGGGATGCTCGCGGAGCGTCTCCACCCGGCCCTGCCCGGCGGGCACGACGTGCACGTTGCGCGCGTCGTCCGGCATGTCCAGCACCCAGCCGGGCCGGATCAGGTCGGCCATCCGCAGCCGGGTCCCGTCGGGCTGCTCCTTGTGCTGGTTGAGCCGGTAGATCTCCGGATATCGCCGCCCGTCGCCCAGGCACTTCTCGGCGATCTCCCACAGGCTCTCGTGGTGGCGGCCGTGCGGCGGCTGCACCACGTACACCTTCTTGGCCTTCTTCGTCGTCTCCGCCTCGACGATCGGGGCCGCGAGCGCGACCGTCGCGATCGGCTGCGAGGCCGGTGGCGGCGCGCCCAGCCGGGCGATCGGCACCACGGCGGCCGAGGCGGTGAACAACAGCAGCACCGCCGAGACCAGCTTGTTGGCCAGCATCTGAGTGCCGCCGGACAGGGGTACGCGGGCGGGCATGCCGACCCGTCGTACGCCCGCGTAGACCTCCACCACCACGCAGACCAGCAACTGGAACCAGGCCAGCCACACCAGCAGGACCAGCAGCGCGACGATCGTGCTCGGCCCGACGCGGCTGGTCAGCAGGTCGAGGTCGAGCAGCTCCGCGGTGATCGGCGGGCCCGCCAGCACGAGCAGCGCGTACGGCACGCCGCCCACGAGCGCGACCAGCACCACGAGCGCCCCGAGCCCGGCGAGCACGTCACCCGCGGTCCGCCTGGTCGGGATGCGCACGGGCGCCCGCCTGGGCCGCACCGGCTCTCGCGTCGGCATCGCCACTCCCTTCTTGCTCCAGCGTT
Source organism: Nonomuraea sp. NPDC050394 (assembly GCF_044459065.1). Taxonomy (NCBI): domain Bacteria; kingdom Bacillati; phylum Actinomycetota; class Actinomycetes; order Streptosporangiales; family Streptosporangiaceae; genus Nonomuraea; species Nonomuraea sp. NPDC050394. The sequence goes on along the minus strand of NZ_JBITIO010000001.1, from coordinate 457,459 downwards.
GTCATGAACGGCCCGCCCGGGCCAGCGAGTGGCCGGTTTCGGTCTGGATCATCTGGCGTCCGGCGCCGCGGTGGCCTCGCCCTCCATCTCCGATCCGGTGAAGCCGAGCGCGCCGAGGAAGAAGGCGTTCCAGCGGACGGTCACGGTGACGCGCACCTCGGCACCGCCGGAGACCGCGCAGTCGCCGCGGGCGACCTCGTCGGCGTCGTGCGCGGAGACCACCTCGTCGGCCCGCCCGCACACCTCGCTCTCGCCCAGCAGCCTGGCCTGCCCGGTGGCGCGCAGGTGCTCGACGTCGACCTGGTCGGCGGCGGCGCGCGCCGCCTGCTCGGCGATGTCGGTGGCGCGCAGCTTGGCGTTGATCGCGGCGCCGCCGTCCACGAGCAGCCCGGCCAGCAGGAACACCACGACCGAGAAGAGCACGGTGAACACCGACATCGAGCCCCGCTCGCCGCCGCTCATTCGACCCTCCTGAACTGCTCAAGCGGCACGACCGAGGTCCCGGTGAGCCGCTTGGTCGCGCCGAACCCGAGGAAGCCCAGGTCCAGCTCGCAGCTGACCTCGGCGTGCACCTGGCCGCCCTCGGTCCACTCCGACCCGGACAGCGACACCTCGTGCGACCGGCACCTGCCCTTGAGCGCGTGCCCGGCCGACGACTTCGCGGCGGTCTCGGCCGTGTCCATGGTCCGCTGCACCGACGCGGCGCGGGCGGAGTCCCTGGCCGCGCCGTTCACCTCGCCCTGGGCCTCCACCAGCCGTCCGGCGCCGACCAGGAACATGAGGAACAGCAGGAACACCGGCGCGAGCATGACCGTCTCGACCGCCATCGATCCCTGGTCACCTCTCATCGCAGTCCAGCCCGCCGTCGTCGGGACGGAAGCACTCGACCGGCCCGCCCGAGGTCGCGCTGACGGTGAACGCCAGTTCGGGCAGCAGCGGAATCACCTGTACGGCGGTGCCGGTCACGGTCACCCAGCGCTCGTCGGGCTCCCTGGTCGAGGTGGTGGCGTCAGCGTTGGTCAGCAGGCGCGGGCCGATCGCGCCGACCACGGCCTTCGCCTTGGCCTTGGCCGGTTCCTCCCAGGCTCCGCTCACGGGCGCCGACCTGGCGACCCGCGCGCCCTCCCTGGCCGCGGCCTCGGCCACCTGCCTGCCGTGGAACCAGAGCGCGACCTGCACGATGAGCAGGGCGACGGCCAGGATGACCGGCATGAGGAAGGCCAGCTCCACGACCGTGGCGCCGCGGTCATTCCTTGCCGCCACCGCCGCCGCCATTGCCGAAGCTGTTCTGGATCTCGCTCTGCTTCTGCTCGACCAGTGTCTTGATCAGCGTCGCCAGGCCGAGCGCGACTCCCGCGATGATCGCGGTGATGATCACCCATTCGACGGCCGAAGCGCCGCGCGAGGGTGCGGTGCGCGCGCGATGGACGCGCACTCCCAGGTAGGCGACCAGGTAGACGACCCAAGGATGGTTCAGCATCACGACCCCAACATCTTCATAGCGGCGGGAAAACTGAGAAAGATCACAAAGCCCGCGCAGAGCAGCAGCTGCGCGACGAGCATCGACTGCGAGCGCTCGCCCGCACGTCCCTCGATCTCGGCCAGCTCGCGGCGGCGCAGGGTGGCGGCGCGGGCGGTGAGCGAGGCGCGCACCTTCGCGCCGTCGTCGGCCACCAGACCCAGCGCGGCGGACAGGTCGCGCAGTTCGTCGACGTTGATCTCCTCGCCGAGCTGGCCGAGCGCCTGCCACGGGGTGATGCCGACGATCCTCGCGCCGCTCAGCGCGTCGCGAATGCGGGACATCGCCCAGTTCGGCTGCTCGCCGCTGACCGACACGGCCATGACCAGCGCTTCCGGTACGCCACGTCCGCCGGCCAGGTTCATCGACACGAGGTCGAGGAACGCGCCGACGACGTGGCGGAAGTCGCGCCGCCGGGCCGCGGCGTCCCGCCGGATCTGCAGGTCGGGCAGGAAGAAGAAGACGACGGCCACCACGACGGCGGCCCAGAACGGGATCGCGAGCGAGGTGCCCCACTCCATGAGCACCAGCCAGCCGAGCAGCACCGGGAAGGCGAGCAGCCCGGCCGCCGCCAGCAGCACCTTGGTGGCCAGGAAGCCCTCGAACGAGCGCCCGACCAGCGCCAGGTCCGCCCTGATCGAGCGCGCCTCCCAGCCCCGCGACAGCAGGAAGCGGGCCAGGCGCACGCCGAGCCCGCGGCGGAACGCGCTGACCTCCTCGTCGGGAAGGACGAGCTGCAGCCGGGGCGCGCCCGCGTCCTCGCGGACCGCGTCCAGCGCCAGCAGCCGCGCCACCAGCCCCGGCCTGGCCGGGAACAGCGCGCGCAGCAGCAGGAAGGCGCCCAGCCCGAACGCGCCGCCCGCCAGCACACCCTCAACCATGCTTCACCGCCTGGGGTACTTCGGCGGCGACCTGCGGAGCCAGCAGCCGCGTCGGCTTGTCGAACCTCGCCAGGCGCCGCATCCACGCGAACCCGGCGCCGAACAGCCCCGCCACCACGAGCAGCACGGCCTGCCCCAGCCACGAGCTGTACTCGCTGACATAGGAGGGGTTGAACACCACCAGCAGCCCCGCGAAGACCAGCGCGGTGATCACCACGATCTGCACGCTGCGCCGGGTGGAGCGGCGCTCGGCCTCGACCCGGCGGCGCATGTCGAGTTCCTCGCGCGCCGAGACGGCCAGCGCCCCCAGCACGTCACGCAGACCCGGCCCGCGCAGCCGCGAGTTGAGTATCAGCGCCGCCACCACCAGATCGGCCGACGGGTCGTCCAGTTCGTCGGCGAACAGCCGCAGCGCGTCGGGCAGCGCCATCCGGGCGTGCATCCGGTCGACCAGCGCGCGCAGGTGCGGCCTCAGCATCGGCGCGGCGGCCCTGATCGAGGCCGGGATGGCCTGTTCGAGCCCGGCGGCGCCGGCGATCGTGTCGCGCAGCGACTCGGTCCAGGCGGCCAGGCCTTCGAGGCGGCGCATCGCCCCGCGTTCCTCCGAGGCGCCTCCCGACAGCCCGCGCCACGCGAACACCAGCAGCACGGCCCCCACCGCGACCACCGGCCAGCCGGTGACCACCATGATCAACGCCGCGCTGACGCCGGCGATGGCGGTGCGGGTGGTCAGCATCCTGATGACCTCGCGCTTGGGCCTGCCGGGGTGGGGGCGCATGCCGTACAGGGAGAGGAAGAGCAGGAACAGGCCGCCGCCGGTGGCGGCGCCCGCGAGCATCGTGAAGGGGTCGAGGTTGATCATCACCAGTTCCCCAGGTCGGCCTGCACGGGAGCATGGGGTACGGCGTGGCCGTCGGGGCCCGGCGCGAAGATCTCGCTCGACAGCACGCGGCCGTCGCAGCCGTTGACCTCGCGCACGCTGGAGACGAACCGGCGCAGGCTGCCGCCCTGGTCGTAGTCGTTGTGCTTCTCGATGAAGACGACGAAGTCGATGGCACCGGCGATGAGCATGTGCGTGGCGTCGATGGGCAGGCGCTCGTTGGCCTGGAGGGCGTAGGTGGCGATGCGGTTGAAGACCTCCATGCTGGAGTTGGCGTGGATGGTCGACAGGGAGCCGTCGTTGCCCTGGGTCATCGCGTTGAGCATGGTGACGATCTCGTCGCCGAGGACCTCGCCGACGATGACGCGGCTGGGGTTCATGCGCAGGCTTCTGCGGACGAGTTCGGCCATGGTGATCTCGCCCTGGCCCTCGGAGTTGGGCAGGCGCTGCTCGAAGGCGACGACGTTCGGGTGGAGCTCGGGGAACTGGTCGAGACCCAGCTCCAGGGCTCGCTCGACGGTGATGAGACGCTCGCCGGGCGGGATCTCATTGGCCAGGGCGCGCAGGAGCGTGGTCTTCCCCGCGTTGGTCGATCCGGCGATCATGATGTTCTGGCGGGTGGCGACCGCCGCCTGGAGGAACCTGGCGATGTCCGGAGTCAGCGTGCCGTTGCCGACCAGGTCGGACAGGAACACCTTGCCCAGGCGGCTGCGGCGGATCGAGACGGCCGGCCGTACCGTGACGTCCATGACGGCGCTCAGCCGGGAACCGTCGGGCAGGCGCAGGTCGAGCTGGGGGTTGGCGGTGTCGAACGGGCGGCTCGACAGGCCCGAGTAGGCGGCCAGGATCTGGATGAGCTCGACGAGTTCGTCGTCGGAGTCGGCGACCGGCTCGTGCATCGACTCGCGGCCGTCGGCGTAGGAGACGAAGACCTTGTCGTGGCCGTTGATGTCGATGTTCTCGACCTCGGTGTCGTCGAGGAGCGGCTGCAGGCGTCCGACGCCGAACAACGCCGCGTGGATGCCCGCGGCCAGCCCTTCCTCCTCCTCGATCGTCGGCGGGGTGCGGCCCATGCCGATCTCGCCACGCGCGTGCTCCTCCAGGACCTGCGAGATCAGCGCCCTGGCGAACTGGCGCTCGTCCTCGCCGGTCATCGCGGGCAGGCCGTTGGCCTGGTCGATGCGGCGCTGGTGGGCCAGGCGGTCGCCCACTTCCTGGCGGAAGCGCTTGACCAGGGAGTGGTCGATCACTGGTAGTTCACCAGCCTTCCCGCCAGGTCGCGTGCCGTACGGATGAGGAGAGATCGGTCGAGGCGGCCGCCCCACTCGCCGCGTAGCAGTTCGGCGCCCTTGGGGTCGTCGGCCAGGCCGTGGACGAACTTGACGTTGGGGCCGACGACGCGGCGTACCTCCTCGATGGAGGCGCGGTAGCGGCGCGGGTTGGCGATCACCACGACGCCGTGGGCCTTGGTGATGGACAGGCGCTCGCGCAGGTGCGCGACGTGGTCGAGGCTGGGCCTGGTCAGCAGGACGGTCACCGCGGCCTCGTTGATGAGGTCGTTGACCTGTGGATAAGTTCCGAGGCGGCCACAGTCGGCGATGACGTCGGCGTTGGGCATGCCCGCCAGCGAACGTCCGAGTGGTCCCCACAGCCACGTCAGACCCGCCGCCTGCTCACCGTGCGTGAGCCCGGCCAGCACGTCGAGCCCGCCGACGATCTTCTGGGTGTGCTCGTGGATCTGGGCGGGTTCGATCCCCCTCCGGGCGACGGCGCCCAGGCTGAGCAACCCCTTTCCCGGGTTGAGCACGCCGCCGTCGGCGGCCGGCAGCCGGTAGGCCAGATCTCCTCCCGCGGGATCGCACTCGGCGAGCAGCACCGGCCGCGGCCACACGGCGGCCAGGGCCGTCGCGGCGGTGGTGACGCCCGGCGCGCCCTTGTCGGCGGCCAGCACGATCAGCGCCACGTCAGCGGGCCCCCGGGAGTTCGGCCACGGCGATCTCCCCGCTGGAGGCGTAGCCGACCACCTCGGCCGAGACGGCCGTGTCGACGATCACGGTGACCAGGCCCTTCTCCCCGACGCCGTGGACCAGCGCGCTCGCCGCGAGAACCCTGGACCGTTCGGTACCGCTGCGGCTGGGAACGTGCACGACCTGGACGCGGTCACCCTTGATCAGGCCTTCTGGCATCTGCCCGGGTTTCAGTGCCAATCCCACCTTGGCCTTTCCCGGTCCGAGCTCCTTACTGGCGTTTATCCCCATGTCATTCGTGAGCAAGGTGCCGGGCAGGATCGTGACGGTGGCGAACGATTTGATCACCTCTCCGCGCTGCGACCACGGAACGTAGTCAATGCCGGTGTCGGCGATCTGGACTTCCTCCAGCGCTTGTTCGGTGAATTGCTGGCCGGCGCCCACCTGCTGGATCACGCGGACCGCGGAAATACGGTCGCCGCTGCGCATCACCAGAAGCGTGGTCGCCAGGGCGCCGCCCAGGATCAGGAGGACGGCGAGGGCGGCCAGGGCGGGCTTACGCTCGCGTGGGGGTACGGGGAGCTTGCGCTCGGCGGAGAGCGCGCCACTTGGCCCCGCCGAATTCGCGGCGGGTTTCTCACTGGTCCTCATGGGTGGGGGGCTCCCATATGCGAAATTGTAGAATTCACGCCATTATGTGCATCCACGTGCGGGAGTGGGGCGGGAATGCGGTGACCAATGGTCGTTTCGCAGGTGGGGGCCTGTCAACACCAAATCGGTAGACCGGTTGGGTTGGGTTGGTTGATTCAGACCGAAATTTCGTGATACAGGGCGCAGAAATCACAGTCGTCACAGGTGTCACAGCGCGGGGGATCTTGATGTGATATTTGGGGATCTTCTGAACGGGTTCAGGTTGTGGGATCATTCCGGCATGGCCAGTCGTGTGCGGTCGTTCCTCGCTCGTCCTGGTGTGCGGGCGTTCGTGGGGCGGATGGCTTCTGCCCGGGTGTCGCGGAGGGTGGCCGGGAGGCTGCATCGGGCGGCGAGCGGGCTGGCCGCGGTGACCTCCGAGGTGGACGCTTATGCGGGCCTCCTGGAAGAAAAGGCCGACGCCCTCCACGCCAAGACCCACCCCCGCGAATCCCCCTAACCTCCTCTCCACCACGGCGTCCACGCCCCACCACACCCTCCACGCCAGCCGTCCCCCGGAGGGCGAGGCGGCGGGCCCGCCACACCCCCCACGCCAGCCATCCCCCGGAGGGCGAGACGGCAGGCCCACCACACCCCCCACGCCAGCCCACTCCCCGCCCTGCCCACCACACCCCCAAGCCAGCCTCCTCCTTGCCCCGCCCACCACACCCTCCGCGCCAGCCCCCTCCTTGCCCCATCACCACACCCCACGCCAGCCCCCGCCCAGCCCCCGCCCCGTCCCGTCCCGTCCTCCGCGCCAGCCCCTTCTTGCCCCATCACCACCCCACGCCCCGCAGGCACTCCCGCCGGTCACGGCGTTTGCTCCGCCCCTCAAGCGCTTCCCCGCCGTTTCTCGCGCTCCACATCCCACGACACTCCTCCCTCCGCTCACGCCGTCCACCCCCGCCCCACAGGCCCCTCCCAATCACGGCGCCCACGCCCCTTGTTGCCCCTTCCTCCCCCTCAACACCGTCACACTCCGTAATCGGTCGCTCTTCACCGCCGGCCACACTTCCGGAGCGGTCGGCCGCAGTCCTGCGCGCCTGTCAATCCCCAAGCTCCCCCTGGCCAAAGCCCTGGTCACAGCATGCGTCCACAGGGTTATCCACAGGCCACGCCCCAAGTCCTGGCAAAATCTCCCCTTGTTTTCCACAGGTCCGTTTCGTTGTCCACAGGCGAGCCCGATCATGCCCGTGCCGTCAATCCGCGGGCCTAACCTCACTTCTGGCGTTACCGTGACGCCGAGGTCCGACCCCCTGCGAGGAGACGGCACATGCGGATCATGCTCACCGTGCTCGGCGAGCAGGGCGACCGTGACGTGGTGGTCGAGCTCGACGACGGCGCCACAGTCGCCCGGGTGGCCGAGGCCCTCGACGGGGGGCGGGAGCCGCTGGCCAAGGTCGTCAGGCTGCCCCGGTCCCGGGCTCCTTATGGGATGTCGTCGGCGCCGCCGTACCCGCGGCATCAGGAGCGGGCGATGCCGCGCGTCCCCGAGCAGCGCGAGCCCGAGCGGGGCGACGGGCTGGGGCAGGAGGGTCCGGCGCTGTGGCGCGGCGGGCGGCAGGTCGACTCGCGGGCGCTGGCCAGGGCGGTCCTCCACGACGGCGACCGGATCACGCTCGAACGCCATCTGGCCCGCGCGACCGTCACCGAGGAGCCGCTCGGCGTGGCCGAGGTGCGGATCGTGGGTGGTCCGGGGGCGGGAGCGGTCCACCGGCTGAGCCTGGGGTCCCATGTGATCGGTTCCGATGCCATGTGCGCGATAGCCGTACCGGATCCTGTGCTGGCGCCGGAGGCGGCGATCCTGCGGATCACCCCCGAGGCGATCACGATCGAGCCGGTGCGCAGGGAGCCGCCGCCGGGACCGCGGCGGCGGCGGATCAAGGGCCGCTACGCCGAGGAGCTCACCGAGCTGGCCGAGCGCGACGACCAGCGCGAGGCCGACCGCTGGGAGGCGTCCGAGCGCGCCCGTTATCTCGCGCCCGCCGACGACGACCTGCGGGCGGTCTGGCCCGGCGGTCCACCGGAGCTCGACGGCAAGCCGCTGGCCGAGGCCGCCGACTGGCCGGAGCACGCGTTGCTGACGTGCGGGTCCTCGGTGTTCGCGCTGGGTGCGGTGGAGCCGCGTGACGCCCATCTGGCGCCGGCTCCCGAGGGTGGTGTGGCGTATAACCGGCCGCCGAGGCTGCGGCGTCCCGAGCCGGAGCGAAGGTTCGAGCGGCCCGCGGAGCCGCGCAAGAACGAGGGGATGCGGCTGCAGTTGCTGGCCGCGTTCCTGCCCGCCGTGCTGGGGGTGGTGCTGACGCTGGTGCTGGGTCAGTGGTACTTCCTGCTCATCGCGCTGATGACCCCGCTGATCATGATCGGTCAGTGGTGGAGCGACCGCCGCCACGGCAGGAAGCAGCACCGCCAGGCGATGCGCGAACATCAGGAGCGGCTGGCCGAGTACGAGCGGGTGGTCGAGCGGGCCCGCGCCGACGACGAGGTGGCGCGGCGTTCCGACGCCCCCGACCCCGCCGAGGTGCTGCTGACCGCGACGGGTCCGCGCAGGCGGCTGTGGGAGCGGCGCATCCACGATCCCGACGCGCTGCGGCTGCGGGTGGGCCTGGCCGACCTGCCCGCCAACCTGGAGCTGGTCGAGGAGAGCGGCGGCGGCCGGCTGGACCCGCCGCTGTGCGCCAGCGTGCCCGTGGCCCTCGCCATGCGCCGCCTCGGCGTCGCCGGGGTGACCGGCCCGCGTGAGACGTCGACCGCGCTGGCGGGCTGGCTGATCGGCCAGGCCGCGACCCTGCACAGCCCGCGGGACCTGGCCGTGGTGGTGCTGTCCGCGCATGCCGACGGGGAGCGGCGCTGGAGCTGGGTACGCTGGCTGCCCCACTGCGCCCCGCGCGGCGGGGAGGACTGCCTCGTTCTGATCGGCGCCGATCCCGACTCGGCCGCGCGGCGCGTGTCCGAGCTGGCCGCCCTCATCGACGAGCGCCAGAACACCGCCATCCCCGAGCTCGGCAAGATCCCCACAGGCTGGGACGATCTGGGCGGCCCCGAACCTCCTGCCTTCTCCACCTACGACGAGCGTCCCTACGACGTCCTGGTCGTCCTTGACGGCGCCCAGGCCCTGCGCGGGCTGCCGGGCATGCCGCAGGTCCTGCGCCACGGCCCGCGCGCGGGCGTCTTCACGCTCGCGCTCGACGAGGACCAGCGCCTGCTGCCCGAGGAGTGCGCCACGGTCGCGACGTGCGGCGCCGACGGTCTGGTACGCCTGCGCGGCGGCGGCCTGGACGCCATCGGCGCGGTGCTGGCCGACCAGGTGTCCCCGCAGTGGTGCGACCGGCTGGCCAGGTCGCTGGCACCGATCCGCGACGTGAGCAGGGACGACCCGTCGGGCAACCTGCCGGAGTCGGTACGCCTGCTCGACCTGCTCGGCCTGCGTGCCCCGACCGGCCAGGACATTCTCGCCGGATGGCGTGACACCGGGTCCACCAGGGCGCTGATCGGCATGGGTCCCGACGGCGCGTTCCCGATCGATCTGCGCCTCGACGGTCCCCATGGGCTGGTCGCCGGCACGACCGGGGCGGGGAAGTCGGAGCTGCTGCAGTCGCTGATCTGCTCGCTGGCCGTGGCCAACCGGCCGGACCAGCTGGCGTTCGTCCTGATCGACTACAAGGGCGGGGCGGCGTTCAAGGAGTGCGCCCGGCTGCCGCACACGGTGGGCATGGTCAGCGACCTCGACGGGCACCTGACCCGGCGGGCGCTCGACTCGCTGGGCGCCGAGATCAGGCGGCGTGAGCGGCTGCTGCTGGACGCGGGGGCCAAGGACATCGACGACTACACCGACCTCCATCGGCCATCTCCCGGCGGCCGGGACGTCACCGGCTCACGACTCGGCAGGCCGTACGCGGCTTCCTCTGCGGACGGCCTGAATCCGGGCGGTCTGAATCCGGGCGGTCTGAACCCGGGCGGCCTGAACCTGGGCGGCCTGAATCCGGGGGGCCTGAATCCGGGGGCGCTGAATCCGGGGGCGCTCGCCGGTCAGGCTCGGCCCGATCGGGGGGCGGCCGGGGAGGCCCTGCCCGCGATGCCGCGGCTGGTGCTGATCATCGATGAGTTCGCGGCGCTGGTGGCGGAGTTGCCCGACTTCGTCGCCGGGCTCGTCGACATCGCGCGGCGTGGCCGGTCGCTGGGCGTTCACCTCATCCTGGCCACGCAGCGCCCGGCCGGGGTCGTGACGGCTGACATTCAGGCCAACACCTCGCTCCGGATCGCGCTGCGGGTGACGGAGCCGGTCGAGTCCACGGATGTGATCGACCTGCCCGACGCGGCCCACATTCCCAAGTCGGCGCCGGGTCGCTGTTACGTGAAGTCGGGGGCTGGGGCGGCGGTAGCCGTACAGGCTGGGCGGGTGGGGGGTCGTGCGCCCGGCGCGGCCGCGGACGAGGACGGCAGGCGGCGCGCGGTCCGCGTGGTCGATCTGGACTGGCGCGCTCTGGGCAGGTCGTTGCCTCCGGCCCCGGAACCGGCCGAGACCTCCGCCGTCACCGACCTCACCCTGCTGGCCGACGCGCTTACGGAGGCCGCCAGGCTGGCCGGCGTACCACCCCAGCCGAGCCCGTGGCTGGAGCCGCTGCCCGACCAGCTCGTCCTCCCCTTCGACAACGGCACACCGCGGCCCGGCGACTTCGACGGCGGCATGCCACGGCACGGCGAGCTCGATGAGCACCCGTCGCGGCCCGGCGACTTCGACGGCGGCACACCACGGCACGGCGACTTCGACGGGCACCCGTCGGTCCCCGGCGACTTCGACGGGGACACGTCGCGGCTCGGTGAGTTCCGCGAGGTGGAACCGCTGGTGTTCGGTGCCACCGACCGACCGTGGGCGCAGGACCGGCGGCCGCTCACCCTCGACCTCGCTCACGGTGGCCACCTGCTCATCGCCGGCGCCGCGCGAAGCGGGAGGTCCACGGCGTTGCGGACGATCGCCGGCGCCATAGCGGCCCGCACCTCCCCCGCCGACGTACACCTGCACGCCGTCGACTGCGGTTCCGGCGCCCTCCTCCCCCTGGTCGCGATGCCACACTGCGGTGCCGTGGTCACCCGCGACCAGCTCGACCGGGTCGAGCGTCTCCTGTCCCGCCTGCGCGCCGAGGTCGGCCGCCGTCAGCAGATCCTCGCCGAGGCCGGCCACGCCTCCCTGGCCGAATGCCGGCAAGCCGGACACCGGCTGCCCTGGCTGGTGCTCATGCTCGACCGGTGGGAGGGGTACGTGGCCGCCTTCGAGGCGTACGACTACGGTCGGCTCACGGAAGCCCTGCTCCAGCTCCTGCGCGAGGGCCCGGCGGTGGGGTTGCGCGCGGTGGTGACCGGCGACCGTTCCAGCCTTCTGGGGCAGGTCTCCACAGTCTTCGACGACCGCCTCATCCTCCGTCTGGCCGACCAGGCGGACTACGCCCTCGCCGGCCTCCCCCTCAAGGACCTCCCCGCCGCCATGCCCCCCGGCCGTGCCCTGTCCACCGGCGAACACGGTGTGGTGGAAAACCAGATCGCCCTCCTGACCGAAGACCCGTCCGGCCAGGCCCAGGTGGCGGCCCTGCAAGCGTTGTCAAGAGCCGCCGCCCCCGCCGACCTCGACGAGGACCGGCACCCCCTGCGCGTGGACGCCCTGCCCATGCGCATGACCGCCGACCAGGCCCTGGCTCTGCGCCCGTCCTTCACCGCCCCGTCCCCGCTGTGGGCCCTCCTCGGCGCGGGCGGCGACGCCCTGGCCCCCATGGGCATAGACCTGCTGGCCCACGGTCCAGGCGCGGTGATCGCCGGTCCGCCGAGATCCGGCCGCTCCTCGGCCCTGATGACCGCCGCCCACTCCCTGATCGCCCAGAACACCCCGGTGATCGCGGTGGTCCCCCGCCGCAGCCCGCTACGCGACCTCGAAGGCGCCACGGCCATCCTGGACGGCAACGGCACCGGCCTCCAGGATCTGGTGGCCCCGCTGACGAGCTACGTGGTGATCGTCGACGACGCCGAACTCATCAACCCCGACGCCCCGCTCGGCATGGCCCTGGACGAGATCCTCCGCACGGGCCGGGACGGCGACCACGGCTTGATCATCGCCGGCGCGACCGGCGACCTGGCGACGGCCTACCGCGGCTTCGTCGCCGAGGCCCGCAAGTCCCGCACCGGTCTCCTGCTGTCCATCCAGAGCCCGGCCGACGGCGACCTCTTCACGGTACGGCTCCCGCGCGGCGCCGTAGGCGGCCCCCCTGGCCGCGGCCTCCTCCTCACCATGGGCACCACCACCCCCATCCAAACCGCCCTCCCCTCACTTCCCGCCCACCCTTCGTAGGTTCCCCACCCGCCTTTGGGACCACGGCCATCGCGAAGTCGGCCGGGATGGCTCGGCTGTCGCGGGTTGGCAGGCAAGGGATCGAGGGGCTCGGCTGGTTGGCGTTGGTCTTGGGTGTTGTGCGCTGGAGAGTTGGGCGGAGGCGCACGGCGGTGGGGGCACTTCGGGGAGGGCAATTAGGCCGAGCGCAGGGCTCTGGGGCGCTTCGGGGCGTTTCGGGACGGGCAGTTGGGCGGAGGCGCAGAGAGGTGGGGCGCTGCGGAGCGGGCACCCGGGCGGAGGCGCACGGCGGTGGGCGGGGAGTTGGGCGGAGCGCAGGGCGGTGGGGCACTTCGGGGTGGAGGCGTTGGGAACGCGTCAATGTGGTGTAGGGAGGGCGTCAAGATCGCTGGGGTGGGGGCGGTGGGATGGTTGTGTTTGGGGGGAAGGGGGATGCGATGCCCGATCTTGGCAGCCTGCTCAATCACGGACATCCACGGCCCGGCGGTGCCCCGCACGGGATGCCAGCGGACGAGCCGATGTGGGGGGATTCAGGACAAGAGAACGAAGCGGCTCCGCGCTGGGATGAGGCGGGGATGGACCGGGGGCGGGTGCGGCGGCTGGCCGAGGATCTGACGGAGCAAGGGGTGCCGCCACTGACCCAGGCGCTGGAGAAGATCGTGGGGCTTCGGGTGATCGAGGCCACGCCGACCGCGTTCACGCTGAGCCTGTTCGCCGCCTACACCGAGGCTGAGGGGTATCTGGCCCAACGTGTACGGCGGCGGCTGCAGCGGGTCTCGGAAGCCAGCGCGAAGCTCATGGACGGACGGCAGAACTGGAAGCGGGGCGAGGACGCCAGCACGGTGTCGCCGGGGACGTTCGATGCCTGATCCCTGGCAGCGTGTCCCGGAGGCGACCGTTGCCGCGCTGGACTATGGGAAGTACCTGGCGCATGCCAACATCGGGCTCGCCACCGCCGCCTGCGCGGTCGTGTGGGGCGGGTGGCCGTTGCTGGGCAAGTTCTATGTGCATCAGTACGACACGGGTGCCCTGGCGGCGGCGTACCAGGTGCTTGAGGATGCGGCCGGCGATCTCGGGGCAGGGCGGGCGAACATCGCGGATCTCGTGGCCGGGCTGAGTGCCGAGCAGTGGCCAGGGGATGATCGCCGGGACTTCGACGCCTGGATGCGCACGCTCGGCAGCGACCTGCTGTCCGAGGAGATGTCGGCGCGGCTGCTCGGGATCATGTTGCTGGTCAGTGCTTCGTTGTTGTTCGCGTTCATCGTCTATACCTCGGCGGTTGTGTTGCGGTTGGTGTGGCTTGCCGTACAGGTGCTGCGAGCTTCGTTCGGCGGCGGGGTGGGGTTTCTCGCGGCACAGGTGGCGGCGGGCAAGCAGGCGCGGGTGTTGTTCGCGCAGTTCCAGGCGCAGGAGGCGCGGCTGGCGGCGGCGCTCAACGGGATCGCGACGGCCATCGCCGCCGGGCTGGGGGCCAAGGTCGCCAAGGACAGCCTGACCGGCGACCGGCAGGGACTGCTCGACCTGCGGCAGGCGACGATCAATCAGGGACCGGCTCTGGTGTGGGGGTTCGCCAACCATGTGGAGCGCAATCTGACGGCGAAGATGATGACGGGGCGTTCGCCGCTGTTCCCGGGCCGCGCGGGAACGGGCGCCAAGGGCCAACCCCGACCCATGCCTACATCTCCCCACGACCTGACCCCGACCAAGTGGCAACTCGGCGCAGCGGCCAAGGGCGCCATGGACGTGATCAGCGGCCGCATGCCCACCGGCTTCCTTCTGCCCGATCGCTACGAAAGCGGCGCGTACCAGGGATACGAGGACATTGAGCGACGACTTTAGGCATTCCTTCGGCTTCGACCCCGACGAGATGCACACCTTCACCGGCGACTTCCTCGCGGCGCTCAGCCACGTGCAGGAGGAGATGACAGAGCTGACGGGCCAGGGACAGGCCGCGGACGGCCAGGTAACGGTGGCGTACTCGGAGCTGAAGGGGGTCCACAACCTCAAGATCGGCCCACGAGCGATGCGGCTGGGCGCCGAGGTGCTCGCCGAGACCGTCCTGGAGGCCATCGCAACCGCCAGAACCGACCTCCGCACCCAGGCCGCCAACCTGGTCACCAACTCCCTGGGCAACACCGCCGACCTCGAAGACACGGTGACCACCCTGGCCACCACCGCGGAAGACGCCCTGGCCCGCAGCCTCCACAACACCACCGCCCTCACCAACCGCCTCCGCTAGCCATCCCAACGCCCGCACGAAACCCCCAAGCACCAGCCGGTACGGCAAGCCGCCCCACTTGAGGGGCCAAGGTGCCCGCCCGGCACCGGTGAGGGCATGGGAGGGAAACACGGGGGGCACCCGCTGGCACTGGCCGGCGGGGCACCCGCTGGCACTGGCCGGCGGGGCACCCGCTGGCACTGGCCGGAACACGCGAGGCCCCGAGACACCCACAGAGCGCGGGCCAGGACGTAGACGCGCGGAGTGCGTGGCGCGGGACACCCACGGGACGCGACGCCAGACGTGGGACACCGCGTGAGAAACCCACAGAGCAGGCCCGGGACGCCAGGCGCGTGGACAGCGTGGCGCGGGACACGAAGCAACTGGTGGGCAGGCGGAATGGCGAGGTGGCTGACGGGTGGGGGTGGGGGGGTTGGGGGGTGGCAGGACGGTTAGGAGGCGGGGCGGTGAAGAGGCGGGGCGGTGAAGAGGCGGGGCGGTGAAGAGGCGGGGCGGTGAAGAGGCGGGGCGGTGAAGGGGGGGAGGTAGGGAGGTTAGGAGGTGGCGGCGGCGAGGTGGAGAGGCGGGGGTGGTGTTTTGCGGGTGGTGGGGTGGGAGAAAGGTGGGTGTTGTCCGGGGAAAGGTGGTTCACCACTACTCTGGGGCGCGTCGTGTGATCGGGGAGAGGTGACATGCAGACCAAGAAGGACCTCTACCAAGCGCACCGCCTGATGCAGCAACGCCTGGGCATGGCGCTGCTGCAAGCCGAGCCGGATGTGCCAGAGTCGCCCCTGCGCCGCCAGAACATCGCGATGTTCGGCGGCATCCTGGTGGCCGTTCTGATCATGGCCGTCTTCGGGATCTGGGGTCTGGTCAGCCCGGGTGGCGCCACGAAACTCACCGAAGCGGGCCAACTCCTGGTGGAGAAGGAAACGGGCGCCAAATACGTCTACAGCCAGAAGCAGAGCAGACTGCTGCCGGTCGCGAACTATGTCTCGGCGCGGCTGATCCTGGACACACCCGACGTCAAGACGCGCAGCGTGGCTTCGGCGTCGCTGGACGAGCTGGCCAGGGGTCCGCTGGTCGGCATCCAGGGGCTGCCTGACTCCCTTCCTCCCCGGGACAAGCTGGTCAAGGCGCCCTGGTCGGTCTGTGTGGTGGACGGGCCCGACCCTGCGGGGGGCGTGAAGCAGTACACGACGATGATCGGCGGGATCGACGTCGGCGGGCGGCCGGTCGGCGCTGGGGTCATGGTCGTCATGGACGACCACGGTCAGAAGTGGGCGATCTGGAACAACCAGCGCATGCGAATCAACGACTCCGGTGTGAGTGCGCTCAACGCCAAACCACGCAAGGTCCCCGCCTCGTGGCTCAACGCGGTCAGGGTCGGCGTCGACTTCGCGGGGCCGAAGGTGGCTGAACGCGGCAAGAAGGTACGCGGCCCGGACGGCAAGGTGGCCGCGATCGTCGGCCAGGTGTTCAAGGTGCCGTCGATGACCGGGGGCCCCTCACGCTGGTACGTCCTCCTGACCGACGGCCTGGCCGCGATCACCGAGACCCAGGCCCTTCTCCTGCTGGAGGACCCGGCCACGAAGAAGGCGTACGGCAACCGGAGCGCCCAGCCGATCCAGATCGACGCCGCCTCCGCCAACGCCTCCCCGTCCCGCCAGCAGATCGCCGGCGCCGGGCTGCCCGAGACCCTGCCCAAGGCGATGACGCTGCCCGCGACGTCGCCGCTGTGCTCGGTGTACGGCGACACGCTGAAGGGCTCCTTCTCCGCCAGGATCACCGGGGGCAGTTCGCTGGCCCTGCCGATCCCGGCGTCGAGCGGCGGCCAGGACCGGGTGGACCAGATCCTGTTGCCCCCGGGCAGCGCGGTGGTGGCGGGGCAACTGCCCGGCGACGGACAGATCGGCTCGATCACCACCTACTTCCTGATCAGCGACCAGGGTGTCCGCTATCCGCTCCAGTCGGGCGACCAGATCGCCAAGCTCGGCTTCGAGGCCGGCGACGTGGCCCCGCTCCCCGGCAACCTTCTTCAGCAGATCCCCACAGGCCCCACCCTCGACCCGGCCACCGCCCTGTCCCCCCTGACCGTGGCCAGCCGGTAAACCATGACGAGCCGGTAGAACCATGGCGAGCCAGTTGAACCGTGACCGGCCGGTAAGGCCGTGGCCGACCTTGGAGCCATGGCGTGATAGTCCTTACGCAGGAGCGAACCGTGGTTGCCGGCGACTTTCGCGCTGATCCGGATGTTCGGATTGCGGGCGGTCGCCGCAGGGAGGCCCTGGTCACTCGAGCCCTGCGCGGGGAACCACGTACTTCCCGAGGCGTGACGCCGTTGCAGGGGTCTTGCGCAGCGCGAGGAGTCCAGCGTGGGTGCGGCCCTGGCCAGCTGCGATCAGGCAGTGGGCGATCCGGCAGGGGCGATCAGGCAGTGGGCGATCCGGCAGGGGCGATCAGACCAAGGCGATCAGGCCGGTGGCCTTCTGGGCGGCTCGCTCGCCGACGTAGCCAGAAGGTGTACGGCGACGCCTGCCGGAGATCTACAAGGACACCCGCCCGAAGCCCGGCAACCCTGCCCAGTCGACCGCTAGATGCCGACCTCGGGCAGGAAGCTGGTGTCGGGCTCCTTCATCTTGGGCATCGGGTCATCGCCGATCGTCAGCTCGGCCGGATTCCAGACGGCCTTGGCCTCGATCAGGTTCGGCGCGCTCTGGTTCAGCGCGGACAACATGGGGAGCATCCGTGTGAACTGGCCGAAGGCGGCGCCGGCGATGGCCACGACGGCCGAGGCCTTCCAGATGAACTTGGTGTGGTTGCCGAACACTTCCTTCAGGCCCTTCCAGAGGCCGAAGACGGCCCTGGAAGCGGCGACACGGGCCTGGGCGTGCATGGGCGGGTACACCGTGGACGCCAGCACGTAGGCCGCGATCATGGCGATGACGAAGGCGTACGCTCCGACCAGCCAGGACAGGAAGTGGGTGACCGAAGCGGAGGTGTCAAGCGTCCGGCCGGCACCCTGGCCGCACCGGTCGATCTCGTCGAGCGATTTGTCGAGAAGGTCAACCTTGCCCATGAACGCCTGGTAGGCATCGCCGGTCCAGATCTTGTCCTTGCCAGCGTTCACCGCCATCGTCCGTACCGACTCACGCAGGAGCTTGATGGAGGACGACGACGGGCACTGGTCGTCGATGGAGGTGGTGGCCACGCTGAGCCATTCCTGCGAGGCCTTCTTCATCGCGGCCGGATCGGAAATGATCAGGCCGAGAATCGCCGCGATCGGCGCGGCCTCTGGCAGCACCACGGAGGCCGCGGTCACCTCGGCGAAAGCGTTGCGGAAGCGCTCGAAGTCGTCCTCGTAAGCCATGCCGGTCGGTCACTCCTTGCCGAGTACGGGCGGTGCGATGTCCTCGTCGCCGCCCCAGACGCCCTCATCCTCGGCGAGATACGTGGAGCGTTCGCGGTCCTGGTTTCCGTCGCCGCCGGCGCCCGCGCCGCCCATGGGCGCCATCGGCATCATGGGCATGCCGCCGCCGTTGAGCGCTTTGGCGATGCTGCCCATGCCGTTGGCCCCGCCCAGGCCACCGCCCGCACCACCCCTGCCCAGCCCGTTGTCGGCGCCGGAGAAGCCGCCGGTGCCGGTGCTGGTGGGCGCGCCGGTGGGTGTGCCGGTGAACCGGCCGTCCGGCAGGGTGGGGTTCCGATTGGCCAGGTCGTTGAGGCCGGGCACCTTCGGATCCACGCCCGCCAGGTCCGTCTTGGCGTCCTGCAGCCTCTTGTCCAGGTCGCCGGTGTCGAGATTCGGGGTGTTGGTCGTCGGCAGGTTCGGGGTGGGCATGTTGGGGCTCGGGGTGTCGGTTCCCGGCCCCGGCCGGTTGCCGAGGTCGCCGTAGTCAGGCTGCTTCGGCGTGTCGATCTTGTCGGAATCCTTGGGGGGTTCCTTCAGGTTCAGGTCGTCCAGGTCGGATGGTTTCTTGCCGAGGTCGCCGGGACCCTTGATGTCGTCGGGACCGGGCATCTTGAGCTTGTCGCCCGGTCCGCCGGGGCCGCCCGTCTTCAGGCTTGACGGGTCGAAGCCGGCGCCCGTCGGCATCTGGGGCCCGCCCTTGGGGTCAGGCCCCGCGTTGGGCGGGGGCTTGCTCTTCTCGTGGGCGTCATCGACATGCTGCGCGACGTCGCCCAGCGCCTTCTTCCAGGAGTCCAGGACTTCCTTGCCGTCGGAGAGGGCCTTGGCGGCGCTGTCGACGGTGTTGCGATGGGCCACGTTGATGCCGCCGCCTATGTACCCGAAGGTGCCGCTCGGCATGTCGATCACTCTGGTCTTCTCGCTCAGGCCCGTCAGGTCGGTCCCGCGGTTCCCGATGTTGGTGCCGAGATCTCTGACCAGTTTGGTGTTCATCTCGAACCCGCGGTCCTTGGTCGCGGGGTCGACGACCGACGCTCCGGGCATGGTCAGGCCGGCGAACGGGTCGGACGCGCTGGAGCTCCCTGATTCCGCCACTACGCCCCCAAACAGCTGATCACATCCATCCCATACGTTACGCCGATCCCACGCGTGCCGTACAGGAAACTTCTGGACATGTCGCCGAGAGCACACTTTGTGGGCCTAAAACCCACTGAGCTGGCACAACTCCACATCGACGCATAATTGTTATGGAGAGTTAACCTGATCTTCCCGGCAAGGTGCGACGTATGGTGACTAATGTGACCAAAGCGCCGACATTGTCTGACGTGGTATGTCAGCAGGTCACGTCAAGGCGCAACCGGGAACCAGCTGAAGGAGAAACGTGGGAGCCGAGCCGCAGACTCAAGTAAGCCAAGCCGATCTGACCGCCGCCATCCACCTGATCGAGAAGGCGGCCGAGGACATCCGGAAGATTCAGCTGAATCTCGACATGGCTGGCGCCTCCCTCAAGACCAACTGGGTCGGCGAGTCGCATGCCGCCTTCAACGCCGTGCACATCAAGTGGCACGAGCGCATGGACGTCATCCTGGGCAGCCTGCGCCGCCTGGCCGCCAGCATCCAGGGAAGCGGCAAGAACTACGCCGAGTTCAACCGCGAGCGGACCGAGGCGCTGAACAGCATCGCCAACCTGATCAACCAGGCACCGGCCAGCCGCTGAACCCCGTTCTGACTTCCCGAGACTGGAGACCACGTGTCCGACGACATCTACGACGTCACAAAGATCAACTACGGCGGCCTCTCCGAGGGTGAGACCGAGTTCGGCACCGCCTTCAAGAGCCTGGTCACCACGCTGGAGACCCTGCAGACCGAGCTCGACAAGAAGACCGCGATCTGGCAGGGCGAGTCCAAGGTCGTCTACGAGAGCGTCAAGCAGACCTGGAACACCGAGGCCAGGGACCTGGCGCAGTTCGTGGACCTGCTGGCCAAGAACATCAACATCACCGGCATGAACATGCGGCAGGTCGAGAAGGTCAACTCCCAGATCTTCGACGGCCGCTAGTCCGGTCCAGGGGGGATCGTGGCAGATTCTGGCGGCGTAGACGTAAGCCGTAAAGCGATCAGAGCACTGCGGACCGACCTGGAAGAAGCGCTCGGGATGCTCGATCCCACGCTCGAGAAGGGGACTCCGGCGCCGGGCATGCAGCAGGTCCTGCACCAGGGCGGCGAGGCGGCCAAGGTGGCGCACGGGGAGGCGCTCGCCGGTTTCTGGCCTGCCGCCACCGGGTTCCAGACGAGCACGGCGAACGCGGTCAGGGAGGTGTCGTCCTCCTACAACATGATCAATATGCAGGTGGGCAACGCGATCGACCTGTTCACGCAAGTCCTGAAGAACCTCGACGCCTTCGAGACCGGTGGAGCGGGCAAACCCGGCCAGGCGGAGGTCTGAGGAAGGGGGGTCCGTGCCCGAACAAGAAAACGCCATCAAGTTCCAGATCACCAGCACGGAGTTCGACGGCGCGACGCTCGACATGCTCCGCGAGGCGCTGAAGAACAACAAACCCGAGCAGGTGAAGCTGGCGGCCGCCGAGCTCTCGTCGGCGAAGAAGCGGCTGGACAACCTGGTCGCCGTCCTGGACAGGCATCTCGCCGCGCTGGAGACGTCCTGGCCCGCCGGCCAGGACGCCACGATGGTCAAGGACCAGTTGCGCAGGCTCAAGGGATCGGCGGAGAACGTCTCCAAGGCGATCGCGTACGAGTCCGGTGGAAAGGCGTTCGGGGTGGCTCCCGCGCTGGTCTCGCAGGCGACCGTGCTGACCGCGATGAGCGGCAAGAGCGTGCCCAAGGATCCGGGCAGTGACATCTCCTTCCTGGAGGCCGCCTTCGAGGGCGGCACGGCCGGCACCGCGGTGGGCGCGGGGGTCGGCTTCTTCGTCGGCGGCGTGGGCGCCGTCCCCGGAGCCGTGATCGGCGCCGTCACCGGCTCGATCATCGGCGGCATCACGTCGTTGTTCTCCGACACCCCCTTCGCCAACCTGTTCGGCGAGTCCAAGGAGGAGAAGGAGCGCAAGCTCGCCAAGGAGCACATCAAGAAGCTGAGCGAGCTCACCAAGATCAACAACGATCTGTTCCCCGACACGCTCAAGACCAACACGCCCGACTGGGACTTCACGTTCAAGGGCCCGGAGCTGTCCCCGTACAACGGGCAGATGCCCACCGCGGGCGGGCTGCCGACCGGGACGAACGTCGCCTTCGACCCCGACGCGCTCAAGGGCTTCGACCCGAACCTCAATGGAGACCTGAACGCCGGCAAGCCCGGCCAGATCCCCGGGTTCGACGCGTTCGACCCGTCGAGCAAGCTGCCGGGCGGCGCCAACCCCAACGGCACCGGCCTGCCCGGCATGGACGGCTCCGGCCTCGACGGCAAGGGCATGAACGGCGACGGCATGAACGGCGACGGGAACCTCAACGGCGGCGCCCCCAACGGGAACCTGCCCGGCACGCCCGGCTTCGACCCGAACGCGCTCAGCGCCCCCAACGGCAAGGGCGGCCCCGAAACGACCCTGGCCGGGTACAACCCCGAGCTGTCCACCTTCAACAGCGGCAATCCCGCCACCACGTACGGCAACAGCGGAGTGGGCGCCGGCGGCCCGCCGGGCGGCATGGGCAACGGCAACGCCAGCGGCAACGGCGCGATGGGGGCCATGCGCGCGTACGGCGGCGCGGGCTCGATGACGCCGATGATGCCCATGACCGGCGCGGGCAACAAGGGTGAAGAGGAGGAGCGGGAGCGCAGCACCTGGCTGCTGGAGGACGACGACGTGTTCACCAGTGACCAGAAGACCACCACCCCGCTGATCAACGGCAAGTCGAAGGGCAAGGCATGAGGCCCCCGGACGACTGGGGCCAGGCGCCCCCTTCGCTCGAACTCACTCCCAACTGGCCAGGACTGGACGGGTACGGCGACCACGACGGCCCGCACATCGACCACCAGCGGGTCAAGCAGATCCTCAAGGCGCTCAGGGAGGACCTGGGCGCGCTGAAGGGCAAGGCGGGCGAGCTCAGCGCGGGGGGAAGCGGCACCCCCGCCGACCTCAAGACCGCGGGCTACATCGGCCCGGAGCAGACCGGCAAGTGGGATGTCGCCAACTACTTCGGCCAGAACGCCACGCAGGCGCACGAGGTGCTCAACGGCAAGTACCTGATGCTCATCGACCATGTCGAGAAACTGGTCGAAGGCATCGAGAAAGCTGTGCAGAACTATGAAAAAGGCCACCAGGACAGCAGTGCTTAGGATCGGCAATGGCTGAGAACAAGGGCTGGGAGCCCATCCGGATCTACGACTACCTGGGCGAGCTCGAAGAAACCACGCTGACCAGGGACGAGATCGACCGGCTCCTCCAGGCCACCGACCCGGACAAGGTCGCCGACGCGGGCCAGGCGTTCATGACCGCGATGGAGCTGGTCGGGCCGCCCGACGGCAACCCCAACGCGGCGGAGGCGGGCCTCAAGGGCGCGCTGACCCGCGCCGCCACGGAGCTGGCGAAGGTGTGGCGCGACGACGGCGCGACGACCGCGCAGAACACCCTGCGCGCGCTGCACGCCACCGCGGGCGCGATCGGCGACGCCATGCTGCACACGGCGGCGCCCCTGTCCGCCTACGCGCACACGCTGCGCCAGTACCGCACCACCATGCCCTCGAACGCGACGCCGGAGAAGACCGGTGAGGTCGGCGGCACGACGGGCGATCCGGAGACGAACACCCCCAAGACGCCCGACGAGGCCGCGCGAGCGCATCTCAAGGCGCTCAACGACGAGATCATCACCTACAACGGTCAGTTCGCCGACGGACTGGCCTTCGACTTCCCGGCCATCACGCCGATCGAGGTGGCCACCCGGAAGTCGACCAAGATCGACCCGAGCGGCGGCTCCAACGTGCCCACCGGCAAGGACGGGACGTGGGAGGGCGGCAACCAAGGCAACCAAGGCACGGGGGGAACCGGTGGCACCGGCGGCACCGGCGGCACTGGGGACACGGGGAACGACGGCGGCCAGAAGCCCGGCGACCAGACACCCGGTGACAACAAGCCGGGGGACCAGACACCGGGCGACGACAAGCCCGGAGACGACAAGCCTGGCGGCGACACCCCCGGAGACGGCAAGCCCGGAGACGAGAACCCCGGCGAGCAGAACCCGGGCGACCAGAACCCCGATGACAAGACACCGGGCGATGACAAGCCCGCGGACCAGAAGCCCGGCCAGGAACAGGAGAGCGTGCCCCCGGTGATCGGCGGCGAGCCGAAGACCGAGCTGTCGGACTTCCAGAACAACCCGCCGACGACCCAGACGCAGACGCCCACCCCCACGCCGACCACGACTCCGGTCACCCCGACGACCACCGGCAACCCGCTCACCCCGACAGGGGTGATCACCAACGGGCAGCCGCCGCCCGGCACGGGCTATGGCACCGGCTCGACGGGTGGTCCGGGCGCGACGCCCGCGGTCCTTCGCGGAGGTACGCCCGGCACCGGCTCACCGTTCATGCCCTTCATGCCGGCGGCAGGAGGCGCGGAGGGCGGCGGCTCGGAGCGCGACCGGGACATCTACGACCCGGAGGGCGACGTCTGGGCCGTTCCCCACCAGCTCAGCCCGGACCGGATCGGCTGAGCCGTCACATGTCCATCCGATCGCGGATCCGGTCGAGTTCGCCCATGGCATCCTCGACCACGCGGTTGTAGGCGGATTCCGCCATCCGGACCTCGGCGAGCATGCCGTCGGGGTCATTGGCGTGCCGCATCGGGTTCTGGTCGCCGAAGGCCTTGTCCATGGCCTCGGCGATCTGGCTCTGGAGGTGGGCGATGGCCTCGGAGATCAGCAGCTTGATGCGGTCGGCGAGCTCGCCCGAGCTCAGCCGCATGGCCTTGGGGTGGAGCGTGAGTTCGTTCAGGCCCGCGCTGGTGTACTCGACGAAGACGAGCCCGTCCTCGTCCTGCGCGCGTCCGACGAGCTCGGACAAGGTCTGCTGGAGCTCCCCCACCTTGGCGAACTGGCGTTCGGCCGATCGCATGACCTTGTCCAGGTCTTCGGCCCGGAACTCCGCTTCTTCCATGAAGCCCCTCCAAACGATCAAATTTCGGAGAAGCCTACTTCAGGCGGGCCCGGAGGTTCACGGCTTGCCCGCAGGGGCCGGGACCTGCTTGGGCTCGATCCAGTCGAACTTCTCGTGCCCGTCCGGCAGCACGCCCGGTTTGGGCGGCGCCTTGAACGACGGGTACTTGCCGCTGTCGAAGGTGATGCTCTTGAAGTCGATGGCCGCATCGCCGCCCGGCGTCACGTAGCCGAACTGGTGGCGCTTCTTCAGCACCGTCGTCATCACCTCGCCCGCCGCCTTCAGCGTGGACGACAACGTCATCGTCAGGATCGCCGTCGTCGCGTTGACGCCCAGCGTCACGAACTTCTCCAGCAGCATCCCCGCCACCATCGTGTTGGGCAGCATCTGCAGCCGCTTGGCGAAGATCAGCAGGCCCACCGCGGCGACGCCCAGGTTCGCCATCCGCAGCCAGAAGCTCCGGTAGCTGGCCGCCACCTCGTCGATCATGCCGCCGACGTCGCCCAGCGTGGAGCGCAGCGCGCCGATCTCCCGGTGGAAGATCCACAGTACCCGCTCGAACTCCTCGCGGTCGCGGGCGATCCAGCCGTCCTTGGAAGTGCTGATGAGCTGCGGGAGGAGTTGCTTGATGCCGTCGTCCAGCCGGGCGGCGACGCCGCTCTTCCAGTTGCTGGCGGCCTGCGCCATGCCGGGCTCGTTGGCGATCATGCCGCCCGAGATGATGATCGCGGGCGACAGGCCGAGCCCGATCTTGCCAACCTTCTTCAGGTACCTGTGCACCTTCGCGCCGAACGGCTCGGCCGCCGGGGGCGGAGAGGCGGGCACCACCGGCCCGGTGCCGGGCGGGCCGAACGTCGGCGAGGCGTAGGGATTGCCCGCATGGAACGGCACCGCGGTGGACGGCGTATAACTCGGGATCGGCGTCGGCGGCGGATAGCTGGGCGGCGGCGGATAGCTCATCAGCGGTACCTGACCTTGCTGGCCTCCTCGGCGGTGCGCCAGTTGCGCCTGGCCTGCTCCAGCCCGGCCGACCAGCCGTCCACGGCGCCCCCGGCCTCGCCGAGCGTCGTGTCGGCCCAGGTGCGCAGCTCCTCGTAGGCCCCGCCCATGATCAGCCCGCCGAACAACCCGAAGCCGAGCCCGTCCACCTGGGTGGTGCCGACCAGACCGCGCACGAAGTCGACCGCGACCGCGAGCTCGTTGTCGACCCGGCCGCGCAGGTGGGTGATGGCCGTGGAGGTCACGTAGATCTCCTGTTTCGGCATGGCGGCGATGCCGTTCGTCCCCGTGCTCACTGTGTTCGCTGTGTTCACTGTGTTCGTCGCGGTGCCAGGCTGATTTATTGCCACAAATCCGGATTCTTCCCGACATTCAGCGCCATCCCTGCCGATAGCGCCGGTTTTCATGATCGGTTCAGCGAGGCGTCAACCGGCGCTCGCCATCGGTTAACCCGCCGCCGGTGGCCTTCCCCTCATGGAGTACAGCGAACACGACCTCGACGACCTGGTCCGCGCCAGCGAGCGCGGCATGCGCGAACTGCTCGACGCCATGGAAGGGCTGAAGGAGGCCTCGGGCGTGGGCGAGAGCCGTAGCGGCATGATCAACGCCGCGGTCGGCCCCGACGGCCGGATCAGCAAGCTCAAGATCGAGGCCCGCGCGATGCGGCTCGACTCCGCCGAGCTGGCCGAGCAGGTGGTCGAGGCCGTCAGCGCCGCCCAGGAGGACCTCGACCGCGCCACCCGCGCCCTGTTGCCGCCCGGTGAGAACGCCGGCCCGGCCGACATCATGCGGCAGTTCGAGGACCTCCAGGACGGCTTCTCCCGCGAGAGCGACGACCGCGTCGACCGTCTCCAGCGCATGCGCACCCGCGACCGGGACGAGTAGGCGGGTCAGCCGGACAGCCCCCGGATCCAGGAGTAAACGTCCAGCACGCCCAGTGCGAGCGGGAAGAGCGCGACGATCAGGACGACGTCCACGATGTCCCCAGCCCTGCCCCAGAACGGCGAGGGCCGCCCGGCGGGCAGCCAGAGCCCCAGCCCGAGCGCCAGCAGCGCGGCCCAGAGCAGCCCGAGCGCCAGCCCGGCCGCCGCGACCGTCCCCATGCCCGCGCTCATCCCGACGCCCAGCGCGACCAGCCCGGCCACGCCGGTGACCAGCAACCAGACGCGCTGCCCGAGCCCGTGGTAGACCCGCGAGCGCATGATCAGGGCCAGGCAGAGCACCGCGGCCATCGCCACGGCCATCCACGTGGACTCCATGACCAGGAGCACGAGCGCCCCGGCCCCGGTCAGCGCGAGGCCGATGATCATTCCGGTGGAGTAGCGGCGGGCCTGCCCGGTCCGCTCCAGCACGGCCGCGCTGTCGAGCCGCTGGTTGTCGGCGCGCAGTTCCTCGGCGTTGGTCGGCAGCTCGGGCAGTGGCACCCTGGCCATCTTGAACGACAGTCCCGGAACCATCGGGCTGAAGGCGATCAGCAGCGTGACCGTGATCGCGGCCACGCCCGCCGCCGGGACGTCGAAGATCATGACGACGGCCGCGCCGATCGCGCCCACGACCGTGGCGATGGCCGTACCCAGGAATCCCGCGACGCCGTCGGAGGTGAGCGCGGCGCCGAGCGTGGCCACCAGCGCGGTGCAGGCGAGCGCGGCGAGCAGTTGCGGCGCGCCGACCACCCCCGAACTCAGCGCGAACAGACCCCCGAGGAAGGCGTACGGCAGGGCCGTGTAGCCGATCAGCGCGCCGGCGAAGGAGTTGCCCACCGCCCGCGACAGCACCGTGCCGACGATCAGCAGCACCAGCGCGAGCATCCCCGACACGACCGCGAGGCTCACCGCGGACCCGCCGGCCAGCATGAGCGCGGGCGCCCCCAGCGCGAGCAGCCCGGTGGCCATCCCGACGCCCATGGCCTTGGTGTGGCGCTGCTCCCAGCGTCCGGAACCGTCCTTCACCCCGGTGGCCACCACGTCGGCCACGTCGTCGAAGAGGGCGGCGGGCATGGCCGCCTCCCGGGGACGCAGATAGAGGATCTCCCCGTCGAGCACCCCCAAAGCGCCCAGCGACTGCCCGAGGTCGAGCGGCGCGCCGCCGAGGCGCTGCAGCACCCAGCCGGGGTCGGAGGCCGCCTCTCCGCCCGCCTCCCCCAGCGCGCGCAACAGGCCGGGCATCACGTGTGGCAGCGGGATGTCCGCGGGGAGCGCGAGGTCGGCCCTGCGGCGCGGGGCGACGACGGTCACATGGCAAAGGGGCGTCAGCGGGGCCGGGGCCTGCGGCAACGCACCCTGCTGGATGGGCTGCATCGGCTGCGGGATCGGCTGATGGGCAAGCGAAGTCACGACCGTTCCTCCTCCAAGGGACAGGCCGAACATATCGGGACATTGCATCTGGTATGAAGGTGATCTGCGACAGGAGGTTTCACCGCCAGTGAGCATCGTTGTAGTACGGCGCCCGGAACGCCGGCCCAGCCCGCAGCCTCCCCGGGGGGAGATTCTGCTGGAATCGCCCCCCGAGATCCCCGAGGTGCAGCCCGCAGGGCTGATGGGCATGCTCACCTGGGTGCCGATGCTCGCCGGAGGCGCGGCGATGGGCCTGATGTTCACCGCGGGCGGCAACTCCAGCCCGCTCATGTACGTCGCCAGCGGCCTGTTCGCCGTCTCGATGCTCGGCATGTCCATCGGCCAGATGGGCCGCAACGCCGGCGAGCGCAAGAACCGCCTCAACGGCCTGCGCCGCGACTACTTCCGCTACCTGGCCCAGATCCGCCGCAAGGTCCGCAAGGCCGCCGTCCAGCAGCGCGAGGCGCTCGAATGGAGCGGCCCCGCGCCCGACTCGCTGTGGTGGGTCGCCATGGGCCCGCGCCTGTGGGAACGCCGTCCGCGCGACGACGACTTCGGCACGGTACGGCTCGGCACCGGCGTCCAGAAGCTGGCCGTGCAGCTCGTCCCGCCGGACTCCAAGCCCGTCGAGGACCTCGACGCGTTGTCGGCCGGCGCGCTGCGCAGGTTCGTCCGCGCCCACTCCACGGTCTCGCAGCTTCCGGTGGCCGTGGCGCTCAACTCCTTCGCCCGCATCCACCTCAGCGGCGACCCGGTGGCCGTCCGCGAGCTGGTCAGGGCGATCATCGCGCAGCTGGCCGTCTTCCACTCCCCCGACGACATGCGGATCATGGTCTGCGCCGGCCAGGAGTGGATGCCGCACTGGGAGTGGGTGAAGTGGATGCCCCACGCCCTCCACCCGGAGACGCGCGACGGGGCAGGCCAGGTCAGGCTGATCACCGACAACATGGGCGAACTCGACCAGATGGTGGGCGACGAGCTCAAGGAGCGGGCCAGGTTCCGGGCCGGGAGTCCCGCGGACGCGCTGCCGTACCACGTCGTGATCGTGGACGGCGGGACCGTGCCGCACGACTCCCAGCTCGGCACCGACGCCATCCAGGGCGTCACCGTGATCGACCTGTCGGAGTCCACGGGCGTGGTCGAGGAGCGCAGCATGCTCCGCCTGGACGTGCAGGCGGACGGGTTCCACATGGTCAAGATCGACCACGCGGGCAAGCGGTCCACCACGCGGCTCGGCGACCCCGACGCGCTCGACTTCCTGCGGGCCGAGGGCCTGGCCCGCCAGCTCGCGCCGCTGCGCGCCTCGGCCGTGTCCGGCGGCGGCGAGGCCCAGGACGTGCTGGGCGTCAACACCTCGCTGACCGACCTGCTCGGCGTCGGCGACCCCAGCAGGCTGCACCCCGCCGTGACCTGGCAGCCGCGCGCGGGCCGCAACCGGCTGCGGGTGCCGATCGGGCTCGGCGCCGACGGCCGCGTGGTCGAACTGGACATCAAGGAGTCCGCGCAGGGCGGCATGGGCCCGCACGGCCTGGTCATCGGCGCGACCGGCTCCGGCAAGTCGGAGCTGCTGCGCACGCTGGTGCTCGGCCTCGCCATCACGCACTCCTCGGAGATCCTCAACTTCGTCCTCGTCGACTTCAAGGGCGGCGCGACCTTCCTCGGCCTGGAGACCCTCAAGCACGTCTCCGCGGTCATCACCAACCTTGAGGACGAGCTGCCGCTGGTCGACCGTATGCACGACGCGCTGCACGGCGAGATGGTGCGCCGCCAGGAACTGCTGCGCTCGGCGGGCAACTACGCCTCGCTGCGCGACTACGAGCGCGCCCGCGAGCAGGGTGCCGACCTGCGGCCGATGCCCACGCTGTTCGTCGTGCTCGACGAGTTCAGCGAGCTGCTGTCGGCCAAGCCGGAGTTCATCGACCTGTTCGTCATGATCGGCCGTCTCGGCCGCTCGCTCGGCGTGCACCTGCTGCTGGCCTCGCAGCGCCTGGAAGAAGGACGCCTGCGCGGCCTGGACACCCACCTGTCCTACCGGATCGGCCTGCGGACCTTCTCGGCGATGGAGAGCCGGGTGGTCCTGGGCGTGGCCGACGCGTACGAGCTGCCGTCCGCGCCCGGCAACGGCTACCTGAAGTTCGACACGACCGGCATGACCCGCTTCAAGGCCGCCTACGTCTCCGGCGCCTACGTCGCCGACCCCTCCGGCGCCGTCACACCCGACGGCCGCGCGCCCTCCCACCAAATCTTCGAGTACGGCACCGCCTTCGTCCCCCTCCCGGAAGAGGACGAGCCGCCCGCGCCGGAACCGGAAGAGAAGGACCAGCAGGAGGAACCCGCCGGCGGCGGCCAGAACAGCCTCCTGGACGTCGTCGTCAGCCGCCTGTCCGAGCACGGCCCGGTCGCGCACCGCATCTGGCTGCCGCCGCTCGCGGAGCCGGCGACGCTGGCGCACCTGCTGCCGCCGCTGACGGTCACCCCCGAGTTCGGCCTGTCCACCGCCGACTGGCCGGGCAGGGGCAAGCTGCACGCCGTGGTCGGCATCATCGACAAGCCCTTCGAGCAGCGCCGAGACCCGCTCTGGCTGGACCTTTCCGGCGGCGGCGGCCACGTCGGCCTGGCCGGCGGCACCCAGAGCGGCAAGAGCACGGCCCTGCGCACGCTGGTGACGGGCATGGCGCTCACGCACACGCCCCGCGAGGTGCAGTTCTACTGCCTGGACTTCGGCGGCGGCTCGCTCGCCTCCCTGGAGGGCCTGCCGCACGTGGGCGGCGTCGCCACCCGCCTGGACGGCGACCGCGTACGCCGCACGGTCGCCGAGATCTCCACCATCCTGGAGCAGCGCGAGCGCGGCTTCGCCGAACAGGGCATCGAGTCGATCACCGCCTACCGCCGGATGCTGGCGGAGGGCACGATCGAGGGCGACGGCTGGGGCGACGTCTTCCTGCTCGTGGACGGCTGGCTCACGCTGCGCCAGGACTTCGAGGGCCTGGAGCCGACCATCACCGACCTGGCCGCGCGCGGGCTCGGCTACGGCATCCACGTCATCGCCTCGACCAACAAGTGGTCGGAGTTCCGCCCCAGCATCCGCGACCTGTTCGGCACCAGGATCGAGCTCAGGCTCGGCGACTCCTACGAGTCCGAGGTCAACAGGAAGAAGGCGCTGGCGGTGCCCGAGGGCGTCCCGGGCCGCGGCCTCACCAAGGACGGATTCCACTTCCTGTCGGCGCTGCCGCGCATCGACGGCGTGCAGAGCCCCGACGACCTCGCCAACGGGGTACGCGGCCTCGTGCAGGCCGTACGCGAGGCCTGGAAGGGCCCCCAGGCCCCGGTGGTACGCCTGCTGCCCGCCGTGCTGCCCGCCGCGACGTTGCCGGGTCCCGATCAGGCGGCGCCGCACCAGATCCCGATCGGGATCGACGAGGCGACGCTCCAGCCCGCGCTGCTGGACTTCGACAACGACCCGCACTTCATCGTGCTGGGCGACAACGAGAGCGGGAAGTCGAACCTGCTGCGGCTCGTGGCCGAGAGCCTGGTCGCCAGGCAGACGCCCGCCCAGGCCATGATGATCATGATTGACTACCGCCGGGCGCTGCTCGACGCGGCCGTCGGCGACCACCGCATCGGCTACGCCGCCTCCAGCGCGG
The DNA here is from genome assembly GCF_044459065.1 of Nonomuraea sp. NPDC050394. Lineage (NCBI taxonomy): Bacteria > Bacillati > Actinomycetota > Actinomycetes > Streptosporangiales > Streptosporangiaceae > Nonomuraea > Nonomuraea sp. NPDC050394. Next base: position 426,476 of record NZ_JBITIO010000001.1, on the reverse strand, counting down.
CGGCCGCCGAGATCATCAATGACGCCAAGGGCGCGCTGCTCAGCCGCCTGCCCCCGGCCGACCTGACCCCCGACCAGCTCCGCTCGCGCAGTTGGTGGGCGGGCTCCGACCTGTACATCTTCGTCGACGACTACGACCTGGTGGCCACCTCGTCCAACCCGCTGCTGGGGCTGGTGGACCTGCTGCCGCAGGCCCGCGACATCGGCCTGCACGTGATCATCTCGCGGCAGATGGGCGGCGCGGGCCGGGCGATGTTCGACCCCGTCATCCAGCGGATGAAGGACATGGCCAGCCCCGCGCTCATCATGTCGGGCAGCAAGGACGAGGGCTATCTGTTCAACAACGTACGGGCGCAGCCGCTGCCTCCCGGACGCGGCACCCTCGTCGACAGGAAGTTCGGCACGCGCCTCATCCAGACCGCCTTCCTCAGCCCACCGGACCCCGAAGAGTAGGAAATGGCGAACCTCGAGATCCACTACAAGGCACTCGACCAGTGCCGTACTGCCATCTACAAGGCCAAGAACCAGTACGGTGACGTCCGGCTGGAGAACAACGACGGCAAGGAGCCCACCTACGACAAGGAGGGCAAGGTCGAGATCCGGCGCAAGGCGACCCCGGCGGAGGCGGCCGGGCACCTGACGGACTCCGCCGCCCTGGTCAAGATCGTGGACGAGGTCTGGTCGACGCTGATCAACGAGGGTGACCAGGCCAAGAGGAAGCTCCACGACGTCGAGATCGGGCTCAGCGCGGTGGAGCAGAACATCAAGGACGCGCACAAGGCGACGTCATGAGCGCGACGCCGGCCGTACCGGAGCGGATCGCCGCGCTCCAGCGCAAGGTCAGCGGCGACCCCGCGGCCCTCGACGCCATCGCCAAGTCGTGGCGGGGCATCTCCGACGACACCGACGACTACGTGGGCTCGCTGGGCCGCGCCGTCAACACCGTGGACGAGGCCTGGTACGGCCGCTCCGCCGACGCGTTCGTGGAGTACATGCGCAAGTACGGCAAGGCCGGCGAGGGCCTCTACCTGCTGCTGTCCAATGCCGCGTCCTCCCTCGACACGGCGGCGTCCTCGCTGCGCTCCGCCAAGTCGGGCGTGGACGGCATCGCCACCAAGTTGATCACCGACATGACGAACCACCACACGACCTACTTCGCCAACAACAAGGACGCCACCGAGGTGGGCTGCGACGCGGGCACGAAGCCGCTGATCGACCAGGCGGAGATCGACGCCAAGGTGCACGTCGACAAGGCGGAGAAGGACGTGAGCGCCGCGAAGACGGCGATCCGCGGCTTCCTGGACGGCCGGCCGCTCACCTTCGCCGCCATCCCCGAGGTCGCCAAGGAGGAGTTCACGCCCGCCAAGGGCCGCACGATCGTCTGGGAGCCCACCGAGGGCTACGGCAAGAACGGCGGCGGCGCGGGCGGCCCCGACGGCGGCGGCGGCGGACGGAACGTCGGCGGCTACGGCCCCAGCGGCCCGCCACCCCCCGCGGGCGGCGGCCCCGCGCCGACCGGCCAGGTCAAGGCGTGGATCGACCAGGCCATCGAGATCCTCAGGGCCAACGGCGTACCGGTCGGGAGCATGAACGCCAGCGACATCTGGATGATCATCCAGCACGAGTCGGGCGGCAACCCCCACGCGATCAACCTGTGGGACTCCAACGCCTCCGCCGGGCACCCGTCGAAGGGCCTGATGCAGACGATCGACCCGACGTTCAACTCCTACGCGCTGCCCGGGCACACGAACATCTACGACCCGGTGGACAACATCATCGCCGGGGTCCGCTACGCGGTCAGCAGGTACGGATCGGTCTCGAACGTGCCCGGCGTGGTCGGCATGAAGACCGGCGCCGGATACAGCGGCTACTAAAAGGAAGGCGCCCCCGGTTCCTCCCGGGGGCGCCTTCGTTTCCGCTATCCGCAGTTGGCCCAGCCCGCGCTGGTGCTCCCGGAGCCCGCGCTCCCGGAGAACCGCACGCACTTGCCCTTGGCCGGCAGCTTCACCGGACCCGCGTAGTACTCGAAGTTGCCGCTGTCGGTCTTGGAACCGCCGCCCTGAACCTCCAGGGTGGCGCTGACCGGGCTGGCCTTGCCGACGTTGACGGTCTTCATCGTGACCACGCAGTTCTCACCCGTGCTGTTGTTGTACAGCTGGTAGGTGACGCCGCCGGCGAACGACTGGCTGCGCTGGACGGAGAATCCGCCGCCGCAGGCCGCGGTCGGCGTGTGCGGGTTCGGCTTCTCCGGCTCGGGCTTCGGCGGGTCGGGCTTCTGCGTGGGCGTCGGCTTGGGCTTCTCCGGCTCGGGCTTCTGCGTCGGAGTGGGCTTCTGCGTCGGCGTCGGCTTGGGCTCCTCCGTCGGCTTCTGCGTGGGCTTCTGCGTCGGGGTGGGCTTCGGCTCCTCGGTGGTCGGCGTCGGAGTCGGCTTCGGCTCCTCGGTCGGCTTCTGCGTGGGCGTCGGGGTGGGCTTGTCCGTCGGCTCCACGGTCTTGGTCACCGTGGCCGTCGGCGACGGCTTGCCCGAGCCCTTGCGCGGCTTCTCGGTCGTCGGCTGCGCCGTGGGCTGCTGCGTCGTGGGCTGCGTGGTGGCCACGGCGGGCACCGAGGGTGCACTGGTCGGCGTCGGCGGCGCGGTGAGCTCGGGCACCGACGGCGTACCACTGGCCGACGGCCACTCGGTCGGCAGCACCAGCGGACCCACGCCGTCGTCGTCCAGCGGCGGGGAGGTGACCGCCCACGGGACCGTGACCGTGGGCTGCGGCTGATCGGGCTGCCCCTGGCCGTCCGCGGGAACACCGGCCGATGGCACGCCCTCGGTCCCGGTGCCCGACTCGCCGGCGACCGACGGGATCTTCACCACGTTGTTGCCGCCGGTCGCCGACTGCGCGACGGGCTGGATCTCCGCGTACTGCCCGGCGCCCCACAGCCCGACGCCGGACAGCAGCGCGATGACGCCGAGTCCGGCCACGAGGGCGAGCGGGAAGCGCTTGCGCGGGCGCTCGGCGCCCACGGCGCTGCCGGCCAGCGGCTCCATCCTGATCGGCGGCTGCTGCTGGTTCGGGATCTGCGGCGGTCCCCACGAGGGCCCCTGCTGCTGCGGCGGCGGCGCCGGCGGTGCCACCGGCCCCGGCTGCACCGGCACCCCCTGTACGGGTTGCTCCTGGTGGACCATGGTCTCGGCGTCCGGGCGCACGGCCGGCGGCGGGATCATCCCGCTGGCCGGACCGGTGTCGCCGAGCAGCTGCAGCAGCGCCGTGTAGGTGGTCGGGCGCTGGTGCACGCCCTTGGCCAGCGCGGCCCGCACGACGCGGTGCAGCGGCTCGGCGTCGAAGGGCAGGTGCGGCTCGGCGTTGAGCACGGCCTGCCCGTCCTGGCCGAACGGCGGCTCGCCGCTGCCGGCGAAGGCCACGACGGCGCCCCAGGCGAACACGTCCGCGTACGGCCCGTACTGCAGGCCGTTGATCTGCTCGGGCGCCTGGTAGCCGACCTCGCCGACGGGGTCGCCGAGACCCACGTCGGTGACCCTCGGACCGTCGGCGCCCATGATCACGTTGTGCGGAGTCAGGCTGCGGTGCGCGATGCCCGCCAGGTGCACGGCCGACAGGGCGGTGAGCATGCCGAGCGCGAGCCGTTCGAGCGCGTCCTCGGCCAGCGGGCCGTCCTCGGCCACGGTCTCGGCCAGGCTGCGGCCTTCGACGTGCTCGCGGACCAGGTACGGCCGGTCCTCGTGCCAGCCGGAGTCGAGCACGCGCGCGATATAGGAGCTCGAGACCCGCCTGGCCGCGGTGAATCGAGCGAGAGCCTCCGGTGTGACCTCGGGCTCGGGCGGCAGCAGCTTGATCGCCCTGATGGGGGCGTCGTCCTCCGCCCGGCCCAGATACATGGCCCCGCGAGGTCCCTCACCCAAGAAGCCGATGAGGGTGTACTCGCCGATCTGCGGGGGGTCCTCCGGCCGCAAAGGCGTCATTGGCCGTCTCTTTCATGAGTAGTCATGATCGAGACACATTGAACCAAAAAAGCCCCATATGCATCAGTAGTTTCGGTTACGATCCGACATTTCACTGTCAAGACGCCGTACTGACACTAAATCGGACCCCGGGCCCGCTTCCTGCCCATGGGCAGGAAAACCCGGGCGGTGATGACGAGGACCACCAGGAGCGTGGCCACCCCCGCGATGATCCCGGCCTTCGCGATCGCGTCGTGGTCCACCGGCGGCACTTTGGCCACCACGTCCCTGCCCATCGGCGCGGGCGGCGGCGGGGCCACCACCGGGGCGTTGACCGGCTCGTACGGCAGGACCATCGTCACCGCCAGCATCGGGTTGACCATGCCGGCGCCGGTGCCCTTGCCGGTGGAGCCCTCCGCGGTGGCGATGACGCGCCGCCGTACCTGATCCTGGTTGAGGTGGGGGAAACGCGCGCGCACCAGCGCGACCACGCCCGTCACGTACGGCACCGCGAAGCTCGTGCCGTTGAGATCGGCCTGGTAGGACTTGCCGGGCCAGGTCGCGGTGATCTCCTGGCCGGGGCCGAGCACGGCCACCGGTGTCTTGGAGTTGGAGAAGTCGGAGCGCGCACCCTGCCTGCCGGCGGCGCCGACGGCGAGCACGCCCTCGTAGGCCGCGGGGTAGGCGGCGCTCTCCGTGCGGTCCTCTTTCCTGATGTTGCCCGCCGCGGCGACGATCACCGCGTCCTTGGCCAGCGCGTAGTCGACGGCGGCCTTCAGCGCGGGGTGGTGCTCGGCCTGGATCGAGATGTTGATCACTTCGGCGCCGAGGTCGGCGGCGGCCTTGATGCCCCGCACCAGCAGGCTGAGCTCGCCCTTGCCGTCGTGCGACTGCTTGAACGACATCAGGTTCACGTTCGGCGCCATGCCGTGGAAGGCGACGCCCTTCATGTCGCGGGCGGCGATGATGCCGGCGACGGCGGTGCCGTGGCCCACGCAGTCGCGGTAGCCCTTGCCGGTCAGGTCCGCCTTTCCCGACACGGGGATCTGCGGGTGGGTCAGATCGACGCCGCTGTCGATGACGGCCACCTTGACGCCGTCGCCCCGGGTCAGCGGCCACACCCGCCGCACGTCCATGCGCTGCTGGGCCCACGAGACGCCGGGCTGGAAGTTGCCCTTCTCCGGGTCGCAGTCGTCGCGCGCGGCCTGGGCGGCGGCGGGCGCGGCGAGGAACTGCAGCGCGACCAGGCTGACCAGAAAGGCGCGACCCATCATGGCCGTTTACCCTATCCGGTCACGTTTTGCCCGACCCCTCAGTCCGGGTTTCGGGCAGCCTCGCAGTCCGCGCTCCTGCCTCGGGCGGCCACGCAGTGCTCCCGCTTCGGGCGGCCACGCGGTGCTCCCGCCTCGGGCGGCCGCGCGGTACGGCTCCGCGGCCCGGGACCGCGGAGCCGTGGCGGGTCAGCGTGTGGCGGACTCGATGTTGCCCCGGTAGGTGTTGATCACCCGGGCCGCCTCCTGGAGCTCCTCGGCCATCCGCTGGAAGGAGGCCCGGTAGGTCTGCCAGGCACCGTTGAAGCGGTCGGCGCCCGGACCCGTCCAGGCCGTGCCCACCTTGGCAGCCTCGCGGTCCAGCGCCGCCATCGTGGCCCGCACCGTCTCCGACTGCTGCGTGAACTGGGTCGCCATCTGCTGCATTTCCGCGGGGTTGCCACCGAGCAGACCCTGACTCATGGTTGCCTCCTGCTGTCGCGACGAGAGAGCGCCCTCACCATAGGCATCAGAGGGGCCCATCGCCCCCAGTTATGCCGAGCGGTTATGGTCTTCCAGAGGATTGTTCTGACCTGGAGGAGCTTCGTCCCCATGCGCGAGGTTGTCGTCACCGGCGGCGGCACCGGCATCGGGTACGCGATCGCCGCCGCGTTCGTCGCGCTCGGTGACCGCGTCACGATCACCGGCCGCCGCGAGCACGTACTGAAGGAAGCGGCCCAGCGGCTCGGCGCCGCGCACGTGGCCTTCGACGCCGCCGCGCCCCTCGCGGTCAAGGACGCGGCGCCGCGCCTTCCCGGGCACGTGGACGTGCTCGTCAACAACGCGGGCGGCAACACCAACCTCGACCGCGAGCCGTCCGGCGAACTCCCGGACGTGGCCGAGGCCTGGTGGGCCAACCTCAACGCCAACCTGCTGTCCGCCGTCCTGGTCACGACCGCGCTGCTGCCGCGCTTCGGCAAGGGCGGGCGGATCATCTCGATCGGCTCCATCGCCGCCCGCGGCACCGGCTCCGGCTCGTACGGCGCGGCCAAGGCGGCCGTCGAGTCGTGGACCGCCGACCTGGCCGCCGAACTCGGCCCACGCGGCGTCACCGCCAACGTCGTCTCCCCCGGCCTGGTCGTCGACACCGAGTTCTTCAGGGGCCGCCTGACCGACGACGGCATCAGGGCCAGGGTCAACAACACGCGCAACGGCCGACCCGCCACACCGGCCGACGTGGCCGAGACCGTACTCTTTCTGGCCTCGCCCGGTGCGAGACATCTGACGGGGCAGGTGGTCCACGTCAACGGAGGGGCCTACCTCGGTCGATAAACTCCGTTCCAGCTTGTCGAGGAAGGAAAAGACACCGGTGCACAAGGTTCTCATCGCCAACCGGGGCGAGATCGCCGTACGGGTGGCCCGCGCGTGCAAGGACGCGGGCATCGCCAGCGTCGCCGTCTACGCCGAGCAGGACCTCGACGCCCTTCACGTCAAGACCGCCGACGAGGCCTACGCGCTCGGCGGCCAGTCTCCCGCCGAGACCTACCTCGACATCGCCAAGCTGCTGCGGATCGCCGCGGAGTCCGGGGCCGACGCCGTCCACCCCGGCTACGGCTTCCTGGCCGAGAACGCCGGCTTCGCCCAGGCCGTCATCGACGCCGGGCTGACCTGGATCGGCCCGCCGCCCGCCGCCATCGCGGCGCTGGGCGACAAGGTGCAGGCCAGGCACATCGCCGCCAAGGTGGGCGCGCCGCTGGTCGCCGGCACCAAGGACCCGGTCTCCGGGGTCGGGGAGGTCGTCGCGTTCGCCGAACAGCACGGCCTGCCGATCGCCATCAAGGCCGCGTACGGCGGCGGCGGTCGCGGCATCAAGGTGGCCCGCACCCTGGAGGAGGTCCCCGACCTCTACGAGTCGGCGGTCCGCGAGGCCGTGGCCGCGTTCGGGCGCGGCGAGTGCTTCGTCGAGCGCTACCTCGACCGCCCGCGCCACGTCGAGACCCAGTGCCTGGCCGACACCCACGGCAACGTGGTCGTGGTCAGCACCCGCGACTGCTCGCTCCAGCGCCGCCACCAGAAGCTCGTGGAGGAGGCGCCCGCCCCGTTCCTGTCCCCGGAGCAGGTCGAGACCCTCTACACCAGCTCCAAGGCCATCCTGCGCGAAGCCGGTTACGTCGGCGCGGGCACCTGCGAGTTCCTCGTCGGCCAGGACGGCACGATCTCCTTCCTGGAGGTCAACACCCGGCTCCAGGTCGAGCACCCGGTCACCGAGGAGGTCTCCGGCATCGACCTGGTGCGCGAGATGTTCCGCGTGGCCGACGGCGAGGCGCTGGGCTACGACGACCCCGCGCTGCGCGGGCACTCCTTCGAGTTCCGCATCAACGCCGAGGACGCGGGGCGCAACTTCCTGCCCGCGCCCGGGACGCTGACCGTGCTGCGGGCGCCGTCGGGGCCCGGCGTGCGGCTCGACTCCGGGTACGAGGCGGGGATGACGGTGCCCCAGACGTTCGACTCGCTGGTGGCCAAGCTGATCGTGACGGGGCGGGGCCGTACCGAGGCGCTGGAGCGCTCGCGCCGGGCGCTGGCGGAGTTCGAGATCGACGGCATGCCGACCGTGCTGCCCTTCCACCGGACCGTCGTCGAGGATCCGGCCTTCACCGCCGAGCCGTTCGCCGTCCACACCCGGTGGATCGAGACCGAGTTCGACAACACGATCCCGCCGTATTCGGGGGAAATCGCCGCCGGTGAGGCTCCCGTCCGGGAGACGGTGACCGTCGAGGTGGGGGGCAAGCGCCTGGAGGTGGTCCTGCCCGCCGGTCTCGGCGCTGCCGGCAGTACGCCCTCGGCGAACACCAAGGCCCCCAAGCGCGGCGCGGGCGGCGCCAAGAAGGCGGCGGCAGGCGGAGACGCGCTCGTCAGCCCGATGCAGGGCACGATCGTCAAGGTCGTGGCCGGTGACGGCGACACCGTGGCGGAGGGGGACACGGTGGTCGTGCTGGAGGCCATGAAGATGGAGCAGCCGCTCACCGCGCACAAGGCGGGCGTCATCACCGGCCTGGCCGCGGCCGTCGGGCAGACGGTGACCTCGGGAGCGACCATCTGCGAGATCAAGGATGCCTGAGGGCTCCAAGCCCTCCCAACGCCCATCCGATGCCCTCCGGACGGGTAACGTGCGAGATGAGGAACTTTCCCGACCGCCCGTTCGTCCTGAAGGGCGAAGGAGGCTAGCTGCCCATGACCCACTCGCTGCGCCGGGCGGGGGCCGCGACCGCGGCTCTGATCGCCGGTCTACTCGCTGTATTCGCGCTGTCCCCCGCTGCACACGCCGCGGCGCCGCCTGACGCCCAGACCATCCTGTCCCACTGGAAGGACAAGAAGGATCCGCTCTACGTGGAGAACGGCTCCGCGTTGACGTCCGACCAGCAGTCGGAGATCCGGTCCGCCTTGAAGGACTCCAAGAGCGACATCTACGTCGCGGCGCTGCCCGATGGCTCGGTCACCGACGTGAAGACCTACCTGACCACCCTGGGCAACGCGACGGCCGCGGCGAAGAACAACGCCCGCGTGACCGTCGCCGTCCTCGACGGCAAGACCCTGTTCGCCGGATCGAACTTCGGCAGCGGCAGGACCGGTCAGATCGCGAACCTGTCGACGCGCAACAACTCCGACATCGCCGCAGGCATGAACGAGTTCGTCAACCGGATCAACCTGCTGGCCGAGGGCAAGAGCAAGTCCGCGCTGTCGTCCGGCTCGCCCAGCAGTGGCGGCAGCGGCACCGGCGCGCTGATCGGTCTCGGCGCCATCGCCCTGGTGGGTGGCGGCGGCTACTTCCTCTACTCCAAGAACAAGAAGAAGAAGCTCGCCGAGAAGCAGGCCAAGGAACTCGCGATGGTCAAGACGACCGTCGACGAGGACGTCACCAAGTTCGGTGAGGAGATCACCTCGCTCGACACCGACGTCACCCTCGCGGGTGAGGGCGGCCGGCACATCGACGAGTGGCAGCACGCGCTCGACTCCTACGAGAAGGCCAAGACCCAGCTGGCCACGATCGAGCGGTCCGACCAGATCCGCGAGGTCACCCAGACGCTGGAGGACGGCCGCTACTCGCTGGCCGTGGTCAAGGCCAAGGTCAACAACCAGCCGGTGCCCGAGCGCCGCGCGCCCTGCTTCTTCAACCCGCAGCACGGCCCGTCCGTCCGCGACGTCAGCTGGGCCCCGCCCAACGGCGCCGTGCGCGAAGTGCCGGCCTGCGCGCAGGACGCCGAGGCGGTCGAGCGCGGCTTCGACCCGCAGATGCGCGAGGTCATGGTCGACGGCCAGCGCCGCCCGTACTACGACGCGGGCCCGGCCTACCAGCCGTACGCCTACGGCTACTACGGCGGCTTCGGCGACATCATGACCGGCATGTTCATCGGCACGATGATGGGCAGCATGATGGGCGGCTGGGGAATGGGCGGCTACGGCGCCGGCTACTCCGACGCGGGCGCCGGCGGCGACTTCGGCGGTGGCGGAAGTGACTTCGGCGGCGGCGACAGCGGCGGCGGCTGGGGCGACTTCGGCGGCGGCGACTTCGGCGGCGGCGACTGGTAACCCGTCTCTCGTTCCATCTGACAGACACTGCGGGCGCGTCCTCCCTGGAGGACGCGCCCGTCGCGTTGAGAGCCTTCCAGCCGTTACGGCAAGCCGCCCCCACGCCACCCGCCGACCCGCGCGGGCGCCGATCGTGGGGATCGCTTCTCACGCCGGACGAACGCGCCGCCGATACGGCCCACCTCGACCGGGTGAGAGGAAGACCGCGTCAGATGCCGATGGCCGCTTCCGGTTGCATGAGACGGCGGGCCGCCTCGGTGATGCTGCCGGACAGCGACGGGTAGACGGCGAAGGTGTGGGCCAGCTGGTCCACCGTCAGGCGCTGCTGGACCGCCACCGAGACCGCCAGGATCAGTTCGGAGGCTCGCGGGGCCACCACCACGCCGCCCAGGACGATTCCGGTGTGGGGGCGGCAGAAGAGTTTGACGAAGCCGTCGTTGAAGCCCGACATCTTGGCTCTGGCGTTGGTGGCCAGGGGAAGCTTGACGACGTTGGCCTCGATCTCGCCCGCCTCGATCGAGCGCTGTGCCACGCCGACCGCGGCGATCTCCGGGTCGGTGAAGATGTTGGAGGCCACCGTGGCCAGGCGGAGCGGCTGGACGGCCTCGCCCAGCGCGTGCCAGACGGCGATCCGGCCCTGCATCGCGGCCACCGAGGCCAGCATGAGCACGCCGGTGCAGTCGCCCGCGGCGTAGACGCCCGGCGCGGAGGTGCGGGAGACCTTGTCGACCTTGATGAAGCCGTTGCGGTCGAGCTGGACCCCGGCCTCGGCCAGGCCGATGCCGGTGGTGTTGGGGACCATGCCGACCGTCATCAGCGCGTGGGAGCCCTCGGCCACGCGGCCGTCCTCCAGCGTGACCAGGACGCCCTCGGCCGTACGCGTCACCGAGGCGGCCCTGGAGCGGCCCATGACGTTCATGCCGCGCCTGCGGTAGACCTCCTCCAGCACTTCGGCGCCGTCGGCGTCCTCGTTGGGCATCATGCGGTCGCGGCTGGAGACGAGCGTGACCTCGCAGCCCAGGGAGCGGTAGGCGCCGGCGAACTCGGCGCCGGTGACGCCGGAGCCGACCACGATCAGGTGCTCGGGCAGCTCGTCGAGGTCGTAAAGCTGGCGCCAGGTGAGGATGCGCCGGCCGTCGGGCTCGGCGCCGGGCAGGATGCGCGGGGTAGCGCCGGTGGCCACGAGGACCACGTCCGCCCTGATCGTCCGCTCGCCCGCCTTGACGACCTGCGGATCCACGAGGCGCCCGTGCGCCTTGATGATCTCGACGCCCTCGGCCGCCACCCTGGTCTCGATGTCCATGGACTGCGCCTGGGCCAGCTCCTTCACCCGCTTGTTGACCAGCGGCAGGTCGACCTGCGCCACACCGGCGTCGCCGTCGAGCCCGCCGGAGAAGGAGACGCCCAGCGACGGCGCGTCCATCAGCGCCTGCTTGCGGACCGAGGTCGCGATGAGCGTCTTGGACGGCACGCAGTCGGTGAGCACGCACGCGCCGCCCGGACCGTCCTGCTCGACCATCGTGACCTCCGCGCCAAGTTGCGCGGCCACCAGCGCCGCCTCGTAGCCGCCTGGTCCGCCACCGATGATCACGATCCTAGTCACGTGTCCCATTCTTCCGTATGTCCTGAGCAGCAGGCGAACGGGGCGGGGGCCGGGGCGCTAGTCTTAGCTGCTGTGCCTGTCTACGCCGCATACGGCAGCAACCTGGACCCTGGGCAGATGGCCTTGCGGGCGCCGCATTCTCCAGTCCGGAGCGCGGGCTGGCTGCAGGGCTGGCGCCTGACGTTCGGTGGCCCGGAGGCGCTGGCGACGATCGTCGAGGATCCCGACGAGCACGTCTTCGTGGTGCTCTACGACGTGCCCGAGTTCGACGAGGACTCGCTCGACCAGTGGGAGGGCGCGGCGCGCGGCGTCTACCACAAGGTGCGGCTGCGGGTGCAGACGCTTGAGGGCGAGCTGGTCGCCTGGTTCTACGTCCTCGACGCCTATGAGGGCGGCCTTCCGCCGGCCCGCTACCTCGGCTTCCTGGCCGACGCCGCCGAGAAGGCGGGCGCGCCGGACGACTACGTGAAGGAGCTGCGCGGCCGCCCCTGCACGTCCCTCTGACCGGTACGCGACGGCAGGTCCGCGACGACCTGCCGGCGACCCGCACCGGCCCGCGACACGCCCGGGCGCGCGTGAACACGCCCGGGTGTCACGAGGACGGTCAGCGCAGCGGCTGGTCCTTGGTCTCCTTCAGGGCGAAGATGTAGACGAGCGTCGAGACCAGGGCCAGCGCCGACATGTACCAGGGGAAGGCCCCGGGGTTCTTGGCGTCGATGAAGGCGGTCCCGATGAGCGGAGCCGTACCTCCGAAGAGGGCGACCGTGAGCGAGTACGGGAAGCCCGCGCCCGCGGCCCGCACCCGGGTGGGGAACAGCTCGGAGTTCACCGCGGCCGAGATCGAGGTGAAGCAGCCCAGGAAGACCATGCCGACGCACTGGATGAGCAGCAGGCTGGCGAAGGTGTTGTCCAGCATGCCCAGGAGCGGCACCGGCAGCAGGGTGAAGCCGACGCCGAAGGTGATCAGCAGGGGCTTGCGGCCGATCCGGTCCGACAGCATGCCGAGCAGCGGCTGCAGGATCATGAAGAAGACGAGCGAGATCGTGCCGACGAGCTGCGCCTCGGTCTTGGAGAAGTCGACGGTGATGTTCGCGTAGGTGGGCAGGAACGTGGTCCACGTGTAGTAGGCCACGGTGCCGGCGATGGTGATGCCGACGATGAGGGCGGCCTGCTTGGGGTAGTTGCGCAGGAAGTCGAAGAGCCTGGGCCGTTCGACCTTGCCTTCCTGGATCTCCTGGGCGACGTGCGAGGTCTCGTCGGCGCCCTTGCGGATCCACAGGCCCACGAGGCTGAGCACGGCGCCGATCACGAAGGGGATGCGCCAGCCCCAGCCGTTCATGTCGGATTCGGCCAGCATGGCTCCCAGCCCGGCGGCCAGGCCCAGAGCGAGGAGCTGGCCGATGGTCGTGCTGACGTACTGGAAGCTGGAGAACAGGCCGCGGCGGCCGGGGCCGGCCGACTCCACGAGGAAGGTGGTGGCGGCGGCGAACTCACCGCCGACCGACAGGCCCTGGATGAGACGGGCCAGCGTGAGAATGATCGGGGCGAGGACGCCCGCCGCCTCATAGGTAGGAGTGACAGCGAGCATGAGCGAGCCGACACCCATCAGCACGATGGTGAAGGTCATCGCGGCCTTGCGGCCGAAACGGTCGGCGAACGAGCCGACGAGCAGGCCGCCGAGTGGCCGCATGAAGAACCCGACGGCGAAGACCCCGTACGTGGCCAGCAGGGGCACGAGGGAGGCGTCGGCGCTCTTGGGGAAGACCTGGACGGAGAAATATGCGGCCAAGGCGGCGTAGGCGTACCAGTCGTACCACTCCACCACGTTGCCGATGCTGGCGGCCATGAGTTGGCGGACACGGCTTCTGGGGATGCCAAGCGGCGACTCAGTCGCAGGTGAGATAGCCACCAGGGGCTCCTTTGCTTACAGGTCAGGTGGTGCCCTACTGTGCAAGTGGACGACCGAAATAGTCAAACATCCAGAGATTTATTTACAAACCCGACATAGAAACGGTTCTCAATGGACGTTCTCGACCGGCGCCTGATCGCGGCCCTGCAGGTCAGCCCGCGCGCGTCCTGGGGTGAGATCGGCCGGGTGGTCGGTGAGCACGAGCGCACGGTCGCGCGCCGGCTCCAGCGCGTCATCAACGAGGGCATGGTCCGCGTCACCGCGATCTACGACGATCTGCGCACCGGCCACGGCCGTCCGGTCCATCTGCACGTCCAGGTACGGCCCGGCGCCTCGGCCAAGGTGGCGGCGGCGCTGAGCGAGCGCCCCGACACCCGCTCGGTCTACTCCCTGACCGGCGAGGCGGATCTCGGCTGCGAGCTGGTCGCCCCGAGCAGGGAGATGCTGCACGACATCGTCTCCTCCGAGGTCACCGACATCAGCGGCGTCCTGCAGACGCGCACCCAGGTCGTCCTGCACACGTTCACGACCGTGGCCGAGTGGCACGCGCCGTTCCTCACCCCCGAGGAGGTCGCCGAGCTGCGTCCCGTCTACAGCGCGGGGCCGCTGCCCGACCAGGACGGGCTCTCGCCGCTGGAGAAGGAGATCGCCGAACTGCTGGTCGCCGACGGCCGGGCGGCGTTCACCGCGATCGCCGAGCGGCTGGACGTCTCGCTGCCGACCGCGCGCCGGCGGGCCGCGTCCCTGCTCGACCGCAGGCTTCTGCTCATGCGCGCCGAGATCGAGCCGGCGCTGCTGGGCCTGGAGGTCGAGGCGCAGATCTGGCTGAAGGTCCGCCCGCACGGGCTCGACCAGGTCGGCCTGACGCTGGCCGCCCACCCGGACGTGCGCTACTGCGCCGCGACCTCGGGCACCCACTCGGTCATCGTCCAGGTGGTCGCCGCGCACGAGGCCGACCTTTACCGTTTTCTCACGAACGTCGTCGGCCCGATCGACGACGTCACCGACGTCAACGTCACGCTGATCACCCGCGCCCACAAGCGCGGGCACCTCCGCAAGTCCGGTCTGCTCACATTGGAGAGAACATGACGCCCGCTGAGAAGGAAGTAGCCGACCTGTGCGTGGAGCTCATCCGCGTCGACAGCAGCAACTACGGTGACGGCAGCGGCCCCGGCGAGCGGGCCGCCGCCGAAGTGGTCATGGCCAGGCTGGACGAGGCCGGCATCGAGTCCACCTACATCGAGAGCGAGCCGGGCCGCGGCAACGTCGTCACCCGCGTGGAGGGCAGCGACTCCAGCCTGCCCGCGCTGCTGGTCCACGGGCACCTGGACGTCGTGCCGGCCAACGCCGCCGACTGGTCGGTCGACCCGTTCGCCGGCGAGGTGCGCGACGGCTACATCTGGGGCCGTGGCGCGGTGGACATGAAGGACATGGACGCCATGATGCTGGCCGTACTGCGGCAGATGAAGCGCGAGGGCAGGAAGCCCAAGCGGGACATCGTCTTCGCGTGGGTGGCCGACGAGGAGGCCGGCGGCGTCTACGGCGCCAAGTACCTGACCGCCCACCACCCCGAGTTGTTCGAGGGCGTCACCGAGTCGATCAGCGAGGTGGGCGGCTACTCGCTGGAGGTGGACCCGTCGCTGCGGCTCTACCTGATCGAGACGGCCCAGAAGGGCCTGGCCTGGATGAAGCTGATCGCCGACGGCACCGCCGGGCACGGCTCCATGCTCAACTCCGACAACGCCGTCACCGAGGTGGCCAAGGCCGTCGCCAGGATCGGCGCCCACGAGTGGCCGATCACGCTGACGCCGACCGTGCGGACGTTCCTCACCGAAGTCGCCGACGCCTTCCAGATCCCGTTCGACCCGGCGAACCCGCAGAACGTGCTGGACAAGATCGGGCCGCTGGTCCGCTTCGTCGGCGCGACGCTGAGCCACACCTCCAACCCGACCCAGCTCGGCGCCGGCTACAAGTCGAACGTGATCCCCGGCCAGGCCACCGCCGTGGTCGACGGGCGCTTCCTGCCCGGCCACGAGGAGGACTTCTTCAAGACCATCGACTCGCTGATCGGGGAGAAGGTACGCCGCGAGTTCGTGCACCACGACATCGCGCTGGAGACCACGTTCGACGGGGCGCTGGTCGAGTCGATGATCGCGGCGCTCAAGGCCGAGGACCCGACGGCACGGGCGGTGCCGTACTGCATGTCGGGCGGGACCGACAACAAGACCTTCTTCGCCGACCTGAACATCCGGGGCTTCGGGTTCGTGCCGCTGCGGCTGCCGAAGGACATGGACTTCGCCGCGATGTTCCACGGCGTGGACGAGAGGGTGCCGGTCGAGGCCCTGCAGTTCGGTGTGAGGGTGCTCGACAGGCTGCTCCTAAACTACTGAGGTGAGCAACGACGCCTACACCCTGGCACAGGACGCCGCCGCCGCGCTGAAGGGCGCGGCGGGCGTCGACACCTTCGACGTGGCCCTCGTGATGGGCTCCGGCTGGGTTCCCGCCGCCGACGCGCTCGGACAGACCGTCACCGAGGTGGCCTTCACCGACCTGCCCGGTTTCGCGCCACCCGCGGTGGCCGGGCACGGCGGCAAGATCCGGGTCGTCCGCACCGACGCGGGGCGCCACGCGCTGGTCCTGCTCGGGCGCACGCACCTGTACGAGGGCCGCCCGGTCGACAAGGTGGTCCACGGCATCCGCACGGCCGCCGCGGCCGGGGTGAGGGCGGTCGTGCTCACCAACGCCGCGGGCGGCCTGCGCCCCGAGACGCAGAACGTGGGCGATCCGGTCCTGATCAGCGACCACATCAACATGACCGGCGCCAATCCGCTGACCGGCACGACCTTCCTCGATCTGACCGAGGTCTACAGCAAGCGGCTGCGCGCGCTGGTCCGCGAGATCGACCCGGCCATCGCGGAAGGCGTCTACGTCGCCTTCCGCGGCCCGACCTACGAGACGCCCGCCGAGATCCGCATGCTGCGCACGATGGGCGGCGACCTGATCGGCATGTCCACCGTCCTGGAGGCGATCACCGCGCGCGAGGCGGGTCTGGAGGTGCTCGGCGTCTCCCTCGTCACCAACCCCGGGGCGGGCCTGGCCGGCGAGCCGCTCAACCACGAAGAAGTACTCCAGGTCGGCAAGGCCACCGCCGCGCGCATGGGCGGCCTGCTGGCCAAGGTGGTCGACCGGGTATGAGCGACCTGCTGAAGCAGGCCCGCGCGTGGCTGGCCCAGGATCCCGACCCCGACACCCGAGCCGAGCTCTCCGACCTCATCGAGCGCGCCGACCTCGGCACGCTGACGGCCCGCTTCGGCGCCAAACTCGAGTTCGGTACGGCCGGCCTGCGCGGCGAACTGGGCGCTGGACCCAACCGCATGAACCGGGTCACGGTCATGCGCGCGGCCGCCGGCCTGGCCGCGGTGCTGGGCCCCGGCAAGCACGTGGTCATCGGCTACGACGCCCGCTACAAGTCCGACGTGTTCGCCCGCGACACCGCGGCGGTGCTGACCGGCGCGGGCATCCACGCCTCGCTGCTGCCCCGGCCGCTGCCGACGCCGGTGCTGGCCTTCGCCGTACGCCACCTGGGCGCCGACGCCGGGGTCACGGTGACGGCCAGCCACAACCCGCCCAGGGACAACGGCTACAAGGTCTACTGGAACGACGGCTCCCAGATCGTGCCGCCCGTCGACGGGCAGATCTCCGCGGCCATCGACGCGGTGGGCCGGGTGGACGGGCTGCCGCTGGGCGCGCCGTACGAGGAGAGGGGGCTCGACGCGGCCCCCGGAACCTTCACCGAGCTGGGCGAGGACCTGCTCGACGACTACATCGAGGCGGTGACCGCGCTGCCGCTGGGCACGGCGCGCACGCTGAAGGTGGCCTACACGCCGCTGCACGGCGTGGGCGCGGGCACGCTGACCGGCGCTTTCCTGGCGGCGGGGTTCGCCAGCCCGATGGCCGTCGAGGAGCAGCGCAACCCCGACCCGGCCTTCCCGACCGTCGCCTTCCCCAACCCGGAGGAGCCGGGGGCGATGGACCTGGCGCTGGCGCTGGCCGGCAAGGTCGGCGCGGACCTCGTGCTGGCCAACGACCCCGACGCCGACCGCTGCGCGGTGGGCCTGCCGGTGGGCGACGGCTCGTGGCGGATGCTGACCGGCGACGAGGTGGGCGCCCTGCTCGGCGAGTACGTGATCGCCAACACCACCGGCGACCGGCTGGTGGCGACCACGATCGTGTCCTCCACCCTGCTCGGCAAGATCGCCGCGGCGCACGGGGTGCGCTACACCGAGACGCTGACCGGCTTCAAGTGGATCATGCGGGCCGGAGAAGGCCTGGTCTACGGCTACGAGGAGGCGCTGGGCTACAGCGTCGGCTCCGACGCCGGCCTGCCCGTGCACGACAAGGACGGGATCGGGGCGGCGCTGACCGTGGCCGCGATCGCGGCGGAGGCCAAGCGGGCCGGGCGTACGCTTCTGGACCTTCTGGACGACCAGGCCAGACGCTACGGCCTGCACGCCACCTCGCAGCTGTCGGTGCGCGTGCAGGACGTGTCGCTGATCTCGGGTGCGATGGCGCGGCTGCGCGCCGAGCCCGCGAAGGAGCTCGGCGGGCGCGTGGTCGAGGGCATCGACGACCTGGCCAAGGGCGAGGGCGGGCTGCCGCCGACCGACGGGCTGCGCTACCGGCTGGCGGGCGGGGCGCGGGTGGTGGTGCGCCCCTCCGGCACCGAACCCAAGCTCAAGTGCTACCTCGAAGTGGTGGTGCCGGTCGAGGATGAGGTGGCGGCGGCCAGGACCAGGGCAGCCGCGGGGCTGGCCGCCCTGGCCGCCGACCTCAAGGTCACGCTGGGTCTCTGAGCCTGAACTGCAGCTCGATCTCCCACTTGTTCATGTCGGGCTGCTCGGCCGGGTTGGTGTGGTAGATCTCCAGGCGCGAACCCCAGTGCTCGCCGTCGGCCTCCTCGGTCATGTCGAAGTCGAGGCCGGGGGTGTTGCGCAGCTTCTCGATGACCGGGAAGAGCTGGTCGGGGTGACCGACCTGGCGGACGCTGGCGTAGCGTCCGGCGGGCAGGGTGGCGGCGACGAAGTCGCCCTCTCCCTCGACCGGCCCGGCCACCGGCACGCCCGCCTCGACGTCCAGATCGCCCTCCATGTCGATGACGTGGAAGCGGAAGAACGGCGCGCCCTCCATGGCCACGCCCTTCGCGACCAGCCAGCCGTAGATCTCCGGGATGCGGTCGCCGACCACCCCGAACGTGTTCAGGGTGATGGTCCTGCGGACGGCCACGTAGTGCCGTTCGGGAAATTCGATGATGTCCATGCTCTTACTTACGGCCGGGACCCCCGAAACTCATCGGCAGGTCGTACAACGGAAACAGGCTCGGGTCGAGATAGGTGGTCGTACCCCTGATCAGGCCGCCTGACGTCTCCAGGATCACGATCGCGAACGCCTCCCCGTTCAGGTACTGGCCGAACGTGGTCGCCCCGGCCCGCACCAGCCTGCTGCCCCGGCAGCCTTCCCCGCCCGAGGCGACCAGCACCTCGTGCATGGCCGCGCGGCCCGACAGCCACCAGGCGAACGGCGGCATCGACTCGACGGCGTCCTCGTGGGTGAGGGCGACCAGCGTGTCCACGTCGAAACGTTCGAACGCGTCCACGTAGCGGGCCAGCAGGTCCTCGTCCACCTCCAGGCGCGGCTCGGCCGTGGCCGGCAGGGCCGCCCTGGCCCGCTGGAGCGCGCTGTTGACCGAGGCCACGCTGGTCTCCAGCAGGTTCGCCACCTCGGCGGCCGACCAGGCCAGCACGTCGCGCAGGATCAGGACCGCCCTCTGCCTGGGCGGGAGGTGCTGGAGCGCGGCCACGAAGGCCAGCCGTACCGACTCGCGGGAGACCGCCAGCTCGGCCGGGTCCATGAGCTGGTCGGGCATCGGGTAGACCCAGCGTTCGTGGGCGATCGGCGCGCCCAGTCCATCGCCCGGCTCGGCGGCCGGGCCCAGGTCCATGGCGCGGGCCCGGCGCTGGGCGCTGCGGAGCATGTCGATGCAGACGTTGGTGGCGATGCCGTACAGCCAGGGGCGCAGCGCGCCGCGCTCGGGGTCGAACGTCTTCCACGCCCTGGTCAGGGTCTCCTGGACGGCGTCCTCTGCCTCGAAGCCGGAGCCGAGCATGCGGTAGCAGTACCCGGCCAGTTCCTTGCGGTGGCGCTCCAGTTCGACCACGTCAGCGAGTCACCTCGATCTGCAGCTCGGTGACCCATTCGTCGCGGTTGTCGGGGCAGTGGAGGGAGACTTCGCGCGACAGGCTCAGGGCGCGGTAGCCGTTGTCCTCGATCCAGTGGGCGAGAGCCTGCATGGTCGGGCCGACGTTTTCCATGGAGCCGGTGTGGATGATCGTGGCGGCGGTCTCGATGCCGGGCAGGGTCAGGAAGTCGACGTCGGCGCCCTCGGAGACCCCCACCTCGACGGCGGCGTGGACCATCACGGTGCCGTCGTCCTCCGGCAGGTAGTAGGCGCAGCCCGATCCGGTGATCTTGATGTCCGCCTCGCAGAGCCGCTTCATGAGCTGGGCGTAGAGCGGCTGCACGACCGGGCCGATGTCCTCGCCGTCGTAGCTGGCCGCCCGGCCGCTGAGCTCGGCGATCCGTATGGAGGCGACCTTCTTGAGCACGACCTCGTCGGTGCGCATGTGCCCTTCCTTCTCTATCGTGCGGAGTCTCGCCTCCACCCCGCGCAGCCTGGCCAGGTCGGCGCTGATCTGCGTCTCCAGCTGGGCGCGGCGCAGCCGTACCATGCCGTGCAGCTCCTCCGTGCTCACCTTGTCGTCGAGGATCGCGCCCACCTGCTCCAGCGTGAACCCGAGGTCCTTGATCGCGACGATCCGGTTGAGCCTGGACAACTGGGCGGCCTGGTAGGAGCGGTAGCCGGTGGCCGGGTCCACGTGCGCGGGCCTGAGCAGCCCGATCGCGTCGTAGTGGCGCAACATGCGCACCGACACCAGCCCCAGCCTGGCGAAGTCTCCGATGCCGAACATGACGCCCCCAGATGTAGCCCCTCACACGGTGTCAGGGTCAACACTACGATGCCCGCATGCCCCGAACCTCCCTGTTCGTCGTGATCCTGCTGCTCGCGGGGTGCGGGGCCGCGCCGCCCTCCGCCCCCACGCGGACGAGCGCCGCGCCGCCCTCCGTCCCCGCCCGGACGAGCGCCGCGCCGTCGTCGGCGCCGCCCTCCGCGCGCGTGCGGCAGGCGTCCGCGCGGCCCGACGACATCGACCGCGACGGCTTCTCCGACCTGGCCTTCCAGGTCCGGATCGCCGACCGCGAGCGCCTGGTCATCCTGTACGGCTCCCGCCGCGGCCTCGACCCGGCGCGACGCACGGTGCTCAGCCGGTTCGTCCCGTGGATCATCGACGGCGGCCTCCACGCCGACCTCGACGGCGACGGCTTCGGCGACGTGCTCGCCTTCGGCGCGCCGGAGGGGCGGGACGAGCCGATGGTGCCCGGCGTGTTCTGGGGCGGCAGGGCCGGGATCGCGGCGGACGCGCTGCCCACCCCGATCGTGCCGCCGGTCACCGCCGGCGCCGGAGCGCACCGCGCGACCACCGGCGACTTCGACGGCGACGGCACCGCCGACGTCGCCATGGCCTTGCCGCCCGAAATTGCACCCGACCTCGGCACAAGCCCCAGCCCCTCCGGCCCTGGCGCGAGTCCGTCCGGCGGGAGGGGTGCCGGTCCGGGGCTGGCCTTGTTGTTCGGGCCGTTCGATCGGGCGGGAAGGCCCGCTCGGCGGGTCGTCCGGGCTTCGCCCACCGGGCAGGAGTTCTGGCGCATGACGGCCGACCGGATCGGCGCGTGGCCGGGCGGGCTCGTGGCCTTCGAGGGCGACGACGGAGAGCAGCGGTCAGGCTGGCTGCTCGCCGGACGCCGCGGCGGGCCCGCCGAGCGGGCGCGCGAGCTCACGCCCGGCATGGCGGCGGCCTTCGGGGACTTCGACGGTGACGGGGTCAGGGATCTGGCCGCCGGTGACGACGGCTCGCGTAACAACGAGCCGGGCGAGGAGACCGAGCCGCCCGAGGTGGACCGCACGCTGACCGTCTACTACGGCGACGGGCGGGAGCGCCGGTTCAAGGGCGCCAACGGCCGGGCGACCGCGGCCGACCTGAACGGCGACGGCCACGACGACCTGGTCTTCGGCCGGGCGGACGGCGACTCGCCCCCGAGGGTCCACTGGGGCGGCCCCGACGGCCTGGGCCCCGGGCAACCGCTCCCCGGCGCGTCAGGCACCCCGCTGACCAGCGGCGACTATGACGGGGACGGCGACGGCGACGTGGTCCTCATCGACGAGGGAAAGATCCAGGTGACCGACGGCAAGCGCATCGTGGCATCCTTCGACGCCTCCTGAGCCGTCTCCTGAGTCGTCAGGCCCAGCCGCCCTGCTTCCTGCGCGTACGGCGGAGCAGCACCAGAAAGAACGGCCCGCCCAGCAAAGCCGTCAGCACCCCGATCGGCAGCTCCGCCGGTGCCCCGGCGGTCCTGGCGATCAGGTCGGCCAGGAGCAGTACGCAGCCCCCGGCCAGCGCGGAGGCGGGCAGGAGGATCCGGTGACCGGGACCGGCGACCAGCCTGATCAGGTGCGGTACGACCAGGCCGACGAACGAGATGGCCCCGGCCGCGGCGACCGAGGCGCCGGTCAGCAGGGAGGCCAGGAAGATGACGGCCAGCCGTACGCGCTCGGTTTCGACGCCCAGGTGGCGGGCGCCGCGCTCGCCCAGCGCCAGCAGGTCCAGGGGGCGCGACAGCAACGGGGTCAGCGCGAGCCCGGCCACGACGAACGGGGCGACGGCGCCCACCAGTGGCCAGGTGGCGCCGCCGAGTGTGCCGAGGTTCCAGAAGGTGATGGAACGTAGTTGCTGGTCGTCGGCCAGGAAGGTGAAGACTCCCACGATGGCCCAGGCGATGGCGTTGATCGCGATGCCGGTCAGGACGAGGGTGACGACTTCGGTGCGGCCTTGGGTTCTGGCCATGCCGTACACGATGAAGGTGGTGAGGAGGCCGGTGGCGAACGCGCAGACGGCCACCGACCAGTCTCCGAACGTGCTGACGCCGAGGACGATCGCGCCCACCGCGCCGACCGCCGCGCCGGAGGAGACGCCGATGACGCCCGGTTCGGCGAGCGGGTTGCCGAAGACGCCCTGCATGCCCGCGCCCGCCACGGCCAGGGCGGCGCCGACGAGCACCGCGAGCACCACGCGCGGGAACCGGATCTGCCACAGCACCTCGTGCTCCCCCGGCCTGACCAGCGCCGCCAGTACCTCACCGAAGGGCACCTGAACCGCGCCGATCCCCGCCGACGCGACACACAGCGTGGCGAGCAGCACCGCGAGAGCGGGGATCAGCGCGAGCTTGAGCACCGCCCGGCCGGGACGGGACGCGGCGAACCGCGGTGCCTCAGATGCCCCGTCCCGGCGTGCGGCAACGGTTTCACGGGAATGGTCCCGCTCAACCGGAGTGTCGGCCTCGCGGGAATGGTCCCGCTCGACCGGAGTGTCGGCCTCGCGGGAATGGTCCCGCTCGACCGGAGTGTCGGCCTCATGGGAATGGTCCCGTGACGCCGGGGTTACGGCTTCGCGGGAGCTGTGGGACGCCCGCGAGGCCGCGTTCGAGGTCGTCACCGCTGCTGGAAGGCGGTGACGAGCTTGGCGAGGGCCTGCCCGGTACGCGGGCCCATGCCGAGCAGTTCCAGATCGTCGAGGGCGACCACCCGCCCGTTCCTGGCCGCCGGGGTCTGCGCGACGCCCGGCAGCTTGAGCAGGCCAGGCTCGCCGCCGACGGAGTCCAGCCCCATCTTCATGACGAGGATGACGTCGGGCGCCGCCTTCACCATGGCCTCGGCGGTGATCGGCTTGAAGCCCTTCACCCCGGCGGCGGTCCCGGCGTCTTCGCCGCCCGCCGCGAGGATCATGGCGTCGGCCCGTGTCCCCGCGCCCCCGAGCTGGTAGGTCTTGGACTGGCCGCGCAGGTAGAGGAAGGCCACGCGCGGCTTCTTGGCTCCGGCCCGTACGCTCGCCTTGGCGGCGTCGATCTCGGCCTTGGTCGTGGCGGCCAGCGCGGCGCCCTTGCCGGGCTCGCCCACGGCCTCGGCCACCTGCTCGATCTTGCCCGGAACCTCGTCGACCGAGGCGGCGCCGGTAGGCACCAGGACGATCCGCAACCCGGCCCCCTTCAGCTGTTCGATCACCGGCGGCGGGCCGGCGTCCTCGGTGCCGACGAGCACGGTGGGCTTGAGTGACAGGATGCCCTCGGCCGCCAGCGCCCGCTGGTAGCCGATCTGCGCCTTGCCCTTGGCCTCCGGCAGTCCCATCGCGGACAGGTCCACGCCGACGACCTTGTCGGCCAGGCCGAGCTTGAAGACGATCTCGGCGACGTCGCCGGTGAGCGGGACGATGCGCGCGGACGGCGCGGCGGCCGAAGTGGCGGGGGCGGCCGCGGAGCCTTGCGCGTTTCCGCAGCCCGCGAGCGCGATCACCGCCACTCCGAGTAGTGCCACAAGTCCGCGCTTCACGATTTTCCACTCCCTTGCTTAGGTAAGCCTTACCTAAGCAGATGGCCGCGAAGAGGTCAAGAAAGGCACTGGTTACCGATCGTTCGGTCGGCTAGGCTCCTACCAAACGTTCGGTAGGAGACATGGACACAGGACTACGTATCAGAACCGCCGCGATGCGGCTCTTCGCCGGCCAGGGCTACGCGGCGACGAGCATCAGAGACCTCGCGCGGGCCGTCGACATGACCAACGCCGGCATCTACCACCACGTGGCCAGCAAGGAGGCCCTGCTCGCCGACCTCATGCGCCTGAGCCAGCTCGGCCTCATCGACGCCACCGACCGCCAGCTGGCGAGCCTGCGCGACCCCGCCGAGCGCCTGGCCGCGCTCATCACCTCGCTCACCGCCATCCACGCGCTCAACCCGATGACCACCCGCGTCATGGACGGCGAACTACGCTCGCTCACCGCCGGCTCCAGCGCCCGCGACGAGATCATCGCCCTGCGCGACCTCTACGAGCAGCGCTGGAAGGCCGCGCTGGCCGACGGCGTTCAGCGGGGCGCCTTCCGCGTCGCCGACCAGAAGCTGACCCGGCTGGCGCTGATGTCGATGTGCACCGGAACCAGCGAGTGGTACCGCCCCGACGGCGAGTCCACGCTGGAGCAGGTGTGCGCCGAGTTCGTGACGATCGGGCTGGCCGCGGTCCGTTCGCCGGCCCAGGTGACCATGCGGCTTGATCTCACCCTGCTGCCCGAATACCCATGGGAGCCCCATGACGATCCCCGCGTTGCTCCGGCAGGCCGCACGACTCCATAAGGACCGCCCGTTCCTGATCTTTCCCGACCGCACGCTCGGGTTCGCCGAGGTCGACGAGCGCACCGACCAGCTCGCGGGCGCCCTGGCCGACCATGGCGTACGGCCCGGCGACCGCGTGGCCATCATGCTGGACAACGTCCCCGACTGGCCCCTCGGGTGGCTGGCCGTACTGAAGGCCGGAGCGATCTCGGTCCCGGTCAACGCCCGCTACCGCTCGGCCGATCTGGCCCACGTGCTGCGCGACTCCGGCGCCGTGATCGCGCTGACCTCGCCGGACTACGCCCCCTTCATCCGCGAGGCCGGGGTGCCGGTGCTGGAGGAGCGCACCGGCAAGGCGCCGGAGGTGTCGATCGATCCTTGGGACATCGCGACCTTCTCCTACACCTCGGGCACCACCGGCTTCCCGAAGGCGTGCATGCTGCCGCACGACTACTGGACGGGTACCGCGGAGGTCATGGCCGATCTGGTCGGCTTCCGGGAGGACGACGTCGTCATGGTGGCCCAGCCGTTCTCGTACATGGATCCGCAGTGGATGGCGCTGATGTGCCTGGTGGGCGGGGTGCCGCTCGTGGTGCTGCCGCGCTTCTCCGCCTCCGGGTTCTGGCCGGCCGCCCGCCGTCACGGCGCAACCGTCACGTACGTGCTGGGCACGATGCCGATGCTGCTGTTCAAGCAGCCGCCGCACGAGCTCGACCGGGCCAACCGGATGCGGCTGGTGATGTGCTCCGGCATCCCGGCCAAGCTGCACGCCGCATTGGAGGAGCGCTGGGACGCACCCTGGCGGGAGCTGTACGGCTCCACCGAGAGCGGCTCCGACCTGCTCGTCCACCCGGACGACGACCGTACCGTCGGCACCGGCGCCATGGGCTACGCGCCGCCTGGCAAGGAAGTCAGGGTCCTGGCCGAGGACGGGCAGCCGGGCGAGATCGTGGTGCGCGGCCGGCCGATGATGCGCGGCTACTGGAACCACCCCGACGCCACCGCCCACGTCTTCCGCGACGGCTGGTTCCACACCGGCGACCTGGGCTTCCGCGACGAGCACGGCTACATCCACCACGCCGGGCGGCTGAAGGACATGGTACGGCGGGGCGGCGAGAACATCTCCTGCGCCGAGGTCGAGACCGTCCTGGCCCAGCACCCGACGGTCCGGGCCGCCGCGCTGGTCCCGGTCCCCGACGACCTGTGGGGCGAGCTGCCCAAGGCGTTCATCCACCTCAACGAGGGGCACGACCCGGACGACGCCACGGCCGCCGAGGTCATCGCCCACGCCCGCGAACGGCTGGCCAGGTTCAAGATTCCGGCCTTCGTCGAGTTCGTGACCGGATTCTCCTACACGCCGTCCCAGCGCATCGAGAAGCGCCACCTGCTCCACCCCGAACGCGACCAGCGTGCAGGGGCCATCGCCATCGAGACCCCGAGGGAGACCACATGATCGACGTCAGCACGCGCGGCGAGGTGACGGTGATCACGCTGCGCCGGCCGGACAAGCTCAACGCACTCACCTCCGACATGCGGCTACGGCTGGCGGCGGCGGTACGCGAGCACGGCCACGGCGGCCGCGGCATCGTGGTGACCGGCGAGGGCCGGGCCTTCTGCGCCGGGGAGGACCTGCACGAGGCGGCGGGCAAGTCGCTGCTGGAGGAGGTCGAGACGTTCCACGACCTGACCAGGGCGGTGCTGGAGACGTCGGTGCCGGTGGTGGCCGCGGTCAACGGACTGGCCGTGGGCGGCGCCGCCGAGTGGACGCTGTGCTTCGACTCCCGCATCGGCTCCCCCTCGGCCGGCTACTTCCTCCCGGAGAACGGCATCGGCCTGTCGATCTCCAACGCCTCCAGCCTGCTCCTGCACCGCGTCGTGGGCGGAAAGGCGTTGCGGCTGGTGCTGGACACGGCCCGGCTGGACGCGGACGAAGCCCTGGCCGCCGGGCTGCTGGACGAGATCGTGCCGCCGGAGACGCTGGTGGAGGCGGCCGCCGGCCTGGTCGAGCGCTGGACGGAGCCGGGGACGGCGACAGCCGTACACCTGAGGTTGCTGCGGCCCGCGCTCGATGACGTCGAGCGCGCCTTCGCGCGGGAGACGGAGGCGGCGCGGGAGGTGGAGGAGTCGGGGATCGCCAAGGACGGCATGCGGCGCTTCGCCACGCGCGCCCGCTGAGCGGTCAGGGGACGAGCAGCGCGGCCACCACCAGGGCCAGCGCGGCGCCGACGACCGCGAGGGAGTCGACCGCCCATGTGGTGGTCACCGGGCCCGCCTCCTCCTTGCGGCGGCGGGCCGCCTCGGCGCGCTCGGTGATCTGGTCGCCCACCCAGTCGGCGTGGGTCTTCCCCGCGAACGCCTCCTGAGCCGCCTGCTCGGCCTTGGTCACGGTCGGCTCCGTCCTGAACCGGCCGCGCCTGGCCGGAGCCATGCCCCGGCCCTGGGCCTTGGCGCGTTCGCGGGCGGTGGCGGTCGGGGTCCAGAGCCGCACGGACTCCTCGCCGTCGGCCTGGGCGACGGTGATGGCGTGGGAGACCGTCACGTCGCCGACCGACGCCCACGGCATCACGGTCGTGCGGAACGGGTTGCGGACGGTCAGCGCCCGCTCCTGCAGCAGCGTGACCGGGCGCAGCGCGATGAGGTAGATGAGCGCGGTCAGCACGCCCAGCACCGCCCCGGCCACCATCGAGGACTTTCCGGAGTAGCGCAGGACCAGGTCGACGGCGTTGGCCGCGACGAACGCCACCCACACCCACCCGAGCACATAGGCGAACTTGGAGCGGAAGGCCTGTTTCATGACTGCCACTTGAGCTGCGCGAACCCCGGTTTGATCACACCGTTGATGAGCGCGAGCCGCTCGTCGAAGGGGATGAACGCCGACTTCATCGCGTTCACCGTGAACCACTGCAGGTCATCCCAGCCGTAGCCGAACGCCTCGACCAGCTTGGTGAACTCCTCCGAGACGCTGGTCCGGCTCATGAGCCGGTTGTCGGTGTTGACCGTGACCCGGAAGTGGAGGCGGCGCAGCAGCCCGATCGGGTGGTCGGCGATGGAGGCGGCGGCGCCGGTCTGCAGGTTGGAGGTGGGGCACATCTCCAGCGGGATGCGCTTGTCACGCACGTACGCGGCGAGCCGGCCGAGCTTGGCCGAACCGTCGTCGGCCACGGTGATGTCGTCGATGATGCGTACGCCGTGGCCGAGCCGGTCCGCGCCGCACCACTGGATCGCCTGCCAGATCGACGGCAGCCCGAACGCCTCGCCCGCGTGAATGGTGAAGTGCGCGTTCTCCCGCTGCAGGTACTCGAACGCGTCCAGGTGGCGGGTGGGCGGGTACCCGGCCTCGGCCCCGGCGATGTCGAAGCCGACCACGCCGACGTCGCGGTAGCGCACGGCCAGTTCGGCGATCTCCATCGAGCGGGCCTGGTGGCGCATGGCCGTCAGCAGCGTGCCGACCTTGATGCCCCGGCCCTCCGAGCCTTGGCGGAAGCCCTCAAGCACCGCCTCGACGACCTGGTCGAGGCTGAGCCCGGTGGTGGTGTGCTGCTCGGGGGCGTAGCGCACCTCGGCGTAGACGACGCCGTCCGCGGCCAGGTCCTCGGCGCATTCGGCGGCCACGCGGATCAGCGACTCGCGCGACTGCATGACGCCGACCGTGTGGTCGAAGGTCTCCAGGTAGCGCACGAGCGAGCCGGAGTCGGACGCTTCCTGGAACCATTCGCGCAGGTTCGCCGCGTCGTTGGTGGGCAGCCGGTCGTAGCCGGACTCGCGGGCCAGATCGACGATCGTCTCGGCCCGCAGACCACCGTCGAGATGGTCATGGAGCAGGACTTTCGGCGCGCGCCTGATCTCGTCTGGGGTCGGCTGCTGGCTCATCTCGCCATCATAATGTGCCTTGATGGCCATCCTCATCGGACGAGAGCACCCCGCCGCGATTCTGCGCGGCGAGGTCGGACGCGCGCTCACCAGCCACGGCTCGCTGGTATTGGTGACCGGCGAGGCGGGCGTGGGCAAGAGCGCGCTGGTCGCCGAGGCGGCCGGGCACGCCGTGGCCGCCGGCGCCCAGGTGCTGAGCGCCGCCTGCTGGGAGGGCGAGGGCGCGCCGGGCTACTGGCCGTGGGTGCAGGTCGTGCGCAGGCTGAACCCCGGCGCCGACGTCTTCGAGTCCGCGCGCACGCCCTTCGAGCTCTACGACGCGGTGACCGCCCTGCTGGTCGCCCTCTCCCGCGAGCGGCCCGTGGTGATCGTGCTGGAGGACCTCCACTGGGCCGACGCCGCCTCGCTCAAACTCCTGGAGTTCGTGGTACGGCACGCCTGGTTCGAACGCATCCTGGTGATCGGCACCTACCGGGAGGGCGAGGCGGACCTGCCACCGGAGCTGAAGGCGACGACGCTCGCCCTGTCCGGCCTCGGCCGCGAGGAGGTCGGCGAGCTGGTCGCCCAGACCACCGGCCTGCGGCCGGACGACGAGCTGGTGACCGAGATCCACCGGCGTACCGGCGGCAACCCGTTCTTCGTCGAGCAGGCCGCTCGGCTGTGGCAGGGCGGCAGCCCGCTGGACACGATCCCGGCCGAGGTGCGCGCGGCCGTCGAGCGCCGCCTGTCCCGGCTGTCGGGCGAGGTGCGGGAGACGTTGCGGGCCGCGTCGGTGCTGGGGCGGGAGTTCGCCGACGAGGTGCTGGGGGCGAGCGTGGGGCGGGGCGTGGCCGTACCACTGGGGCAGGCGGTGGCGGCCAAGCTGGTCGCGCCCGCGGGA
Organism: Nonomuraea sp. NPDC050394; assembly: GCF_044459065.1. Lineage (NCBI taxonomy): Bacteria > Bacillati > Actinomycetota > Actinomycetes > Streptosporangiales > Streptosporangiaceae > Nonomuraea > Nonomuraea sp. NPDC050394. Next base: position 397,101 of record NZ_JBITIO010000001.1, on the reverse strand, counting down.
GAGGGACGGCACGCGTTCGTGCACGATCTGGTGCGCGAGACGCTCTACGCCGAACTGGACGAGGAGGGCAGGCGGGCGGGGCACGCGGCGGCGCTGGCCGCATTCGGCGCGCTCGGTTCCGTGGTGGCCTACCCCGCTTCGCTGGCCCACCACGCGTACCTGGCCGCCGTGCCGGAGGCGCCCGCCCTTCTGCTGGCCGCCGCCCAGGACGCCGAGGCACGGCTGGCCGACGAGGAGGCCGTGGGGCACTACCGGCGGGCGCTGGAACTGGTGCCCGGGGCGGAACGGGCCCGCCGTACCGGGATCGAGCTCGACCTCGGGCTGACGCTGCAGCGCATCGGCGAGCACGAGGAGGGCGGGCGCGCGATCGAGGCGGCCATCGCGGCGGCCCGCGAGCTCGACGACCCGGGGCTGCTCGCGCACGCGGCGCTCAAGCTGTACCACCTCGGCTTCCCCGACTTCGTGCGCGAGGCGCACCGGCGGCTGGTGCGCGGCGAGGTCGCGGCCGCGGACGACGTGGGCGAGCAGCTGAGCGGCCTGGCCGCCGACCGGGCCAGACACGCGGGTGACGCCCAGGCGCTGGGGTTCACGTTGCTGGCCCGGCTGTCGGCCATCTGGCGGCCGGGCACGGCCGAGGAGCGCGTCGCGCTCGCGGAAGAACTGGCCGAGGTCGCCACCAGGGCGAACGACACCCAGCACCTGCTCCACGCCCTGTCCTGGCGGGCAAGCGCGCTGCTCGAACTGGGCGACCCCGCCCACACCGCCGCCGACCAGGACTTCCTCCGGCGGGCCGAGCGCTCGGGACTGCCGCTGTTCGAGCACGAGGCCATGGTGATCAGGACCAGGCACGCGCTGCTCCAAGGCCGCTTCGACGAGGCCAGGGCGCTGTCGGAGACCACTCGCGAACTCGGCGAGCAGCCCTACGTCAGCGGCGCCGAACTGCGCTGGACCCAGTTGCTGTCGGCCGCCCTGCTCCAGGGCCGCTTCGATGAGGCCGACGCGCTGCTGGCCGAGATGCGCGCCGCCGGTAGCCCCAACCTGCCCATCTTCGCGGGCGTCACGGCCGCCGAACGCGGCGACGCCCACGGTGCGCTGAACCACCTGACGCGGCTCATGGCCGGCGGCGAAGACCTGCTGACCTGGATGGCGCCGCTCTGGCTCCGCTTCCAGGCGCAGGCGGCGGCGCTGTCCAAGGACCCCGAACTCTGCCAGAACGCCCGCGAGGCCATCGCCCCCCACCTCGGGCAGTGGGCGGTGACCTCGACCATCGTCGTGGACGGCCCGTTCGAGCACTGGGCGGCGGTGCTCGACGCGGCCCAGGGCCGCTGGCGCGCGGCCGCCGACGGCTTCACCGCCGCCTACCGCGCGGCCGACCGGCTGGGCGCCCGCCCGTGGTCGCTGACGTCCCGCGCGCGCCTGGCCGAGGTCCTCCTCGCCGCCGGCGAGGACCCGGGACCGCTGCTCGCCGACGTGACCCGCGAGGCCGAAGAGCTGGGGATGCGGGTACGGCTGCCGCAACGCGCGGCCAGCGTGTTCCGGCTGGACGGCGACGTGTGGACGCTGACCTTCGCCGGGCACACCGCCCACCTACCCGACGCCAAGGGCCTGCGCGACCTGAGGACCCTGATGGGCAGTCCGGGCACCGACATCTCCGCCGTGGAGCTGCTGAACCCGGCGGGCGGGGCCGAGGCGGTGGCCGCGCGGCGCATGGGCGGCGACGCCGTGCTCGACGACGAGGCCAAGGCCCAGTACCGGCGGCGGCTGGAGCTCCTGGACGACGAGATCGACCGGGCGGCCGTGCGGGGGGACGACCAGCGGGTCACCGCCCTCGACGCCGAACGTGAGGCGCTGCTGTCCGAGCTCCGCAAGGCGGCGGGGCTGGGCGGACGCACGCGCCGGTTGGGCGACGAGGCGGAGCGGGCCCGCAAGGCCGTCACGAACCGCATCCGCAACACGCTGCGCCAGCTCGACGACCGCCACCCCGCCCTGGCCGCCCACCTACGCGCCAGCATCTCCACCGGCGCCACCTGCCGCTACCAGCCCCCGGACCCCATCACCTGGACCTGGTAGCCCCAACACCCGAGCTCCGCCACCGGCACCGCGTCAGCTACCGCAGATCGTGGGGAAACCCCCAGAGCCCCGGCGACCGGGACCCGCGTGCGGGGGGTTAGGGGCGGAAGGCGGCGGCGTTTTCCTGGGCCCACTGGGCGAAGGTACGGGCGGGGCGGCCGGTGACCTGTTCGACCGTGGGCAGGATCGTGGAACCGGCGGCCGGCGGGTTGGTGCCGAGCATGACGGCGAACTCGATCGTCTCCTCGTCCATCCCCCAAGCGGCCATGCGCTCCCGAAGCTGCGCCTCGGTCAGCGGTTCGAAGCGGAGGTCGTGCCCGCTGGCCTCGGCGAGCAGCCGTACCCGCTCCGAGGGGGTGGTGAGCTCGGGACCGGTGAGCAGGTACGTGCGGCCCTCGTGCCCGGCGGAGGTCAGGGCGGCGACGGCCACCGCGGCGATGTCGGCCTCGTGCACCAAGGCGCCCGGGTGGTCGCCGAAGACCCGGACCACGCCCTCGGCGCGCGCCTCGTCCTGCCAGTCGAAGGCGTTGGCCATGAACTCCACGCCCTGCAACTGCGTCCAGGGCAGCGAGCTCTCACGCAGGGCCGCCTCGACGCTGCCCTCGTCCCAGCTGCTCAGCACCGAGACGCGTTCGACTCCGGCCTTGACGGCCAGCGCGACGATCTCCTTGCCGTTGGGCAGCAGGGGCAGGCCCTCGCCGCCCACGGTGATGAGGTGCAGGGCGGTGACACCGTCGAACGCCGGTGCCAGCGACTCGATGACCTGGAGGTCTCCGGCGGCCACCTCGACGCCCGCGGGGAAGTTCGCGCGGGCCGGGTCGCGGGTCAGCGCGCGTACGCGCTCGCCCCGCTCGACCAGCTGGGTGACGATGTGGCGGCCCACGGACCCGGTGGCGCCGGTCACGAGAATGGTCATGGTGTCCTCCTGGTGAGCTGTTCCTTCTCACTCGGGAGGCGCTACACCGGATGTAGCGGGCGCTAGTCGCGGTGCGCCGCGTCGGGCGAGAAGGCGGGCAGGCAGACCGCCACGTACTCGGCGCCCTCGGGCCCGCAGCTGTAGCGGACCTTCTCCCCCGCCTCCGTCACGATCGACTGGCCCGCGCGCACCTCGATGGTGCCCGCCGCGTGCTCGACGAGGACGGTGCCGCGCAGGACCACCGTGTACTCCGTGAACTCGGGCGTCTGGGCGGGCTCGTCCCAGCCGGGCGGCGCCACCATGTGGGCGATCGAGATCGCCTCGTCGCCGCTGTTCACGCGGCCGACGTGCTCGTCGATGACCTTGCCGCCGGGCACCGGAATCCGGGTCGCCCCTTCGATCTTTCTGACCACGCAGGTCAGTGTGCCACGTCGATGACGAGCCGGTTGGGCCGGCGCTGCTCGGTGACCTCGAACCCGGCGCGCCGTTCGAGCACGATGCCCACCCCCACGCGCCCCTCGAAGTCGCCGGTCTTGACCACGCTGCTGACGTTGCCGAGGTCGGCCTGGAAGATCGGGCCGCCGGTCCAGGTGGGCTTGCCCTTGGCGGTGTGCGCGTCGGCCGGGGTGAGGGTCACCTGAAGGTACGCGCCGCCCTGGACGTCGATCGGCTTGCCGGAGCCGTCCTCGATGAGCTCGTCCGCCCAGGTGACCGTGTATCCGGGCATCTTCCCCTTGAGGTCGACGACCACGCGGTCGAAGTTGGCGTGGGTGGCGTAGCGGACGCCGTACACGATGGCGGCCTCGCCGCCGGTGCGGTCGACGTCGATCTCCGCGGTGCCGGTGGGGGCGGGCTCCTGCGGGGAGGCGGGCGGCGCGCTGGTGGTGGGCGCGCCGGTCGGAGGGCTGGCCGTGGCCGTGGTGCCGCCGGTGCGGGCCGTACCGCATCCACACAGTACGGCGAGGCACAGCAGGGCCGTGAGGCTGCGTGTGGGCCGCATACCCGGTGTATGCCCAGCGAAAGGGCCCCGCACCCGGCGGGGCCCTTCACGAACTGGTTCAGACCGTCTCGTACACCTTGGTCTCGTCGGCCTTGACCGCGGGCGCGGAGCGGAAGCGCAGGCCGGTCAGCGCGATGCCGAGTCCGACCACGCCCAGGATGAGCGAGACCACGATCCCGCCGCGCAGCGCCTCGATCGACAGGGTGCCGCCCGAGGTGAGCACCGCGGTGACCACGGCGAGCACGACCGCGCCACCGACCTGGCCTGAGGTGTTGAGCAGGCCGGAGGCGAGCCCTTGCTCGTCGTCGTGGACGCCGTTCGTCGCCTGGATGTTGAGCGACGGGAACGACAGCGCGAACGCGATGCCGAGCAGGACCATGCCGGGCAGCACCATCCCGAGCACGCTGGGCGCGGTGGAGATGCCGACGAAGAAGAAGGCGTATCCGGCGGCCAGCGCGGCCGAGCCGATCGTGATCAGGCGGGCGGTGCCGAAGCGGTCGGCGAAGTCGCCCATCTTGGTCGAGGTCAGCGCGACCAGGATTCCGGCGGGCAGGAAGGCCAGCGCGGTCTCCATGGCCGACCACTTGAGCAGGTTCTGGAAGTACTGCATGGCGACGAACTGGAACCCGACGTAGGAGCCGAACAGGATCACCAGTCCGAGGTTGGCCCTGACGATGGGGCCGGAGCGCAGGATGCCGAGCCGTACCAGCGGGTGCTTCATCCGCAGTTCGGCGAAGACGAACAGTCCGAGCAGCACGGCGGCGAGGGCGAGCGAGCCGAGGGTGCGCAGCGAGGTCCATCCGGCCTCGGGGGCCTGCACCACGGTGAAGACGAGCAGCAGCATGGAGGCGGTGATCAGCACGGCGCCGATCAGGTCGTGGCCGCCTTCGGCCCGCTCCTCCTTGACCTTGGGCAGCACCTTCAGCGCGGCGATCAGCGCGATGATCGCGACCGGCACCGGCATCAGGAACGTCCAGCGCCAGCCGAGCTGGGTCAGCACACCGGACAACACGAGGCCGAGGGAGAAACCGCTGGCGCCGGAGGCGGTGAACACGCTCAGCGCCTTGTTGCGCCGCGGCCCCTCGGGGAACGTCGTGGTGATGATCGACAACGCGGCGGGCGCGGTGAACGCCGCGCTCACGCCCTTGACGAAACGGGCGGCGATCAGCAGGGCGCCGTCGTCGACGATGCCGCCCAGAAGGGAGGCCACCGCGAAGACGCCCAAAGCGACCAGGAACACCCTGCGTCGCCCAAGCAGGTCAGCCGTCCTGCCGCCAAGGAGCAGAAGACCGCCGTATCCGAGCACGTATCCGCTGACAACCCATTGCAGAGACGAAGTAGAGAGCCCCAGGTCGTGCTGGATGGCGGGCAGCGCCACGCCGACCATCGACACGTCAAGGGCGTCGAGGAAGATCACTGCGCAGAGCACGACGAGCGCGCCCCAACGGGAAGAGGAAGTGGACATGGGAAGGAACATTACATGCAATTGCATTCAATGCAACAGCATTTAATTCCGTTGCATGAGATTTCCCGGGATGGTAACCTCCGCGTCATGGACGAGGAGTTCGTTGTCGGGACCTGGCACTACGTCCTGGCCAACCACGCGAAGGCCATGTGCTCGCTGGAGCGAGAGCTCGGCGAGAAGCACGATCTGGGCGCCAGCGAGTTCGAGGTGCTCGACCGGATGATCCGCCACGACGACAAGCTGCGCGTCCAGGCGCTCTGCGGCGAGGTCCACCTCAGCCAGAGCGCGCTCTCCCGGGTGATCGCGCGCCTGGAGAAGGCCGATCTGGTCACCAGGCTCGTCTGCGACGTCGACCGGCGGGGCGTCTTCGTGATGATCACCGATGCGGGCCGCCGGCGGCACGCCGAGGCCCTGCCCACCCATCGCGCGGTTCTCCGGGACATCTTCGCCGACGCCGGGGCCCCCGTTCCGGCCCCCTAGGACCCGATCCCTCGGACTCTGGATGGCTGGGAGGCCGGGAAAGATGTTCGAGCGTCTAGACTCGGCCCCATGGAAGACGCGCTGTCGAGCCTGCTGCACGGCGTCCGTCCCGCGGGGGCGCTGTTCGACCAGTCGTCCGTGCCGGCCCCGTGGACGCTGCGCTTCCCGGACTGGACGCCGCTCACGCTGCTGACGATGTTCAGCGGCGGGGCCTGGGTGACGCCGGAGGGCGGTTCGCCGGTCCGGCTGGGCACCCAGGACGTGGCGGTCCTACGCGGCCCGTACACGGTGGCCGACCGCCCCGAGACCGCGCCCATGACCGTCCTCCACAACGCCGAGGTGTGCGCCACGCCCGAGGGCGGCGAGGGCCTGGCGATGTGCGGCAACGCGGGCGACCTCGGCTCGACGGTCCTGCTCACCTGCACCTTCCAGGTGAAGGGCACCGTCTCGCGGCGGGTGCTCGACGCCCTGCCCCGCGTGGCACTCGTCCCGGCGGGTGACGGCCGGTGCGCGACCATGGACATGATCGTCACCGAGATCGGCCGCGACAAGCCGGGCCGGCAGGCCGTGCTCGACCGCCTGCTGGACCTGCTGCTCGTCTCCAGCCTGCGCGAGTGGTTCGACCGGCCGGACTCACAGGCCCCTTCCTGGTACGCCGCGCACTCCGACCAGCTGATCGGCCGGGCCCTGCGGGCCATCCACGAGGATCCGGCCCGGCCGTGGACCGTCGAGGGCCTGGCCCGCGTCTCCGGAGCCTCCCGCGCCACCTTCGCCCAGCGCTTCACCGAACTCGTCGGCCGGCCGCCCATGACCTACCTCACCGAGTGGCGCATCTGCCAGGCCGCCGACCTGCTCGCGAGCACCGACGACACCGTGGACGCGATCGCCCGCCGGGTCGGCTACTCCAACGCCTACGCGCTCAGCGTGGCCTTCAAGCGCACCCTGGGCATCCGCCCGAGCCAGCACCGCGTCAGCGCACGATGAACCCGCGCCAGATGACCAGCCCGCGGTGCAGGACCGGCCACGTACTTCTCAGACGAGCGTGCAGTTCTGGGCGCCGAGCTGGCTGTTCCACACGAACGTCCACCCGCACGAGTAGTCGCCCGCCGCGGGGCCGAACCTGATGGTGACCGTCGTGCCGCTGTGCCCGTCGCAACCGCCCGCGGTCACGTCGTAGTACCCGCCACCGGTCGCGGTCCGCTGCCCGTCGAAGCACACGGCGTCGCTGACGGCCGCCTGCGCCGGCACGGCGGACACCGAGACGACGAGCGCCGCCGCGCTCAAGGCCGCGGCCAGGCTGGATGCTCTCATGGTGCTCCTTCCCATCGTGCGCCGAGAGGGTCAGAGCCACGGTAACGAGCGACGCGTGACGGAGCCCATAGGCATCCGTCACCTGTCAGTGTGCGATCGTCACACGACGCGGTCGATGATCAGCGGGAGCTGCTCCTCGCCGGCCGCGCCCACCGCGTAGCCGCCCTCCAGCGCCTCCAGGGCGCGGGCGAAACGGGCCGTCTCGTCCGCGTGCAGCGTCATCAGGGGCTGTCCCGCCCGCACCAGGTCGCCCGGCTTGGCGTGCAGGGTGATCCCCGCGCCGAAGGAGACCGGATCCTCCTGCCGGGCCCGGCCCGCGCCCAGCCGCCAGGCCGCCAGGCCCACCGCGTACGCGTCCAGCCTCGTCAGGACACCGGACTCCGGCACCTCCACCGTCATCGTCTCGGCCGCCTTCGGCAGGACCGCGTCCGGGTCGCCGCCCTGGGCGGAGATCATGCGGCGCCAGGCGTCCATGGCGGAGCCGTCCTTCAGCGCCTGCTCAGGGTCCTTGCCGGTGATCCCGGCGGCTTCCAGCATCTCGCGGGCCAGCCGTACCGTGAGCTCGACCACGTCGGACGGGCCGCCGCCCGCCAGGACCTCGACCGACTCCACGACCTCCAGGGCGTTGCCCACGGCCAGGCCCAGCGGGCGGTCCATGGCGGTCAGCAGGGCCACGGTACGAACCCCGGCGTCGGAGCCCAGCGCCACCATGGTCTCGGCGAGCTCCCTGGCACGCTCCACCGTCTTCATGAACGCGCCGGAGCCCACCTTCACGTCGAGGACCAGCGAACCCGTCCCCTCGGCGATCTTCTTGGACATGATCGACGAGGCGATCAGCGGGATCGACTCGACCGTGCCGGTGACGTCGCGCAGGGCGTACAGCTTCTTGTCGGCGGGCGCGAGGCCGGTTCCGGCGGCGCAGATGACCGCGCCCGCGCCGCGCAGGACGGCCAGCATCTCCTCGTTGGACAGCGACGCCCGCCAGCCGGGGATCGACTCCAGCTTGTCGAGCGTCCCACCGGTGTGGCCCAGGCCCCGTCCGGACAACTGCGGGACGTACGCGCCGCAGGCGGCCACCAGGGGCGCCAGCGGCAGCGTGATCTTGTCGCCGACGCCGCCGGTGGAGTGCTTGTCGGCGGTGGGCCGGTCGAGCATCGACCAGTCCATGCGCTCGCCGGAGCGGATCATCGCCTGGGTCCACTCGGCGATCTCGCGGCGGTCCATGCCGTTGAGCAGGATGGCCATGGCCAGCGCGGACATCTGCTCGTGAGCCACCTCGCCCCGGGTGTAGGCGTCGATCACCCAGTCGATCTGCGCGGTGGTCAGCTCGCGGCCGTCGCGCTTGGCGACGATGACCTCGATGGCGTCCATCAGGCTCCCTTGGTCAGGTCGTCGGGTCCGAAGGCGTACGGCAGGATCTCGGCCATGCGCTTGGGGCCGTCGGGGGTTTCGACCAGGAGGTCGTCGCCGCCGAACTCGTACAGGAGCTGACGGCAGCGGCCGCACGGCATGAGCAGTTCGCCGTGGCCGTCGACGCAGGTGAAGCCCACGAGCCGGCCGCCGCCCGAGGCGTGCAGCGCGGAGACGAGGCCGCACTCCGCGCACAGGCCGAGGCCGTAGGAGGCGTTCTCGACGTTGCAGCCGGTCACGACGCGGCCGTCGTCCACGACGGCGGCCGCCCCGACCGGGAACTTGGAGTAGGGCGCGTAGGCGTTGCGCATCGCGGCCCGCGCCTCGTCGCGCAGACCGTCCCAGTCGATGTTCATCAGTGCTGTTCCCCCCGGCGGTACCGCACGCCGTCGGCCTTGGGCATGCGCAGGCGCTGCGAGGCGACCAGGAGCACGAGCAGGGTGAGGACGTGCGGGGTGATGTAGACGAACTCGTTCGGCAGCTTGTCGATGACCATCCACATCCAGATGAGGACCAAGGCGCCGGCTGCCGCGCCCGCCATGATCGTGTAGTCCTTGGCGGTACGGCCGGCCAGCTCGGCCGGCTGGCCGGGCCGCGTCATCAGCCGGATCTTGTTGCCCAGGTAGATGAGCAGCAGGATCGCGCCGAACAGGAAGAATGTGGTGATGGCGCCCTGGCTGCGCAGTTGCAGGCCGTCGGCGTAGCCGAACAACGACGCGCCGGCCGCGAGCCCGCCCGGCCGCCAGTTGCCGAAGATCATGGCCGCGAGGCCGATGAAGCCGCGTCCCTGCGTCTGACCCTCGACGTACTTGGTGGTGACGAAGACCAGGAAGACACCGCCGAGCCCGGCGAAGGCGCCGGAGATGACGACCGCGATGTACTTGAGCCGGTAGACGTTGACGCCGAGCGACTCGGCCGCCCACGGGTTCTCGCCCACCGAGCGCAGGCGCAGGCCGAAGGCCGTGTGCCAGAGCACGTAGAAGGTCAGCGGGATCATCACCACGGCCAGGATGACCAGGACGCTGACGTCGCGGGTGAGCCCGCCGAGAATGCCGGCCAGGTCGGAGATCAGGAACCAGTGGGTCCGCTCCAGCCAGCCGAACACGTCGGTCTGGTCCGACAGGAACGGCAGGCTCCCCTCCCACGCCTTGCCCGACATGGCGGGCGAGGTGGTGATGCCGGCGCCGGCCTCGGCCGCGCCGGTCCCCTCCTTGTACAGGACCTCGGACAAGAACCGGGTGATGCCGGGACCGAGCAGGTTGATGGCCACACCGCTGATGATGTGGTCGACGCCGAAGGTGACGGTCGCGATCGCGTGGATCAGCCCGCCCAGGGCACCGGCGAGGAGGCCGGCCACGACGGCGGCCAGCGGCCCCCACTGGTATCCGGCCCAGCCGGCGAACCAGGTGCCGAGCACCATCATGCCTTCGAGGCCGATGTTGACCACGCCCGCGCGTTCGGCCCACAGCCCGCCGAGTCCGGCCAGCCCGATCGGCACGGCCAGCCCGAGCGCCGCCGCGAACGTCCCGGACGAGGTGATGTCGTTGTGCCCGGAGATCACCCTGACCAGCGACATCACCAGGATGAGCAGTGCGACGCCGATCAGCGCCAGGTGGTACTTGCGGACCCTGGTCATGCTGCCACCTCAACAGGCTTGTCGGTGCCGAGCTGGCGGGCGGCCCGCCGTTCCTCAGAGCGCAGCGCCATCCGGTTGGTGACCTCGTTGAAGACGACCACCAGGAGGACGATGACGCCCTGCATGATGACGATCACGCTGGGCGGCACATTCGCGAACTGCAGCGGCCCCTGCGCACGGTCGAGGAAGCCGAACAGCAGCGCGGCGACCGCGATGCCCACCGGCTTGTTCCGGCCGAGCAGCGCGACGGCGATGCCGAGGAAGCCCAGTCCGGGGGTGAAGTTGGAGTTGTACGCGTGGGTGGACCCGAGGATCTCCGGCATGCCGATGAGCCCGGCGATCGCCCCGGACAACACCATGGCCGAGATGACCATCTTCTTGGGGTTGACCCCGGAGGCGAGGGCGGCGGAGGCGTTGAGGCCGCTGGCCTTGACGTCGAAGCCGAACCGGGTGCGCTCCAGCACGATCCACAGGCCCACGCCGAGCAGGATCGCCACGACCAGGAAGCCCCACAGGCCGCCGCCGCGGGGGGCGGGCAGGCCGAACATCTCGAAGATGAAGTTCAGGTTGGGGAACCAGGCCGACTCAGGCAAGGGCGGTGTCGAGATGGTCAGCTGGCCCTCCGGCTTGGGGCCGGTGAACGGGCCGCGTACCAGGAAGGCGGCGAGGTTGATCGCGATGTAGTTGAGCATGATCGTGGCGATCACCTCGTTCACGCCGCGGCTGACCTTCATGACCGCCGGGATCAGCGCGTACAGGCCGCCGACCGCCGCCGCCACGATGATGATCACCGGGATCTGGATCCAGGCGGGCGCCACGAACGTGGAGCCGACGAAGGCCGCCACGACCGCCGCGAGCCGGTACTGGCCCTCGACCCCGATGTTGAAGAGGTTCATCCGGAAGCCGACCGCGACCGCGAGGCCCGCGATGAACAGCGGGACCGCGCGGTTGACCATGGTCGTGACGCCGTTGACCACGGCCCGGGGGGTCTCGCCGAAGTCGAAGAACGCGGCGAAGGCGGCGGCCGGATTCGCGCCGGCCGCGAGGATCGCCACGCTGGAGATCGCGATGGCGAGCACGATCGCGACGACCGCGCCCGCCAAGGTCAGCAGCGCGCGATAGAGCCCTGCGGGCATCACATCTCCTCGGTGGCGGTGATGGCGCCGGTCATGTAGCCGCCGAGCCGCTCGGGCGTGACGTCGGACGGGTCGAGGCGGGCGACGAGCCGCCCTCGGTAGATCACGTTCAGCGTGTCGGACAGGCCGATGAGCTCGTCGAGGTCCGCGGAGATCAGCAGTACGGCGAGGCCGGCGGCACGGGCGTCGCGGAGGTGGTCCCAGATGGCCGCCTGGGCGCCCACGTCGACACCTCTGGTGGGGTGCGCGGCGATGAGGAAGGCCGGCTCGCCGCTCATCTCGCGCCCGACGATGAGCTTCTGCTGGTTGCCGCCGGACAGCGCGAGCGCGAGCGTGTCGGCGCCCGGTGTGCGGACGTCGTACTCCTTGATGATGCGCTGGGTGTCGGCCCTGGCCGCGCGGCGGTTGATCCAGATGCCGCTCTTGGCGGGCTTCTGCGTCTGGTGGCCGAGCACCCGGTTCTCCCAGAGGGAGGCTTCGAGCAGCAGGCCCTGGCGGTGGCGGTCCTCGGGGATGTAGCCGATGCCGGATTCGCGGCGCTTGAGCGTGGACCAGGCGCTGATGTCCTGGCCGGCCAGGGTGATCTCGCCGTGCGCCTGGCGGATGCCCATGATGGCCTCGATCAGCTCGGACTGGCCGTTGCCCTCCACGCCCGCGATGCCGAGGATCTCACCCTTGTGGATCTCGAAGGAGACGTCGTCGAGCAGGAGCCGCTTGCCTTCGGCCTTGAGCTTGTCGACGTAGAGGCGGACGGAGGTGCCCTTGGGGACGGGACGGTAGCCGTCGGACTCCATCGACAGGCCGGCGACCTTCAGAGCGACGGTCTCCGTCACGGTGGACTCGCGGGTCTCGGGGGTGGGCAGCTCGCTGCCGACCATGAGCTCGGCGAGCTGGCGGGCGTTGCTGATCTCGCTGCGGGGCAGGCTGGCGACGGTGGTGCCGCGCCTGATCACCGTGATCGCGTCGGCGATGCCGAGCACCTCGTCGAGCTTGTGGGAGATGAAGATGACGGTGAGGCCCTCGGCCTTGAGCTCGCGCAGGTTGTCGAAGAGCTCCTCGACCTCCTGCGGCACGAGCACGGCCGTCGGCTCGTCGAGGATGAGGATGCGGGCGCCGCGGTAGAGGACCTTGAGGATCTCCACGCGCTGCCGGTCGCCGACGCCGAGATCCTCGACGAGGCGGTCGGGGTCCACGCGCAGGCCATGGGCCTCGGCCAGTTCCTTGATCCGCTTGCGGGCGCGGGCCACGTCGAGGCGGCCGGCCCGCTTCGGCTCGGCGCCGAGGACGATGTTCTCCAGCACGGTGAGGTTGTCGGCCAGCATGAAGTGCTGGTGGACCATGCCGATGCCGACGTTGATCGCGTCACTGGGCGAGCGGAAGGTCACGTCTGTGCCGTTCACCCGGATCTGGCCCTCGTCCGGCTTCTGCATGCCGTAAAGGATCTTCATCAGGGTGGACTTGCCCGCTCCGTTCTCGCCGCAGATGGCGTGGACGGTGCCGGGCTGGATGGCGATCCGGATGTCGTGGTTGGCGACGACGCCCGGGAAACGCTTGGTGATGCCCTCCAGCTCGACGGCGGGTTGCGCCGGGGCGAGCGTGTCGGAACTCATTGGTCGCTCACCGCTCCTCATCGCTGCGTCGGATTCGCGAGCTCATGTGGTCGCTCACCGCTCCTCATTCGCTCCGAGCTCATGTGGGTCTCCAGCGAGCCAGGGTGGATAGAACAAAGGCCCGGGGAGTGGACGGTGGGTCCGCTCCCCGGGCCCTCGAACGAGATTCTCCTACCCAGGTTACGGCTTGGACGGAACCTGGATTTCGCCGGAGACAATCTTCTCCCGGGCGGCGTCGATCTCGGTCTTGATGTCGTCGACCTCGCCACCGGTGGTGGCCAGGCCCACGCCGTCGACCTTCAGGTCGTAGGTGACGTTGCTGCCACCCTTGGCGCCGCCCTGGAAGGCCTTGATGAACTCGAACACGCCGACGTCGACGCGCTTGATCATCGAGGTCATGATGACCGACTGCAGGTCGGCCTCCTTGACCGTCAGACGCTGGTCGGAGTCGACGCCGATGGCCTTCTTCTTGGCGGCGGCGGCCGCCTGGAAGACGCCGAGGCCGGAGTCGCCGGAGGCGTGGTAGACGATCTCCGCGCCGTCCTGGAACATCTTCTCGGCCGCGACCTTGCCCTTGTCGGGAGCCTTGAAGCCGGAGAAGTCACCGTCGGGGGTGAGGTACTTGATGTCGATCTTGGCGTCCTTCTTGACCGACTTCACGCCGGCGACGAAGCCCGCCTCGAACTTCTTGATCAGGTCGTTCTCGACACCGCCGACGAAGCCGACGTGGCCGCTCTTGGCCTTGGTCGCCGCGGCGACGCCCGCCAGGTAGGAGCCCTGCTCCTCGGCGAACAGCAGGCCGGTCACGTTCGGCGCGTTGGAGGCGGAGTCGACGACCGCGAACTGGATCTCGGGGTACTCCGTCGCCGCCTTCTTGATGTCCTCGCCGTAGGCGAAGCCGACCCCGATGATCGGGTTGTAGCCGGCGTCGGCGAGCTGGCGGAGCAGGTCACCGCGGTTGGAGCCGTCGCCCGCGGGGCTCAGCTCCTTGATCTCGGCCTTCAGATCGGTCTTCGCCTTCTCGAGGCCGGCGTAGGCGGCGTCGTTGAAGGACTTGTCGCCGCGACCGCCGACGTCGAAGGCGAGGCCGACCTTGAGCGCGCCCTCCTGGGGTGCTTCACTGGCCGCACCGCTGCTCGGAGCGGTGCTCGCGGTGGTCCCCCCGCCGCTGCCGCCGCACGCCGCTGCCGCCATAAGCATGGCGCCGGCCAGCGTGCCGATCGCCGTCTTGCCGAATCGCTTGCTGAGCAAGGCGACTCCCTTCCATTTCCCCGCCGTCAAACTTCATCGCAGGCGCGAAGAAATGCACGGCAACCCTGCTCGGAAGATAGTTGCTTGACCAGCGCATACCAAACCGTACAGAGCTCCGCAACCGCTCCGTTATCGACATCAGTCGCGTCTGTGACCTGGATCCAGGAAGTGAACCTTTGCCGAACTTTTGAGGTTGTCAAGATCTTGCCGTGACTCGTCAAGTGGCAGAGATTACGGTCGTAGGTCGTCAAACTTCCCTGGAGCCACTCATGCTTCGCAGGACGGCGTTAGCCGTATCGCTGCTGCTCATCGCGTCGCTGACCGCGACACCGGCAGCCGCGGACACTCCCACGATCAAGATCGAGAACAACGCGACACAACCCGTCTTCTCGCGCGCCGACGCGATCACCCAGACCGTCTTCGTCGAGGTCGCCGGAACCGACAGCGACGCCGACGGCCAGGCCGACCGGGTCGCCGTCGACATCCTGCGGCCCAAGGAGACCGACCAGGGTCTCAAGGTGCCCGTGATCATGGAGGCCAGTCCCTACTACGCCGGCGGCAACGACGTCGCCAACCACCCCGTCGACGTCGACGAGAACGGCAACCCGCTGCCGAGCACGCTGCGCTCGCTGCTGACCGTGAAGGACGCCGGGCCGTTCGACGGCTACTACGACAACTTCTTCCTGCCCCGCGGGTACGCCATCGCGCTCGTCGAGAACATCGGCAGCGGGCGCGCCACCGGCTGCCCGACCACCGGCGACCCCGCCGAGACCGCCGGCCCGAAGGCCGCCATCGACTGGCTGAACGGCCGCGCCCGCGGCTTCGACGCCACCGGCAACCCCGTCGCGGCCACCTGGTCCACCGGCAACGTCGGCATGATCGGCACCTCCTACAACGGCACCCTCCCCAACGCCGTGGCCACCACCGGCGTCCAGGGGCTCAAGACGATCGTGCCGATCGCCGCGATCTCCTCCTGGTACGACTACTACCGCGCCAACGGCGGCGTCCTCGCGCCCGGCGGCTACCAGGGCGAAGACGCCGACGTGCTGGCCCGCTACGTCCTGACCAGGCAGAACGGCCAGGCCGTCTGCGGCGCCCTGATGGACCGCATCGAGTCCGAGCAGGACCGGATCACCGGCGACTACAGCCGCTTCTGGGACGCCCGCAACTACCTCAACGACGTGCGCAAGGTGAAGGCCAGCGTCTTCGTCGCCCACGGGCTCAACGACTGGAACGTCAAGACCAAGCAGGCCGTCCAGTGGTGGGACGCGCTCGGCAAGCGCGACGTCCCCCGCAAGATCTGGCTGCACCAGGGCACCCACCGCGACCCGTTCAGCCTGCGCGCCAAGGAGTGGCTGCGTCAGCTGCACGGCTGGTTCGACCACTGGCTCTACAACATCGACAGCGGCATCATGCGTGAGCCGCAGGCCGACGTCGAGATCGCTCCCGGCCAGTGGGGTCAGCACGCCTCGTGGCCGCTGCCGGGCAGCGCGAACATCCCGCTGTGGCTGGGCTCGGGCGGCAAGCTCGGGCTGCTGCCCCGGCCGCTGTCGGCGCGCGAGTCGTTCGTCGACCAGAAGACGCGTACGGCAGAGCATCTCGTCGAGACGGTCCCCGCGGCCGACCCCAACCGCCTGGCCTACGTGACCAAGGAACTCAAGACCGACGTCCGCGTCTCGGGCACGCCCAAGATCTCGCTGCGGGCCTCGTTCACCAAGGGCGCCTCGCCGTACCTGACCGCGTTGCTGGTGGACTTCGGCACCGACTCCCGCCCGACCGGCGGGCTCGTGCCGACCGGCGAGACGTGGTGCTACGGGCAGGGCGTACCGGGCGACACCGGCTGCACCTCGATCCGTACGCACGCGGTGGCCGAGACGCCCTACAAGATCGTCTCCCGGGGCTGGCTGGACGTGCGCAACCGCAACCGCATGGACCGGACCGAGCCGCTGCGGCCGGGCAAGGAGTACACGTTCACGTGGGACTTCCAGCCGCAGGACTACCTGTTCAAGAAGGGCCACAAGCTGGGCGTGGTCGTCCTGTCGACGGACTTCGACTACACGCTGCGATACCCGGCGGGCACGAACATCCGCGTGGCCCCGGGCCTGTCCTCCCTCCGCCTGCCGATCGTCTTCGGCTCCCTGAACTAGCAACCCCCTGGGTCCCGGCCCAGAACCCGTCAACCACCCCGTGCCCCCCTACCTAACCCGCGAACACCCAACCCCAACCGCCAAGGACAAGCGTCGAGGCTGGTGCGCGGGCAAGGAAGGGACACTCCGCCCGGGCAACCGGATGGCCGGCGCTGGTGCACGGAAAACCTGCCCGGCGCCGGCCAGGGGGTTGGCCTTGGGTGCTGGTCGGGGGGGTTGGGCGGGTGCGGGGCAAGAGGGCGGCCGTAGCGGTGCTCGGCCCGCGCGCTCGGGGAGCGTGGAAAAGACAGCCGCCCGCCGAAGTCGGCGGGCGGCGGTTACCTGGGCGAAGCCGTAGAAGATAGAAAGAGCGGTCAGGCGAGAGCAGACGTGATGGGGAGGATGGGGGCGCCTTCCCAGAGCGCGGTGAGGGCGGTGGTGGCCATGAAGCGCACGCCGGTGGGGATGGCGCTTTCGTCCACGTCGAAGGTGCCCTGGTGGATGTCGTAGGTGACGCCGTTGTCCGGTGAGCGGGTGCCCAGGCGGGCGAAGGCGCCGGGGATCGACTCCAGGTACCAGGCGAAGTCCTCGCCGCCGAGCGACTGCTGGGTCGGGACGACGCTGGTGCTGCCCAGGGCGCGTTCCGCCGCCTCGGCCAGCATTTCGACGCTGACCTCGTCGTTGACCACGGGCGGGACGCCGCGGGTGTACTCCATCGTGGCCTCGACGCCGTAGGCGCCGGCGACCGACTCCAGGAGTGCCTTGATCAGGTCGGGGGCGGCGTGCCAGGCGTTCTCGTCGAGGCAGCGCACGGTGCCCTCGGCCACCCCGTCGTCGGGGATGGCGTTGGCCGCCGAACCGGCCTCGACCCTGCCCCAGACCAGGCTCAGCGAGGAGCGCGGGTCGACGCGGCGGGAGAGCGCGGCGGGCAGTTCGGTGAGGATCTTGGCGAGCGCGAACACGAGGTCGGCGGTCAGGTGCGGGCGGGCGGTGTGGCCCCCGGGGCCGGAGACGCGGATGAGCAGCCGGTCGCAGGCGCTGGTGATCGGGCCGGCCTTGAGTCCGATCTGGCCGACGTCCACGCGCGGGTCGCAGTGCAGGCCGAAGATGCGGTCGACGCCGCTGATGCCGCCGTTGGCCATGACCTCAAGCGCGCCGCCGGGCAGTTCCTCGGCGGGCTGGAAGATCAGCCGGACCCGGCCGGGCAGCAGACCGGCCGCGGCCTGCTGGGCCAGGAAGAGCGAGGTGCCGAGCAGGATCGTGGTGTGGACGTCGTGGCCGCACGCGTGACAGGCGCCGGGCACGGTCGAGCGGTAGGACGTGTCCTTCTCGTCCTGCAGCGGGAGGGCGTCGATGTCGGCGCGCAGCGCGATGGTCGGGCCGTCGCCGCTGCCCACGTCGCAGATCAGGCCGGTGCCACGCGGCAGGACCGAGGGGACCAGGCCGACGGCGCTGAGCCGCTCGGCGATCCGCTGGGTCGTGCGGTATTCGGCGAAGGCGAGTTCAGGATGCATGTGCAGGTCGCGGCGGAACGCCACGAGGTCCTTTTCCGTCTCCGCCAGGAACGCGTCGAGTTCCCCCCGCAGCTCACGTCCCCGCATCGTTCACCGTCCCGTCGAAAAGCGGCATGCGCGCGCCTCTACCCAGCTTCGCACAGCCGATTGCGCTGTTCTTCGTCATTTCTTGCACTGCGGTTGCAGCCGCGTCGCTTGGTGATCAACACCCGATCGGGACGATCATCCGCGGTCTGGGGGTCAGCGGTAGCCGTGCACCCGATGGCGATGCTTCGACTTTATCGCTCCGGGTGGCCCTCTCGTGGACAACTACACCAAAAGTTGGCCGACGGCATGCCCGTAACCGCAGGTCACCACGCTGCGTGACCGGCGGTCCCACCCCGGAAATAGTCACAAGGGATCATTAGATGGTGACCCGTTGTCGCTACTCCCAAACTTGTGCGCGGTTTCGAATCCTGTCACCTTCCGGCTTGGTCATGACACGCCCGCGATGGCTGCATTTGCGATAAATCGGTGTTTCACTCGCAATATGATCACTAATATCCCGTTCGGGGAGAAGCATGCACAGTTGAGCATCTTCGAGCCGAGTGAGGGGACCCTGGTGGTCGTGCCCTCGCTCTCCCTTCCACAGGATGAGCTGCGCCGGATCACCGGCGCGAGGTGCTACGAGGAGAGACTCCTGTTCCTCCTCCTGACGCTCCGCAGGCCCGGGGTCAAGGTCGTCTACGTCTCCTCCGCCCCCGTGGATCCGGACATCGTCTCCTACTACTTCGGCTTCTTACCCGACCCGGATGACGCCGCCAGGCGACTGACGATGATCAGCCTGGACGACACCCGCTCCCAGCCGCTCACCAGAACGCTGCTGGCCCGGCCCGAGGCGCTGCGCCGGATACGCAAGGCGATCGACGGCGACGCGTGGATGGTCCCGTTCGTGATGAGTGACCTGGAGGAACGGCTGGCGTCGTCGCTGAACGTGCCCATCTACGGCCCGGCCATGTCGCTGGCCTACTACGGCTCCAAGAGCGGCGCCCGCGAGGTCGGCACGGAGGCCGCGGTGCCCATGGCGCGCGGCTTCGGCGACCTGCACCACCAGGGCGAGATCGAGGACGCGGTCTTCTCGCTGCCCGGCGAGCGCGTCATCGTCAAGCTGAACGACGGCTACTCCGGGCTCGGGAACGCGATCGTCACCAAGAGCGACTGGTCACGGACACGCTTCTCCGCCGACGGCGAGACGTGGGAGACCTTCTCCGCCAAGATCTCCGAGCGGGGGGCGGTGGTGGAGGAGTTCATCGAGCACCGGCCGCTGTTCTTCCCCAGCGCGCTGGCCAGGATCACGCCCGGCGGGCACCACGACGTCGTGGCCACCCACGACCAGGTGCTCGGCGGCGCCAACGCCGACGTCTACCAGGGCTGCACGTTCCCGGCCCGCTCCGAGTACCGGCACGAGGTGGGCGAGTCGGCCGCCAGGATCGCCGCGATCCTCGCCCGGCGCGGCGTGGTGGGACTGTTCGGGATGGACTTCTTCGCGCTCAAGGCCGACTCCGGGTACGCGGCCCTGCTGTGCGAGATCAACCTGCGGATCGGCGGGACCACGCACCCGTTCGGCGCGGCGCTGCTGACCACCGGCGCCACCTACGATCCGGCCACCGGGCTGCTGATGGACGGCACCCAGCCGAAGTACTACACGGCCACGGACAACTGCTCGGCGGCGTGCCTGCGCGGGCGCACACCGGGTGAGGTGGTGCGCATGGTGGAGGAGCGTGGGCTCGGGTTCGACGCGGCCCGCCGTACCGGGAATGTGCTGCATCTGCTCGGGGCCATCCCCGAGCACGGCAAGCTGGGCTTCACCTCGATCGGCAACTCGCGCGACGAGGCCGACGAACTCCACCGGGCCACGCGGCTCGCCCTCTGCGGTGGCTAGCGGGGCTTCGGCCGGCGGCTGCCCTTGAGGCCCTTCCATCCGATGATTCCCACGGTCACGGCCAGCACGAGGTTGACGGCGATCAGGATGCCGTGGACCACGTAGAAGCTGGTTTTGTGCCCATCTGCCAGGTTAAACCCAAGGTTGATCCACTCGAAGATCATGAACGCGCCCAGCGCGACCAGGAATCCGGCGATCTTTCGCGACATAACCACTTCTCTAGTATCAGGGGCGGATCATCGGGGGATGTGACCGCACATGGGCAACGACTCGAAGCTACGCTGAGACCGCCATGTGGACGAAACTGGTGCCGGCCACGGCACTCCTCGCAACGGTCACCCTGACCGCATACGCGGGCGCGCCTGCCGGTGCGGCCGCGACTTCCGGCAGCCCGATCGGCGGCGACCGTCTCGGCAGCCGCGGGCTCGTCGTGCCGGACGGCGTCAAGGCGCCGCCCAAGACCAAGGCCACGTCCTTCCTGATCGCGGAGGCGGAGACCGGGCAGGTGCTGGCAGCCAAGAACCCCCATGGCCGGTTCCTCCCCGCCAGCACGCTCAAGACGCTGACCGCGCTCACGCTCATCCCCAAGCTTGAGGCGGGCAAGACGGTCAAGCCGAGCTCCAACGCCGTCAACCAGGAGGGTTCCGCGGTCGGTCTGTCCACCAAGCCGATCTACAAGGTGCACGACCTGTTCCGCGCGCTGATGATGTCCTCCGGCAACGACGCCGCGATGGCGCTGGCCGAGGCCAACGGCGGCCTGGCCAAGACCATGCGGGACATGAACGCCGAGGCCAAGCGCCTGCAGGCCAACGACACGGTGGCCAAGACGCCGTCCGGCCTGGACAAGCCCGGCCAGAGCAGCTCCGCCTACGACCTGGCCCTGATCGCCCGAGCCGGCCTCGCCAACCCCGATTTCAGGCGATATATCAGCACTAAGACCGCCAAATTCCCCGCGCCGAAGAAGTTCTACGAGATCAGCAACCACAACAAGCTGCTCTGGCGCTACAAGGGCATGGTCGGCGTCAAGAACGGCTGGACGTCCAAGGCCCTCGGCAGCTTCGTCGGCGCCGCCAGCCGCGACGGCCACACGATCATCGTGACGATCATGCGGCACGAGGGCTACTTCTGGGAGGAAGTGGAGAAGCTGCTCGACTGGGGCTTCGCCGCCCGCGGCAAGGTCACGCCCGTCGGCCAGCTGGTGGACCCGCTGCCCGCCCAGGCCGATCCCGTCCGGCAGCAGGCCACGGCCTCCCAGCCGCCCGCCAGCGCCCCGCTGCTCGACTCGGCCGCGGCCAAGCAGACGGACACGAGCCGGACGGTCGGCATGGCCGTGATCGGCGGCGGGCTGTTCTTCGGGCTGGTGTGGCTGGGCTTCGGCATCTTCCGCAGGCGGAGCAGGGCCAGGTCCTAGCGCACGCTCCTCACGCCTGCTCACCGTTGCCGTTCGACGGCACCGGAGTGGGCGAGGGCGGCGGGGCGAAGCCGGTGGTGGCGGTCCAGGCCGCGACGTACAGGACCAGACGGGCGGAGAAGTTGATCCAGATCAACAGCCCGACCAGCACCGCGAACGTGCCGTAGACCGGGTTGCTCAGCGTGTGGCTCAGCAGCAGCGTGGCCAGCTGCTTGAGCAGCCCGAAGCCGATCGCGCCCAGCAGCGCGCCCTGGGCGATCGCCTTGAACGGCCGGGTCGGCCGCGCCACCCAGCCCAAGATGATCACGAACAGCAGCCAGTCGGCGGCCACGCTGGCCAGCAGCCCGACCAGCCACACCGAACCCGTCGCCGCCGGATCGTCGGGCTGGAAACCCAGCCACTCGGTGACCTTGCTGGTCGCCGAGGAAGTGAGTACGGCCACGCCGGCCGACACCAGCATGGTCACGCCGATCAGCAGCAGCGAGCTCAGGTCGCGCAGCTTGCCGAGAAAGAAGTTCAGCGGCGCGGCCGTGGTCATCGACATCTCCCGCAGCGCACCGCGCAGCGCGTCGATGGCGCCGAGCCCCGCGTACAGCAGGCCCAGCAGACCGATGATCCCGGCGGTGGCCTTGGCCTGGGCGATGTCCTCCAGGTTCAGCGCGGGGGCCAGTCCGGGCAACTGTTCGGCGATCACCTGCTTGAGCGCCCGCTCCAGCTCGCGACTGACCGACAGGACGTAGCCGAACACCGCGTAGGCCAGCGCCATCAGCGGGAAGAACGACAGGAACGCGAAGTAGGTGACCGCTCCGGCCAGCCGGTCGCCGAACTGCAGCTGGTAACGCTGGACCGTCCTGATCAGGTGGTCGGCCCCCGGCCGGCGTACCCTCCAGTGGTCCACGATCCGCATCGCGCGCTCGCGCCACGTCGCGGCCTTCTCGATCAGGTTCGCCATCGCTCGGGAAACTCCAGCGCGTTCCGGTGGTCCTCCAAGGCGACTGCCCCGGTGACGGTCGTTGTATCGGCCGCGGACCCGGCGATCAAGTGTGGCATCGCCGCGAGCTGCCCGGGGAACAGGCCACGCCGGGCTCAGGCGGGGATCAGCGCTCCCGCGCGCTTCACCACCCGGCCCGCGACCAGGACGGTCTCGACGGCGCTGGTGTCGGCGTTGAGCACGATCGCGCCGATGGGGTCGCGGGTCCCGGCCATGCCCGGGGTGTCGGTGCGCAGGAGGACGACGTCGGCCTGCTTGCCCGGAGTCAGCGAACCGACGACGTCGGCGAGACCCACCGTCCGCGCACCGCCCATCGTCGCCATCCGCAGCACGTCCCGGGTGGTGAAGGCGAGGTTGCCCAGACCGCGTTCCATCGCGAAGGCCGCGCGCATCAGGCTGAACATGTCGCCCGGCCCGCAGGTCACCGTGTCGGCGCTGAGCGAGACCGGCGCACCGGCCGCCGCCGCCCGGCCGGTGATCGGGTAGCCGATGCCCAGCGTCAGCTCGTCGATCGGCGAGATCGAGACGCTCCCGCCGGTGTCGGCGATGAGCTTCAGGTCGTCGTCGGCGTAGTCGACGCCGTGGATGTAGGTGGTGGGACGCTCCAGCAGGCCGTTGCCGTGCAGGAACGCCAGGGCTCGCCGGGCGCTGTCGGCGCCCTGGCTCCCGGCGTGGACGGTCACCGGGAGGTCGAGGTCGCGGGCGAGCCGCCACTCCCACAGGGCGCGTTCCTCTCCGGCGATCTCCGGGCCCAGGGCGGCGATCGCCATGCTCAGCCGTCCCGGCGTGCGGAAATGGGTGTCGCGCACGCGGCGGGCCTCGTCGCCCGGGTCCTGGGGGTTGTATCCGAGGACGGCCCTGATGCCCGACTCCCTGAGCGCGGCGACGAGCGCGTCGGCGTGCTCCGGGGTGTGCGCCACCTGTGTCCAGTCGAGCAGGGTGGTCACTCCGGCGTCGAGGCATTCGCGGGCCCCGGCCAGGTTGCCCGCGTGCACGTCCTCGGGGGTTTGCGAGGGGGCGAGCTCGCCGATCACCGTGCGGAAGTAGCCCTGGATGTCGTCGTCGGCCACCACCGCGCGGTGGGCGGCCTGCCAGGTGTGGCGGTGGCTGTCCACGAAGCCCGGCAGCACCAGGCGGCCGGTCGCGTCGATGACCTCGGCGTCCTCGGCGCTCAGGTTCCGGCCGACCGCCGCGATGGTCTCGCCGTCGACGAGCACGTCCAGCTCGCCGAGGACGGTGGCGGCGGGGTCGGTGTCGATGACGGTCCCGTTCTTGATCAGGATTCTCATGGCCAAGAGCTTATCGAGAAAGCTTTTAGAAAAGCAATATGGTGAGCGGTATCCTCGGTCGCGTGGAACACGACGAGGTCGACGCGCTGGCCGCCCGCTGGACGGCGGCGGGCATGGCGCCCTCCCTCATCGCGGGGCTGGAGCTCAGCAAGCGGGTGGCGCGGATCGACGGGCTGTTCGAGCAGGCGCTCAAGGGGGAGCTGGCCGCCCTCGGGCTCACCTACGCCGAGTTCGACGTGCTGGCCGCCCTTGCCCGTACGGCTCCGCCGTACCGGATGAAGCCCAGTGAGCTGGCCCGGTCGCTGATGCTCACCTCGGGCGGGACCAGCAACGTGCTCCAGCGGTTGACCACGGCCGGATACGTCGAGCGCTCGGCCGACGACGGCGACGGGCGCAGCCGGTGGGTGCGGCTCACCCCCGAGGGGCTGAAGGTCGCCACCGCGGCGCTGGACACGGCCGTGCGCGCGAACAACGACGTGCTGGCCGGGGTGCCGGAACCCGTGGTCCGCCAGGCGGCCGACGCGCTGCGCGAGGTCCTGCTCATCGTCGGCAGGCGGCGGGTGCGCTAGCCGGACCAGGTCCTGCGGTACTCGCGTGGCGAGACCCTGCGGCGGTCCACGAACCGTTCCCTGAGCAGGGCGGCGGAGCCGTAGCCGGTCCTTCTGGCGATCTCCTCGATCGGCAGGGTGGTCGTGACCAGCAGTTCCTCGGCCAGGTCGAGGCGCTGCGCCTGCAACCAGGCGTGCGGCGAACTGCCCGTCGCCGCCTTGAACCGCCGCGCGAACGTCCGCCGGCTCATCAACGCCCTGGCCGCCAGCTCGTCGATCGGCAACCGCCGATCCAGGTGCCCGCGGGCCCAGCCGAGCACTCCGGCCAGGCGTTCGTCCTCGCCGTCGGCGGGGACCGGGGCGGACACGTACTGGGCCTGCCCGCCCTCCCGGTGCGGCGGCGTGACCATCTCCCTGGCGATCGCGTTGGCCCTGGCCGGGCCGTGCTCGCGCCGGATCAGGTGGAGCCCCAGATCGATGCCCGCCGCGGCGCCCGCCCCCGTGAGCACCCGTCCCTCGTCCACATAGAGCTCGCCGGCCGTGATCCTGACCCCCGGATGCCGCGCGGCCAGCTCCCCCGCGAACCGCCAGTGCGTGGTGGCCCGCCGCCCGTCCAGCAGCCCGGCGGCGGCCAGCCCGAAGACACCGACACAGTGCGCCGCCAAGATCGCCCCACGCTCATACGCGGCCCTGACGGCGTCGATCACCGGCTCCGGCGGCGGCGTCCGGAAGGCGTCGCCCGGCAGAGACAGCACCAGATCCGCCGCCGCCAGCCGTTCCAGCCCATGCTCCACAGGCAGCCGCAGCCCGAGATCAGTCCGAACCGGCCCCGGCCGCGCGCCACACACCGCGAAGTCGAACCCGCCGAACAACTCGCCCACGACACCCAGCCCGAGCGCCGTCACCCCGTCCGGCGCATAGGCCACAACCGTCGCGAATCCCATAGATGGCATGAATACCCCCATGAGTGGCATATTGGCCACTTTCCCGCCATCGACCATCCCGGCACCCTGGCTCCATGAACACCGAAGCACCCCGCGAACGCACCGCGGTCCACCACATCCTGCACGTCGGCTACACGACCTCCACCGGCCCCGGCGTCGCCGCCACCGTCTCCTACATCACCGACGGCGACCTGCGCATCGTGTTCGACCCGGGCATGGTGGCCGACCCGACCGCCATCACCGGGCCACTCGCCGGCCTCGGCCTCACCCCCGCCGACATCACCGACGTCATCCTCAGCCACCACCACCCCGACAACATCATGAACGCCGGCCTGTTCCCCCACGCCCGCGTCCACGACCACAAGGCCGTCTACCGGGGCCACACCTGGCACGACCGCGACCCCGACGGCCACGAACTGACCCCTTCCCTGAAGCTCCTGGCCACGCCCGGCCACAGCCCCGAGGACATCACCCTTCTCGCGGGTACGGCAGGCGGCGTCGTGGCCTTCGCCGGCGACCTGTGGTGGCGTCCCGACGGGCCGGCCGAGGACCCGGTGGCGCCGGACCGGGAGCAACTGCGGGCCAGCCGGGAACGGGTGCTGGCGGCGGCGGACACGATCGTGCCCGGCCACGGAGAGCCGTTCCCGTCCTCACCGGCCGCTGTGCGGTGAGAGCTCGGCGCCCGGAACCGGCGGCGCGCCCTGGCGTCCGGCCCTCCGCCAGCGGCCCCGAGCACGCCTTCACCCCTTGATCGCCATGAGGCCTGCCCTCGCCGGACTTTCCATCTGCCGCGCGGGTGACTTTCCATCTGCCGTGCGGGTGACTTTCCATCTGCCGCCCTGTGAGCCCAATCCGCACGGGATCGCCCCAGCAGACACCTCCGCGATGGACAGCGGCCTCATCGCGAGATGACGCGAAGCCAGGACATCAGGAGCACTCCGCCTGACACTCGACATGGGGTCCACGCCCACGCCACCTCTCGCAGGTCCGGCCACAACGTCCCGCCGCATCGCATCGCATCGGGCCGGGTCCTGACCTGCCCACACACGATCCCGGACTCCGCGCTGCCGATGGCGCAAGCTCCAAAGGGGACGCGCGAGCGCAGCGAGCACCTCGTTGCCCGGGTGGGGTCCAAGTGGCTGACCACCCAGCCGGGCAGCGGGCGGGCCCCAGGAAGACGCGCGAGCGCAGCGAGCACCTTTAACCCCGGGGCGGGATCCAACCGCCCAACCACCCAGCCGGGCAACGGGCGGGCCCGGGAAGGCGCGTGAGCGCAGCGAGTTCCTTTAAGGGGTGGGGAGGAAGCCGACGCGGTCTCGGACTTGGGCCATGGTCTGCTGGGCTACCTCTCGGGCCCTGCCTGCCCCGATGGCCAGGAGTTTGTCCAGCTCCGTCTCGTCGGACAGCAGCTTCTCCGTGCGTTCCCGGATCGGGGTGAAGGTCTCCGCCACCGCCTCGGCCACTTCCTTCTTGAACGTGCCGTACCCCTGCCCGTCGAACCGGGCGACCAGCTCGGCGATCGACGTCCCCGTCAAAGCCGAGTGGATCCGCAAAAGGTTGGAAATGCCGGGCTTGTTCTCCTCGTCGAAGACGATCTCGCTGCCCGTGTCCGTCACCGCTCGCATCACCTTCTTGCGAAGCGGTCCCGGCTGCTCCAGTACGTCCAGGATGCCCGCCGGGCTGGAAGACGACTTCGACATCTTCGCCGTCGGCTCCTGGAGGTCGGTGATCTTCTCGACCTCCTTGAGGATGTGCGGGGCCGGGAGCGTGAAGGTGTCGCCGTAGCGGTGGTTGAAGCGCTGGGCCAGGTCGCGCGTCAACTCCAGGTGCTGCTTCTGGTCGGCGCCGACCGGCACGCTGTTGGCCTGGTACAGAAGGATGTCGGCGGCCTGCAGGATCGGGTACGTGAACAGGCCCACGCTGGCCGCGCTCTCGCCGAACTTCGCCGACTTGTCCTTGAACTGGGTCATCCGGGCCGCCTCGCCCATCCCGGTCAGGCAGTTGAGCACCCAGGCCAGCTCCGTGTGCTCGCGTACGTGCGACTGTACGAAGACGGTGCTGCGCTCAGGGTCGAGACCCGCGGCGAACAACTGGGCGGCGGCCACCCGCGTACGGCGGCGCAGCGCGGCGGCCTCGGTCGGCACGGTGATGGCGTGCAGGTCCACCACGCAATAGAAGGCATCGTGGGTCTCCTGCAATGTCACCCACTGGCGGACGGCGCCCAGGTAGTTGCCCAGGTGGAAGGAGTCCGCCGTGGGCTGGATGCCGGAGAGTACACGAGGTCTGGCCATAGCTGGCAATTGTGTCAGGTATCCCCACCCGCCTGCGACTCGATCAGGCCTGGTCGGCGTTTCACCCTGACCCGGGAGATTCTCCTGCCGTCCAGATCGGTGACGGTGAACTCGAAGCCGGGGATCTCCACCTTCTCCCCCGCCGCCGGAACGTGGCCGAGCATGGCCATGACGAAGCCGCCGAGCGTCTCGTACGGACCGTCCGGCAGCCGGATGCCGGTCTGGGCGCCGAAGTCGTTGAGGTTGGTCAGGCCGTCGATCTCGATCTCACCGGCGGGCAGGATAACCGTGTCGTCCTCGATGTCGTACTCGTCCCTGATGTCGCCGATCAGCTCTTCGACCAGGTCTTCCAGGGTGACGATCCCGGCGGTGCCGCCGTACTCGTCCACGACGATGGCCAGGTGGTGTCCTTCGTCGCGCATCTCCGACAGCGTGCTCAGCACCCGCTTCGAGGCGGGAACCAGCTTGACCGGGCGGATGGGCACCAGTTCGCTGATGGGTTCGATCCGGCCGGTGAGGACGGGGTCGAGCAGGTCGCGTACGTGGACGAAGCCCAAGATCTCATCGTAGGACTCGCGGAAGACCGGGAAACGGGAGTGTGGCAGGGCCGCCACGAGCACGGCCGCCTCGGCCAGCGGCGTGTCGGCCTCCATGAACTCCACCTCGGTCCGTGGCAGCATCACCTCACGCAACTGCCGCTTGCCCGCGGCGAACACCTCGGCGATCAGGTTGCGCTCGTCGAGGGTCAGCTCGCTGTGGCCGACGACCATGTCCCGGAGCTCTTCGGTGGTCATTTGCTCGCGGTCGGCGTCGGGGTTGCCGCCGAACAGCTTCATCACGCCGTCGGTCGACTTGGACAGCATCCAGATGATCGGCCGTGACAGGGTCGCGATCCAGTCCAGGAACGGCGCGACCACGAGCGAGAGCCCCTCGGCCCGCTGCCTGGCCAGCCGTTTGGGCGCCAGTTCGCCGAGCACGAGCGAGACGTAGGAGATCGCCAGCGTCACCAGTACGAGGGCCAGCGCGGGCGCCACGGCCTCGGGCACGCCCCACTCCCGCAGCTTCGGCCCCAGGGCCGCGCCGAGCCGGTCGGCGCCGAACGCGGCCGACAGCATCGTGGCCACGGTGACGCCGATCTGGACGGCGGACAGGAAGCGGTTGGGGTCGCGGGCGAGCTTGGCCACCCGCTCGCCACGACGTCCTTTTTGGGCAAGTTTGCGAACCTGGCTCTCCCGCAAGGAGACCATCGCCATCTCGGCGGCTGCGAAGAAGCCGCCCACGAGAATGAAGAGCAGGACCAGGGCGACGTTGGCCGCGACGGTGTCAAACATGGTGGTTGGCAGCGTACTCGGCGACTTTCCCGCGTATGCTGAACGGCAAGCCGTACAAAATCCAACATATTTCACCAGGAGTGCACATGAGACTGTTGGTCACCGGAGGTGCCGGATATGTCGGTAGCGTCGTGGCGGCGCAGCTGGTCGAAGCGGGCCATGAGGTGACCGTGCTCGACGATCTCTCCACGGGACACAGGGACGCGGTGCCCGACAGTGCCCGGTTCATCCAGGCGGACATCGCCGACGCCCATGACGCGCTGGAGAACCAGGAGGCGGTGCTGCACTTCGCGGCCAAGTCTCTGGTCGGCGAGTCGGTGGAGAAGCCCGAGCTCTACTGGCGGCACAACCTCGGCGGCACGCTCGCCCTGCTGGAGGCCATGCACGCCCGGGACGTACGCCGCATCGTGTTCTCCTCCACCGCCGCCACGTACGGCGAGCCGATCCACGACCAGATCCTGGAGACCGACCCGCCCCGCCCGACCAACCCCTATGGCGAGACCAAGCTGGCCGTCGACATGACCCTGACCACCTTCGCCGCCCTGCGCGGCCTGGGCGCGGTGAGCCTGCGCTACTTCAACGTGGCCGGCGCATACGGCACGCTGCGCGAACGCCACGCCATTGAGACCCACCTGATCCCCAACGTGCTCAAGGTCGCCACCGGCGAGCGCGAGGAGGTCCAGGTGTTCGGCACCGACTACGCCACGCCCGACGGCACCTGTGTGCGCGACTACATCCACGTCGCCGACCTGGCCAAGGCGCACCTGCTGGCGCTGGAGGCGGTCACGGAGGGCGAGCACAAGATCTACAATCTGGGCAGCGGCACCGGCTTCTCGGTCAAGCAGGTCATCGACGTCTGCCGCGAGGTGACCGGCCACGCGATCCCGGAGAAGCTCGGCGCGCGCCGTCCGGGCGACCCCGCGGTCCTCGTGGCGTCCTCGGAGAAGATCCGCGCCGAGCTGGGCTGGAAGGCGGAGCGGACGGACCTGCCGTCCATCGTCTCGGACGCCTGGAGTGCGCTTTCCCGCATATGAGCCATAGCACCGCGGGATATGTGCTGTGATACCGAAATGTGAGGATGCTTTCACCTAGAGTGCTCTTCGTGGCACTCGTCGCAGGTGGCTGCACGCTGGCCGCGGCCGGGGTGGTGTTCGCGACGTCGCCACCGTCCCCGGCCCCCGCTCCGCCTCCCCACTGCCACCTGCACGAACAACTCACGCCGTGACGCGCAGCCGGGCCCGGTTGTCGGCGGGCCGCCGGTCGCCGAGACGGCTGGAGTACACGCCGGCGCTGGCGTTGACCGGCCGCCTGGGCGCCCTGAGCGTGAGCCGTACCCGCAGGCGCTCGTCGGGGCCGACGGCCCGCAGCCGGCACGCCACGTACCCGAGCTGGGCCCGGCAGCGCGCGCCGAGCGCGGACACCAGCCTGGCGCGGCCCGTCCTGAGGTAGACGCGGGCGTCCCTGACCATGTGCGGGCCCCGGTTGCGCACCAGCGCGGTCATCGCGAACCTGCCGCCGCGCGCCCGGCCGGACAGGCGCAGGCTCAGGTCGGCACCCTCGTCCACGGCGGTCGAAACGGTGGCGGCGTTGTCGCTCTCGTCGTCGTCGCGCACTTCGGAGGTGAGCGTGGCCGTCGCCTTCAGCGGGCCCCGCGCGTCCGGCCGGACGATGCCGGTGATCGTGACGCCGCCGGTGCCGCCCGCCCGGATGTCCGTGGGCGAGGTGCACACCACCTCGGCCGCGCCCGCACCCCGTTCGCAGGTCGCCACGTCGACGCTGACGACCTCGACGCCCGCGGGCAGCGTCACCCTGAGCACGGGCAGCACGGCGTCACCGGGTCCGGCGTTGCCAACCTCTGCCCGGTAGATGATGGGTTGTCCCGGCTGGGCGACACCCGGCCGGGCGGTCAGCCGTACGGAAAGGTCGGCGGCGCCCCATCCCGGCCCCGCGTGGGCGAGTCCCGGAATGCCCGCCAGCATGACTCCCATGAACCCGGCGAGCATTTTGCGCCGCATGTCCGACCCCCCGTGCAGTACGCCTCAATTGAACGTGCTGACCCGGGTGATCATCATCGCGACACGCGGTAGCCGTACCGAAAGCGAAAGGCGCGCGCCCGGACGGACGCGCGCCTTCCGGTGGAGACGCTCAGATGAGGCCGAGGCCCTTGACGGCGTCGCGCTCCTCGGCGAGCTCACGCACGGAGGCGTCGATGCGCTCGCGGGAGAAGGCGTCGATCTCCAGGCCCTGGATGATCTCCCACTTGCCGCCCGCGGCGCGGACCGGGAAGGAGGAGATGAGGCCCTCCGGCACGTCGTAGGAGCCGTCGGAGACGATCGCGGCGGAGGTCCAGTCGGTGCCGTTGACCCAGTCGTAGACGTGGTCGATCGCGGCGTTGGCGGCGCTCGCGGCGCTGGAGGCGCCACGGGCCTCGATGATCGCGGCGCCGCGCTTGGCGACGGTCGGGATGAAGGTGTCCTTCAGCCACTCGTGGTCGACCTGCTCGGCCGCGACCTTGCCACCGACCTCGGCGTGGAAGAGGTCGGGGTACTGCGTGGCCGAGTGGTTGCCCCAGATGGTCATCTTCTTGATCTCGGTGACCGGGACCTGAAGCTTGGCGGCCAGCTGCGACAGCGCGCGGTTGTGGTCGAGGCGGGTCATCGCGGTGAAGCGCTCGGCCGGGACGTCCGGGGCGTTCTGCTGGGCGATGAGCGCGTTGGTGTTGGCCGGGTTGCCCACGACCAGGACCTTGATGTCGTCGGCGGCGTGGTCGTTGATCGCCTTGCCCTGCGGGCCGAAGATGCCGCCGTTGGCGCCGAGCAGGTCGCCGCGCTCCATGCCCGCCTTACGCGGCATGGCGCCGACCAGCAGGGCGACGTTGGCGCCGTTGAAGGCGACGTTGGGGTCGTCGGTGATCTCGATGCCCGACAGCAGCGGGAACGCGCAGTCGTCGAGCTCCATCGCGGTGCCCTCGGCCGCCTTCACCGCCTGCGGGATCTCCAGCAGGCTCAGCTTCACCGGAACGTCGGCGCCGAGCAGCTGCCCCGACGCGATGCGGAACAACAGCGCGTAGCCGATCTGACCGGCGGCACCGGTGACGGTTACCTTGACGGGCGTGGCCATGGCCTTCCCCTAACTCGCAGGATGAATCATTGACTTTCGGATGTTACCCGGTCGTCATCCGCAGGGTTCCATCTCGGTCGGGTTCAGTTGCGGTTTGAAATCCACGTTTCCGAAATGCCTGCTCACGAGCTTCTTGACGGTGCCGTCGCGCTGAAGTCCGGCGATGACCCCCGTGACGGCCTTGCACGTCCTGGCGTCGCCGCTCTCCATGCCGACGGCGTAGCGCTGGCTGCTGAGCCTGGCGCCGAGTACGGCGAAGCGCATGCTCGCCTCCCGGTCGGCGAACCCCGCCAGCAGCAGATCCTCGCCGGGGACGGCGTCGACCTTGCCGCTCTTCAGCATGTCCATACATTGGGCGTAGTGGTCGGCGGGAATGGGAGTCACCTCGACCCGCTCCTGCACGCTGCGCGTGGACGGGCTGGGGGGCGCGCAGAGGTTCATGCCCTTGAGGTCGGCCAGCTTCTTGGCGGTGCCCGCCCGGACCAGCACGTCATGATGGGCGACGTAGTAAGGGCCGGCGAAGAGCACGTCCTCGTCGCGGTCGATGGAGTAGGTGGCGACCACGAGGTCCACCTTGCCGGTGTTGAGGGCGGTCGCCCGGTCGAAGCGGCCGACCTGGACGTACTTCACGTCCTTGGCGCCCAGCGCCTTGGCGATCAGGCCGGCCAGGTCCACGTCGAAACCCTGGAACGATCCGTCTTGGCCCAGGCTGATGCCCGGCAGGTCGCCCTTGACGCCGATGGTGAGCTTCCCGGTCTTGGCGATCTTGTCCAGCACGGAGGTGAACGGGCCCGGCTGGGGTGGCGTGTTCCCGCCGTTCACCGACTCCGACGGCTGCGCGCCGAAGGCCACCGGCCAGTCGTTGAGCACCGCCAGCACCGCTGCGGCGGCCAGCACCACCAGCGCCACCACCACCGCGATCCAGCGCCCCGGGCCGCGCCGCCGCACCCGCGGCGTCCTGGGTGGCATCACCTGCCGCATCGGGGGCCGGTCCGACAGGCTCGTACGCACCGGCTCCGATACGGCCGGCGGCGGCTGCGCCGTGTGGCCGGGCGGACTCGTGTGGCCGGGCGGACTCGTGTGGCCGGGTGGAGCGGGCGTCCCGGACTCGCCCGGCTCGGCCGGCTTGCGGGCGTCGGCCAGTGTGGTGCGTACCCGGGTGAACGGCGTGGTGTCGTCGCTCGCCACCTCGGCGCCCCTGGACAGCACCGCCGTGGAGGCCCCCGCGGTCTCCGGCTGACCCAGCAGCCGCAGCAGCAACTGGTCGGCCGTGGGCCGCGCCTGCGAATCCTTGGCCAGCGCCGAGGCGACCACCCCGCGCAGCGGCTCGGGCATCGAGCTGACGTCGACCTCGTGGTTGAGGATCCGGTTGAGCACCACCGCGATCGAGCTGCCCTCGAAGACCGTGACCCCGGTCGCGGCGAAGGCGATCGTCGCGCCCCAGGAGAACACGTCGGTGTAGGGGCCGACGTCGTCTCCGGCGATCTGCTCCGGCGCCATGTAGGCGGGCGTGCCGATGGCGCGGCTGGTGATCGTGCCGGTGGAGTCGATGATGCGGGCGATGCCGAAGTCGACCACCCTCGGGCCGTCGGCGGCGATCAGCACGTTGTCCGGCTTGAAGTCGCGGTGCACGATCGAGGCGTGGTGGATCGCGGTCAGCGCGGTGGCGGTGCCGATGGCCAGCCGGTCGAGGGCGGTGCCGCGCATCGGGCCGTCGTTCTCGATGACCTCGCGCAGCGGCAGGCCGTCGATGTATTCGCTGGCGATGTAGGGCGTGTTGCCGTCGAGGTCGGCTTCCAGGACGCGGGCCGTACAAAAGGAGGCGACCCTTTCGGCCGCCTTGAGTTCCCGCGCGAAACGGGATCTGGCGATGGTGTCACCGCTGAACTTGATGTGCAGGAGCTTGATCGCCGCCCGCTCACCCTGCTCGTTGACACCCAGGTAGACGATGCCCTGACCGCCCTCGCCCACGCGTCCGGTCAGCTGGAACGAGCCCAGCTGCTCGGGATCGCCGGCGACGAGCGGCGCGATCTGCGGCATTGACCATCCCCACGTGTATACAAATCCCAACGAGGCAAACTTTACGACGCTCATGAAGCTCTCAGGGAACCGTTAACCGTTCGTGACGTCGCGAGCGCCCTTCTCCGCGGCCGACTGGAATGACATTCTGTCGCCATGCATGACATCGTCCTCTTCGGCGCCACCGGTTACACCGGAAAGCTCATCGCCCGCTATCTGGCGGGGATCGAGGGCCTCGGCTGGGCGGTCGCCGGCCGCGACCGGGACAGGCTGGAGGCGCTCGGCCACGGCGTGCCCGTCCTGGTGGCCGACGTGGACGACGCCGCCTCGATCGCCGCGCTCGCCCGTCAGGCGCGCGTGGTCATCACCACCGTCGGCCCCTACGTCCGCTACGGCGAGCCGCTCGTCGCGGCCTGCGCGGAAGCCGGTACCCACTACGTCGACCTGACCGGCGAGCCGGAGTTCGTGGACCGCATGTACCTCCGCCACCACGAGCGCGCCGCCGCCTCGGGGGCGAAGATCGTGCACGCCTGCGGTTTCGACTCCATCCCCTACGACCTCGGCGTCCTCTACACGGTCGGCGAACTGCCGGAAGGCGTGCCGCTCAAGGTCAGCGCGTTCCTGCGGGGTGGCGGGCGGCCGTCGGGCGGGACGTTCCACTCGGCGGTGACCTCGATGTCGCGGGCACGGCAGATGGCCGAGACGGGCCTGCGCCGCCGCGCGGCGGAGACCCGTCCAAGCGGGCGTACCGTGGACGTGCTGCCCGGCCTGCCGAGGTTCGTGGGCGGGTACGCCCTGCCGATGCCCACCATCGACCCGCAGATCGTGGGCCGCTCCGCCTGGGCGCTCGACCGCTACGGCCCGGACTTCACCTACCGCCAGTACATGACCGTGCGCCGCCTGCCGGGCGCGCTGGCCCTGGCCGGGGGCGCGACGGCCCTCGGGATGCTCGCCCAGCTCGGCCCCACGCGGGAATGGCTCCTGAACCGCCTCAAGCCGGGCGAGGGTCCCACTCCTGAGGAGCGGGCCAGGAGCTGGTTCAAGCTGACGTTCCTCGGCGAAGGGGGCGGCGTCCGCGTGGTCACCGAGGTCGCCGGACGCGATCCGGGGTACGGCGGGACCGCCGTGATGGTCGCCGAGGCCGCGCTGTGCCTGGCCTTCGACGACACGCCCCAGGTGTCGGGTCAGGTGACGACGGCCACGGCGATGGGCGGTCCGCTCATCGAACGGCTGAGCCGGACGCGAGCACTCACCTTCTCGGTGCGGTCCTAGCAGCCTTCTTCTTCGAAACGCT
Organism: Nonomuraea sp. NPDC050394; assembly: GCF_044459065.1. Lineage (NCBI taxonomy): Bacteria > Bacillati > Actinomycetota > Actinomycetes > Streptosporangiales > Streptosporangiaceae > Nonomuraea > Nonomuraea sp. NPDC050394. Next base: position 362,017 of record NZ_JBITIO010000001.1, on the reverse strand, counting down.
CGTTCCACCGGCCGCGCGTGGCCTCGTCCTCCATGCTCGCCACCACCTGCGCGCTGCCCCACCAGGCCGACACTTCGAGGATCACCGGAGCCGTCTCCGCCGCCGCCGCCAGGCAGGAGGTGTACTCCACGAGAACCTCGACCTGGACGCTGCCGCCCGCGGGCACGACCCGTGGCAGCGCGGCGCCGACGATACTGAAGTGCTCGGCCCGCACACCCGCTCCGGTCAGGGTGATCGGATAGAGAGCCTCGTTGGTGAAGGTATGGGTCATGGCGTCGATACGCCCGTGGACTCTGCCCAGTTCGTCGCGGACGAGCATGCCTCGCGCCGTGTCGCCCTCGTGGTAGGTGATCCGCGGGATCATTCCCCAGCCGACGGCGAGCAGCAGCGTCAGGACGATGCCGATCGTGACCGGCCATCGAGCGCGCACGGCCGCCGCCGACGGGTTGAGACGGTCCCATACCTCATTCGGAATCACGTCGGTATTCTGCTAGTTTTCCGGGCTATGACGAAAGTCCACCTTTGCTGATACTTACAGCCATTGGTGTTTTAGCCGTCATCGCCGGATTGGCACTCAGCGCGCGATCCCTTCCCCACCCGAACCTGGATCGTTTCGCCCGGCGCCACCGGCTGACGATCACGCCCTACAACGGCGACAACACCATCGCCTACCTGCGCGCGGTCCGCTCGTGGCGGGGCGCGGGACTGGCCGCGGGCGGCGCCCTTTCCCTTTACTTCCTGGAAAATCTGAATTTCCCCTTTTTGCTGTACGGCTGGCTCACCGGCGTCCTCGTCTCCGAGATCCAGCTCGCCGCCACCCGGCCCCGATTCTTCGGAGAACGGCTCCGCCTCACGCCGCGGGCGCTCACCGTCGGCTGGCGGTTGTCCGCGCTCCTGTGCTGGGGCGTCCTGGCGGTGCTCGTGGTCAGGTCGTTCTTCCGGGAGATGGCGGTGCCCGACCGGCTCTGGGTGGCGATTCCGGCTTTCGTGCTGCTGGCCGTACATCTGGTGCTGAGAGACCTGCACCGGCGTGCGGTGCCCGCGGGGACCAGCGACCTGGTCGGCGCCGAGTTCGCCGCCCGGATGAGCTCGGCCAGGACGCTGATGGCGTTCGGGATCGCGGCGGCACTCTGGCCGGCCTTCGGCTTCATCTCCGCCGAGCTGCCGACTCCCGTGCGGCCGGTGATGCTCGCCCCGGTCGCGGTCCCGGGCCCGGTCCAGTTCGCCAGGATCGTGGGCGGCCCCGTCAGATGGGCGCTCTCTTCGGAGACCAACGGGGAAGCGACGTTCGGCGAGGCCGACACGCGCGGACCCCTCGCGCTCAGCGGTGACGGCTTCCACCTGATCTACCGGCAGCTCGGCACGGGCAAGCTGGTCCACCGCGACCTGCGCGAGGCGGACGTCCGTGAGATCGCCGGCGCCGGCGAGATCCTGCTCTCCCACGACGGCGCCTACGCCACGGTCGGCACCACGCTCGTCCACACGCCCACCGGATCGGCCACGCCCCTGCCCGGAGTGGCTCGCGTGATCGGCATCGGCGGCGGCCGGATCGTCGCGACCACCGGCCGCCGCACCCTGCCGGGCGCGGCCGCCACCGAACTCGTCACCTTCGACACGCGGGGCAAGGTCGTGTCCCGCGCGCCCTTCGACCCCTCCCTCGACGTACGGCTCTCGCCCGACGGCAGGACGCTCGCCGTCGTCACCTTCGCCGACGTGCTGACCATGGACCCGGCCACCGCGAAAGTGCTGACCCGCGAGCCGCTGAAACTCCCCGGCCCCGTCTACGAGCTCGCCCTGGTGGGATGGTCGGCCGACGGCCGGCTGCTGCTGCGCGCCGCCCTGGAGGAACCCCACGTGTCCGGCCACTTCCTGATCGACCCGCGCACCGGCACTGCGCGGCGCCTGACGGAGTGGCCGGAACCCGGCCAGACCGTCGTCGCGGGGAGGGTCACGTGATCCGCAGAGGGCTGGCCGCCGGTGTGCTCGTGATCGCGGCGTGGGTCGTGCTTCCCCTCTGGCAGCGGCAGGATCACGGCCCGCCGATGGCCGGGAGCATGCCCGGTGCCACCGCTTCCCTTCCTCCCGCCACCGAGCTCAAGGGCCCGGCCCCGGCGCCCGTCCGCTACGCCTATCAGCCGGAATGCCCCGGCCAGAGCGGCCCCTGCCTGCGGTGGCATCTGGTCTCCACGCGCGGCGAGCAGTGGTGGCTGCCCGGCGTGAGCGGGGAGGACACGTTCGTGCTCAGCGACGACGGCACCCGCGCCGCCTACCCGCATGGCGGGGGATTCGTCCTGCACGATCTGATGACCGGCACGGTCACACCGCTGCGGGTCGAGGGCGAGGGGGAGCCGATGTTCTCCCTCGACGGCCGCCATCTGGCCGTCGGGCGCGAGGTCGCCGACCTGGCCACGGGGCGCGTACACCGGCTGAACGGCGAGGCGCGCGGCTGGACCTCAAGCGGCGTGATCACCTCCACGCTGAAACCCGACGACCGCACACCGGGCCGGGTCAATGTCACGGTCTTCACCGTCAGCTCGCCCGAGGGCAGGCGGCTGCGCAGGTCCACCTCCCCCGGCGACCTGTCCTCCGACGGCGTCCTGTCACCCTCGGGCCGCCAGTTCGCCACGTTGATGAGGGAGGTGACGCCCACGTCCGTGACCACCACGAGCATCCTGATCAACAGGGAGCGCGCCGTGACCCCGCGCCTGCCCGCGGGCTGGACGATCACCACGATCCTGCGCTGGAGGGGCGAGGACGGCCTCCTGGTACGCATGCGCGGCCCCGCGAACCGCATCGCCTACCACATCGTCGACCTGACCACGGGCCGCCCGCTCCCCGGAGGCGTCGAGGAGCGGGGCCTGTCGACGGTCATCGGCCGCCTGAACTAGTAAGGCAGCGCCCGCGCGGTGAAGTTCTTGCGCAGGAACGGCGCCTTGAACTTGGGAAAGGCCACGGTCTCGGCATCGCCGTCGGAGGTGAAGCGCATGTCCGGGTTGTTCTTGAGCCAGTCCAGCCAGGCCGTCGAGCAGAACTGGGAGCAGTCGCCCTTCTTGTCCATGGCCTTGATCCGCGGGATCCCGAGCGGGTCGAACGTCCTGGTGTAGGGCGCCGGCGCGGGCGTGTACCCGGCCAGGAACACGCCGCTGTGGTTGTAGGGCCCGGCGCTGCCCTTGCCGCGCAGCGCCCACTCCTTCTTACGCGGCTGGCTCCCGTACGGCAGGGCCAGCGTCACCGGGTCCTGCGAGGCGAGGGAGTGCACCTGCTGCCGGATGGCGGCGATCTGCTCGGCCACCTCCTTCTGCGAGCGGGTGCCGAGGTTGACGTGGTCGAGCGTGTGGTTGCCGATGTCGAAGCCGTTGTCCTTGAGCCAGAGCAGCGTCTGCGCCTGCTCCTCCTTCAGGGACTTGCCGAACATGTCGCGGGTGACGTAGAAGGTCGCCACGGGACGGAAGCCGGGGTTCTTCGCCGCCACGTCCTGAAGGATCGCGACCGCCGTGTCGGCCCTGGGGACGCCGAGGTCGTCCAGGGCCAGCTGGGAGGGCGAGGAGTCGTCGAAGGTGAGCACCACGGGGTGCTTGCCGGCGGGGATGCCGATCTTCCCGGTCACGTACTCGGCCGCGGTGACGGGCACGTAGCCGTCGCGCACCAGCCGTTCCAGGTCGGCGCGGAACTTCTCCGGCGTCCTGTCGTCGTCGGAGCCGGGGTTCTTCACGATCCGGTGGTACATGAGCACCGGGACCTGGCCCAGTTCGTTGGCCTTGACCTTGGCCGCGGCGGCGGCCTTGGCCGCCTTGGCCTGCTGCACCTTCATGGCGGCGTCGGCTTTGCTGACCGTCTGCACGGCCGGCTGCGAGCCGCAACCGCCGACGATCGCGCCCACCGCGACCAACCCGAGAACACCCAGACGCATCGGGAACCTCCCTCATGACGCGATCGTCAATTACGCCCTGTGACCTCCCCATCGCTGCGCGGAACCACTCCGAACCGCTCCAAAAGAGATCACCAAGCCGGGGACCTGAGGCGGCCACGGCCAGGTCGCGGGCGGCGCGGCCACCGGATATCTTGATGTCAAGCAATCTCAGACGTGGAGCGGACATCCGGTGACTGATTCGACCATCATTTACACGCACACCGACGAGGCCCCAGCGCTGGCCACGTACTCGTTCCTGCCGGTCATCCAGGCGTACGCCGCCAAGGCCGGAGTGCGGGTGGAAAGTCGGGACATCTCCCTGGCCGGGCGGATCATCGCCGGCTTCCCCGAGCGGCTCACGGAGAGCCAGCGCATCGGCGACGCCCTGGCCGAGCTCGGCGAGCTGGCGAAGACGCCCGCGGCGAACATCATCAAGCTGCCCAACATCTCGGCCTCGATCCCGCAGCTGAAGGCGGCCATCGCCGAGCTGCGCCAGCAGGGCTACGACCTGCCCGACTACCCCGAGGACCCGAAGACCGACGAGGAGCGCGACATCCGCGCCCGCTACGACAAGGTCAAGGGCAGCGCCGTCAACCCGGTGCTGCGCGAGGGCAACTCCGACCGCCGCGCCCCCGCCTCGGTGAAGGCCTACGCCAAGCAGCACCCGCACAGGATGGGCGCGTGGTCGCCCAGCTCCAAGACCGACGTGGCGCACATGACCGCCGACGACTTCCGCTCCTCCGAGAAGTCCGCGATCCTGCCCGAGGCCACCGAGCTGCGCATCGAGCTGGTCGGCGACGACGGCACCACGACGGTCCTGCGCGAGTCCGTGCCCGTGCTGGCCGGTGAGATCGTCGACTCCTCGGTCATGCGCGTGGCCGCCCTGCGCGAGTTCCTCACCGCGCAGATCGCCCGCGCCAAGGCCGAGGACGTGCTCTTCTCCGTCCACCTCAAGGCCACGATGATGAAGGTCTCCGACCCGATCATCTTCGGCCACGTGGTGCGCGCCTTCTTCCCGAAGACCTTCGCCCAGTACGGCGAGGCCCTCGCGCAGGCCGGTCTCAGCCCGAACGACGGCCTGGGCGGCATCCTCAGCGGCGCGAGCGACGAGATCAAGGCGTCGTTCGAGGCCGAGCTCGCCGAAGGCCCGGCGCTGGCCATGGTCGACTCCGACCGCGGCATCACCAACCTGCACGTGCCGAGCGACGTCATCGTCGACGCCTCGATGCCCGCGATGATCCGCCAGTCCGGCCACATGTGGGGCCCCGACGGCAACGAGGCCGACACCCTCGCCGTCATCCCCGACAGCAGCTACGCCGGCATCTACCAGGTCGTCATCGACGACTGCCGCGCCCACGGCGCCCTCGACCCGGCGACCATGGGCTCGGTCCCGAACGTCGGCCTCATGGCGCAGAAGGCCGAGGAGTACGGCAGCCACGACAAGACCTTCGAGATCCCGGCCACCGGCACCGTACGCGTGGTGAACTCCGGCGGCGAGACCGTCCTTGAGCACGCGGTCAGCCAGGGCGACATCTGGCGCATGTGCCAGACCAAGGACGTCCCCGTCCAGGACTGGGTGAAGCTGGCCGTCTCCCGCGCCCGCGCCACCGGCGACCCGGCGGTGTTCTGGCTCGACGCGACCCGCGCCCACGACGCCAGCCTCATCGAGAAGGTCAACGGCTACCTGGCCGAGCACGACACCAGCGGCCTGCAGATCGAGATCATGGCCCCGGTCGAGGCGATCGGCTTCTCGCTGGAGCGCATCCGCAAGGGCGAGAACACGATCTCGGTCACCGGCAACGTGCTGCGCGACTACCTGACCGACCTGTTCCCGATCCTGGAGCTGGGCACGAGCGCCAAGATGCTCTCGATCGTCCCGCTGCTCAGCGGCGGCGGCCTGTTCGAGACGGGCGCGGGTGGCTCGGCGCCCAAGCACGTGCAGCAGCTGGTCAAGGAGAACTACCTGCGCTGGGACAGCCTGGGCGAGTTCCTGGCGCTGGCGGCCAGCTTCGAGCACCTGGCGCGCACGACCGGCAACGCGCGGGCGCAGATCCTGGCCGACACGCTCGACCGGGCGACCGCGACGTTCCTCAACGAGAACAAGTCGCCGGCCCGCAAGCTGGGTTCGATCGACAACCGCGGCAGCCACTTCTACCTGTCCCTGTACTGGGCGCGGGAACTGGCCACTCAGACCGACGACGCCGAGGTGGCGGCGGCGTTCGCCGGTCTGGCCAAGACCCTTGCCGAGCAGGAGCAGGCGATCGCGGCGGAGCTGCTGGCCGTACAGGGCTCGCCGGTGGACCTCGGCGGCTACTACCAGCCCGACCCGGCCAAGGCCGCGGCGGTGATGCGGCCCTCGAAGACCTTCAACCAGGCGATCGAGAGCCTCTAGGCGACATCGGAAGGGCGGTGGGCCTCGGCCCGCCGCCCTTTGTCATCCTCCCCCGAGGAGCTGGAGGACGGCGGGCTTGAGCACACCGCCGTATTCCAGGAACATGCCGACGGCCACCAGGCCCGCGCCGAATCCCCCGTAGACCACCATGTCGGTCTTCCTCGTCCGGATGGCCATGAGCCCGCCGTACCCGGCGAAGCGCAGGGCGGCGGCGACCATCAGCACGGCGCCGAGCGCGAACGCGCCCCACTCGCCGTCCACGAAGAAGATCGTGAGCATGGCAAGAGCCGCTCCCGCCAGGATCAGCGGAAACGGCCCCCACTTCTGATCATCGTTCGTCAATCGGCTTCCATTTCTGGTCGCGTTCCCCGATGTACTCACTATCGGGGCGGATGAGCCGGTTGTCCGCGTGTTGCTCGATTACGTGGGCGGTCCAGCCGGACATGCGGCTGATGGAGAAGACCGGCGTGAACAGATCGGTCGGGATGCCCAGGTAGTGGTAGACCGAGGCGGCGTAGAAGTCCACGTTGGGGTAGAGACCCTTGGTCTCGAAGACGACCTCTTCCATCTCCTTGGACATCCGGTAGAACTTCGGCTCGTCGCCGGACAGTTCCTCCGACATCCGGCGCAGGTGCGTGGCGCGCGGGTCCTCTGTCTTGTAGACGCGGTGGCCGAAGCCCATGATCTTCTCGCCGGCGGCCAGCTTGTCGCGTACGGTCTGGGCCACGCCGTCGGGCGAGATCGACTCCAGCGTCTTCATGACCTGCTCGTTGGCGCCGCCGTGCAGCGGGCCCTTCAGCGTGCCGATCGCGGCCACGATGGCCGAGTGCATGTCCGACAGCGTCGCGGCGCAGACGCGGGCGGCGAACGTCGAGGCGTTCATCGTGTGGTCGGCGTGCAGCACCAGGCAGGCGTCGAAGATCTCCGCCTCGCGCGGGGAAGGGGTACGGCCGGTCACCTGGTGCAGGAAGTTGCCGGCGATGCTCAGGGCCGGGTCGCTCTCCGGGACCCCCTTGCCCGAGCGGGCGGCGTGGTAGCGGGCGACCAGCAGCGGCTGCTGGGCGGTCAGCCGGGCGGCCTTGCGCAGGTCCGCTTCCGGCTCGATGGAGTCGCGGTCGGGGTCGTCGGCGCTGGCCAGCGAGACCAGCGAGCGCAACGCCTCCATGGGCTTCTGCTTCTCGGCGATCTCCGCGACGTTGGCGGAGACCAGCGGGCCCAGTTCGCGCCCGGCGACGAGTTCGTCACCGTAGGCCCGCAGCTCGGCGCGGTTGGGGAGCGTACCGCGCTGGAGCAGATGGGCGGTCTCTTCGAACGTCGCTCGGCCGGCCAGATCGTGGATGTCGTATCCCCGATAGAACAGACGGCCGGCCTTCCCGTCGATGTCGCTGAGCGCTGTGGACGCGGCTACGACGTCGGCCAGGCCTTTGGTGGGCTTGTCCATCGTGCTCCTTGGCTCGCTCCGCTCGCGGTTGTGGCGGAGTTGTCCGCTCTTCGCGGCGGATGTCCCGTCACGAGTGTTTCCTCCGCTTATCGTGCCTGGAAGTCTACCCGTGAGCTGGCAAAACCGTCCGCAAAGGTCCAGACCAATTTCACGCCGGATTCTCCTTATGGCAAAGGCGATTCCGCATCCCCTCGTTTGGGTAAGCCGGAGCTGTAGTAATAGTTACGGCGGGCTACCCGAGGAGGAACTGCCGCCGTCTCACGCTGCGTCCGCTAACGGAAGGGAACTGCCGTGGAGGGGCCGTTCATACGCATCGAGGACACTGGCGAGGTCGTCCCGTTGCGCCCCGAGATCACGACGGTCGGCAGAGGTCGCGGTGTCGACATCCGACTCACCGATCCCAGCGTGTCTCGGCTCCATGCCGAATTCGTCCGGAGAGGACCCTACCTGTACGTCGTTGACCTGGGGCTGTCCCGCAACGGCACGCGGGTGAACGGCAGGCCGATCGCCCGGAGGGTTCTCGACGACGGCGACGTCGTCTCCTTCGGCGCCGCGCGTGGCCGGATCGGCGGGGTTCCGCGCGAGGACTTCACCCCCGAGGTGGAGCTGAGAAGGGCGGCGGCCCCCGAGCTGACCCGCAGAGAGGTCGACGTGCTGACCTCACTGTGCCGCCCCGCGCTGTCGGACGAGGCGTTCGTCGCACCGGCGACCGCAAGGGAGATCGCCGACGACCTGGTGGTGACCGAAGCCGCGGTCAAGCAGCACCTGCTGCGGCTGTACCAGAAGTTCAGGATCCCTGAGGGCACCAACCGGCGCACGCGGCTGGCCAACGAGGTCGTCGCGCTGGGTCTGGTCCGCCCCACCCCCGTGGTGCCGCCACAGCGGTCAGGCTCCCCCACCGAGCAACCATCGGCGGCGGGGCGCAGGGCTTCATAGGAATCGGATCGCTACCGGGGCTTCGGCGAGGGGTTCCGGCAGCACCAGTGGCCCGGAGCCCGGCGTTATCGTGCCCAGGACGCGCGGCCCGGCTGCACCCGTGCAGCTGGGCACGGTGGCCGGCAGACCGTGCGCGGTCAGCCAGCCGAACAGCGAGAAGGCGATGGCCTCCTTCGCGTCCGAGGGCACGCCCACCTCGTCGCTGGGCACGAGGCGGGCCGTCGTGCGCGCGCGCAGCATGCCCATGAGCGTGGGGTTGCGCACGCCGCCGCCGGAGACGACGACGGTGTCGAGTTCGTGCCGCCGGATCTCGGCGGCCACGGTCTCGGCCGTGAGCGCGGTCAGCGTGGCCACGAGGTCGGGCCGCGCGATCTCCGCGCGCCCCGCCAGCGCCCGCCGCACGTACCCGGGCGTGAACAGCTCCTTGCCCGTCGTCTTGGGCGGCGCCTCGCGGTAGTACGGCTCGGCGAGCAGCACCTCCAGCAGGTCCTCGTCCACCGTCCCCGCCGCGCCGAGCACCCCATCCTTGTCGTACGGCGGCGCCGCCGCGTCGATCAGCGCGCCCGCCGGCCCGGTGTCGTAGGCGATGGCCGCCCCGGCCACGGTCAGGTTGGCGATGCCGCCGAGGTTGAGCGCCCCCGAGCGGCCCTCGATCCCGTTGAGCATGAGCAGGTCGAGGTAGGACACCAGCGGCGCGCCCTGCCCACCGGCGGTCACGTCGCGCACGCGTACGTCGGAGACGACCGGCAGCCCGGTGCGCTCGGCGATCCAGGCGGGCTGGCCGAGCTGGAGCGTGCCCAGGACCTGCCCGCCGGAGACCCAGTGGAAGAACGTCTGCCCGTGCGAGCAGATCAGGTCGGCGGGCCCGGCGGCTCGGGCGGCCTCGGCGAACTCCTGTCCGATCAGCGTGTCCAGCGCGCAGACCTCGCCCATGCTCACGTCGCCGGGTGGGAGGGCGGCGACGATGCGGGCTCTCAGTCCGCCGGGGTAGGGCCGCTCGCCGGTGGCGAGGATCGTCCCGGTGAGCAGTCCGTCCTCCATCGACCAGTCGACGATGGCGCTGTCGATCCCGTCGTGAGAGGTCCCCGACATCAACCCAAGAACCCGCATAAATCTCCCTAAAACACCACTCGGAAGGGATTGCTGGGCCGGGACGTCCTGCTCACCCGGTCCACCGCCACCACGTAGTAGTAGTCGCCCCGCTTGCCGTCCGGGTCGGTCCAGCGCACGATCCGGTCACCGGGCACCACGGCCACCAGGTTGCGCGCGTCCTCGAAGGAGGTGAGCCGGGTGGCGGAGCGGAAGACCGCGAACTGGAACGGCTCCTCGCGCCCGGTCGCCACCATCTTGAGCTCGACCCCGTCCTTGACCCTGCGGGCCAGCGCGAGCACCGGGCGGCCGGGCGCGCGCCCGCCGGCCAGGCGCGGCAGCAGCGGCGCCAGCGCGGGCCGCTGGTGGTGGTCGTTGATGGCGGTGGTGACGGACTTGAGGCGGTCCGCCCGGACGTCCCCGGCGCTGAACCAGATGTCGCCGGTGATCTCCGGGTGGTTGCGGTTGAGCGTGAGGTGCTTGGACAGCTCGCCCGTCTCCTGCCACTGCGGCGCCTGGGCGGGGTCGCCCGCCTTGTACGCGGCCTGGCCGATCCACAGCATGGTGCCGGTGCCCTTGGCCACGTCCGACCACCAGGGCACGAGCTTGGCGTAGTCGGCGGGCGGCTGGCCGATGTACCAGTAGAGCTGGGGCGCGATGTAGTCGAGCCAGCCCTTCTTCACCCATCCGCGGGTGTCGGCGTGCAGGCCGTCGTAGGACTGGCCGCCGGCGGTGTCGGAGCCGAGCGGGTCGCTGGCCTTGTTGCGCCAGATGCCCGACGGGCTGATGCCCCAGGAGACCTCGGGCTTGGCCTGCCGTACGCGCTGCTGCATCTCCGAGACCATGAGGTCGACGTTGTTGCGCCGCCAGGCGGCCAGGTCGGGGTAGCCGGCGCCGTACTTGGCGAAGGCGGCGCTGTCGTCGAAGGCCGTGGTGTTGGTCGGGTAGAAGTAGTCGTCGAAGTGCAGGCCGTCGATGTCGTAGCGGGTGATCGCGTCGAGCATCGCGTCCTGGCAGAACTTGCGGACCTCGGGCATGCCCGGGTTGTAGTAGAGCTTGCCGCCGAACGGCAGGATCCAGTCGGGGTTCTTGCGGCCGGGGTGGTCGGGGTGGAGCTTGGCCGGGTCGGGCTGCATCGAGACCCGGTAGGGGTTGAACCAGGCGTGGAAGGCCAGGCCGCGCTTGTGGGTCTCCTCGACGGCGAAGCCGAGCGGGTCGTAACCCGGGTCCTGCCCCTGAACCCCGGTGAGCCACTCCGACCACGGCTCGAACGGCGACGGCCAGAACGCGTCCGCCGTGGGCCGGATCTGCACGAACACCGAGTTGAGCTTGCGCTCGACGGCCAGATCGAGCCAGGCCAGGTACTCGGCCTTCTGCTCCTCGACCGACAGCCCCTTCTTCGAGGGCCAGTTGATGTTGACCACGGAGGCGATCCACATGCCGCGCATCTGACGCAACGGCGGCACGTAGTCGGTGGCGGCGAAGGCGGGCAGGGGGACGACGGAGGCTGCGGCGGCGAGGGCGAGACCCTTGAAAACGGTCCGTCTGCTGGGCATTGGGGGGGTGGCCTCTCGGGAAGTGGTTGTGTCTGGGGCGACGATGACAGAAAATTACCTTCAGATCAACGATTGTGAAGGAAAATGCCGTATGTCGCCTGACCTCCACCGACTCGCCATGGCCGTGCTCCAGCCTGGCTTCGAGGGGACCACCGCCCCCGACTGGCTGCGCAGGGCGCTCGGCGAGGGATTGGGGGGCGCCGTACTGTTCGCCCGCAACCTCCCGAGCGAGCGCCTCATCCCCCAGATCCGCGCCGAGAACCCCGACACCGTGATCGCCGTCGACGAGGAAGGCGGTGTCGTCACCCGCTTCGAGGCCAGGGCGGGCAGTTCCTTCCCCGGCAACCGCGCGCTGGGCGTGGCCGACGACGAGGCGCTCACCGAGCGGGTCGCCAGGCAGATCGGCCGCATGCTGGCCGAGGCCGACGTCACCCTCGACTACGCGCCCTCCGTCGACGTCAACTCCAACCCCGCCAACCCGGTCATCGGCGTCCGCTCCTTCGGCCCTGCCGCCGACCTGGTGTCCAGGCACGCCGTCGCCTACATCCGCGGCCTCCAGAGCGCCGGGGTGGCCGCCTGCGCCAAGCACTTCCCCGGTCACGGCGACACCATCACCGACTCCCACCTGGCGCTGCCCACCGTGCACGCCTCCGTGGAGGAGCTGTGGGAGCGCGACCTGCCGCCGTTCCGCGCGGCGATCGCCGCCGGGGTGCGCTCGATCATGTGCGGCCACCTGCTGGTGCCCGCCCTGGACCCGTCGCTGCCCGCGACGCTGAGCCGTACCGTGCTGACGGGGTTGCTGCGTGAGGAGCTCGGCTTCGACGGCATGCTCGTCACCGACGCGATCGAGATGAAGGCCGTCGCGGCCCGGTACACGCCCGGCGAGATCGCCGTGCGCGCGCTCGCCGCGGGCGTGGACGCCGTCTGCGTCGGCATCACCACCGAGCGGGGCCTGCGCGAACTGCGCGACGCGATCGCGGCCGCCGTGCGCTCGGGCGAGCTGGCCGAGTCGCGCCTGGCGGAAGCGGCCGCGCGGGTGCGCGCGATCGCCGAGTGGTACGGCAAGCAGGACCGTTCGGCCGCCGAGGACCCCGGCGTGGGCCTGGAGGCGGCCAGGGCCGCGCTGACCGTCACCGGCGCCGCCACGCTGGCGGACGCGCCGCTCGTCGTCGAGGTCAACACGCGGCTCAACCAGGCCGTCGACCCCTCGACGCCGACCGGTCTGACCGCGGCGCTGGGGACCCGGCTGCCCGGTACCGAGCGGGTCGTGATGGCCGCCGAGGGCGAGCTGCCCGCCTTCGACGAACGGCCCGTCGTCCTCGTGGTGCACGACTCGGCGCGGCACGCCTGGGTCAGGGAGCGGATCGCGCAGGCCGTGCGGGTACGCCCGGACACGGTCGTCGTGGACACCGGCATTCCCGGCGAACCTGCGGGCGCGGCGTTCGTCGCGACCAACGGGCTCTCACGCGTCTCGGCCGAGGCCGCGGCGGAATGGCTCACCACGTGAGCGAGCCGGCCAACCCGGTGGCGGCGGTGCGGGCCGTACTGCCGTCGCTGACCCCCGCCGCGCAGGCCATCGCCCGGATCATCCTCGACGATCCGGGCCTGGTGGTCAGGAGCACGATCACGGAGTTCAGCGCGGTCTCCGGCACCAGCGAGGCGACGATCGTGCGCACCGCCCGCGCGCTCGGCTTCGCCGGCTACTCGCAGATGCGCTTCGCGCTGGCCGCCGCGGTGGCCAAGGAGCCCGAACGGCTGGTGCCCGGCGACCTGGGCCCCGACGACCCGCTGACCGACGTGATCGCCAAGGTGGCCAGGGCCGAGTACGAGGCGCTGGCCGACACCGCCGCCCAGCTCGACCCCGACCAGCTCGACGAGGTCGTGGCGGCCATCGTCAGGGCGCGCCGCGTGGACGTGTACGGCGTGGCCGCCTCCGGCCTGGTCGCCACCGACATGTCGCAGAAACTCCTGCGCATAGGCCTGTCCACCCACCCGTTCTGCGACGCCCACCTGGCGCTGACCAGCGCGGCCCTGCTGCGCGAGAACGACGTGGTGGTGGCGATCAGCTGCAGCGGCGAGACCCCGGACGTGCTCGTCCCGGCGAAGACCGCGAAGGACACCGGGGCCACGCTCGTGGCCATCACCAACAACCCGCGCTCGTCCCTGGCCCACCTGGCCGACCACACGCTGGTCTCGGCCGGACGCGAGACCGCGTTCCGGCCGGGCGCGCTGGCCAGCCGGATCAGCCAGTTGCTCATCGTGGACTGCATCTTCGTCGGCCTGGCCCAGCGCACCTACGAGACGGCCGACGCCGCCATCCGCGCCACGCGGGAGGCCACCGACCGCTACCAGGGCCGCTAGCGCCGGGGGTGCGGGCCCCGGTAGGGCAGGGTCTGGCTGTAGACGATGTTGGTGTTGGCGCTGCCGAACTCGGCCAGGTCGTTGACAATCTCTTCCAGGTGCGCCATCGAGGAGGCGGCGACCTTCATCACGTAGCAGTCGTCGCCCGTGGTGCGCAGGCACTCCAGGATCTCCGGGCGCTGACCGAGCAGCCGGTGCAGGGGCTCGTGGCGGCTGCCCGGGTACTTCAGGCGCACGATGGCGAGGACCGCGTAGCCGACCGCCGCGAGGTCGACCGCGGCGGAGTAGCCGGTGATCACGCCGGTCGACTCCAGGCGCCGGACCCGTTCGGTGGTGGCCGAGGCGCTCAGGCTGACCCGCCGGCCCAGCTCGGACAGGGGGATGCGCCCGTCGCGCTGGAGCTCGGCCAGGATCGCCCAGTCGGTGGCGTCGAGATTCACGGCCATGGGTCCAAAATACCGGCGGATTCCCGGTGATCGGCCGCGTATGCCGTTGGGTCGGCCTTCCGGCCCCAGGTCGCCCGTGGATAGCCTGATCACGTGGAACTTGGCGTCAACGTACCCAACTTCGGGCCCGGCACCGATCCTGACGTTCTCCGGCGATGGGCGCAGACCGTCGAGGGGCTCGGATACGGGCTGCTCATGGTCTCCGACCACGTGGCCATCACGCCCGACGTGGCCGCGCAGTATCCCGCGCCCTTCTACGAGCCCTTCACCACGCTGTCCTGGCTGGCCGGGGTGACCGAGCGGGTCAGGCTCGGCACCACCGTACTCATCGTGCCCTACCGGCATCCGCTGCTGGTCGCCCGGATGGCGGCCAACCTCGACCGGCTCAGCGGCGGGCGGTTCGTGCTGGGTGTGGGCGCGGGATGGGCCCGGCAGGAGTTCGAGGCGCTCGGCGTGCCGTACCAGACCCGCGGGAAGCTGACCGACGAGCACCTGCGGACCATCCGCTCGGCGTGGGCCGACACCGGCGACTACGGCGAGGGGAACATCCCGATCTGGGTGGGCGGCGGCAGCGACGCCGCGCTGCGCCGGGCGGTGCTGCTCGGCGAGGCCTGGCACCCGCTGCGGCTCACCCCGGCCCTGCTGCGCGAGCGCCTGTCGCGGCTGCGCGAGCTCGCCGACGAGCTGGAACGGCCGGCGCCCGCGCTGGCCCCGCGCATCGTCCTGCGGCTCACCGACTCCCCCGAGAGCGGCCGGGACCGCCCGGCGGGCGTCGGCACGATCGGCCAGATCCTCGGCGACCTGGAAGAACTGCGCGCGCTCGGCGCCAAGAGCGTCCTGCTCGACCCGTTCAACGGCGACCCGGACGAGACCCTTCACCCAGAGGTGGCCTGGCAGGCCCTGGCCACCGTCTCCGCACGATGGGAGCACCTGTGACACCCGACGAAGAAAGCCTGCTGCGCCGCGCCATCGCGCTGGCGGCCAAGGGCAGGGCCTCGGGCAACCCGCCCTTCGGCTCGCTGCTGGCCGCCGCCGACGGCAGCGTCCTGGTCGAGGACCACAACACCACGATCACCGACCGCGACATCACCGCGCACCCCGAGCTCAAGCTCGCCCGCTGGGCGGCGCGCGAGCTCGACCCGGCCACCGCGGCGGCCACCACGATGTACACGAGCTGCCAGCCCTGCGGCATGTGCACCGGCGCGATCGAGCGCTCCGGCCTCGGCCGGGTCGTCTACGCGCTGTCCGGCGCCCAGCTCGACGGCCTCAAGTCGGTCGTCACCTCCGCTGAGGTGCGCCTGGAGGGCCCGGCGCTCTTCGACGAGGCCCGCGTCCCGGTGGAGGGCTACTACTG
This sequence comes from Nonomuraea sp. NPDC050394, assembly GCF_044459065.1. Classification (NCBI taxonomy): domain Bacteria; kingdom Bacillati; phylum Actinomycetota; class Actinomycetes; order Streptosporangiales; family Streptosporangiaceae; genus Nonomuraea; species Nonomuraea sp. NPDC050394. The sequence goes on along the minus strand of NZ_JBITIO010000001.1, from coordinate 346,532 downwards.
AGCCCGGATGAACTCCCGCAGGCGCCGCGCCTCCTCGTCCACGGCGGCGTCCTCCTCGTCCGACAGGGGCGTCAGCGGCTTCACGACCAGGTCCTGCCCGGCGACCGACCAGGTGCCGCGGACGAACCCGTCCACCAGGAACATGGGCACCCCGCCTGAGGCGCCCTTGGCGAACCGCTTGCGGTGCTCCTCGCTGATCACCCGGGTGCGGTCGCGGTGGCCGAGCAGCGCCGTGTCGAAGGCCGGGAGGAACCGCACCGGCACGGGCCGGTCGGGGTCGGCGATCGGCGCGCCGGGCAGGTCGAACAGCTCCTTGCCGTCCGGCCCCTTGTACACCGCCAGCTTCGGGCGCAGCCGGTCCACGATCTCGCGCAGCCGGGTCACGCCGGCCCAGGCCTGCACGTCCATCACGGTGGCGGGGCCGTAGGCGGCGAGGTAGCGCAGCACCAGCGTCTCCAGCGCCGGTCCCGGCTCCATGGGCCGGCCCGTCCACTCCTCGGCCAGCGCCATCTCGATGCCCGCCGGGCTCCCCCACCGTCCCCAGGCCGCGGCCGGCGGCGTGTGCACCAGCGGCAGCAGAAGCTCCACCGCGTCGGCCAGCCGCCTGGGCACCGGCACCGGGAAGTGCTCGGCGAGCAGGCCGCCCAGCGCGCCCCGGGTGAGGCTGCGCCCGGTCAGCGCCGCGCGGCCCGCCTCGGCCAGCGCGGGCAGGTCGACTCCGGCGATCTCGTCGGCGTAGTAGGGGTGCGTGAGCGCCACCTCCACGATGGGCCGTACGCTCGGCCGCAGCCACGCGAAGTCGGCGGCGTCGGCCAGGTGCATGGTCCTGCGCACCATCGCCGAACGCACCACCGTCCGGTCGGCGATCAAGGACTCCAGGTCGGCCCGGCGGAAACCCTCCACCCGCGACCACAGCCCGATGTACGGCCAGTTGGGCTCCTGGCCCTGCAGCGCCACCACGTGCCGGATGACGTCGATCACGGACCTGCCGGTGCGCTCGGCCAGGAAGTGGCGTTCGAGCAGAGTCCGGTTGAGCTGGCGAAGAGAAATCGGCGTCATATCGCCATTAGTAGCAGCGAAGACCGACATGGGCTTGTCGGGTATCGCTGCTTAGCGTGGAGTCATGCTCATCAGCATCCACGCGCTGGTCCCCCGCGTCGAACGCCATCACCGCCTGATCGAGGAACTCAGGGCCACCGCGCCCCGGGCGCTCTCCGCCGGCTCGCTGGCCGGGAGGCTGGGCGTCAGCGCGCGCACGATCGAGCGCGACCTCGCCGATCTCCTGGAGGCCGGGGTGCCCGTCATCTCCCGGCGCGGACCCGGAGGGGGCTACGCCATCGACGCCCGCTCCGTGCTGCCGCCGCTGATCTTCACACCCGGCGAGGCGTCCGCGCTGGTCGCCTCGCTGGCCGCCGTCGGGCCGCGCGCCTCGGCCAGCGCGCAGCGGGCGCTGGCCAAGCTCATCGAGGCCCTGTACCAGGACGGAGCCCCATGATCCTCGTGGAGAACCTCCGCAAGGCCTACCGCGGCGTCGTCGCCCTGGACGGGCTCGACCTTGACGTGGCGGAGGGCTCGATTACCGCGCTGCTCGGGCCCAACGGTGCGGGCAAGTCAACGCTGATCAGAATTCTGGCCACGCTCCTGCGGCCGGACTCCGGGCGGGCCGAGGTGGGCGGCCGGTCGGTGACGGCGCAGCCGTACCAGGTGCGTGCGCTCATCGGGCTGACCGGGCAGTTCACCGCGGTGGACGACCTGCTCACCGGGCACGAGAACCTCGTGCTCGTCGGCCGTCTCTACCGCCTGCCGCGCAAGGAGGCCCACCGCCTGGCCGACGACCTCCTGGCCGCCTTCGATCTGGGCGCGGCCGCCGGACGCCGGGCCGGCACGTACTCCGGTGGCATGCGCCGCCGCCTCGACCTGGCCGCCAGCCTGATGACGCGGCCACGCGCGCTCTTCCTCGACGAGCCCACGACCGGCCTCGACCCGCGCTCGCGCCGCACCCTGTGGTCGGCCATCCGGCGGCTGCCCGAGCAGGGCACCACGATCCTGCTGACCACCCAATACCTGGAGGAGGCCGACCGCCTGGCCTCCGCCGTCACCGTCATCGACCGGGGAAGGTCCATCGCCACCGGCACCCCCGAACAGCTCAAGGCCCGCGCCGGGGGCGCGCGCGCCGAGGTCGTCCTCGCCGACCCCCGCCAGGCCCCGGCCGCGACCGAGGTCATGAGCAGGTACGGCACCCGCCCCACCCTGGAAGGCGAGACCGTCACCGTCCCCGTGGCCGAGAGCGTGCTGCCCGACCTGCTGCGCGACCTCGACGCGGCCGGGGTGCCCATCACCGGCCTGGCCCTGCGCCGCCCCACCCTCGACGACGCCTTCCTCGCCCTTACCGGAGGAGACCGGTGAACCGGCTGACCGGCCCGCGATGGTGGCTGCGCGACGCCTGGCTGATGGCCGGCCGCAACACCAGGCGCATCGTGCGCGCCCCCGGCCTGCTGCTCATGTACGCGCTGATCCAGCCCGTCGTCTTCATCCTGCTGTTCGCCTACGTCTTCGGCGGCGCGATCCAGATGCCCGGCGGCGACTACGTGCAGGCGCTCATCCCGGCCGTCTTCGTGCAGATGATCCTGTTCAGCTCGATCGGCGCGGTGGCCGTCGGCCTGGCCGAGGACATGCGGCAAGGCGTCATGGACCGCTTCCGCTCGCTGCCCATGACCCGCTCGTCGGTGCTGCTCGGCCGCGTCGCCTCCGAGGTGCTGCGCAGCGTCATCACGCTGACCGTCATGCTCGGCTGCGGCCTGCTGGTCGGCTTCCGCTTCCACGGCTCGCCCGGCCGGATCGCGGCGGGGTTCGGGCTGCTGCTGGCGTTCGGCTTCGCCTTCTCCTGGGTGGCGGCGTGGATCGGGCTGATGGCCAGGAGCGGGGAGGCGGCCCAGGGCATGGGGCTGGTCTGGGTGCTGCCGTTCACGTTCGTCAGCTCGGCGTTCGTCCCGACCGCCACGATGCCGGGCCCGGTACGCGCCTTCGCCGACCACAGCCCGGTCACCGCCATGATCGACACGCTCCGCGCCTGGTTCTCCGGCCGGGAGGCGGGCGATGCCGCCCTGGTCACCGCGGTCTGGATTCTCGCCCTGACCGCGGTCTTCATGACCCTGGCCGTGCTACGGCTGCGCCGTACGTCCGGCTGATTCCACGACGTTGGACAGCAGGAGGGCGCGCGTCATGGGACCCACGCCGCCGGGGTTGGGCGTGAGGTGGCCGGCCACCTCGGCGACGTCAGGGGCCACGTCTCCGGCGATCTTGCCGTCCACCCGGGAGACGCCCACATCGAGTACGGCCGCGCCCGGCTTCACCATGTCGGCGGTGATCAGCCCGGGTACGCCCGCGGCCGCCACCACGATGTCGGCCCTTCTGACGTGCCCGGCCAGGTCCTGGGTGCCGGTGTGGCACAGGGTGACGGTGGCGTTCTCGCTCCTGCGGGTCAGGAGCAGGCCGAGCGAGCGGCCCACGGTGATGCCGCGGCCCACCACGCAGACGTCGGCGCCCTTCAGCGGGATGCCGTACTCCTGCAGAAGCAGCACGATCCCGTGCGGGGTGCAGGGCAGCGGCGCGTCGACCATGTGGACCAGGCGGCCCAGGTTCACGGGGTGCAGGCCGTCGGCGTCCTTGGCGGGGTCCATGCGCTCCAGCAGCGCCATGGTGTCCAGGTGCTTCGGCAGCGGGAGCTGGACGATGTAGCCGGTGCACTCGGGGGCGGCGTTGAGCTCGTCGATGGCCGATTCCACCTCGGCCTGCGTGGCCGTCGCCGGCAGGTCCACGCGGATCGAGGTGATGCCGATCTCCTCGGAGTCGCGGTGCTTGCCCGCGACGTAGATCTGGCTGCCCGGGTCCTCGCCCACCAGGACGGTGCCGAGTCCGGGGGTGATGCCCTTGTCCTTCAGGGCGGCCACCTTGGTCGCCAGGTCCGCCTTGATCTTCGCGGCGGTGGCCTTGCCGTCGAGTTTCACTGCCGTCATGGCTCGCCATCCTGTCACGGCGGGAACTCCGCCGAGCCTCTGGGGATGAGCGTCACGGGGATGCGCACCTCGCGCGGTTCCGGGTGTGGTGACGCCAGCAGGTCCATGACGGCGTTGCCGATGGCCTCCGGGTTCTGGGCCACGACGGTCAGCCCCGGGCGGAGCAGTTCGCCGAGTTCGAGGTCGTCGAAGGCCACCAGGGCGGGGCGGTCCTGGAGGTGGTCCAGTTGCCGCAGGGCCTCCACCGTCAGGCGGTTGTTGGCGGTGATCAGCGCGGTCACGGGGTCGGACGGGTCGAGCAGGGTCCGGAGGGCGGCGCCGACCGAGGAGGGGGTGGGGGCGCCGAGCCGTACCTCGTCCTCGTTGACCTGCAGGCCGCGTGCGGCCATGGCGGCACGGAAGCCGGCCACCCGCTCGCGGGAGGTGAAGACGGCGGGGTCGTCACCGAGGTAGCCGATGCGCCGGTGGCCGTGGGAGGCGAGGTGGTCGACGGCCGCGCGGATGCCGCCGGTGTTGTCCGACAGTACGGCGTCGCAGGCGATTCCCTGGGCCGGCCGGTCCACGGCGCAGACCGGCAGCCCGTCGGCCATCTCCGGCAGGAGGTAGTCCTGCCGTTTGGCGATGGGCGCGATGATGAGCGCGTTGGGCCTTCTGGCGCAGAAGCCGAGGGCGACCTCGCGCTCGCGGGCGGGCTCGTCGTGGCTGGAGCCGATCATGACGACGAGTTCGCCGGTCTCGGCCCGGGTCTCGACGGCGCGGCCGATGGCGGCGAAGAACGGGTCGGCGATGTCGCGCACGACCATGGCGATCGCCTGGGAGCGGCCCTGGCGCAGCTGGCGGGCGCCTTCGTTGCGGCGGTAGCCGAGTTCGTGGATGGCCCGCCTGACCCGGTCGAGGGTGTCGGGGGCGACCGTGGACTCGCCGTTGACGACGCGCGAGACGGTCTTCAGGGCGACGCCCGCGGCCTGGGCCACGTCCTTCATGGTCGGACGGCGGTGGAGCGGTGCTGACAACGGGGACCTCGGATCGGACAGCGGTTTCGGGTAAGGGTAGGGGATGTGCCTGGCCAGCCAGAATGACATCGTTGTCATCCAAGATCGGATGACAACGTTGCCATCGGTTCGGCGAGCGCTTATCGTGACGGCGTCAGCGTCGCCCCCAGCGAGGAGTCCGCCTTGCCCGCTCGACTGTTGTCCGTGGAATCTACCGATCTGTTCGTGGGGTCGGAGGCCGCGCCGTACCAGATCTTGAAGGTCAGAGCCGCTCAGGGCGAGCGGGAGCAGGCGCTGGAGGTGCGCGGCGAGGGGGTCGCGCAGGCGCGGCCGGCGCGGGTGAGCGCCGGCGACGGCGAGGTGGTCGTGGAGGTGCCACTCGACGTCTCGGTGGCTCCCGGGGCGGTCGTGTCCATCGTTGTCACGCTGGGCGGGGAGGTGCTGGAGGCCGAGTTCACCGCCGAGGAGCCGGGGTGGACGATGTTCCTGGTCTCGCACTTCCACTACGACCCGGTCTGGTGGAACACGCAGGCCGCCTACACCAGCCCGTGGGAGTTCCTGTCCGGGGACTCCACAACCCGGCCGCTCTGGGAGCGCAACGCGTTCGCGCTGGTGGAGGCGCACATCGAGCTGGCGCTGCGCGACCCTGACTACAAGTTCGTGCTGGCCGAGGTGGACTACCTGAAGCCGTTCTTCGACACCCACCCCGAGCGCAGGAAGGACCTGCGCGAGCTCATGGCCGCCGGGCGGGTCGAGTTGCTCGGCGGCACCTACAACGAGCCCAACACCAACCTGACCGGCGCCGAGACCACGATCCGCAACATCGTCTACGGCGTCGGCTACCAGCGCGACATCCTCGGCGGCGACCCGCGCACCGCCTGGCAGCTCGACGCGTTCGGGCACGACCCGCAGTTCCCCGGCTACCTGGCCGCCGCCGGGCTGACGGGCAGCGCGTGGGCCCGCGGCCCGTTCCACCAGTGGGGCCCGATCAGCAAGAACTTCAAGGAGGCCAAGAACGACGCCACCCTGATGCAGTTCCCCAGCGAGTTCGAGTGGATCTCGCCGTCGGGGCTGGGCGTGCTGACGCACTACATGCCCGCGCACTACTCCGCGGGCTGGTGGATGGACTCCTCGCCCTCGCTGGAGGAGGCCACGCAGGCCGTCTTCGAGCTCTACCGCGCGCTGAAGCCGGTCGCGGCCTCGAAGAACATCCTGCTGCCCGTCGGCACCGACTACACCCCGCCGAACAAATGGGTCACCGACATCCACCGCACCTGGGCCGGGCACTACGTGTGGCCGAAGTTCGTCTGCGGCACGCCGCGCGACTTCCTCGACGCCGTCCGTGCCGAGGTCACGTCCTTCAGCCCGCAGACGCGGGACATGAACCCCATCTACACCGGCAAGGACGTCTCCTACATCGACACCAAGCAGGCACAGCGCGCCGCCGAGGTGGCCGCGCTGGACGCCGAGCGGCTGTCGGTGTTCGCCGCCCTGCTCGGCCACGGCGGCTACCCGCACACCGCGCTGGACAAGGTCTGGCGGCAGCTCGCCTACGGAGCCCACCACGACGCGATCACCGGCTCGGAGTCCGACCAGGTCTACATCGACCTGCTCACCGGCTGGCGGGAGGCCCACGACCTGGCCGCCGAGGCCCGCGACCAGGCGCTCGACGCCCTGACCTCCCAGATCTCCGCCGACGGGCGCGGCGTGGTGGTGACGAACACGCTGTCGTTCGCGCGCGACGGCCTGGTGTCGGTACGGCTCGCGCCCGGCCTCACCGTCGATGGCGTGCCCTCGGTCACCGAGAACGGCACCACGACCTTCCTGGCCGAGGACGTGCCTCCGATGGGCTGGCGCACATATCCGGTTATTTCAGGTCCGGCTATTTCGGGAAATAGCGGGTCGTGGGCAGGCGACAGCCGTACCACGATCGAGAACGAGCGCTGGCGGATCCAGGCCGACCCCGCCCAGGGCGGCACGCTCACCTCCGTCTACGACAAGGCGGACGGCCGGGAGATCCTCACCGGGCTCGGCAACGAACTGCGCCTCTACGAGGAGTATCCCGCCCACCCCGACATGGGCGAGGGCCCCTGGCACCTCATGCCCAACGGGCAGTCCACCGGATCCGGCACGACCGCCGCGACCGTCCGCGCCGAAACCAGCCCGCTGGGCCAGCGGCTGATCGTCACCGGCCGGGTCGGCGAGCTCGGCTACGAGCAGACGATCACCCTGCTGACCGGCTCCGACCGGATCGACTTCGGCACCCGCGTACTCGACTACACCGGCGCCGACCGGCTCCTGCGCGTGAGCTTCCCCGCCGGCGTGCCCGGCGCGCTGCCGGTCTCCGACGTCGCCGGCGCCGTCGTCGGCCGCGGCTTCGCGCTGCCCGACGTGGACACCGCCGAGCACCCCTGGACGCTCGACAACCCGGCCAACACCTGGTTCGGCCTGTCCGCGACGGCCCGTGTCGACCTCGGCGAGGCGGGCTCGCGGGCACTCGGCGTCGCCGAGGTGGTCGTCCCATCCCCGGAGGACGCGCCGAAGGCGCGCGAGCTGGTCGTGGCGCTCGCCCGGGCGGGCGTAACCGCCACCACCTCCACCGCCTCCGGCAGCAGGTACGGCTGGCTGGACGTCGACTCGAACCTGCCCGACTTCCGCGTCATCATCGGCGGCCCGCAGGACAACCCGCTGGCCGACGAGCTGCTCTCCCGCAGCGACCCCGCCTACCTGGAAGCGTTGAAGTCCGGCGCCCCGCTGGTCTGGGTACCGGCCGAGAAGCCACTGGCCGAGGTGTGGCAGCCCAGCGCGGACCTGCGCGACGTACGCTCCCTGCCCGCCCTGGTCGTGGCCGGGCCGGTGAGCGAGCTGGTGGCCGACCTGGCCGACGCGCGGATCTCGGCCGTCTGCCCGGCGGGCGCCGAGGAGCTGGAGGACCGGACGGTGGCGCTGCTCACCTACGGGCTGCCCGGGTTCGCGGTGGATCCGGCCGGGGCGCTGCATCTGTCGCTGATGCGCTCGTGCACCGGGTGGCCTTCGGGGATCTGGCTGGATCCGCCCCGCCGTACGACGCCCGACGGGTCGGGGTTCCAGCTGCAGCACTGGACGCACGAGTTCCACTACTCGCTGGTGGCCGGGCAGGGCGACTGGCGGGCGCTGAGCCTGCCGGCGGCCGGGCAGGAGTTCGTCACGCCCATGCTGCCCCGGGTGGTCGAGGCCCGGCAGGGCACGCTGCCGCCCGCTCATTCGCTGCTGAGCGTCTCGCCCGCCCGCGACGTGCTGTTCGGCACCGTCAAGGCCACCGGGAACCCGCACGCCCACGGCACGCTCGACCTGCCGGACGGCGTCACGATCCGGCTGGTGGAGTCGACCGGGCTTGGCTCCACGGCGTCCCTGGACTCACCGGTGCTCCCCCTGGACGGGCTCGTCCGCTCCGACCTGCTGGAATCCTCCCGCGTGCCCGGCGCCTCGCTGGAACTGTCCGGATCGGAGGTGGCGACGTTCATCGCGCCCGTCTCCCTGGGCGACGCGGAGTCCGGCGCGCTCGCGGAGATCGCCCAGCCCGTCTACAGCCGCTACTGGCTGCACAACAAGGGTCCCGCCCCGCTCGGCTACCTGCCGCTGTCGGTCGCGGTCACCCCCGGCCTGGTCACGCCGACCGGCCCGTTCGAGGTCGAGGTCGTCGTGGCGGGCCGCCACGCCCACGAGGGCGTCGTGGACGTTCAGGTCCCCGACGGCTGGGCCGTAACGCCCGAGCGCCGTCCCTTCCGCCTGGAGGCCGACGGCCACGTGCGCTTCACCGCCACCGTCACCCCCGCCCCCGGCCAGGGCCTCCACTACGTCTCCGCCCGCACCCTCGCCCACGGACAGCTCATCGAGGACGTCGCCACCGTGGCGCTCGGCGAGGCCCCCGAACTCCCGGTCGCCGGCCCGCCGCCCGAGGACGACTGGGCCGCCGCCCAGGGCACCAAGGCCACCGAGGGCCGCGCCACCGGCCTGACGGTCACGATGGCCGCGGAGTCGCTCTCCCTCCGTCCCGGCGCGCGCGACGCGGTCACGGTACGGCTGGCCAACACCACCGCCGGCGAGATCCGCGGCGAGGCCCAGCTGGCCGCGCCCTGGGGAACGTGGGAGATGCTGCCCCAGGTCATCCGCGGCTTCACCGTGCCCGCCGGGCAGAGCGTCGAGGTGGACTTCCCCGTGGAGGTGCCGCAGGACGCGGCGCCCGGCCATGCTTGGGCTCTCGCGAAGGTGATGTGGTTCGGCCGGTGCCAGTACGCGCCGGTCGTGCGGCTGGAGGTGACCCGATGAGCCATGGGCATGGACACGGACATGAGCATGGAGATGGGCACGGGCATGGGCATGGAGATGGGCACGGGCATGACGTCGGGCGGGCGCCCGTCCGTACCCGCCCGCCCGCGACCGGAGCGCCGTCCGCGCCCGGCGTGGGCGCGGTGATCGGCTGGGTCAACGGCCGGCCGGTCCCCCGCGAGCCCCTCGACCGGCGCGTCGCCGAACTGCGCGACGGGCCGCTCAGCGCCGCGCTGCCGGTGCCGGGCAGCTCCGAGGACCGGCAGCTGGCCCGCTGGCTGACCCAGGTGATCCTGACCGAGGTGTTGTGCGAGGACGAGGCGCTGCGGCTGGGGTTGCCCCCGGTCGAGGGTCCCGCCCTGGACCGGCTGGCCGCGGTCGAGCTGGGCTCCATCAACGCCTCCGCCTACAACGGCAGCCCGTGGGTGAAGGCGCTGTTCGAGCACGTCCCGGCGGAGGTTCCCGCGGCCTGGCGGGCTCGGTCGGCCACGCCCGCCGAGGGGGTCGCCGAGGTACGGCACCGCCTCTACGCGGAACGGCCCGCCGCCTGGTCGGAAGACGACCTGGAGTCCCTGGGAGAGGTCGCGCTCGCCACCCTGCCCGCCGCCGTGGCCGAGGCCCTGGGCGGGCAGCCGTACGGGACCCTGGCCGGGCCGGTCCAGGACGCCCTGGGCTGGCACGTGGCCGTCGCCCTTCCCGCCTCCGGCCGGGCGGGCGTACCGGATGGAGGGCTGGAGGAGGCCGCCCGGCGGCGCGCGTTCGCGCGGTGGCTGGACGGGCTGCGGGCCGAGCGGGTGGAGCTCGTGCCGGGTCTTGAACACCCGGGCGACCCGCGCCAGCCCGACAACCATCACAAGCACTGATGGGCTGCGTTCTCGCGATCGACATCGGCGGAACCAAGCTGGCCGCCGCGCTGGTCGACGAGCGGGGGGCGGTGCTGCGCGACGGCACCGTCCCCACGCCGCGCGACGACGTGATGGACGCGCTCGCCGGCCTCGTCCGCAAGCTCACGGAAGGCGGCCCGCGGCCGCTGGCGGCCGGCATCGGCAGCGCCGGGCCGCTCGACGCGGTCGCGGGCACGGTCAGCCCGGTGAACATGCCGAGCTGGCGCGGCTTTCCGCTGCGCGACCGGGTGGCCGAGCTCACCGGACTGCCTACGGTGCTGGCCGGGGACGCGCAGTGCTTCGCGGTCGGCGAGCACTGGCTGGGCGCAGGACGGGGCAGCGCGTCGCTGCTCGGCATGGTGGTGTCCACCGGCATCGGCGGCGGACTGGTGATCGACGGTGTCCCGCTGCTCGGCCCCACCGGCAACGCCGGACATGTCGGCCACATGACCGTGGACCCGTACGGCGAGGAATGCGAGTGCGGCGGCCGAGGCTGCGTCGAACGCTACGCCAGCGGCCCCAACCTCGTCCGCTGGGCCCGCGAACACGGCTGGACCGGCGCCGACGCCAAAGACCTGGCCGCCGACGCCGAGAACGGCGACGCGACGGCCGTCGCCGCCTTCGAGCGCGGCGCCCGCGCGCTGGCCGCGATGATCGTCTCCATGGCCGCCGCGGTCGAGGTGAGCACCGTGGTCATCGGCGGCGGCGTGGCCGGGGCGGGCAAGGTCCTGTTCGAGCCGCTGGACCGGGCCATCGCGGAGGTGGCGGGGCTGGCGTTCGTGAAGGCGGTCGAGGTCCGCCCCACCACGCTCGGCGTCCGGGCCGCCCTCGCCGGCGCCGCCAGGCTCGCCTGGACTACTCTCGCTCCGCCGCCTGAGCCTCGCGGCGCTCGATGATGCGGCGCGTGAACGGGATGCGCTCCACGGCCTTCACGCCCAGGTACGCGCCGAGGAAGGCGAGCCCCACCAGGACGAACGGGCTGGTCGCGAAGTCCATCGTCGCCACGTAGGCGCGCAGGATCACATCGAGCATCGAGGCACTCCGGGAGAAGGAACCGGCACGGAGCCATCAGGGTAACCGGATTTTTGCCGCTCTTTGACCACAAAATCCACACCCGGGGCGGGCACCCCGGGTGTGGCATCGGACAGTGATCAGTGGAAGAAGTGCCGGGTTCCGGTGAAGTAGAGGGTGATGCCGGCCTTCTCGGCGGCGGCGATGACCTCCTCGTCACGGACCGACCCGCCGGGCTCCACGACCGCCTTCACACCGGCCTCGATGAGCACCTCCAGCCCGTCGGCGAACGGGAAGAACGCGTCCGAGGCAGCCACGGAACCGGCGGCCCGCTCGCCCGCCCGCGTCACCGCGAGACGGCAGGAGTCGACCCGGTTGACCTGGCCCATGCCCACGCCGACCGTGGCGCGGTCACTGGCCAGCAGGATCGCGTTCGACTTGACCGAGCGGCTCGCCCGCCACGCGAACTCCAGGTCCGCCAGCACCTCCGGCGAGGCCGCCGCGCCCGCCTTGAGCTCCCACCGCGCCGCCGCGTCACCGGGCGCGTCGATCCGGTCGACCCGCTGCACCAGCAGCCCGCCGTCGATGCGGCGGAACTCCGTCGGGTTCGCCGGGCCCTGCGGGCAGACCAGCAGGCGCAGGTTCTTCTTCTTCGTCAGTACGGCCAGCGCGTCCTCGGCGAACGCCGGGGCCACCACGACCTCGGTGAACACCTCGGCGATCTGCCCGGCCAGCTCCGCCGTGACCTCACCGTTGACCGCGATGACGCCGCCGTAGGCGGAGACCGGATCGCACGCGTGCGCCTTGCGATGCGCCTCCGCCACGTCGGCGCCGGTGGCGATGCCGCACGGGTTCTGGTGCTTGATGATCGCCACGCAGGGCTCGGTGAAGTCCCAGGCGGCGCGCCAGGCGGCGTCGGCGTCCAGGTAGTTGTTGTAGGACATCTCCTTGCCGTGGAGCTGCCTGGCGTCGGCCAGGCCGCCTTCGCCCTCGGTGTAGAGCCTGGCCTCCTGGTGCGGGTTCTCGCCGTAGCGCAGCACCGCCTTGCGCTCCCAGGCCGCGCCCAGGAACCCTCCGTCACCGGCGTAGACGTCGGCGAACCAGGTCGCCACGGCCACGTCGTACGCGGCGGTGTGCGCGTAGGCGGCGCCGGCCAGGCTCCTGCGCTGCTCCAGCGTGAACCCGCCCTCCTCCAGGGCCGCGTGGATCCCGGAGTAGCCGGCGGGGTCGACGACGACCGCGCAGGTGGCGTGGTTCTTCGCGGCGCCGCGGATCATCGCGGGACCGCCGATGTCGATCTGCTCCACGCACTCCTCCGCGGAGGCGCCGGAGGCCACCGTCTGCCGGAACGGGTACAGGTTGACCACGACCAGCTGGAACGGATCGATCTCCAGCTCGTCGAGCTGGGCCACGTGATGCGGCTTGGTGAGGTCGGCCAGCAGGCCCGCGTGGACGCGCGGGTGCAGGGTCTTGACCCGGCCGTCGAGGCACTCGGGGAAGCCGGTCAGCCGCTCCACCTTGGTGACCGGGATGCCGGCCGCGGCGATGGCGGCAGCCGTACCCCCGGTGGAGACGATCTCGACGCCGGCGGCGTCGAGAGCCCGCGCGAGCTCCTCAAGCCCCGACTTGTCGTACACCGCGATCAGCGCCCGCCTGATGGCGATGCGTGTGCTCCGCTGATCTGTTCCCTCGCTGCGCTCAGTCACGCGCCCCTCCAATGATCACTGTCCGTCCGTTGACGGTCCAGCCTTCTCGGGCCATGCGGCCCACGATGTCGACGAGCAGTTCCCGCTCGACGGTCTTGATGCGCTCGTGCAGCGTCGCCTCGTCGTCGCCGTCGAGGACCTTCACGGTCTCCTGCGCGATGATCGGGCCGGTGTCGACGCCCGCGTCGGCCAGCATCACCGTGCAGCCGGTGACCTTGACGCCGTGGGCGAGCGCGTCACGCACCCCGTGCGCGCCGGGGAACGACGGCAGCAGCGCGGGGTGGGTGTTGAGCACGGGGTACGCCTCCAGCGTGGGGGCGCCGAGGATCTTCATGAAGCCGGCCGAGACCACCAGGTCGGGTTTGTGCTCCGCGATGCGCGCCGCGAACGCCTCATCCCATATGGCCCTGCCTGGGTGATCGCGCAGCTTCTCCACGAACGTCGGGACCTGTGCGCGTTCGGCCCTGGCGAGGCCTTCGATGCCGTCCCGGTCCGCGCCCACCGCCACCACGCGCGCTCCGTACGCCGGGTCGGCGGAAGCGTCCAGCAAGGCCTGTAGGTTGGTTCCAGAGCCGGAAACGAGGACGACGAGCCGCCCAGCCTTAGACACGCGCACTCCAATTGGAAGCCGGGATGGGCTGACAGCGTATCTGCTCACTCGCCCGGCGACGCAGAGGAGGTCAGGTGTCGACACCTGTTCAGGCGCCGGCAGGCCAGCAGCCCGCGGAATCCGCGGGACGCCGCGCGATCTGGTTGTCCATCGCAGCGCTGGCCATGACGTTCATGCTGCCCCTCGCCGGGCTGGTGATGGCCGTCTTCGCCATGATGACCGGCATACGGGCGCTGCCGTTGCTCCGCGCCTCCAAGAAGCCCACCGGGACCGCGACCGGCGGCATCGCCGTCTCCACCGTGGCCCTGGTGCTGTCGGCCATCGCGACCGCGTTGCAGCTGTACCTGATGGACGAGTACTCCGCCTACCAGGAGTGCATGAAGGGGGCGGGGACGGTGGCGTCGCAGGGTGAGTGCTACACCCAGTTCCGGGACGCCACGGAGAAGAAGCTGCCACCGGAGGTCCTCCGCATCCTCAACACCGTCCAGCCCTGACCCCCGCACCCGGCCTTCACTCGCGCGCCCACCGGCCCCGCCCGGCTCCCGGTGGTACCCCGGGGCCTTGCGAGTGGTTCCCGGCCAAGTACTCCGGGTCTCCACCCGGCGACGCCCCGAGGCCCGCGCGCCGAGGTCAGCACCCCGGCAATCCGAACGCTCCGCGGCTTGGGGCCCGCGCGCCCAAAGGCGTCGGCGCACCGGGGCTCACAAGCTTGTCCCCTTGGCTCTTCGGGGCCCCGAAGGGCCTGCCGGGTAGTTATGCCCGGGGTTCCCGTGCGTGGGGCCGCTAGTCGCGGTCCCAGGCGTAGGGGTCGATGTAGATGACGTGGCCGCCCCGGTCGTCCGACTCGTCGATGATGTCGCGGCGTGGCGGGCGGTCGGGTTCGTAGCGGCTGTGGGGGGCGGTGTCGGCCCCGGCCGCCGAGGCGTGTTCGTCCTGCCAGTCGTCGCGGATCACCGGGATCGGCTGCGTGTCCGCCTCTGTGGCGTCCATCCAGTGGCCCGGCAGCGGGCGCGCGTCGGCTTCAGCCAGGCCGACCTTGCTGGCGGCCTTCGCGAGTACGGCACCGGCCTTGCGCACCGGCGTGGCCGCCTTGTCCAGCGGCTTGCGTGCCTTCCTGTTCAGCAGCAGCCAGTTGGCCACCCCGGCGGAGATGCCCGCCGCGACCCCGACCTCCAGGCAGACCGAGAGCGCCACCTCCCAAGGCGACGGGCCGACGGCCGCCAGCCGTCCACCCCGCAGCGGCCCGCCGGACAACGCCGCCAGCAACCCCGCCACCAGCCCGGTGCTCACCCCGGAGAAGAACCCCCACAGCGGAGCCACCTCATACGACGGCGACGGCGCGATCCGCGCCACCATGACCCCCGCCACCGCCCCGGCCGCGAACGGCAGCGCGATCACCGCCATCATCGGCGCAGGCACGGGCCCGCTGTCGGGCAACGCCCCGAGCAGCGGCAGGCTGGGCACCATCCCGAGTTGGACCCCGGTGGGCGCGACGAGCGTACCCGTGCCGAAGGCGAACCCCGGACCGGCGATGTACGACATCGCCCACACCACGGCGTTGGGCAGGTAGAGCCCCTGAACGAGCAGCAGCAGCGCCCCGCCCACGAACCCGGTCGACAGTTGCCCGGACAGTGCCCTGACATCGCCGAAGTTCAGGGCGACGGCCACGACCACGAGCACCAGCCCACCGGCCAGCATGATCGCGGTGGCGACGGCCGTACCCACGGTGACCGCGCGCACCCGCTCGGGCAGCAGCCGCAACATCGACCGCCACGGCCCGATCGTCCGCGCGGTGGCCAGCGCCCCCACGACGAACGCCAGCAGAAAGTGGCTCAGCAGCGCCTCGCCGATGTAGGGCTGGGTGATGTCGTTGCGCGCGACCAGCGCGATCAACCCCGCCAGCAGCGCGTACGGCGCCGCCAGCGAGACCCCCGCCTGCGCCACCAGGATCAGCTGGGCCCGGCGACGGGCGTTGGCCTTCTCCTTGGGCGAGTTCTTGGGCAGCCGGGCGGGCAGCCGCAACCGCAGATCGGCGTCCCTGGCCATCCACCGCCCGGCCTTGTACAGCAGAAAGGCGGGCAGAATGAGCAACCCCAGCGGCAGGAGCCCGACCCGCCCACCGGGAATCGCGAACCCGGCGTGGTGCGCCGCCAGCCAGAGCTGCGCCGCGGTACGGAACACCCCCGGCAAACCCGGCCCCAGCGCCCCGCGGGGCGCCGCCATCCAGCCGATCAGGGTGAGGGTGGTGAGGACCGCCAGCCCGACGCCCAACGTACAGGCGGCGGCCAGCATGCCCGACACCGGCAGCGGCCGCCTGGACTCATCGTCGTCGCCAGTGACCCCGGGGATCTTGCCGAGGACGGCGCGGGGAGCCGTCCGTAGCTGGTCGAGTAGCGCCGTCACGGGAACCTATTTTCCTCAACTTTGACGCCTACACCCCCATCGCCGCGCCGTCCCGACTGCTATTAGTCCCCTTTACGCCCTGGAGCCGCTTCGCGCATCGGGGTTCCAGGCTCACACCCGGGCCGGCCCGCACATCCCAACTCACGATCCCGGAGCGCAAGAGGAGCCCCTCCCACGGGCGGTCTGGTGGGCCACGGCGCGGGCCAAGGCAGTCGGGGCGGCGGCGGGGCCGTACACCCGGAAAAGGAGACCGTACACCCGGGAAAAGGGGGGTCGTACATCCGGGAAAAGCCGGAACCCCCGCGCGCCGGGAACGGCGGCACAGGGGTTCGGCGAACGCGACGGAGCTCAGCGGGCCTGCATGATCTCCCGCATCAGCCGGGCGGTCTCGGAAGGCGTCTTGCCGACCCGGACGCCGACCTTCTCCAGCGCTTCCTTCTTGGCCTGCGCCGTCCCGGCGGAACCGGAGACGATGGCGCCGGCGTGGCCCATCGTCTTGCCCTCCGGCGCGGTGAAGCCGGCCACGTAGGCGACCACGGGCTTGGTGACGTGCTGCTCGATGTAGGCCGCGGCCCGCTCCTCGGCGTCGCCGCCGATCTCACCGATCATCACGACCGCGTCGGTACCCGGGTCGTCCTGGAACGCCTGGAGCGCGTCGATGTGCGTGGTGCCGATGACCGGGTCGCCGCCGATGCCGACCGCGGTGGAGAAGCCGAAGTCGCGCAGCTCGTACATGAGCTGGTAGGTGAGCGTGCCGGACTTCGAGACCAGGCCGATGCGGCCCTGAGGCGTGATGTCGGCGGGGATGATGCCGGCGTTGGAGGCGCCGGGCGAGGCGATGCCGGGGCAGTTCGGACCGATGATGCGGGTCTTGTTGCCCTTTTCGACGGCGTAGGCCCAGAACTCGGTGGAGTCGTGAACCGGGACGCCCTCGGTGATGACCACGCAGAGCGGGATCTCGGCGTCGATGGCCTCCTTGACCGCGTCCTTGGTGAACGCCGGGGGTACGAAGACGACCGACACGTCCGCGCGGGTGGCCTCCATGGCCTCCTTGACCGTGCCGAAGACGGGCAGGTCGAGGTGGGTGGTGCCGGCCTTGCGGGCGTTGACGCCGCCCACGACGCGGGCGCCGGCGGCGAGCATGCGCTTGGCGTGCTTGGTGCCCTCACCGCCGGTCATGCCCTGGACGATGATCTTGCTGTTCTCGGTCAGCCAGATTGCCATTACGCACCTACCGCAGCGAGCTGGGCGGCGCGCTTGGCCGCGTCGTCCATGGTGTCGACCAGTTCGACGCCCTTGAGCTTGGCGTCGTGCAGGATCTGCCGCCCGAGGGCGGCGTTGTTGCCGTCGAGGCGGACCACCAGCGGGTGGGTCACGGCCTCGCCGCGCTCCTCCAGGAGCTTGAACGCCGCGACGATGCCGTTGGCCACGGCGTCGCAGGCGGTGATGCCGCCGAAGACGTTCACGAAGATCGACTTCACGGCCGGGTCGGAGAGGATGATCTCCAGGCCGGAGGCCATGACCTCGGCGGAGGCGCCGCCGCCGATGTCGAGGAAGTTGGCGGGCGACGGCTTGCCGGCGAAGGCCTCGCCGGCGTAGGCGACCACGTCGAGCGTGGACATGACCAGGCCGGCGCCGTTGCCGATGATGCCGACGTTGCCGTCGAGCTTGACGTAGTTGAGGTCCTTCTCCTTGGCCTTGGCCTCAAGAGGGTCCTCGGCCGCCTTGTCGGCGAACTTCTCGTGGTCCTTCTGGCGGAACTCGGCGTTGTCGTCGAGCGTGACCTTGCCGTCGAGTGCCTTCACCTGGCCGTCGGCCGACAGGATCATCGGGTTGACCTCGACCAGCGTGGCGTCCTCGTCGACGAAGCAGCACCACAGCTTCTCGATGAGCTCGGCGGCGCCGTCCAGCGACTTCTCCGGCAGGCCGCCGGCGACGGCGATCTCGCGCGCCGTGGCGCGGTCGATGCCCTTGATGGCCGAGACGGGCACCTTGGCGACCTTCTCGGGGGTGCTGTGGGCGACCTCTTCGATGTCCATGCCGCCCGCGGCCGAGCAGATGGCCAGGAACGTCCGGTTGGCGCGGTCGAGCAGGAAGGAGAAGTAGTACTCCTCCGCGATCGCGCTGGCCTCCTCCACAAGTACCTTGTGGACCGTGTGGCCCTTGATGTCCATGCCCAGGATGGCGGTGGCCTTGTCCACGGCGTCGGCGGCGTCGTCGGCCACCTTGACTCCGCCGGCCTTGCCGCGCCCACCGGTCTTCACCTGGGCCTTGACCACGACACGGCCGGTCAGCTGTTCAGCCGCCGCGCGTGCTTCCTCCACGGTGTGGGCGACGATGCCGCGCGGCACCGGGATGCCGTAGTCCGCGAAGAGCTCCTTCGCCTGATGTTCGAACAGGTCCACGAGGGTCCGTCCTTGCTATTCCGACTGAGTGTTCGACGGCCCGGGCCACCCCGTGCGTGCCGGGCGTTTTCCGCCAACGAAGCCTAGCCCCAAGCTTGACCTGCCCAGGTCATCGGGTCACGCGAATCCCGTGATGTGACGGTGATCTCACCCCGCGATGATGCCCTGGCACATGTCAATAAGGGGGCATAAATGAGGCGATTGATCGCCGTTGCCGCGGCGGCTGCCGCGATGGTCGTGGCTCCTCCGGCGTTCGCCCAGGTCAAACCCGTCGACGCGCTCAAGAAGCAGTTCGTCGCCGGTCAGGGCGTCAGGATCAAGGAGACCTCGCGTACCTGGGTGGACAAGCAGGACTACATCGGCGTCGTACGCGAGGGCGCCGCGGCCTTCGGGCCGAAGGGCGTCGTCGCCGCCGAGGGCGAACGCACCCCGGTGCTCGGCCCGGTGCTCAAGAAGCAGTTCGCCGCCCAGGCGAAGAAGGACCCGAAGGCGGCCGACATGGTCGACCTGCTGACCCAGCGGACGTACATGGTCAGCTCGGGCAAGCACTACTACATCCACGGCGGGCTCTTCTCCAGGGCGCTGCCCGACGACAAGTTCTGGATCCGCGGCGACGGCGACCCGTCCTTCGCGATCATGGGTGACCAGCTCATCAACGTGCTGGAACCGGCCACGCTCAAGCACCTGCTGGCCACCGGCAAGCACACGGGCCCGCGCTACCGCGGCTCGCTCACCTTCGCCCAGTTGCACAAGGTCTCGCCGTCCTTCCGCACCCTGATGCCCGGGATCTCGTACGGCGAGATCGGAAAGTCGCGCATCTCGTGGCGGCTGACTCTCGGCGAGGGGCAGCTCCCCCAGCGTCTGGCGATCGACTGGACGATGCCGCTGACCAAGAAGGCGACCATCAAGGGCACGACCGAGACCAGGTACTCCGACTGGGGCGCCGACATCTCCGTCAAGACGCCGACCGCCGAGTCGATCATCAGCCTCGATGACCTGGTCGACCACATCCTGAAGCCGCCAACGCCGATCGACGAGGACTACGTCGCGGTGCCGCCGAGCGACGACGGCACGGTGCAGTAGGGGCTCACGGGGCCGGAGTTCTGCATGGTTTCTGCATGGAAACTCCCGTAACAGATGGGTTGGCGGAGACATTGCCGTGATCTCCGATTGCCAAGCTTCGGCCCCATGAAGCGCATCTTCGCCGGCGTCGCCCTCACCGTGGCCGCCGCAGCCCTCACCGCCGCTCCCGCTCAGGCGGCAGCGCCCAAGGATCCCGTCGTGGCGCTCAAGAAGCAGTTCGTCGCGGGAACCGGTGTGAAGTTCATTGACCGCACCATCCTCTCCAACCGGGGCCAGCGCGAGATCTTCATGCGCCGCACCGGCACCTTCGCCTTCTCCAAGGCCGGCCTCGCCGCCTCGGACATCACCGGCAAGTTCAACTTCAAGCAGTCCGACCTGCCCGAGGACGCGCCCGACCTGCTCAAGGGCCTGTTCTCGCCGGAGCGGACCATCCGTATCGGCACCACGTCGTACATCTCCGGCGGCATGTTCGGCACCCTGCTTCCCGAAGACAAGACGTGGATCAAGTTCCCCAAGGGCCCGACCGGCGGGCTCACCGGCCTCTACGGCCAGATCGTCAACATCACCGAGCCGAACACGCTGAAGACCCTGCTCAAGAGCGGCAAAGCGATCAAGGGTGGCTACGCGGGCGCCATCACGGTCGGGCAGCTGAACAAGGTCTCCGCCTGGTACCGGGCCTCGCTCTTCGAGAAGCCCGGCAAGAAGCAGCAGAAGGTCGTCATCAGCTGGAAGCTGCAGCTTGACGGCAAGGGCCTGCCGAAGCGCCTGGTCACCACGTACTCGCCGGCCGCGATCGGCATGGACGCCGAGGGCAAGGAGACGCTGAGCGTCGACACCCGCTACACCGGCTGGGGCTCCAAGGTCACGGTCACCGCACCGCCCGCCGACGAGGTCACCACCGAGTTCAAGGACGGCACCAGCGAGATCCCCGACGGCCTGACGCTGCCCAACGGCGACGTCGTCGCCAAGTAGCCTCTCCGTGGTGGCGACTACGAGCCGCAGCTATAGCTGCGGCTCGTAGTCACTGCCGCTGCTCGCAGTCACGACCGCCGCACGTAGTCACAGCTACTTCTCGCGGGCACGACTGCTTCTCGCAGTTACGGCTGCCTTCTCGCAGTTACGGCGGGGCCGCGCCCACCGCGCCCCGCCGTACCCATGCCCGGCCTCGAGCGCCGCCCGGCAGTCTCACGTGGTCCCCGCCGTGACGCCGCCCCCTTGACCGGCCGACGGCGTTCACGCCAGGCGTGTGTCCCGGATCCGCGCCCATTCCAGCGAGTGCCGGATCCCCTCGGCGACCGAGTGCTCGGCCGTCCAGCCCAGGAGTTCACCGGCCAGCGTGCTACGGGTGTAGGCGCCGGCCACGTCCCCGGGCCTGGCGCCGGTCTCGACCACCTCGACGGGCCGTTCCACGACCGCGTTGAACGCGTCCGCCAGCTCCCGCACGGTCGTGCCTTCGCCCGTGCCCAGGTTGATCACCTGGGCGTGTGAAATGACCGTGTCGAACCGTTTGAGCGCGGCCACGTGCGCGGTGGCCAGGTCCCAGACGTGGATGTAGTCGCGGATGCCGGAGCCGTCGCGGGTCGGCCAGCCGGTGCCGGTGATCTGGAAGGGCTCCCCCAGCTCGTACGCCTCGATCATCTTGCCCAGCGCGTGGCTCGGCCGGCGTAGTTGCAGGCCGGTGCGCATCTTGGGGTCGGCGCCGATCGGATTGAAGTAGCGCAGCGACAGCACGTCGATCGGCTGTGTGGCCGCGATGTCGGCGAACATCGCCTCGCAGTGCGCCTTGGTGCGGGCGTAGGGGCTCTGCGGGTCGAGGCCGGACTTCTCGTCCACGGTGAAGTCGTCGCCCGCCCGGTAGATCGAGGCGGACGAGCTGAAGATCAGGCGGCGGCAGCCGTTCCTGAGCAGGTGGTCCACGAAGTCGAGGCTCTTGGAGACGTTCGCGCGGTAGTAGCCCACCGGGTCGGCCACCGAGTCGGGCACCACGATCAGCGCGGCGCAGTGGATGACCGCCTCGATGTCCGGGTGGTCGGCGAAGATCCGGTCGATCAGCGCGCCGTCCGCGATGTCGCCTTCGTAGAAGTCCCGCCCCTCGGCGAACTCCCTGCGACCGGTCACCAGGTTGTCCAGGATGACCGGGGCGATGCCCGCGTCCTGGCACGCCGAGGCGATCGTGCTGCCGATGTAACCCGCTCCACCGCTGATGAGTACTCGCACAGCCCGCACCCTACCCACCGCGGCCCAAGCGCCGCGCCAAGAGCCGTTGCAAGATCGTTACACGGCCCGGACGCACCAACCCCGCCCGTCACTTGTCTTACTTCTGGAACGCACCACCCTCTTGTCCCCGGAGTACCCAAGTGAGATTGCTCGTCGCCGTCGCGCTGGCATGCGGCCTGTCGGCCGTACCTTCTGTCGCGCACGCGAAGCCCGCCGCAGCCGTCACCGCCGCCGCTGCGAAAAAGCTGGATATCGCCGACATCACCCCGATGGGGCAGGACAAGGAGAAGGTCGGCGTCGGCTTCCCGATCATCGTGACCTTCGACCGCGACGTACAGGACAAGGCGGCGGTCGAGGCGCTGCTGCAGGTGCGGTCGGAGCGGCCGGTGGACGGTGCCTGGCGCTGGGTGTCGGCACGCAAGGTCATCTACCGCACCAAGTTCTACTGGAAGCCTCACCAGAAGGTCACCTTCACCGCCCAGCTCAGCAAGCTGGCCGGCAACGAGTCCGTCAAGGACGTCACCCAGCGCTTCGCCGTGGGCCCCGCGAACATCTCCGTCGTCGACACCCGCAAGCACGTCATGCGCGTCACCCGCGACGGCAAGCTCGCCAAGAAGATCCCGATCAGCGCGGGCAAGGGCGGCCTGGTCAAGAACGGCGTCGACGTCTACCTGACCACCAGCGGCATCCACCTCGCCATGAACAAGAAGCCCATCGAGACCATGACCTCCTCATGGCTCGGCGTCACCGACCCCAAGGACCCCCGCTACTACAAGGAGGAGATCCCCTGGGCGGTCCGGATCTCCGACAGCGGCGAGTACGTCCACCAGAGCGCCGGCTACTACCACTTCCTCGGCCGCAGCAACCAGAGCCACGGCTGCGTACGCGCCACCCCCGCGGGCGCCAAGTGGTTCTACGGCATCGCCCAGCGCGGCGACGTCATCAAGATCACCGGCACGAAGCGCAAGCTCGGCTGGAACAACGGCTGGAGCTACTGGCAGCTCAACTGGACCGAATGGAAGAAGGGCAGCGCCCTGCCCCGCTGAGATCCCGGGACGACCTCAGCCGTCGAGCGCCTTGAACGGCACGCTCGCGCATCGTAGGCAGATCTGTCTAGGGTCGTCGCGGTTCCGCGGCGAGTGGCGGGGACCAGAGGCCGGTGGCGGTGCCGGTTTTGACGTGGTGCTCGTAGATGACGACCTTGTCGTGGATCACCGCCAGGCAGGCGCGCAGGTCGTCGATCCTGGCCTCCACCTGGCGTTCGTGTTCGCGCAGGAGCGCCAGGCGGTCGGGCTCGTTGCCGGGGCCCTCGCGGACCAGGTCGGCGAAGCGCTTGACGGTGGCGATCGGCATGCCGGACTCGCGCAGCCTGTTGCACAGCAGGAGCCAGTCGACGTCGGACCGCTCGTAGGCCCGCTGACCGCCGAGGGTGCGGGGGATGTCGCGCAGGAAGAGGCCCTCGCGCTCGAAGAAGCGCAGGGCGTGCACGCTCAGGCCGGTGACCTGTGACACCTCGCCGATCGTCAGGGACATATGGGCCTCTCCTAGCTTGACCTAGAGCACACTCTAGATTTTAGCCTCCTCCACATGACGACATTCGGGGCATGGAGCACGGCCGACGAAGTGCTCACCGGGATGGACCTGCGGGGTTCCAACGCGCTGGTGACCGGCGGGTACTCGGGACTCGGGCTGGAGATCACACGGGCGTTGAGCCGCGCGGGGGCGCGGGTGATCGTGCCCGCCCGGCGGACTGACCTGGCCAGACGGGCTCTGCTCGGGACCGGGCGGGTGGACATCCTGGCGCTCGATCTGGCGGATCTGGCGAGCGTCAGGGCGTTCTCCCCACCGGTCGCCACTCTCGACATCGTGATCGCCAACGCGGGCATCATGGCCTGGCCGGAGACCCGGGTCGGGGACGGGTGGGAGGCGCACTTCGCGATCAACCACCTCGGGCACTACGCGCTGGTCAACCACCTGCGACCGGCGCTGGTGCCGGGGCGGACGCGGGTGGTGTCGGTGAGCTCGTCCGGGCATTTCCTGTCCGGCCTGCGGTGGGAGGATCCGCACTTCGAGCGCGGGTACGACCGGTGGCTGGCGTACGCGCAGTCGAAGACGGCCAACGCCCTGTTCGCCGTACACCTGAACCGGATGGGGATCCAGGCGCATGCCGTACATCCGGGGAGTATCCTCACGCCACTCCAGCGGCACATCTCGCGCGAGGAGCAGGTGGCGCAGGGGTGGATCACGGCCGACGGGCGACCCGCGGAGGGGTTCAAGACGCCCGCGCAGGGCGCGGCGACCGCGACGTGGGCGGCCACCTCGCCCGCGCTCGACGGGCTCGGCGGCACCTACCTCCAGGACTGCGCGGTCGCCGCGCCCGCGACCACGGACGACATGCTCGTCGGCGGTGTCAAGCCGTGGGCCGTCGACCCGGTCGGCGCCGCGCGGCTCTGGGAACTCTCCGCGAAGCTGACCGGCATGGACGTCTTCACCTGATCGGCCCCGTTGAGTCGCGCCACGGCGAGGGCGCACAGGCATGGAGCCGGGCTCCGCCGGCGACGTCAGCCGCCCAGGTACGCCCCGCCGTTGACGTGCACGACCTGGCCGGTGATGTGACCGGCGCCGGAGGATGCGAGAAAGGCGATCGTGGCGGCGACGTCGCCGACCCGACCGGCGCGTCCGTTCGCGGTCTGGGCGAGCAGCGCCGTACGGCGCTGCTCGCCCAGCCCGTCGCCGAAGAACTCGGTCTCCTCGACCAGCCCCGGCGCCACGACGTTGGCGGTGATACCGCGACCGCCGAGCTGAAACGCCAGTTCGGCGTTCCAGGCGAGCACCCCGGCCTTGGCCGCGCCGTAACCCGCCGCGCCCTTGGCCGCGGCGATCGATCCGAGGGTGACGACACGGCCTCCGTCCGCCAGCCGCGGCGTGAGCGCCGTCGTCATCAGCACCGCGCTCACCAGATTGGCCTCCAGGTTGGCCAGCCAAGCCGCCCGCAGCCCCGCCAGGCCCGGGTCCCCGGCACGCCCGAAGTCGGTGTTGCCGCCCGCGTTGTTGACCAGTACCTCCACCCTCTCCGGCAGCTCGGGCAGCGCGGCCTCGATCTCGGCGGGCACCGTCGCGTCGAACGGCACGGCCCGCACCCCGTCACCCAGCTCGGCCACCGCTCTGTCCAGGACGTCCCGGCGGCGGCCGGTGATCACTACGTCCAGCCCGCCGGCTGCCAGAGCCGCCGCCGTAGCCTTCCCGATCCCCGTGCCGCCACCCGTCACCACGGCCGTACGTGTCATCTTCAGACTCCTTGTTTAGACCTAAACTTCTCCTTGTACGATAGGCAACGTGACCCAGCACAGCAACCCCGACGCCGTCGACGAGATCCAACTGGCCTGGCGCCGGGAGCGCCCCGGCACCCCTGTCGCGTCGATCGGGATCATCACCCGCGTCTGGCGCGCCGCCAAACTGCTCGGCGACGAGCGCCGCCGCACGCTGGCCCGGCTCGGCATCGACGGTGCCACCCTCGACCTGCTGTCCACGCTGCGGCGAAGCGGCCCGCCGTACACCATGACCCCGGCGGAACTGAGCACCTCCTGCCTGGTCACGGCGGGCGCCATCAGCCAGCGCGTCACCCGCGCCGAGAAGGCGGACCTGGTGCGCACCACACGAGGCCCGCGCGGACGCACCCACACCATCACCCTGTCCGATGCCGGTCACCGGCTCGTCGAGGACACCGTTGACGCCCTGCTGACCCACGAAGACGCCCTCGTCGCCCACCTCGACGAAGACCAGCGCGAACTCCTGACCGACCTGCTCCGCCACCTCCTGGACGGCCTCACCGAACACCTCAACGCCGACGAACGCCCCGGCCAGGTCGGCGACGACGCCCCAGGACCGTAACCGCTCCCGAGCCAACGGCGTGGACGAATCCGGCCCGGTCTGTCCCGAAACCCTGTCGGACACCTCCGCCCCGGGGCCTTCTTCAGCCAGCCCGCCAGGTGAGCTCGAGGTAGGCCGGGCCCATCGTCAGCTCTGCGCGATGGGAAGCACAGGCGTGGACCTCCTCCGCAACGGTCCTGCCGCAGTCCGACCAGTTGTCACTGGTCACCGTCGAGGATGCGGCGCACCCAGTCCAGGGTTCCCGTCCGTAGTGCCTCATCAGCCAGGCGCTTCGCGCTCGGAGTCCTGAGCGCCGCAAGGGAGCTGTCGATCCACGGCTGAACGTTCTGGTGACCTTGCTCCCGGTACTCGGTTGCCTGGATGAGGCACTCCAGCTTGTCGGCATCACGGGCGCAGACGGCTTCGAGGCTGGCTTTCTCCTCGTACTCACCCACCACCCTTTCGATCATCTCCGCCACCGGCTCGGGCAGGCCGCGCACTTGATCCGCCGTCACCTGCTCGTTGGGCGTCGCCTTGAGGTAGCGCTTGCCGATGTACGGGATGTCGGTGACGCGGCTCTCCTGGGTGTCGTGGAACAGGCTGAGAAACGCCGCCCGCTCAGGGTCGGCTCCCTCCAGGGCTGCGATCACGCCGGCGATGATCGCCGTGCGGAAGGAGTGGTCGGCGACGCTCTCCGGATCACGTACCCCCGCGATGAGCCATCCCGTGCGCTTGTAGCGCTTGAGCAGCCCGATCTCATGCAGAAAGCCGGTCAGCCTCGTCATGTCGTCCGACACCAAGGTCTCCTCTCAGCCTCGACGAATCATGCGCAGAGCGTAGACGACCGCCTCCAGCTCTCACCGCGACTGCTGCGACAGGCCGTTCTCGTCCAGCGCTCGTACGGCCTCGCCTTCGAGAGTCTCCGCCACTGATGCGCCACCCACCTGCCGCGGTTGTATCCCCGGAGCGCTGGCCACCTGCCCACGGCTGCGCCGCGCGGCCCGCGGCTACACCGCGCGGTCCGCCGAGCCGTACGGCGTGGTGGGCGACGCGGTGCAGCCGTCCCCGCAGGGCCTCGTGAAGGTGGAATGGGAACTGCACATCCCGCCGGACGGCTTCCACCGGCTGGAGTACACCCTCGCCAAGCAGCTGCTCGTGACGCTGGAGGACCTTCAGCCGTTCACAGCGTGAGCGGTCATCCCCACACTTTGCCGGGGCGCCCGTGGAACCAGCCCACCCGTATCCCGTGCCGGGACAACGCCCGGGGGCCTGGGCTGTTCAACCGACCCCTTCAGGCGCGTCGCGCCCCTACGCGCCCTTCACCCACCGTGCCCGGCCCACACCCGGGGACCGGGGGCCGGAAGACCTCCGGCAAGGGGTGTGGGGGAGCTGGGCTCCCCCACACCAACCAGCCCGGAGCGAAGCGACAGCCCATGCCCTCAGAGCTTTTCGAGGGGCGCGTACGCCAGCAGCAGCGTCTTCTCTCCCCCACTCCCGAAGTCGATCTTGACCTTGGTACGCTCGGCCACCCCGTCCACCGACACCACCGTGCCCAGGCCGAACGCGTCGTGCGTCACCCGGTCGCCCGGCGTCAGGTTCGGGACCGCGCGAGAGCTCTTCTTGGCCGGGGCCGGGGTCGGGTCGCGGCGGACCGCGGCGGTCCTGGCCGACTTCTCCGGGTCGGTACGCCAGTCGAGCAGCGTCGCCGGCACCTCGTTGACGAAGCGGGAGGCGGGGTTGAAGGACGGGGCGCCCCATGAGCTGCGTACGGCCGCGCGCGTGATGTACAGGCGCTGCTGCGCCCGCGTGATGCCCACGTAGGCCAGGCGGCGCTCCTCCTCCAGTTCCTTGGGCTCGCCCAGGGACCTGATGTGCGGGAAGACCCCGTCCTCCATCGCCGTCAGGAACACCACCGGGAACTCCAGGCCCTTGGCGGTGTGCAGGGTCATCAGCGTGACCACGCCCTGGCCGCCGTCGGCTTCGGGGATCTGATCGGCGTCGGCCACCAGCGAGACCTGCTCCAGGAACTCCACCAGCGTGCCCTCCGGGTTGGCCTCCTCGAACTCCTGGGCCACCGAGATGAGCTCGTTGAGGTTTTCCAGCCGCGACTCGTCCTGCGGGTCCTCCGACGCCTCCAGCTCCGCGCGGTAGCCCGTGGCGACCAGGATCTCCTCGGCCAGCGCGGACGGCGGGACGCCCTCGGCCTTGGCGATCAGCTCTTCCAGCATGGCCACGAACTCGCGCACCGCGTTCAGGGAGCGGGTGGCCATGCCGTAGGCCTCCTCGGCGCGGCGCAGCGCGTCCCAGAACGTGATGTTCTCCCGGGAGGAGAGCGCCTCGACCATCGCCTCCGCGCGGTCGCCGATGCCGCGCTTGGGTACGTTGAGAATGCGGCGCAGCGACACCACGTCGGCCGGGTTGGCCAGCACGCGCAGGTACGCGAGCAGGTCCTTGACCTCTTTGCGCTCGTAGAAGCGCACACCCCCGACCACCTTGTACGGCAGGCCGGTCCTGATGAAGATCTCCTCGAACACCCGCGAGGCGGCGTTGGTCCGGTAGAAGATGGCCACGTCGCCGGGCTTGACGTCTTCCTCGTCGGACAGCCGGTCGACCTCCTGGGCGACGAACATGGCCTCGTCGTGCTCGTTGTCGGCGACGTACCCGACGATCTTGGGGCCGTCACCCTGGTCGGACCAGAGGTTCTTCGGCTTGCGGCCCTCGTTGCGGGAGATGACCGCGTTGGCGGCGGCCAGGATGTTCTGGGTGGAGCGGTAGTTCTGCTCCAGCAGGATCGTGCGCGCGTCGGGATAGTCGCGCTCGAACTCCAGGATGTTGCGGATCGTGGCGCCACGGAAGGCGTAGATCGACTGGTCGGCGTCACCGACCACGCACAGCTCCGACATGTCGGACCCGGTGCGGACCAGTTCGCCGTCCGCCGTCTTCAGCTCGGGGTGGCCGACCAGCTCCCTGATCAGGATGTACTGGGCGTGGTTGGTGTCCTGGTACTCGTCGACCATGACGTGCCGGAAGCGCATCCGGTAGTGCTCGGCCACCTCGGGGAAGAGCTGGAAGAGCGTCACCGTGTTCATGATGATGTCGTCGAAGTCCATGGCGCCGGCCTCGGTCAGCTTGAGCTGGTAGGCCTTGTACGCCTGGGCGAGCGTCTTCTCCAGGTGGTTGTTCGCCCGGTCGATCGCGGTCTCGTAGTCGATGAGCTCGTTCTTGTAGTTGCTCACCTGGGCCGAGAAGCCGCGCGGCGGGTAGCGCTTCGGGTCGAGGTCCATCTCCCGGCAGACCATCGCCATCAGCCGCTGCGAGTCGGCCTGGTCGTAGATCGAGAAGCTCGACGGGAAGCCCAGCCGCTTGGCCTCCTTGCGCAGGATGCGCATGCAGGCGCTGTGGAAGGTCATCACCCACATGACCTTGGAGCGGGGGCCGATGAGCTTGTCGATGCGCTCCTTCATCTCTCGGGCGGCCTTGTTGGTGAAGGTGATCGCGAGGATCTCGCCCGGGTGGACCTTGCGCTCGGCCAGCAGGTAGGCGATGCGGTGCGTCAGCACCCTCGTCTTCCCCGATCCCGCGCCCGCGACGATGAGCAGCGGGCTGCCGTGATGGATCACGGCCTCGCGCTGCTGCGGGTTGAGGCCGTCGAGCAGTGGGTGGTCTAGAGAGACTTGGGTCGGCACGCCCCTAGGTTAGGACGCCCCACCGACAATCGTGACTCGGAATGCCGACTGGGGCCCTCTGGTTGTGCCCATGGAGAGATCGGAAAGGGGATGTCATGCTGGCGGAGAACCAGGTCAACAGGGTGCTGGTGGTCACCGCGCACCCGGACGACGCGGATTTCGGCGCGGCCGGAACGGTGGCGCTCATGGTCGATCGGGGCGTCGAGGTCACCTACCTGCTCGTCACCGACGGCGACGCGGGCGGCAACGAGCGCGCCCAGGACAACGCCGGCATGGCCGAACTGCGCCGCTCCGAGCAGATCGCCGCCGCCAAGGCGGTGGGCGTGACCGACGTGCGCTTCCTCGGCTACTCCGACGGCACCGTCGTGCCGTCCTTGGAACTGCGGCGCGACATCGCCCGGGTGATCCGGCAGGTACGCCCGGACCTGGTCATCACACACCATCCCGACCGCAACTACCAGTTCGTCGCACCGAGCCACCCGGACCACCGCGCCGTCGGCGGGGCCACGCTGGACGCCGTCTACCCCGACGCGCGCAACCCGTACGCCTTCCCCGAACTGCTGCGCGACGAGGGCCTGACGGAGTGGACGGTGCGCGAGGTGTGGCTCAACGGCGGCTCCGCCCCGAACCACTGGGTCGACATCACCGACGCCCTCGACCGCAAGGTGGCGGCGCTGCTGTCGCACGTGAGCCAGGTGTCGCACCGCGAGGGATTCGAGGCTTTCGTCCGCGAGCGCTTCCTCCAGAACGGCGCCACCGCCGGCCTCCCCACCGGCCGCGCCGCCGAGCCCTTCCAGATCGTTCCCACCTCTTTTTAGGGCCATCTCTTACGGCGCAGCCGCCCCCACCCCCACCACCGCACAGGGCTGAGGGCCTCCAGGGAGACGCTTCCGACCCCGCACGGGGCCGGGCACCGTAACGGCGCCCCCTTACCCACCCGACCGGGAACCCAGACCCAGGCACAACTACCCGGCCAACAACGCGCCCACGAGCCGGAGGCGCGAGTGCGCAGGTGGCCCACGAGGGCGGAGGCGCGAGTGCGCAGACAGCCCGTGGAGCCGGGTCGCTGGTGGGCGGGTTGTCAGGTGGTGGGGGTTTCCCGAGGGGCCGGGAGCCGGGTGGGCAGGCGGGTTGACAGGCGGGCGAACAGGTAGCCCAGGGAGTTCGTCGCCAGGTGGAGCAGCACCGGGGCGGCCAGGCCCGCGTGGCGGCGGAGTTCGCAGAAGGCCACGCCCGCCACCCCCGTGGACACCACGCTGCCCGCCACCACCCGTGCCGTGTCGAGGTGGTTGGGGGACTCGGCGGCGGTCAGGGCGCCCAGGGCCGGGTTGGCCTTGGCCATGTCGATCGACGGCAGGACGTGCCACAGGCCGAACACGGCGGAGGATCCGGCCGTCGCCGCGGCGGTGCCGTGACGGCGGCGCAGGGCGGCGTACAGGACGCCGCGGAAGCCGACCTCCTCCAGCAGCACGGTGCCGAACGGGACCTGCACCAGCGCCTCTTCGAGGACTCTGGCGCGGGTCAGGGACAGGGCGCGGTCGTCGTGGAACAGGGGGCGGGTCTTCGGGTGGGAGATGCCCGCCGTGTAGACCACGGCCACCGCCGCGAACAGAACCCCACCGGCCACGGCACCCCTGCGGCCGTGCTGGAAACCGAGCTCCTCCCAGGTCAGCCCGGACCTGCGGGCCATCGCGACCAGCGCCGCGGTGGCGGCGGCGGAGGTGATGGGGCCGAGGCGGGGGGCGATCCGGTTGTTGAGGATGTTGGCCGCGGTGAGCACGGCGAGGGAACGTAGCAGCACCACTGCAGGCTAACTGGCGGCCGGACTGTGCCAGCCCGCGGGAAAGCGGGCACGACGGCGCTCGTCCGGCGTCATCCCGCCCCAGATCCCCTCGGACTCACCGGCGCTCAGCGCGTAGTCGCGGCACTGGTCGAGCACCTGGCATCCGGCGCAGACGGCCTTGGCCCGCGCCTCCTGCCCGGGGCCCGGCGCGAGCGGGAAGAACAACTCAGGATCGCTGGTACGGCAGGCTCCCCTGCGCAGCCAGCTGATCTCTCCCAACGGCATGGCACCACGCTAGACCGGGTCGGCGCCGGCGCGCATCATCCCGTGGTCGTACTTCTCAGCAGCCGCCTACTCCATCGCGGTACCCGGCGGCGAAGGAGGCTTGGCGCTGCTCGGCCGTACCGTGTGCCTGGGGGTTGAACCAGTCCTCGTCGGGGTCGCCGGCGGCGGCGAGGTTGAGCAGGAGCTCTTCCTCGTCACCGGGTTCGGCGCGGAGGGCGCCGGACTTCACCAGGGCCGCGAGCGTGCCACCGGCGTAGCAGTCCGCCTGGAGCTCCTGCTGCACGTTGAGCTGGAACGACGTTTCGAGCTGCGCCTGTACGGCATGCCCGAACTCATGCGGGATGATCAAATAGACGGAACCGTCGCCCATCTCCTCCCACAGGCCGCGCATCCACCGGGCGTCGTAGGCGATGAAGTGGCCGGCCGGGCAGTAGAAGGCGTTGTTCGGCACGGACGGCTGCCCGCCGCACCTCGGCCCGCCCTCGCCCTCGTAGGCCACGAACTCCGTGACCGGCCGGTACGTCCGGCCCAGCGCGGCGAACTGCTGCTTCCAGTACTCCTCGCTCAGCACCCGGGCCGAGTTCACGTCGTCCTCGAAGGTGTCCTTGCCGGTGGCGTCCATGGACGGGGCACGGACCAGGCCGCAGGCGGTCAGCAGCGCCAGCAGCACGACGAGCGCGAGGGGACGCTTCACGTGGTTCACAATGCCCAAGTGTGCCCGGGTTCACTCTGCGGATTCGCCGCCAGTGCCAATCTCAGGCATTCGGCCAGATCGTCGAGGTGGCCGGCGCCCTCCAGGAAGCGGGCGAGGGCGACGGCCAGGCGGCAGCAGTGCTCGGCGCGGCCCTCCGCCGCGGCCTGCCGTACGGCGGAGACGAGGCCGGGGCGCTCGCTCTCGAACCAGTCGGCGGGGTCGCCGACGGCCACGCCCTTCGGCGACCAGCGTCCTTCCGGCGGGCCGCTGCCGCCGCCGAACCGCAGCCCGTTGGCCTGGTCGGCGAGCACGAGCCAGCCGTCGAGCAGCCGTCCCAGCGCCTCGGCCCGCTCGTCGCCGCCGGCCCGCCGGGCGGCGAACGCGCGGACGACGTCCTGCAGCCGGTAGCGCGCCGGTCCGGTGCGCTCCAGCAGTTGGGCCTCCACCAGGCGTTCCGCCAGTTCCTCCGCTTCGGCGAGGTCGGCGTCAAGGAGCGCCGCGCACACCCAGGGCGCGAAGTCGGGGGCCTCGACCAGACAGGTCAGGCGCAGCAGCCGCTGGGCGGCCTCGGGCAGCCCGGCATAGCCCAGGCCGAGCACCTCGGCGGCGGGCCAGCCCAGGGCCGAGATCACCTCGGAGTCCTGTCGCCCGGACCGCCGCTCGCGATCCGGCCGCTCGGGTCGCGGGTGCTCACGGTCCGAGTGCTCGGGTCGCGGGTGCTCGCGGTCCGAGTGCTCGTGTCGCGGGTGCTCGGGGTCCGGCCGCTCGGGTCGCGGGTGCTCGGGTCGGGGGTCCCGCTGGATCGCGTGGCCGGACAGGCGGTCGGCCATCCAGCTCACCCGCAGCCGGGGCTCGGCGTCCAGGCGGGCCGCGGCCACGCGGATGGCCAGGGGTGAGCCGCCGCAGTGCCGTACCAGATCGCGGGCCGCGGCGACCTCGGCCGCCACGCGGCCCGCACCCGCGACCTTGGCGAGCAGCGTCATCGCCGGGCCGCTCTCCAGGGGTGCGAGCTTGACCAGCGAGAGGCCGGCGCGGGGCGTGCTCGGGCGGCTCTGGCGTACCCCGAAGCCGGACATCCCCGCCCAGGCCGGCCAGATCGGCCGGGCCGGGAGGGGCCCGGACCCGGGCGGCCCGGCGGTCGCGTCGCCCAGACCGGAGCGGAAGGCCCCCTCCGCCATTCCTCCCGGTTCCGAGCGAAACGCCTCATCCGCCAGACCTCCGAGTCCGGGCAGAACGGAGCCCGCCGACATCCCGCCCAACCCCGGCAGCCGGGAGCCGCCGGTCAGTTCGTCGAGGCCGGAGCGGCTGGTGATGAGCACCGCGCAGCGCGGGGCCTCCGGCAGGAGCGGGCGGGCCTGCGCGGCGTCGGCCACGTCGTCGAGCACGATCAGCGCGCGCCGCCCGGCGAGCTTGTTGCGGTAGAGCTCGGCGCGTTCCTCGACCCCGTCGGGCACCGCGTGCCCGGGTACGCCCAGCCGCCGCAGGAACCCGGCCAGCACCTCGGCGGGCCCGCTTCTGCGCAGGCTGGCGAAGAGCTGGCCGTCGGGGTAGCGGCTGCTGACGCGGTGCGCGACGTGCACGGCGAGCGCTGTCTTGCCGATGCCCGCCTCCCCCGACACGACGGCTCCCGCCTCGCGGCTCAGCAGGGCGGCCAGCGCGCCGGTCTCCTCCTCGCGCCCGGTGAAGTCGGGCAGGTCGGCGGGCAGCCGGCCGGGCCGTTCCGGGACGCCCGCCTCGCCGCGCAGGATCGCCGCCTCGATCTCCAGCAGCCGCTCGCCGGGCTCGAAGCGGGCGCGGGCGCCTTCCAGAGCGATCAGCGCCTCGCGTTCGCGGCCGCAGCGGGAGAGGGCGATCACCATCTGCCCCCACATGCGCTCGCGCAGCGGGTGCCGCGCGACGAGCACGGCCAGCTCGTCCGCGACGGCCACGTGCTTGCCGAGCTGCAGCTCCAGGTCCAGGCAGTCTTCGAGTACGGCGAGGCGGCGCTCGTCGAGCCGTTCGACCTCTCCGGTCAGCGGCCCGAGCTCGATCCCGTCGAACGCCGGCCCGCGCCACAGCGCCAGCGCCGAGCGGTAGCGCCTGCTCGCCTTCCAGACGTGCCCTGCCCCCGCGAGGGCACGTCCTTCGTCGGCCCGCGCCAGGAACGCGAGCATGTCCAGCTGATCGTCGGCGACCTTGAGGAGGTAGCCTCCCGGGGTCGTCACGATCGTCTTCGGGGACAGCCCGACGTCGGTCATGAGCCTGCGCAGACGTCCCACGCAGTTCTGGGCCTGCCGCCGTGCGGTGGGCGGCGGCCGCTCGCCCCAGGCCAGCCTGACGATGGTGCCGATCGAGACCACCTGGTTGGCGCGCAGCAGCAGCAGAGCGAGGAGCTCTCGCTGGCGCGGTCCTGGGGGCTGCGCCAGCCGTTCACCCATCGTGATCTCGAGCGGGCCGAGAACGCGGAACATGGCGCTCAGCCTCACCCATCGCCCCCGCCCCGGTCACCCTCTTTCGACCACAACCGAAAGACCCTGCTTATGACACCGATATGACGCAATTTCTGGTCATAATGGCGGCACGATCCACCGAAGAGGCCGGTCGCATGTTACGCATTCACTTCACCGGGGACGACCTCGCTCGTACCCGCCTGGCGTCCTCCGCCGATCCGCTCTGGGAGACGGTCTTCAGTCTCCATCGCCTGTACGGCCGGCGGGGCCGTACCTTCTTCGCCGACTGGCTCACGCAGGTCGCCCCGCGGCTGTCCGCGGAACCGCTGGGCGGGCTGCGTTCGCTGGCACCGCCCCGGCCCTACTTCCCCGACTTCCTCACGCCCGGCAACGGGGGCACGCTCGACGACGGGCTCGACAGCCTGCTGTCCACGCCGGGCACCAGGGTCAGGGACGAGGTTTCCAGGCTGCCGGGCCGTACCGGCTGGGCCAGGGACCTCGCGCGCGCCGACGCGCAGGCGATGGACGAGGTCGCCGGCGCGCTGCGCTCCCTGCACCGGATCACCGTCGCCCCCTACTGGGCCCAGGTGCGCAACCACGTCGCCGCCGACCACGCGCGGCGGCTGCGTGCCTTCCACTCCGGCGGCGTCGAGGCGGTCCTGCACAGCCTGCGGCCGATCATGCGCTGGCAGCCGCCGGTCCTGCACGTGGAGTACCCGGTCGACAGGGACCTGCACCTGGGCGGGCGGGGGCTGCTGCTGATCCCGTCGTGGTTCTGCTGGGGCACGCCGGTCAGCCTCGCCGACCCCGGCCTGCCGCCGGTGCTCGTCTATCCCGTGGAGCACCGGGGCGCATGGCTGCTGCCCTCGGGCGACGCGGCGGACGACGCGGTCTCCGGGCTGCTCGGCCCCACGCGCGCGGCGGTGCTGCGCGCCACCAGGAG
Organism: Nonomuraea sp. NPDC050394; assembly: GCF_044459065.1. NCBI lineage: Bacteria > Bacillati > Actinomycetota > Actinomycetes > Streptosporangiales > Streptosporangiaceae > Nonomuraea > Nonomuraea sp. NPDC050394. The sequence continues at coordinate 311,207 of NZ_JBITIO010000001.1, read as the reverse complement.
CGCGCGCTCCACGACCCAGCTCGCCCGGCTCCTGCACATCTCCCCCTCCTCGGCCAGCCAGCACGCCTCGATCCTGCGGGCGGCCGGCCTGATCACCAGCAGCCGCGAGGAGAACTCCGTCATGCACACGATCACCGAACTGGGCGAGAGCCTGCTCACCTAGACGGGCCAGGTGTGGACGGGTTCGTTGGTGTGCATGCGCTCGATGTACTCCAGCGTCATCCTGCGCAGCGCCTCGTGCCGGTCGCCGCCGATCGCGTTGACCTTCTCCACCTGCCACGTGGCGCCCGTACGCCCGGTCAGGCAGCGCCCCTCGATGACGCCCAGCAGGCGCTCGGCGACCGCCTTGTCCACGCCCCAGCGTTCGAGCCCCTCGTGGGCCATCGGCAGCAGGCGGCGCAGGATCAGCTCGACCGCCGGCACCTCTCCCGCGCCCGGCCAGTAGAGGCGGGCGTCGATGCCGTGCCGGGCGGCGGTGTTGAGGTTGTCCTCGGCCGCGGCGAACGACATCTGGCTCCAGATCGGCCGCTCCGCATAAGGCAGGACGGCCATCAGGCCGTAGTAGAAGGCGGCGTTGGCGGCGACGTCGAGGACCGTCGGGCCCGCCGGCAGCACCCGGTTCTCGACGCGCAGGTGTGGCGTGCCGCCGACCACGGCGTAGACGGGGCGGTTCCAGCGGTAGATGGTGCCGTTGTGCAGGGTCAGCTCGGGCAGGTGCGGGATGAGGCCGCGTTCCAGCAGTTCGCGCGGGTCCTCGTGCTCGACCAGCGGCAGCAGGGCGGGGAAGTAGCGGACGTTCTCCTCGAACAGGTCGAACACGCTGGTGATCCACCGCTCGCCGAACCACACCCGCGGCCGCACGCCCTGCTCCTTCAGCTCGGCCGGGCGCGTGTCGGTGGCCTGCTCGAAGAGGCTGATCCTGGTCTCGCGGTGCAGTTCCTTCCCGAAGAGGTACGGCGAGTTCGCCGCCACGGCCACCTGTGCGCCGGCGATGGCCTGGGCGGCGTTCCAGTGGGCGGCGAAGGCCTCCGGGCTGACCTGGAGATGGAGCTGGACGCTGGTGCAGGCGGCCTCGGGCGCCACGCTGTCGGCATGGGTGTCGAGCCGTTCGACGCCCTCGATGAGCAGGTGCAGGTCCTCGCCCCTGGCCGCGAAGATCTGCTCGTTGAGCAGGCGGAAGCGCGGGTTGGCCGACAGCGTGCCCTCGCCGATGTCCTGCTCGCGCAGGGTCGGAAGGATGCCGATCAGGACCAGGTGCCCGCCCTCCGACCGGGCTCTGGACTCGGCGTGGTTGAGGCGGGAGCGTACGTCGTTCTCCAGGGCCAGGGCGCCCTCGCCGTCCAGCCCCTGGGGTTCGATGTTGATCTCGATGTTGAACTGGCCCAGTTCGGTGGCCCAGTCGGGCTGGGCGATGGCGGCCAGCACCTGCGCGTTGCGCATGGCGGCCTCGCCGTGTTCGTCGACGATGTTGAGCTCGATCTCCAGCCCGGCGAGGGGGCGTTCAAGCTCGAAGCGGGATTCACGCAGCATCTGGGCGAAAACATCCAGACATCGTCGTACTTTTTCCCGATATGTCCTACGGTCTTCCCGGCTGAACACGACGACTGGCACGTCCCTGCCCATACCTCGAAATGTCGCACGATCTAGCCTCAAACACCAGCCCACCCCCAGGCAGCACCACACCACAGGCCCCACCCCGGCAGTACCGAGCCACAGGCCCCGCGCCCCGACAGCACCACGTCACGGCCCACTGCCACGTCACGGGCCCACCCCCGGCAGTACCGCGCCACAGGCCCGATGCCCGGCGCCACACGGCTCCCGCTCTTGGGTTACCGCCCGGCGGGTGCACCACCGCATCCGGGTGCCGCCTCGTGCCGTTGGGTGCCCCTTTCGCCCTGGAGGTCAGACCAGGCGGCGGGCGGTGGCCCAGCGGGACAGTTCGTGGCGGTTGGACAGCTGGAGCTTGCGCAGCACCGAGGACACGTGCGTCTCCACGGTCTTCACCGAGATGAACAGCTCCTTGGCGATCTCCTTGTACGCGTACCCACGCGCGATCAGCCGGAGCACCTCCCGCTCCCTCTGGGTCAGCGAGTCCAGTTCGGGGTCGATGGGCGGCGCCTCGGACGAGGCGAAGGCGTCCAGGACGAATCCGGCCAGCCGGGGCGAGAAGACGGCGTCGCCCTCGGAGACGCGGCGGATGGCGTCGGTCAGCTCCTTGCCGCTGATGTTCTTGGTGACGTAGCCGCGGGCACCGCCCCTGATGACGCCGATGACGTCCTCGGCGGCGTCGGAGACCGACAGGGCGAGGAAGCGCACCTGGCCGCCCGAGCCGAGCACGCGGCGCAGGACCTCCTGGCCGCCGCCGCCCGGCATGTGGACGTCGAGCAGCACGACGTCGGGCTCCATCTCGGCGATCGCCTTGACCGCGGAGTCGACGTCCTCGGCCTCGCCGATGACCTGGATCGAGTCGCCCAGCTCGGCGCGTACCCCGGAGCGGAACAGCCTGTGGTCGTCGACGATCAGGACCTTAATCACGCTTCGCCACCTTCATCGTCAACATCACCTCTGTGCCCTCACCCGGTTCGGTACGGACTCTCGCGCTGCCACCGTGCCGTTCCATTCTGCCGATGATGGACTCCCTGATGCCCATCCGGTCGAGCGGCACCTCGTCCAGATCGAAGCCCTTACCCCGATCCTTCACGAAAACGGTGACTTCTTCACCCTCCACTTCCGCGTACACGGAAATGGACTGGCTCTCAGAGTATTTGGCGGCGTTGACCATCGCCTGCCTGGAGGCCTTCAGGAGGGCGGCGAGCTTGCCCTCGGCGTCGATGTCGATGTCGCCGACGCAGACCACCTCGATCTGGACGCCGTGCGCGTCCTCCTCCTCGGCCGCGATCCTGCGGACGGCGGCGGCCAGCGTGGCGTCGGCGTCCTGTTTGGGCTGGTAGAGCCAGTTGCGCAGCTCGCGTTCCTGCGAGCGGGCGAGCCTGGCGACCTCGCGCGGGTCGTGGGCGACGCGCTGGATGAGCGTGAGCGTGTGGAGCACCGAGTCGTGGACCATCGCCGCCATCTCGGCCCGCTCCTCCTGCCGGATGCGCTCCCGCCGTTCCAGCTGAAGCTCTTTCCACAGGCCGGCCAGCCAGGGCGCGACGATCACCACGAGCCCGACGACCACCACGACGGTGAACAGCAGGCCGGGCGTGGCGTCCTGCAGCTCGTCCTGGGCGATGAGGAAGCCGACGCCGCCCGCGACCACGAGGACGACGCCGATCAGCGTGCGGGCCCGGTTCTTGCGGATGCTCTTGGTGCCGCCCGCGACCCATTCCCTGCGGCGGTCGGGGTCGGCCTGCTGCCAGAGGATCAGCGCGCCGATGCCGCCGATCGCGAACGGGATCATGCCGATGCCGCCCTGCGAGGCGCCGCTGATCCACCCGAAGGCGAACAGCGCCACCCCGATCGCGACGAACGCCGCGAGCTGGCTCCAGTCGCGTGAGGGAGGCGGCCCCTGGTGCTCCTCCCGCGGCGTCACCATCCACAGGACGGCATAGGCCACCGCGCCCACGCCGTCCACGGCGGACAGCAGCACGAACGCCAGCCGGATCACCACGGGGTCCAGCTTCAGCTGGTCGGCCAGCGCGTGCGCGACGCCGCCGACGAGGCGGCCGTCCATGCGCCGGCGCATGCGACGATAGGGCGCCTCGGCGGTGCCGGGCTCTGCGAGAGTCTTCTGGTCAGCCATAACACCGACATCGTCACATGTCGGCGGGGGTGCGGGCATCAGGGAACAACCCCCAGGGTCGGGTCAGGGGTGTCCCGGATGCGAGCGCGCGCGGGTGCCGTCACGATGGAGTACATGACGGAAGCTCCATCGAACGAGGCCCGGATCCTGCACCGCAGCGGTGAAGGGCGCATCCTGACCGGGGTGTGCGCCGGGCTGGGCAGGCACACGGGGATCGATCCGGTGGTGTTCCGGGTCGGGTTCGGGATCCTGCTGTTCGGCTCCGGTGTCGGCTTCTTCCTCTACATCGCGGCCTTCATGCTGATGAAGGACACGCGCGGCATGCCCGGCATGATCGAGCACTGGACCCGCCGTGACTTCGACGGCGAGGCCGTGCTGGCGATGATGACCGCGGTGCTGGCCTTCGGGCTCGGCCTCAACCTGACCACGGTCTGGCTGGCCACCGGCACGCTGGTGGTCGGTATGGTGCTGGTCATCTCGCTGCTGACCGCGCACGCCAACGGGGTGGACCTGCTCGGGCTGGCGCGTTCGATGCCGGAACGGCTGAGCCGCAGGCAGACCGCCTCGCCCCAGCCCACTCCCCCGGTGCCGCCGCACTACGGCCACCCGGAGCCTGGCCGGTCGATGGTGGACGTGGCGTTCGCGGCCGAGGCGGCGGCTCCGCCGTACACGCCGCAAAGGCCTTACACCCCGCAGAACCCCCACACACCGGACAGCGCGGGAAGCCCCCCGGAAGCGGCGGACAGCACCCTGACCCGCGAGCAGCCCGTGACCGGGCAGGAGCCCGTGACCGGGCAAGAGCCGCCCACCCGCGAAGAGCCCGGGACCGGGCAAGAGCCCGGGACCGGGGACGAGCCGCCCACCCGCGAAGAGCCCGTCCCACCGGCCGAGCCCGCCACGCACCACGAGCCCGGAGAAGAGCCGCCCACCCGCGAGGAGCCCGTCCGCTACGGCGAGCCGCTCCCCGAGGAGCCCCGCGAGCACCGGCCCCCGCGCGTCCACGCGGCGCAGGACCGGCCGCGGACCCGCGAGGAGGCCATGATGCGCGTCGAGGCGATGATGCGTGAGAAGCGCGCCGCCCGCATGGCCGGCGGCGAGCGGGTGAGCGCGCGGCCCGCGGAGGGCGTGCCACCCATCCCGCATCGCGAGGCGTTCGCCCCGCACGGCCCCTACCAGCCGCTGGACCCGGCCAAGCGGCCCGGGTACTCCCCCTACGACCCCGCCCTGTACGGCAAGCCGGTCCCGCCGCCGACGAAGAAGAAGCGGCCACGCTCCTTCATCGGCGTGATCACCGTGCTCATGGCACTCATCATTGGAGGGATCCTCGTGGCTGTCCAATCAGGGTCGGCCCAAGGCGTGAACCCGACCACCGTCGGCGCGGCGGTGCTCATCACGATCGGCGCCGGACTGCTGGTCGCGGCCTGGTGGGGACGTGGAGCGGGCCTGGTGGCCCTGGGCACGCTGGTGGCGATCGTCATCGCCAGCGGCCTGATCGTCGGCGGCCTGCCCAGCCGGGTCGGCGAATACGACTGGACCCCGCTGACGATGGCGGAGGCCAGCAGAAACTACGACGTGGGCGTGGGCGAGGGCCGGCTCGACCTGTCCGAGCTGAAGCTGGAGCCGGGCGCGACGGCGGAGTTCAACGCCTCGGTCTCGGTCGGCGAGCTGATGGTGATCGTGCCACCCTCGGCGCGGGTGGAGGTACACGCGACGGCGAAGGTCGGCGACATCACGATCGACCAGTCGCTGCGCGGCGGCGTGGACGTGGAGTTCGACAAGATACTGGCCCCGGAGACGCCGCCGAAGGGCGCGGTCTCGACGATCGTGCTGAACCTGCGCGGCGGCATGGGTGACGTGGAGGTCCGGCGTGCGGCGTGATGTGGACAAGCCGCGCCAGTTGCACAGGACCGACTGGATGGCGTTGCTCAGCGGCCTGCTGTTCGTGGTGCTGGGCATTCTGCTGGCGACCGATTCGATCACGGACGCGGCGGTGCTGGTAGCGCTGATGGTGGTCGGGCTAGGTTTTGCGGGGCTGGTGGCGGTCGTCGCGAGGATCACTCGCCGTAAGTGACCCTTGACCGGGACAAACACGGGCGTACGTTGGCGAGTGTCCGCCTTGCCCCCCTGAGAGGGAGGACGTATGCCCCGAATCACCGTCACCGTCGACGAAATCGCGTACGAGGAGGAAGTCGAGCCGCGGCTCCTTCTCGTCCATCTGCTGAGAGACCGGCTAGGCAAGACCGGGACCCCGATCGGCTGCGACACCAGCAACTGCGGCGCCTGCACGGTGCTGCTGGACGGCAAGTCCGTCAAGAGCTGCTCCGTGCTCGCGGTCCAGGCCGACGGGTCCGCGATCACCACCATCGAGGGCCTGGCCGCCAACGGCACGCTTCACCCCATGCAGCGCGCCTTCCACGAGGAACACGCCCTGCAGTGCGGTTACTGCACGCCCGGCATGGTCATGGCCGCCATCGACATGCTGCGCGACGACCCGGAGCCGTCGGAGGAGTCCATCAGGCACGGTCTGGAGGGCAACCTGTGCCGGTGCACCGGTTACTGCAACATCGTCAAGGCGGTACGGCGGGGCGCGCAGGACATGGCGGTGAAGACGCCATGACCGAGGTGGGCACGGCCAGGCGGCGCAAGGAGGACGCGCGCCTGCTCACCGGCCGTACGCAGTGGACCGACAACATGCAGCTGCCCGGGATGGCCTACGTGGCGTTCCTGCGCAGCCCGATGGCGCACGCGCGGATCACCAGGGTCGACGTGTCCGCGGCCCGCGGCCTGCCGGGCGTGATCGCCGCCTACGCCGGCGCGGACTTCGCGCAGGAGCAGGGCAGCCTGCCGTGCGCGTGGCCGGTCAGCGAGGACATCGTCATCCCCGACCATCCGCCGATGGCCCTGTCGGAGGTGCGCTACGTGGGCGAGGCGGTCGCCTGCGTGGTGGCGACCGACCGGTACAAGGCAGCCGACGCCCTGGACGCGATCGAGGTCGACTACGAGCCGCTGCCGCCGGTGCTCGACATGAACGACGCGCTGGCCGAGGGCGGCCCGAAGGTGCACGAGGCGGGCAACCGGGCGTTCACCTGGCGGCTGACCCAGGGCGACGTGGACACGGCGCTGCGGGACTCGCCGGTCCTGATCGACCGCACCTACATCCAGCAGCGGCTCATCCCGAGCGCGATGGAACCGCGGGCGGTCATGGCCGCCACGGACGGGGAGAACTTCACGCTGTGGAGCGCGACCCAGATCCCGCACATCCTGCGGCTGATGCTGGCGCTGACGACCGGCATCCCGGAGCACAAGCTGCGCGTGGTCGCCCCCGACGTGGGCGGCGGGTTCGGCTCGAAGCTCCAGGTCACCGCGGAAGAGGTGATCTGCCTGCTGCTGACGAGGAAGACCGGCAGGCCGGTCAAGTGGACGGAGTCGCGCTCGGAGGGCAACTTGACCGCGCACCACGGCCGCGACCAGATCCAGCACGTCACGCTGGCCGCCGAGGCCGACGGCCGCATCCGCGGGCTGCGGGTGGAACTGCTGGCCGACATGGGCGCCTACCTGATGCTGGTGACGCCTGGCGTGCCGATCCTGGGCGCGTTCATGTTCAACGGCATCTACAAGATGGACGCGTACGACTTCAACTGCACCGGCGTCTTCACCACGAAGATGCCGACCGACGCCTACCGGGGCGCGGGGCGGCCGGAGGCCACGTACGCCATCGAGCGGGTCATGGACGAACTGGCCGCCGAGCTCAACCTGGACCCGATCGAGGTGCGCAGGCGCAACTGGATCAGGCACGAGGAGTTTCCGTACACCACGGTGGCCGGGCTGACCTACGACTCCGGCAACTACGAGGCGGCCACGGACAAGGCGCTGGCGCTGTTCGGCTACGACAAGCTGCGGGCCGAACAGGGCGATCGGCGCGACCGGGGCGATCCGGTGCAGTTGGGGATCGGGGTCTCGACGTACACGGAGATGTGCGGCCTGGCGCCCAGCCGGGTGCTCGGCAGCCTGTCCTACGGGGCCGGAGGCTGGGAACACGGCTCGGTGCGCATGCTGCCGACGGGCAAGGTCGAGGTGGTCACCGGCTCGTCACCGCACGGGCAGGGCCATGAGACCGCGTGGAGCCAGATCGTGGCCGACGCGCTCGGCGTGCCGTTCGAGGACGTCTCGGTCATTCACGGCGACACCGCGATCTCCCACAAGGGCATGGACACCTACGGCTCGCGCTCGCTGGTCGTCGGCGGCATGGCCGTGCTGGCGGCGTGCGAGAAGGTCAAGGAGAAGGCCAGGAAGATCGCGGCGCACGTGCTGGAGTGCGCGCCTGACGACGTCGAGTTCAGCGAGGGCACGTTCAGGGTGCGCGGCACGGAGAGCGGCAAGACCATCCAGGAGCTGTCGCTGGCCACCTTCGCCGCCCACGACCTGCCCGACGGCGTGGAGGCGAGGCTGGACGCGGACGCCACCGTGGACCCGGACAACTTCTCCTTCCCGCACGGCACCCACCTGTGCGCGGTCGAGGTGGACACCGAGACCGGCATGACGAAGATCCGCTCCTACGTGGCCGTGGACGACGTCGGCAAGGTGGTCAACCCGCTGATCGTCGAGGGCCAGGTGCACGGCGGCATCGCGCAGGGCGTGGCGCAGGCGCTGTACGAGGAGGCCGTCTACGACGCCGAGGGCAACCTGCTGACCTCGACGATGGCCGACTACCTGGTGCCGTCGGCGGCGGACCTGCCGACGTTCGTCACCGACCGCACGGAGACCCCGGCCTCGTCCAACCCGCTCGGCGTGAAGGGTGTCGGCGAGGCCGGCACGATCGCCTCCACGCCGGCCGTCGTCAACGCCATCGTGGACGCGCTGCGCCCGCGGGGCGTCCACGACGTCCAGATGCCCTGTACGCCCGAGCGAATCTGGAGGGCACTGTCATGATCCCCGCGCAGTTCGACTACCTGCGCCCGGCGACGCTGGAGGAGGCCTGCCAGGCGCTGGCCTCGGACGACGAGGCGAAGGTGCTGGCCGGCGGGCAGTCGCTGCTGCCGCTGCTGCGCCTGCGCCTGGCCTACCCGACCACGCTCGTGGACATCGGCCGCCTGCCCGGACTGACGGGCGTGCACGACCGCGGCGACCACGTCTTCATCGGCGCGCTCGCGACGCACGACGAGGTCCTGCGCTCGCCCGTGGTCCGCGCGGGCTGCCCGCTGGTGGCCCTGGCCGCCGCCACGGTCGCCGATCCCGCGGTACGGCACCGCGGCACCTTCGGCGGCTCCCTGGCCCACGCCGACCCGGCGGGCGACCTGCCCGCGGTGGTCCTGGCGCTGGACGGCGTCCTGGTGGCCAGGTCGGCGCGGGGTGAGCGGGAGATCCCCGCCGCCGACTTCTTCGCCGACTACCTGGAGACGACGTTGGAGGCCGGCGAGATCCTGGCCGGCGTCAAGATCCCCAAGCTGGGCGGCGAGTGGGGCTTCCACTACGAGAAGTTCCGCCGGACCGTGCAGGCGTGGGCGATCGTCGGGGTGGCCGTGGCCGTGCGGCGCTCCAACGGCTCGATCCAGGAGGCCAGGATCGGCCTGAGCAACATGGGCTCGACCCCGCTGCGTGCCCGCGCGGCGGAGAGCGCCCTGCAGGGCGTGGAGCTCGGCGAGGCCGTACGGCAGGCCTGCGAGGAGGCGTCGGCCGACACCGCGCCGCCGGCCGACCTGCACGCGCAGCCGGACTACCGCCGGCACCTGGCCAGGGTCCTGACCCACCGCGCGGTCAGGACGGCGGCGGGAACTCCGTAGGCCCGTCGGGGGCGCCCCTTCCGGGGTGCCCCCTTTCCGGCGTAATGTCGCAAACAGGAGGCGTCGATGGCGATGCGGTTCGAGCACGAGTTCACGGTTCCGGTCCCGGTGGAGCAGGCTTGGGCGGTGCTTCTCGACGTCGAACGGGTGGCCCCCTGCCTGCCCGGCGCGGCGCTCGACCTCGTCGAGAGCGACGAGTTCACCGGCAGGATGAAGGTGAAGGTCGGCCCGATCACCGTGACCTACCGGGGCACCGCCCGCTTCGAGGACGTCGACAAGGACGCCCACACGCTCACGCTCAAGGCGTCGGGCAAGGAGGCCAGGGGCTCGGGCACCGCCTCCGCCACGGTCGTGGCCAAGCTGACCCCGGCCGGCACGTCGAGCGCGGTGAGCGTGGAGACGACGTTCAACGTGACGGGGCGGCCGGCGCAGTTCGGCAAGGGCGTGATGGCCGAGGTCGGGGCGAAGCTGATCGACCGGTTCGCGGCCAACCTGGCGGAGTTGCTGGCCGAGCCGGGGGTGGAGGCGGCAGCCGTACCTGGGAACGCCGCGCACGATGACGAGGAGCGGCACCTGAGCGCGGTCCCCGACCCGGCGGCGGTCGCGGACGCGCACCCGAGCGGGACGCTGCGCACCTCGCGCACGGCCGACGAGGAGGCGCTGGACCTTCTGGAGGTCGCGGGAGCGCCGCTGCTGAAGCGGGTGGCGCCGCTCGTGGGCGGGGTCGCGCTGGTGGCGCTGATCATCTGGCTGATCAGGCGTTTTTTGCGGTAGTTAAGGCGAGATCAGCGGTAAAAACACCATCAAGTCCGGACACATCACCCGAAGAGGGGGAATGCCTGAACCCGAGTGTTCGACTTCTCGGGGGAGATGGGCATGCCGGACTGCACCGTTGTCATCATCACCTTCAACGATGCCGAGCGGGTGCCCAGGGCCGTGCGCTCCGTGCTCAGGCAGACCCTGCGCGACATCGAGGTGATCGTCGTCGACGACGCCAGCACCGACGGGACCGCGCGGGTCATAAGCGCCTTCGAACGCGCCGACCCCCGGGTGCGCTACCTGCGGCGCGAACGCAACAGCGGCGGCTGCGGGGCCCCGCGCAACGACGGCATCGACGCCGCTTCCGCCCCGTACATCATGTTCCTGGACAGCGACGACGAACTGCCCAGGCACGCCTGCAAAAGCCTGCTGACCGAGATCGAACGCACCGGCACCGACTTCGTCTCCGGCCAGATCTCCCGCTACTACGAGCCCAGCGGGCGGCTGGAACGCTACTACCCGCGGCTGTTCGCCCGCCGCCGGATCGTGAACGGCATCGCCGAGGACCCCGAGCTGTTCCTCGACTCCTTCAGCACCAACAAGCTCTACGACGTCACGTTCCTGCGCCGCAACGCGCTGCGCTTCCCCGAGGACATCCACTACGAGGACCACGTCTTCGCCACCGAGCTCTACGCGACCTCGCGGCGCTTCGCGGTCGTCCCCTGGGTGATCTACCACTGGCACCGCGCGGCGGAACACACCTCCATCTCCCTGAGCATCAAGGAGATGGACAACGTACGGCACCGCATGATCGCCGCCCAGCGCAGCGACAAGATCCTGCGCGACCACGGGCGCGAGGACCTGCTCCCCGAGCGCCAGCACCGCTTCCTGCGCCAGGACCTGCGCGTCTACCTCAATCCGCTGCCCGCCCGCGACCTGGTGTGGGTCAAGGAGTTCGCCGCGGTCGTCCGCCCCTACCTGGCGACGATCCCGCACGAAGTCATCGACCGGATCGAGCCGATGGCCCGGGTCTGCTGCCACCTGATCATCGACGACCGCATCGACGACCTGCGCGTCGCGGTCCGCTCGCTCACCGGCGCCGCCGCGCCGCCGCGCGCCGCGATCCGGCACGAGGGCCGCACCTACTGGGGCACCACGCTCACCCCCGGCATGGACATCACCCGTCTGCGCCTGGCCGAACTGCCCTTCAGCGCCGCGCGGCTGCGTCACGAGGTCACCGAGATCGCCGCGGACGCCGGCCGGATCGCGATGACCGTCCACACCTACGACCCTTTCGGCGCGCTGCCCACCGAATGGAGCGCCTTCCTGACCTATGGCGGGCACCGCTTCCCCATCCACCCGCATCCCAGCGGCGACGGCTACGTCAGCGAGATCGTCTTCACCCCCGAGGGCAAGGGCGACCCGCGCATCGGGTTCACCCGCGAGCACGACGGCCACACCACCACCGACCGGCTGCTGGTCGACCCGAACCTGGAGCCGATCCCGCTCAACGGCTACACCGTCCAGGCCGCGGGCTCGTCCGCCTTCCTCCGCGTCACCGCCCCGTCGGTCCGGCGCAGGCTGGCCGGCAAGATCAAACGCGAGGTCCTGTCCCGGGTGAGCACCCCGGCCATGAAGCTGCGCGTCTACAAGGCACTGATCAAGGTCGTGCCGCGGCGTAAGGACCTGGCGCTCTTCGAGTCCGACTGCGGCAAGGGTTACACCGGCTCCCCCCGCGCCATCTACGAGGAGCTGCGCCGCCGGGAGCTGCCGATCGGGGTGGTCTGGTCGGTGGCCCGCGGCAGGAAGAACTTCCCCGAGGACGCCGGCCTGGTCCGCCGGATGAGCTGGCGCTACATCTGGATCATGGCCCGCGCGGGCATCTGGGTGGACAGCCACGGCCTCCCCCTCGACTACCCCAAGCCGCGCGGCACCCGCTACCTGCAGACCTGGCACGGCCAGGGCATCAAGTCGATCGGCTTCGACGCGCCCGACCTGCGCGCCGACTTCGCCGGCCCGCGCGACCAGTGGCGGGCCGCCGTCGCCCGCTGGGACGCGCTGATCGCGCCGAGCGCGGAGTTCACGCGGGTCTTCGTCCCGTCCAACGGCTACACCGGCCCCCTCCTGCGGTACGGCACGCCGCGCTGCGACGCCCTGGTCCGCGGCGAACCGGTGCCCCGGGTCTGGGAGGAGCTCGAACTACCACCCGGCAAGAAGATCCTGCTCTACGCCCCGACCTACCGCGACACCGCCAAGAACAGCGGCAAATCCGTCCGCGTCGACCTGGAGGCGATGGCGGAAGAGCTGGCCGACGACTGGGTGATGATCCTGCGCACCCACCCGGTGGAGCGCTACCACGTCCCCCAGCACGTACGCCACTTCGTCCGCCCGGCCGGCTCCTACCCGGAGATCAACGACCTGATGCTGGCCTCGGACGCACTGCTGACCGACTACTCCTCCGTCATGTGCGACTACGCGGTGACCGGCCGGCCGATGTTGTTCTACATCGACGACTGGGACCAGTACCGCCTGGCCGAGCGCGGCGTCTACCACGACCTGCCGTCGATCGCCCCCGGGCCCTGCCTGACCAGCACCGAGGACGTCATCACCTGCCTTCGGGCGCTGCCCGCCGTGCACACGTCGTTCTCGGAGAAGTACGCGGCCTTCCGCGAGCTGTGGTGCGCCGACGAGCGTGGCAACGCCTCGGCCCGGGTCGTCCAGGACTTCTTCGCGGTGCCGCTGGAGCAGCCCGTCACCGACCGGTCCGTGGTCTGGGGGACGCGGTGAGCATCGTCTTCGCGTGCATGGACGCCGACACGCTCGGCGGCATCCAGCAGGTCACCCACACGCTGGCGCAGGGCCTGGCCGTACGCGGCCACGACGTGCACGTCATCGGCCTGCACCGGGCGACCACTCCCTTCCGGTACGTGGCCGAGCCGCGCTACCGCAAGCACGTCGTCGGCCGCGGCCCCATGGGACCCGAGGGCCGCCTGGCCCGCCGGGCCGCCGACCGCCGGCTGCGCGCCGTCTTCGAGTCGATGACGCCCGGCTTCGCCGTGCTGACCTCGCCCGGCGTGGTCACCCGCCTGGTCCCGACGCTGCCCCGCCGCCTGCGCCCGATCGGCCAGTACCACGGCTCGTACGAGCACGCCCGCGGCTCCTGGCACCTGGGCTCCATCCGCAGGCACTACCCCGAGCTCGACCAGGCCGTCTTCCTGAGCGATGACGACGCCTGGCTGTTCTCCGAGCACGCCCTGCTGCCGAACACCTGGTCGCTGCCCAACCCGCTGGCCACCTGGCCGGCGCGGACCTCTCCGCTGACCAACCCCAGGGTCCTGGGCGTGGGCCGGCTGGAGGGCGTCAAGCGCTTCGACCGCCTGATCAGCGCGTTCGCCCGGACCGGCGACCCCGGGTGGGAACTCCACCTGCTGGGTGACGGCGCCGAGGAGTCCCGCCTGCGCGCCCACGCCGAACGCGAGGGCGTCGCCGGCCGCGTCGTCTTCCGCGGCCGGGTGCCGGCGGCGCAGATGCCCGCCGAGTACATGAACGCCGCCATCCTGGCCCTGACCAGCGAGCACGAGGGCCTGCCCGTCGTCCTGCTGGAGGCGGCCGCGCACGGGGTGCCCTCGGTGGCCTTCGACGTCTCCGGCGGCGTCCGCTCGGCGGGCCCGGAACTGGTCCCGGCGGGCGACGTGAAGAAGTTCGCCTCCGCCCTGTCCGACCTCATGTCCGCCCCCGACGAACGCCGCCGCCTGGGCGCCGCCGCCCGAGCCAGAGCCGCCGCCTTCCGCCTCGACCACGTCCTGGACGGCTGGGAAACCCTCTTCGCCCACATGACCCGCTAAGCTTTCGCCAGGTTCATGAGCGGGAGCTGCCGGTGAGTGTTGGACCAAGCTACGCCGCACAGTTGGACACCCTCGACGCCTATCTGGCCTTGGACGAGGAAACTCGCCGGGACATCGAGGTGGTCGACGGCGTTGCGGTGGCGCGCGAGCAGCGAAGCCGCGGGCACCAGAAGACGGGACGCCGACTGGCTGAGGCCCTGGAGAATGGCATCGAGAAGCACCGCCGCTCGCTGTCACGGCCGCGGAAAGCGCCGTGCGTGGACGTGAATACGGAGATCGAGGTCATCCTGGGGGACGTCCCGCTCCACCTCAGGAGGCCGAATGCGGTCGTGCACTCATGCCTGGAACCTGGCGAGTGGCTCCGGGCAGAGGACGTCATCGTGGTTGTCGAGGTGTTGTCACGCCACTCGATCGTCCGTGACCGGGTCCACAAAGCGGCCGAGTATGCGAAGGCGGGCATCCCGCACTACCTGATCGTCCAGTTCGACGATCAGGGTGCCGTCTCCATAGAGCACTACGCTCTGGTTTGCGGCACCGAGTACAGCAAGATCAAAGTCACGCAACGCGACATGGGCGGGCTGGCGCTGAGCATGACGACGCCGTTCGTTCTCGACATCGACTGGTTGCAGCTCGACATCGCGCCCATCGGCTGACCCCGGTACGGCGGAGCGGCTCCGCCGTACCGGGGAGAAGGTCAGACGCGTTCGGTCAGTGGGGTCTCCGCGCGTTGCTGCGGGATGCCGGCCAGGGCGCGCTGGCCCGAGGTGAGCAGGGCGGCGACCGGGCTGGGCTCGCGCAGGCGGTTGATGCGGTCGCGCATGCCCTTGCGCATGCGCGAGGCCCGGCGCTTCTGCATGGTCTTCTGGAAGGCCAGCACGTGCTCCTTGGCCGCCTTCTCGGTGCCGCTGAGCTCGTAACCCATGGACTCCAGGCGCTCGCCGAGCACCTGCTCGCACAGCGCGATCTCCCAGTCCTCCAGGCGGGTGGACCAGCTGCCGACGCGGGACTTGGTGACCTCGCCGTGCGTGTTGCTGTGCCACACCTTGTGGACGGGTACCGCCACCTGGGCGGCCTCACGCGGCGAGAGCATCGCCTGGTCGAAGTCCTCCTCGAGGAAGTGGCAGAGCTTCTTCATCTCGGTGGCCGGGTCTTCGGTGAGGTCCTCGTAGCGCAGCTCGTAGTAGCTGTCCTCGGGCATCGACTTGCGCAGCTTGGCCCCGGCGTCCATGGCCTCGGCCCAGGTGGAGACGGCGTGGAAGGAGTCCAGCGTGTACCAGGGCATCTCCTTCAGCGACGACACGCAGTCGCGGCCGTCCCTGATGAGGTGGACGAACTGGGCGTCGGGGAAGAGACGCAGGAGCAGGTCGACCTGCTTGACGTAGCTGGGCCGCTTGTCGCCCCAGCGGGCCTTGCCGAACCGGTCGGCGTACATGCGGAAGGCGGTGCCGATGACCGAGCCGAGCGAGCCGGGCCCGTCGGCGGACTCCTGGACGTAGTCGTCCTTGTCGATCTTCAGCTCGCGGAACTTGGTGTTCTTGTCGGTCGCGATCCACTGCGCCAGCGCCTGCCGCGCCGAGGCGGCCCGGAGGTCCCCGAAAACGCGGCGCCGGTAGTAGGCCGGTACCAGGAAGCGGGTCTCCGGCGGCACCGCGATCCGCGGGTGCGAATGCAGCATGAGCTGCAGCATCGTGGTCCCTGAACGTGGACACCCGATGACGAATATCGGCCGATCCGACATAGCTTCGTTACCCCCGAAAACTTAGACGAGAACGTGCTCTCGGCTCTCCTGGGAGGACACGACGGCGAAGCGCCGCGCGAAGAGCCACATGCGATACACCAGGAAGATCTCGTTGACCAGCAGCAGCACGCTGGCGGCTGCCGAGACCGGGATGAGCGCCGCCGCTCCGATGAGGGGCGCGACCACGAACACGGCGGCGTGGAACTCGATTCCGCTGATGAGATGGGAGCGCACCCGCCTGCGCGCCAGGTACTTGTTGAGCCTGCGCATGAACGACGGGTGGCGCGCGGGCCGGACGACAACCTCCTCGGAAACCGTGGGCTTGGGCGGCATGCCCTCCCTGATCGCCTCACGGACTCGCTTCATCTGCGGCGCGTTCACGTACCTGAACAGGTCCAGGACGGCCACCGCCGCCCCCAGCACGATGAACTCGACGTTGTGCGTGAGCATGTACTGCCCGACGGCCAGCCCGGTGGCGCAGAACACCACCCGGACCCGGTCCCCCACGTAGTCGAGCCACAGGCCGAACGGCGTCCCCGTGCCCTTCAGCCGGGCGATCTTCCCGTCGACGCAGTCGATCATGAAGCTGAGGTAGAACACGACCGCCCCCGCGGCCAGTTCGTCAACCGCGAAGCAGGCCGCCGACACCAGGCCGAGGACCAACGAGCAGACCGTGAGCGCGTTGGGTGTGATGCTCGTGCGGTTGGCGACGGTCAGCGCGACCCGGCAGGCGACCGGGTCCACGAAGTACACGGTCCACCAGGAGTCTCTCCGCTTGCGTGTCGCGTAGACGTCATCGAGCGAATAGGTCCTCATGGATTCCAGCATGGCGACTCAGGGTCGGGAACCGATTACTCTCTGGAACTACTGGAGGATGTCCATGCCGCTTCTTGACCATCCCGGAGGACTCGGCCCCGGGCCTCCCCTTGGCAAGGCGCTAGCGGCCGAAGACCCGGCTCACCACGCGTGCCGTCGCGCCGCCGTCGTCGAGCTCGCAGAACCGCTCACGGAAGCCCCGGTACGCCGCCGCGTACCCGGCCGCGACGCCGTCGAGGTCGGCCAGCGCCCCGATCAGCGCCTCGGAGTCGCGCACCAGCGGCCCCGGCGCCCCGGCCTCCAGGTCGAAGTAGAACCCGCGCAGCTCGTCCCGGTAGCGCTCCAGGTCGTAGGTGAAGAAGACCATGGGCTTGCCGGTGACCGCGAAGTCGAACATCACCGAGGAGTAGTCGGTGACCAGCGCGTCGGCGGCCAGGTAGAGCTCGGCGACGTCGGGGTGGCGCGTCACGTCCACCACGAACCCGTCGCCCGCCGGGATCCCGGCGGTGACGTTGCTGTGCCCGCGCACCAGCAGCACCGTGTCCCCGCCCAGCTCAGCCCTGGCCCGGTCGAGGTCGATGCGCAGGTCGAAGCGGTAGCGGCCGTGCGCGTGCTCGTCGTCGCGCCAGGTCGGCGCGTAGAGGACGGCCCGCTTGCCGTCGGGCACCCCGAGCGCCCTGCGCACCGCCCTGCCGCGCTCGTCGGCGCCGGGCGCGAGCAGCGCGTCGTTGCGCGGGTAGCCGCTCTCGACGACCTCGCCCTCGAAGCGGAAGGCCCTGCGCATGATGGGGGTGCTGAAGGCGTTGGGTGAGATCAGCAGGTCCCACTGGCGTACGTCGGCGGCGAATCGCTCCAGGTAGGCGGCGCCCTCCACGCTGAGCACGGCCTCCATGTCGAACCCGATGCGCTTGAGCGGCGTGCCGTGCCAGGTCTGCGCGTAGACCTGGCCCGGCCGCTTGCGGAACCAGGCGGGCAGCGTGCTGTTGGCCACGATGTAGCGGGCCGTGGCCAGCGCCTCGACATGCTCCCTGCTGTCACGCACCACGGACCGCGCCCCCACCGGTACGGCGAAGCGCCCCTCCCTGCGCACCCAGACGAGGTCGAGACCGCTCCCGGCCAGCGCCTCGAAGATGGCCCGCGGGCTGTCGGAGCACTGCTTGCCCTCCCAGCTGTCGAACACGACGCACTCGCGCACCGGCGCGCGGCGCAGCTCCGGGTAGACCTCCTGCTGCAGCACGCGGCGGGCGTACCGGCCGCGTTCGTCGTCGGCCAGCGCCTGCCTGACGTTGAGCAGGAGCGCGCCGGTGCCGGACGAGCGCGGCGCGAACTCCAGGTCGTCGTGCACCCGGGCGGCGGGCAGGGGCGCGGCCCCGTCCGTGACGACCGGGCCGCCGCGGTCGTCGAGGAGTTCCCAGGCGCCGGGCAGCATCCCGGCCGGGTTCAGCACGGCGCGGAAGCTGCCGTCGTCCCAGGTGACCTCGAACGGGTGGGCGTCGCCCTCGATCCGCCTGCCGGCCCGCAACCCGGCAGGGCCGCCGAAGTGGTGTCCGGTGACGACCAGTTCGCCGGCGGCCGTCCAGTGGGCTTCGGCCAGGACGGGGCGGTGGGGGCGCAGGACGAGGTCGGCGGAGCCGTACCCGGTCTGGGTGAGGACCGCTTCCTGCTCACCGGCGCGCACGCGGACGGGGGGCAGGTCGTCGGCGGCGAGCGGGAGTTGTTCCTCGCCCGCCTCGAAGGACAGGCTCCACCGGCTGTCCTCGCCCTCCCACAACATCGGGTCGGCGAGCGGGCTCCTCGGCGGGTCGGCGAACTCGGCGGCGGGGATCGTCACGGTGAAGGCCTGGTGGCGCTCGTCCTCGGGGGTGAAGGCGGCCGGGCGGCGCACCTCGGCCCCGTCGCGCCGCCTGGTGGCCACGAGGACCGGCGGCTCCGCGCTGGCCAGGCGCCTGATCCAGCCTTCGACGAGCAGCCCGTCCTCGGTCGGACGGCAGGCGGTGACGACCGCCTTCGGCTTGCGGACCCGGATCTGGAAGCGTCCCGCCTCGGTGAACAGCGGGCGTACCCAGCAGCGCTCGCCCACCGCGCGGGCGGCCGGGCGGCGCTCGGCGACGTCGGGCGACAGGCCGGCGAGGCCCTCCCTGGCCTGTCCCCCGGCGGTGACGGCGACGCGCAGCTCCCAGGTGCCGGGAGCCCAGCGCTCCCCCGTCTTCAGTACGCCGGCGGGCACCTCGGCCGTGAAACCCGCCCAGTCGAGGCAGACGTGCGACTGCCCGGAGGCGGTGGTGACGTCGGGCCGCCGCTCGCGCGCGAGCTTGAGCGTGACGCGGGTGCCGGAACGGGTGTCCTGCAGCCACGCGCGCAGCCCGTCGCGCTCGGCCATCTCCAGCCGCTCGATGTAGGCGTGGCCGCGGATGCGCAGCGTCTCGCCGTGCCAGGCGGCCGCGTCGACCTTGGCGCGCAGCGACAGGTCGCGCTCGGCGCGCAAGAGTCGCTCGGGCAGCCGTCCGCCGGCCTCGGGCAGGTCGTGGAGCAGGCGGCGGCGCAGCAGGCCCCGGCGCACGATGCCGGAGGGTTCCTTTGCCCGGCGCTCGGCCTCCAGCGTCCTGAGCAGCGCGTCCAGGTCACCGTCGGCGGCCAGCGAGAACTTCAGCCGATGGGCGGGGCCGAGCTCGGCGATGACGGCCGCGTCCACCTTGTTCAGGTATCCGGTGGCGAGGTCCAGCAGCGTGGCGCGGTCCTCGGGAGAGGCGGCGGGCAGCGCCTCGATCACCCGCCGGACGTCGCCGATGAGGACGGTCCGGTCGAAGGCGTTCTTCAGCTCGGGCGCCTCGGCGGCGAAGAAGTGGGCCACCTCGTGCAGGCCGCCCACGCGGCTGCGGAGGTTGGCCAGATCGCCGTCGCGCTGGGTGATGGAGGGCGCGCCGGCCCCGTCGCGCTGGCGGTAGTAGTAGACGACGTCCCTGACCACGTCGGCGGTCCCGGCCGCGACGTGGGCGCGCATGGTGACCGGCACGTCCTCGTACAGGCCCGGGGGGAAGGCGAAGCCGTGGGCGTCCCAGAAGGTCCGGCGGAACGCCTTGTTCCACGCCGAGCGGTCCCACAGCAGGCGGTTGTCCCTGCGCACGTGGGTGCGGGGGCGGTCGGCGTGGAACAACCCGCGTGGCAGCCACGAGCGGTGCACGCCCGTCGTGCCGAACGTGCGCACGTCACCTGAGGCCAGGTCGGAGCCGGTGCTCTCCAGCGAGCTGACGAGCAGGTCGTAGGCCTGGGGCGGCAGGAGGTCGTCGCTGTCGGCGAAGGCGAGGTACTGACCGCCCGCCTGGCCAGCCCCGGTGTTGCGCGCCGGCCCGAGCCCCTGGTTCTCCTGCTGGATCAGGCGGAAGCGGGGGTCGCGGGCGGCGTACTCCTTGGCGATGACGGCGCTGGCGTCGGGCGAGCCGTCGTCGACCATGACGACCTCGATGTCGGTCAGCGTCTGCCGGGCGAGCGACTCCAGGCAGGGCCGGAGGTATCGCTCCACGTTGTAGAAGGGGACGACAATACTGATCTTCGGGCAACCCATGGATCCAGCATCCTGAGGACGTGCCGGGCGTGGCGCCGGCATCGCGATCAGCCGGGGCTCCCGTTGCCGAGATTTGGCGTCTCAGCCGAGAATCCGGTCCACCGCCCTGGCCGCGGCGTGGCCGTCGTCCAGGGGGCAGTACTTCTCCAGGAAGGCCGCGTCGTAGCCGATCCCGGCCGCCCTGACGGCCGCGACCAGTTCCCGTGTGGTGGCGGCGACCGGGCCAGGCGTCCCGGTGGCGTAGTCGAGGTAGAGGCCGCGTACGTGGTCGCGGTAGTTGGCCAGGTCGGGCGCGAAGAAGACCATGGGCCTGCCGGTCACCGCGAAGTCGAACAGGGCGGCGGAGTAGTCGGTCACGAACACGTCGGCCAGGCCCAGCAGGTGGGCCATCTCCGGGTAGGCGCTGACGTCGATCGCGAAGCCGGGCTCGCCGAGCGGCTGCATGGCGCCCGCGGCCCTGGAGTGGGCGCGGACCAGGAGCACGTGGTCCTCGCCCAGCCCTTCGCGCATCTCGGCCAGGTCCAGCATGAGGTTCATCCGGTACAGGTCGCCCCGGCCGATCTCGTCGTCGCGCCACGTGGGCGCGTACAGGACGGTCTTCTTGCCCGGCGGGATGCCGAGCCGTTCGCGCAGGCCCTCGGCGGGCGGGCGGCGCAGCAGGTCGTTGCGGGGCTGGCCGACCTCGGCGATCTCGCCCCGGTAGCCGAAGGCGCGGCGGAAGATGTCGCTGCAGTACGGGCTGGGCGACAGCAGCAGGTCCCACCTGGCGACGTCGCCGGCCAGGCGCCGGGCGTAGTCGATGGCGGCGGGGAACGGGTGCCGCCTGGCGTCGTGCCCGATCGTCTTCAGCGGGGTCCCGTGCCAGGTCTGGACGTATTTCTGGCCCTCGCGGGCGACGAACCACTCGGGCGCGCAGTCGTTGGAGACGATGAGCGCGGCCCTGGCCAGCGCGTCGACGTGCGCGGCGCTGCCGCTGAGCACCGTGCGCACGCCGGGGGGCGGCTCGAACCGGCCGTCGGCGGTGACCCAGACGCACTCCCGCGCGTCGCCCCTGCGGCGCAGTTCCTCGAAGATCGCGCGGGGGTTGTCGGAGTACTGGCGGCCCTCCCAGGACTCGAAGACGGCCAGGTCGAGGGTGGGCATGGCGCGCAGGCGCGGATAGTCCTTCTCCAGAGCGCGCTGCAGCGCCGCCTTGCCCGTGGCCGCGAGGGCGCGGACCCGAAGCTCGGCCGTGTCCTCCGCGTCCGACTGCAGACGCAGGTCGTGCGTGCCCACGGTGATCTCGGCCCCCGCCTCGCGCAACGCGCTGTTGGTGAGGCCGATCGCGGCCCGGCCGGCGTCGGTCGCCGCCGTGAGCTGCCAGGTTCCCGGAGCCAGCGGAAGGCTCTGCCCGAAGACCGGCATGGCGGCCGGGTCGAGCTCCACGGTGAAGTTCTGGCCCTCCCACGTCACCGGCAGCTCGTGGACCCCACCGCCGCCGGTGCGCTCCAGCCGGAAGCCGGCGGGCCTGGCCGTACCCCGGTAGTGGCCGCGCAGCGTGAGCGAGCGCGCGCCGGTCCACTCGGCGGACAGTACGGCGGGCCGCCGTTCCCTGCTCGTCGCGGTGAGCGCGCCGGTCCGGGTGGCGCTCAGCCAGCGCTCACCGCCGGGGGTGGCGCCGGAGCCGTCGGCCCAATGCTCGGCGGTGAAGATCTTGAAGCGCTCCTTGCCGCTCTCCAGCCACACCGCGCCGGAGAATCCGGCGTCGTGCGGGATGAGGACGCGGAAGGCGGTCCCGTCCTTGCCGCGCAGGAATTCCACCGGCAGCCGGGTCGTGGTGTCGGCCGCGGTCAGCTCTCCCGCACGGACCGCGGTGAAGACGCGGCCCCGCAGTTCGAGCCCGCCGGGCAGGTCCGCGCAGGACTCGGCCACGACACGCACCGCCCTGGCCCGCACCACCAGGTGGCCCTTGCTCCTGATGGTCTCGACCTTGGCCGAGCGCGACAGCCAGCGGTTGAGCGACTGGGCGGGCAGCACGCGGGCGGGCAGGGGCAGCGGCAGTTCGGCGTGCGCGCGGCCGTTGCGCACCTCCACCAGGACCTCCCAGGTGGTGGCCGGGCTCGCCGGCGTCCAGAGGCCGGTTACGTCGAGGTCGGCCTCGAAGCCCGAGTCGTCGTAGACGCCGGGCTCGCAGCCGTGGGCCTCGCTGACGTCCGGCCTGCTCACCCTGCGGACCGGCACCTCCACGCGACGGCCGTCACCGGGCTGCAGCCACATCCGGATCTTGGAGCCCGCGGCGTCGAGCCCTTCGAAGTACGCGTGCCCGCCGACCCGGAATCCCGCGCCCGCCTCGCTGACCCGGTCGGCCTGCGCGAGCAGCGTCACCTCGGCCGGCCGCACGCGGAACAGCCGCGCGGGCACCCCGCCCTTGCGGCGCAGCGGATGGTCGACGTAGAAGTTGGGCCAGCGCCGCCGGACGGCGAACGCCCGGCCCGTGCGGCGGTCGGTGAGCAGCCGGGTCAGCTCGTCGGCCTCGCGCGTACGCACCAGGTGGTAGGCCAGCCGCTCCAGCCACGGCAGGGACATGGAGACGTCACGCGGGATCGCGGCCAGCAGCGGCTCCAGCCGGTCGAAGAGGCGCTCGCGGTAGTCGTCGCTGCCGCCGTCGGTGAACTCGAACGCCTTCAGGAACGGCACGAGGTCGCTCCGCAGCACGTGCTCGTCGTAGAGCGGCAGCAGCGCCGTGTGGTCGCGGCGCAGGAAGTCGCGCATGGTCTCGATCGTGGAGACGCGGTCCTCCAGATGGCCGCGCTCGCGCCGGCTCTGCGTGATCGATCGGGTGCCGGAGTCGCGCTGGCGCCAGTGGTAGACCACGGTGTTCAGGACGTCGACCGTGTCGGCGAGTACGTGCGCGGGCACCGCGACCGGCGTGTCCTCGTAGTAGCCGGCCGGGAACGCCAGCTCGGCGGCGTCCCAGAACGCGCGCCGGTAGACCTTGTTCCACACGGTCCTGTCGGTCATGAGCACGGGCATGCGGCTGACGTGGGTGCGCTCGACGGTCGCGGCGAACATGTCGGCGTGCAGCGGCGAGCGCCACGTGCTCACCGAGTCGAAGCAGCAGACGTTCCCGCAGGCCAGGTCGGAGCCGGTGCGTTCCAGGCTCTCGATCAGCGTGGCATACGCCTCCGGCGGCACGTAGTCGTCGCCGTCGGCGAAGGCCAGCAGGCGGCCGGAGGCCAGCGCGATCCCGGCGTTGCGGGCCGGTCCGGGGCCGCTGTGCTGCTGCTGGAGCAGTGTGAAGCGGCGGTCGCGGCCGGCGAAGTCCTTGGCGATCACCGGGCTGAGATCGCTCGACCCGTCGTCGACGCAGATCACCTCAAGATCCGGGAACTCCTGGGCCGCCAGCGAGGACAGGCAGTGCTCCAGGTAGGGCTCGACGTTGTGGAACGGTACGACGACGCTGAGCGCAGGCGTCACGAAGCTTCCTCCCGATCGACGTGAAAACCGCATGTCAGCATGACCAGAAGCGACACGATCACCGGGTCGCTTGGTGGGGAGCAGGGGAAAACCAGGCGATCTATTGACCTTCGCCGGCCGGTCTCCGCAGCCGCTTGGACAGCACCGCCACCAGGATCGGCAGCAGCATGATCCCGATCATGATGGGCGCGGCCATGTACCTGAACAGCTGCGCCGGGATGGCCGCCGTCACCGCGAGCTGGTGCCCCGCCACGACCACCGCCAGCACGAGCGCCGCCTGCCGCCGTCCGGCCCAGGCCAGCGCGGCCGCCGCGGCGTAGACCAGGTAGCACCAGGTCGCGCCACGCCACAGCAGCCACTCGAACTGCTCGGTCAGCGACAGGCCCCTGACGAAGACCGCGGCGTCGTGCAGCGTCTGCGAGAGCGGGCGCGTGGCAAGGATCGGCCGGTACGGGCTGGCCGCCATCGTCTGGCCGGAGGCGCGCCAGCCGTACAGGTCTTCTGGGACGTTGGGCAGGCCGACGAGCACGCGCTCGCCCGGCTGGGCGGGGAAGGCCACCCAGGCCACCGAGCCGCGGCAGAGCCGGGCGGCGGTGACCACGTCGGGGGCGCGCTTGATCAGCCGCACCCACAGGCCGACGAGCTTCTTGTAGAGCCGGTCGGCGCGGGCGACGTCGAAGCCGGAGCGCAGGGTGGTGTCGGCGTTGAGGCAGTTGGCGTTGGACTTCCAGTGTTCCAGGGGCGCGATCCGCGCCATCAGCGTCAGGTCGCGTTCCTGGAAGGCGGCGGGACGGCGGGCGTAGGTGACCGCGATGTCGGAGTAGGCCGTGGCGTAGCTCAGCCAGGGGCGGACCGGGTCCACGCTCATGGCGGGGTAGGCGTGGGCGGTGACCAGGTAGACCGTCGCCAGGGGGACGGCGGCGGCGCCGGCCAGCCGTGCCCGCGTACCAGGAAGCAGAATGACGGCGAGGGCGATCGCGATGGCGGCGAACAGGAAGCCGTTGTTGCGCAGCAGGCACAGCACCAGAACTTCCACGCCCAGCGCGACGATCAGCGGCCACGAGCGGCGGCGCAGCGCCAGGCGGCCCAGCGTCGCCGTCATGAGGACGAGGACCAGCGCGAACGGCACGTCCTTCCACACCGTGACCACGAACGTGCCGGTGGCGGGCAGCGCGGCCACCGCGAGGGCGGCGGCCAGGCACCACGCCCACGGGACGCCGAAGTCGCGCACCACGCACGCGAGCACGGCCAGCGTGAGCGCGGCGGCGGCGGCCTGAACGAGGGTGAGCGCGGCCAGGTCGCCGGTCGCGGCCAGCGACAGCCACACGAGCGCGTCGTAGAGGACCGAGTGGTCGGCGCGCCAGTTGCCGGTCGTCACCTGCCACACGTAGGTGATGGAGTCCCAGCTCATCAGGCCGGGGTAGAAGGCCGCCCACCACAGCACGTAGACGGCCAGGCAGCCGGTGAAGACGAGGGCGGGCAGCCGGTCGATCCTGGACGGCTTCGCCGCGATCGCGGTCCGCTCAGACGGGGACGCTTGGATGGTAGTCAGGTCGCTCACTCCGATGGCTCACCGCGGGGAAGACCCAGTAGCGGCAGAGGACGAAATTGACGGCCACGCCCACGCCGACCATGGCGGTCTTCGCGACCAGGTAGTGCGTGCCGAGCTCGACCAGCCCGAGCACGCCGACCAGGGTGAGACCGTAGTTGACGGCGCACAGCGTGCAGTAACGCAGAAACTGGCGGCGCATCCGGCCGGGGGCGGCGGCGAAGGACACCGACCGGTTGAGTGCGAAGTTGACGACGAGCGCCAGCAGGAACGCCAGGAGGGTGGCCGGGGCCAGGCCGACGGTCAGGACGCTGTGCAGCAGGTACAGGGCGCCGAGGTCGACGGCGTAGCTCAGCCCGCCGACCAGCAGGAAGCGCAGCAGGCTCCTGAGCGTGGTCATGCTCAGCGGTGCTCGCGGCTGGACAGCCGCAGCAGGGCGACCTCTTCGGCCAGCGTCCGCGTACGCTCCTCAAGGCGGCCGAGCTCCGAGCTGAGCTGCACGTTCACTCCCAGCAGCACGAGGCTGCCGAGGAAGAACAGCAGGTTCGCCGGCACCTGCACGCCGAGCATCGCGGCGGCCCCGGCCAGCACCTCGGGGAACAACGCGATCACCACGATCACCCCGGCGAGCAGCACCCAGAACGTGGCGTACTTCTCGCGCAGTTTCCTGCGGCGCAGCATCTCGAAGACGATCGAGACCGTGACGACGGCGCCGACCAGGCCCAGCATGTAGACGCTCATACTCCGGCCCTCTCCGGAACCTCGGCCGCGGAGACCGGCTCCCAGCGCCTGATCAGCGCCAGGCCCAGCGCCACCCCGGCCCTGACCAGGTAGACGAGCGCGCGAAGGCTCGACTGGCTGGCCGTGCCGTACTCGCGGGGCCGCATCTTGACCGGGATCTGCCTGATCACGCAGCCGCTGCGGACCGCGATGACGAGCGACTCCACGGTGTCGCCCAGGTACTCCACCGGGTAGTGGACGGCGAAGATCGCCATCGCCTTCCGGTTGGCGGCCCTGAAGCCGCTGGTCACGTCGGTCAGCCTGGTCCTGGCCAGGCCCGAGACGACCATGGCCAGCAGCCGCATCGCCAGGCGCCTGGCGAACTTCGCGCTCGTGTACGTGCCCGCCCCCGCGAAGCGCGATCCGATCACGATGTCCGCCGACTCCACGGCGGCGACCAGCTTGCCGATGTAGCGCGTGTCGTGCTGGCCGTCGGCGTCGACCTGAAGCGCCACGTCGTAGCCGCGGTCCAGCGCGTAGCGGTAGCCCGCGCGCATGGCGCCGCCGACGCCGAGGTTGTAGGGAAGGCGGAGCACGGCCACGCCGGCCGCCTCGGCCAGCGCCGCGGTGGAGTCCGCTGACCCGTCGTCCACGACCAGGATGTCGGCGTAGCCGCAGGCCCGTTCCAGCTCGTCGATGACCAGCCGGATCGACTGTTCCTCGTTGTACGCAGGAATGATGATCAGTACCCGCATCGCTTCCCCCTCCCTGTCAGGAAGCATGGGCGTCCAGGGCCGCACACGCTGCGCCTCGGCAGGGTCCTGGTTCACTCCTTGCCGAGACTTGACGATCGGGCAGCCTGATCGCGACGACGATCCCGCCGGGCAGGTCGCGCACGATCGCGAAGTGCCGTGGCGAGAACTGGACCGGGGAGAACTGCGCCGTGCTGCCGTCGGCCAGCACGGGCCGCCACGTCCAGGCGGCCTTGCGCGCCCACAGCACGAAGACGTCGATCCCGCCGAACCTGCTCGCCCGCGTGGCCGCGGCGAACCGCTCCGGGTCGGTGATGGCGGCCAGCCGCTGGAGCTCGGCGTACCTGTCGTCCCAGCGCACGACGCTGAGGGCGGCGGTCCTGACCACGGGCAGGTAGCCGGGCCAGGGCAGGTAGGAGTAGAGGCGTTCGTCGACGGCCAGCGTGCGCGGGCGCACGTGCGGGCCGTAGTGCTCGCGGACGGCGCGGCGGATCTCGGCGACGGGGAAGGCCCAGGGCCGCGCCGCGCCGAGCTGGCGCAGTTCCTCCTGCCCGGCCGCGCCGGTGGCGGGCATTCTGCCGTCGGGCAGCGGCTCGGCGTGCGCCCTCGCGGCGTGTACCCCCGCGGCGTGCGAGGCGGCGGCCGAGCCCACCGGCACCGGCGACCAGGCGCGCCACAGGTAGCTGCCCGACCAGACGACGCAGACGGCCAGCGCGACCTGCGCCCATGGCTTCACCGGCAGCTTCGGCACGAGCCAGGTCAGCGAGAGCACGCCGGAGGCGAGCAGCAGGCCGTGCAGCAGGTGCATGGAGTGGTGCGCCATCCCGGTGTGCCCGGTGAACACGAAGCCGACGGCGTAGGCGCCCTGGTAGGCGTAGGTGCCGGCGATGAGCAGCGCCATCGGCAGGCCCCACCAGCTCCGGTTGCGCAGCACGACCGCGCCGACCAGGCCGGCGGCCTCGACCGCGCCCAGGAAGGAGGGTTGCATGAACGGGAAGGAGGAGGCGGCGACGGCCGGCGTCGCGTACAGGTCCGCGACGTTCTGGCCGCCGGTCGTGGCCAGAGTGACCAGGTACGGCGCCACGTACCAGGCCGAGACGGCCAGTCCGATGGACACGACCCTGGTGAAGTACCACAGCAGGCCCCACCGGTCGGCGCTCTGCCAGAAGGCGTAGACGACCAGGGCCAGCAGGCCGGCTATGCCGTACAGGAAGAAGCCCAGGTAGAGCTGGACGATGAGGCCGAGCAGCAACCCCGAGCCGAGCCAGTGCATCCGCCCGCCGGGGCGGGCGGCCAGCGTGCCGAGCGCCCAGGGGATGAAGACGGCCAGCGCGAAGACCTCGTAGGCCTTCCACGGGTAGGAGAACGCCACCAGGCTGAAGACGGCGAGCGCCAGCGCGACGGGGGCGGTGGTGGTGCGGCGCCACAGGGCGTAGGCGGCGACGACGGCGGCCGAGGTCCAGACGATCTCCGCCTCCGCCAGCAGTTGCCAGGCGGGGATGCCGGTGAGCGCGGCGGCGCGGCCGATCAGCCAGGGGTAGAGCGGCGGGTACTCGGCGGCGACGCCCTCCACGATGCCGTCGCTGCTGGCCGCGACCACGCTGAACCTGGTGGCCATCGAGGCCATCCTGGCCATGTCGCCGGACAGTCCGTCGAAGCCGAACGGCGTGCCGTTCAGGGCCACGCGCATGGCCAGCGCCGTCCACGCGGCGAACGCGGCGGCGGCCACGTCGTAGACGGCCGGGCGGCGCCACATCAGCGCCACCGCGAGCAGCGGTACGGCCAGCATGAAGCCCACGGCCAGCGGGAACAGGGTGCCGCGCAGCGTGAACGGGTCGGCGCCGGCCAGGCCGGGCACCAGGAGCGCCGGTGGCAGGAGCACGATGTAGACGCCGAAGGCGACCAGCGCCGCCCTCCCTGCCCGGACCGCGGGCTCCGCGGCGGTTGCGACCGGCAGGATGCGAGGAGTGAGCAGGCGCACGCCCTCGACCCTCTCGCCGATCGGCGCCGGTGCGCGGCGGATTGACCTCCCGACATACCAATGCTGGGGCAATCAATTCCCCTGGCCGTGATTCCGTCGCACGATACAAAAGGTTGATATCGGGGATATGCCACACTTGCCGGGGGTTCGTGAAGGGGAGGTGGTGCCCGGTGGTCGGGCGTGGAGTGGCGGTGCTGGCGGTACTCGTGGCGGGAACGATCCTTCCGGCGATCCCCGCGCAGGCGGCGAAGGTCAACTGCGCGAAGGCCAAGTGCCTGGCCCTGACATTCGACGACGGACCGGGCAAGACGACGCCCGAGCTGCTCAAGGTGCTCAAGAAGGCGAAGGTCAAGGCGACCTTCTTCGTCATGGGCAAGCAGGTGGAGCGGCGGCCTGCCGTACTGAAGAAGACCGTCGCGGACGGGCACGCGATCGGCAACCACACCTACGGGCACCCGTCGCTGCCCTCGCTCATGGACGAGCAGGTCACGACCGAGCTGCGGCTCACGCAGGAGATCGTCGAGCGGGTGGCGGGGATCACGCCGAAGATGTTCCGCCCGCCGTACGGGCACACCGACGAGCGCATCGTGGAGCTGGCCGCGCAGGAGGGCATGTCACAGGTCATGTGGACCGGCACCACGCTCGACTGGCAGTCGCGCGACGTCAAGAAGATCAAGGCGGCGGTGCTGCGGCTGGCCAAGCGTGACGGGGTCATCCTGATGCACGAGACCGTCCCGCAGACCGTGCGGGCGATGCCGGAGATCATCAAGGAGCTCAAGAAGCGCGGCTACACGCTCGTCACCGTGCCCCAGCTGGCCGGCGGCAAGAAACTGGCGCCGGGAATGGTATATCCGTAACGGACGGGTAGGGTTTGCCCCCAAGGTGCACCCTCCCCGGCCTCAGGACTCATGCGCGTTCTCCGTTCCACGTTCCTGCCCATCCAGATCGTGCTGCTCTGCTGGTGGGCGGCCTTCTACCCCGGCCTGTTCAGCCGTGACTCGGTCCTCTACCTGAGCCACACCCTGGCCGGACCGTGGATCAGCGACCACTCGGTCCTCTACGACTCCGTGCTGTGGCTCAGCATGAGCCTCACCGGCGATCTCGGCGCGGTGACGCTGCTGCAGACGACCGCGACGGCCCTCACGCTCACGTTCCTCGCGCGGGCGCTGATCGCGCTCGGGGCGCCGCCGCGCTGGACCAACGCCATGGCGATCCTGCTGGCGTTCCTGCCGCCGCTCGGCGCGTTCTCCGTCGCGCTGTGGAAGGACGTGCCGTTCACGATCTGCGCGGTCGCGATCGCGGGCGTCTGCGCGCGCGTGGCCGCCGACCGCGACCTCACCAACGGCCGCCTGGCCGCGCTGTCGGCCCTGTTCACGCTGCTGGGCCTCTTCCGCGCCAACGGCTTCCTGGTCGTGGCGATCGCCGTGGCCGCGCTCCTGCTCGTCGTCCCCCTTCTGAGGGTACGGCTGGCGCTGCTCGGCACCGCGGCGGCCGCCATCCCCCTGCTGCTCAGCAACCTGATCTTCCCGCTGATCGGGATCTCGGCGCCGAGCAAGACGTACGTCTACCACACCGCCTTCGGCGACATCGCGGTCGCCTTCCACGAGCGTCCCGACCTGTTCGACAACAGTGACCGGGCCATGCTCGCCACGATCGCGCCGCTCAAGCGCTGGGACAAGGGCGGCACCTGCCACACGATCAACCCGCTGATCTGGCGCGGCGACTTCAGCTGGGCGCAGGCCGACGCGCACGCCACAGAACTGCTCGACCTGTGGAAGCGGCTGCTGGTCAAGGAGCCCGGCCTGGTCGTGGACACCCGCCTGTGCAGAGGCGCGATCGCCTGGCAGCTCTGGGCCGACGACGAGGAGACCGGCGGCGACACCTACCGCTTCTCCCGCCGCCCCAACGCCGACTCCTACATCGGCGAGGACCAGGTGCCCGACTACCGGGGCCGCGAGGTCTTCACCCTGCGCCCGCTCAACCAGGGCCTGAACACGCTGGCCGGCACCTGGCTGGACGTCACGCTGAACAAGGCCGTCGACTGGATGCTGTGGCGCGGCGCGCTCTGGTCGTACCTGTCCTACCTCGCGCTCGCGCTGGCCGCCTGGTCGCTGCGCAACCGGTACGTGCTCGGCGTCGCCGCCATCGTCCTCGGCCAGCAACTGGCCATCCTGGCCAACATCTCCGCCCAGGACTTCCGCTACATGGCCACGCCGATCTTCGTCGGCGTCATGGTGCTGCCGCTGCTGGCCTCTTCGTTCAGGCGCCGGTCGTAGTCCTCGCGCGCCCGCGCGACGCAGGCGCTGTGCTTGCGCGACCAGTTGGTCACCGTCAGCAGCGCCTCATACAGCTCCAGCGCCATCGGCGTGGTCTGGTACTCCACCTTCGGCGGCACCGTCGGATACACCGTGCGCTCCAGCATGCCGTCACGCTCCAGGTTGCGCAGGGTCAGCGTCAGCATGCGCCGGCTGACGCCCTCGACCGTGCGCTCCAGTTCCGTGAACCGGACCGGGCCCCGTGAGGCGACCACGATGATCTGGATCGCCCACTTGCCGGCGATCCGGTCGAGGATCTCGCGGGGCGGGATCGGGCACTGGCCCGAGTCGATGAGCGCCTGAGCGTCCGCCAGCGTCTTGAGCTGGCCTGGTACAGCGGTGTTCCCCTGGGACATGAAAGTGCCTTCTTCCGTCGGACCTTGATGGTCACACACGATGTCCACTGTTACAAGTCGTTCCCTAAGGAAGCATCGTGAAGAACAAGTGGACAGCCCTCGCCCTCCTCACCACCACCCAGTTCGTCCTCATCCTTGACTCCACCATCGTCGGCATCGCGCTGCCGCTCCTCGGCCAGGATCTGCGCATGGGCCAGGAGCAGTTGTCGTGGGTGCACACGGCCTACTCACTCGTGTTCGGCGGCCTGCTGCTGCTCGGCGGGCGCCTTTCCGACTTCTTCGGCCGGCGGCGGGTGTTCGTCGCCGGGATGTTGTTGTTCGCGTTCGCCTCGTTGCTCGGCGGGCTCGCCTCCGGCGGGGTGCTGGTCGTGGCGATGCGGGCCGTACAGGGGATGGCCGCGGCCCTCGTCGCGCCCGCCGCGCTGTCGCTGGTGATGACCATCTTCGACGGCGACGCCGACCGCGACCGGGCCATGGGCCTGTGGGGCGCGGTCGGCGGCGTGGGCGCCTCGGCCGGCGTCGTGCTCGGCGGCGTGCTGACCGACTGGCTCGGCTGGCGTTCGGTCTTCTACGTCAACGTCC
This sequence comes from Nonomuraea sp. NPDC050394, assembly GCF_044459065.1. Classification (NCBI taxonomy): domain Bacteria; kingdom Bacillati; phylum Actinomycetota; class Actinomycetes; order Streptosporangiales; family Streptosporangiaceae; genus Nonomuraea; species Nonomuraea sp. NPDC050394. Next base: position 279,254 of record NZ_JBITIO010000001.1, on the reverse strand, counting down.
CGGTGGGCGTGGTCGTCGCCGTCCTCGCTCTGAGCCTGCTCCCCCACGTCGCGCCCTCCGGCGCCCGCGGCTTCGACGTCTTCGGCGCGATCACCTCGACGGCCGGCCTCGGCCTGCTCATGTACGCCGTCGTGGAGTCGTCGCTGCCCCTGGGCGGCCTGGCCGTCGTTCTCCTGGCGCTGTTCCTGGTCATCGAGTCGCGCTCCAAGAACCCGCTGATGCCGCTCTCGATCTTCCGCAGGCCGTTGCTGCGCGCCGGCAACACGATCATGTTCCTGGTGGCCGCCGCCGCCCAGCCGTTGTTCGTCATCCTCACCCTCTACACGCAGTACGTCCTCGGCTACTCCGCCACCGAAGCCGGCCTGTCGGTCGTCGCCATCTCCGTGGCGATCGCCCTGACCGCCTCGACCGTGGGCGGCCGATTCGTCAGCCGATTCGGCATCCGCGCCACCGCCGTCACCGGCATGGCGCTGATCACCGCAGGAGCCGTCGCGTACCTCCGCATCACCCCCAGCAGCACCTTCCTCGGAACCCTCCTCGCCCCCGAACTGCTGACCGGCATCGGCTTCGGCCTGCTGGTGGTGGCCGTCACGATCGCCGCCACGGCGGAGGCCACGCCGGAGGAGGCGGGGCTGGCCTCCGGCCTGTTCAACGTGACCCCGCAGGTGGGCATCTCCATCGGCGTCGCCGCCCTCGTCTCCCTGGCCACCACCGTCTCCGGCCCCGCCCCATCACCGGAGGCGCTGACCTCTGGATACCAGGCGGCGATCATGGCTTCGGCGGCGATCGCCGCGGTGGGCCTGCTGGCGGCGATCGCGATGCTGCCCGGCAGGCGGACGGCGGCGCGGGTCACGGCGAGAACACAAGCTTGACCAGCAGGTCGATGAGCTGCTCGCGCTCGGCCTCGGTCAGCGGTGCGAGCAGTTCCTCGTGCGTGGCGGCGAGCGCGGCCTCCAGCCGGACGAACTGCTCCCGCCCCGCCTCCGTCAGCGAGATGACGTTGCGCCGCCGGTCATCCGGGTCCGGCGTCCGCTCCACCAGCCCACGCCCGGCCAGCTCGTTGATGACGGCGACCAGGTCGCTGCGGTAGATCCCGGTCCTGTCGCTCAGCTCGGCCTGGCTGGCCGGCCCGGAGTCGTGCAGGGCGACAAGGGCGCTGTAGTGCCATTTGCGGGCGCCCAGCTCGGCGAACCTGGAGGTCACCACCCGGTCGGCTTGGGCTGCGGCGAGGCCCAGCAGTCTGCTCGGCACCCTTCTGAGGCGGGCCGGGGTCTTCTCCATGCGCCAAGGCTATTGCGTTAGTGGCACTAACGATGTAATTTCGTTCGTGCCACTAACGTTTATCTGACTAACGGAGTACGCGATGCCCACCATCGAGATTCTCGGCTCGACCATCCACTACGAAGAGATCGGCTCCGGCACCCCGATCGTCTTCCTCCACGGCAACCCCGCCTCCTCCCACATGTGGCGCAAGGTGCTCCCGCTGGTCGGCGAGGGCCGGTTGCTGGCGCCCGACCTGATCGGCATGGGCCGCTCGGGCAAGCCCGACATCGGCTACACCTTCGCCGACCACGCGCGCTACCTGGACGCCTGGTTCGACGCGCTCGGCCTGGACGACGTGGTACTCGTCGGCCACGACTGGGGCGGCGCACTCGCCTTCGACCGGGCCGCCCGCCACCCCGGCAAGGTACGCGGCGTCGCCGTCTTCGAAACCTTCATGCGCCCCCTGTCCTGGGCCGACCTGGGCGAAGGCCCACGCGCCCGCTCCGAGGCCATCCGCTCCCCCAAGGGTGAAGAACTGGTGCTGAGCACCGACTACTTCATCCAGACCGCCTACACCGGCGGCGTACTCACCCCCGTGAGCGAGGAGGAGAAGGCGGCCTACCTCGCGCCGTTCCCCACCCCCGAGAGCCGCCGCCCGATCCTGGCCTGGGCCCGGTCCATCCCGCTGGACGGCGAACCCGCCGACGTGGCCGACCGCATGGCCCACTACGGAAAGTGGCTCGCGGCCAGCCACGAGACCCCCAAGCTCCTGCTCACCTTCGACGGCTCGCCCGTCCTGCTCATCACGCCCGAGGTGGCCGAGTGGAGCAGGTCCGCGGTGGCGGCGCTTGAGGTCGAGTACGCCGGCGCCGCGGGCCACCACGCCGCGGAAGACCAGCCGGAGCGGATCGCGGCGGCGATCGCCGCCTGGGCCGACCGCAACCAGCTCCGCTGAGTCTCCACGAGCACCACGTCAGCGCAGGTCGGCAGGATCGACGGCGTACGCCAGCGCGCGGTACCCCGCGTCGTTGAGGTGCAGATGGTCACCAGAGTCGTAGGCGGGGTTGAGCTGGTCCCCGTCGGAGGACGAGGCAAGGACGCGGTCGAGGTCGACCACCGCGTCGTACTCACCCGACGTACGGATCCAGGCGTTGACCTCGTCCCGCTTGGCCTCTCTGACCGCGTCGTAGTAATGCGACCCCTTCATCGGCGGCAGGGTCGCACCGATGACCCGCACACCCCTGGCCCGCGCCTGCCGGATCAGCTCCCGGTGCCCGGCGATGACCTGGCGGGCGGAGACGTCGGCGGGCGGCCGGCTCATCCCGATGTCGTTGATGCCCTCCAGGACGATGACCGTGCCCACGCCGGGCTGGCCCAGTACATCGCGCCGGAACCGGGAGGTGCCCTTGTCACCGAGCTGCGCCGAGTCGACCGTCACCCGGTTTCCACCGATCCCCTGATTGAGTACGGCACGCGGCCGGCCGGCGGCGGCCAGTCGCTCGGCCAGCTCGTCGGGATAGCGGTTGTCGGCGCCCGGCCTGGACCCGTAGCCGTCGGTCAGCGAATCTCCGAAGGCGACCACGCCCCGGCGATGCGTACCGCCGATGACGTCGACCCCGCTCAGGTAGTACCAGGACACAGTGGTCTCGGTGAACGCCGCGCCGCCCACGTCGGCCCGGTGGTCGCCGTTCGCGCGGTAGCTGGGCGCCATGGCCTGGGCGTGGTAGGTCGCCGGACCGGTAGGCGCGGCGAGATAGAGCGTGACCGTGACCGAACTCAAGGCCTCAACCGGCAGCGGCACCAGATCACTCGCGATCTCGGCCCCCGCCGGGACCGTGAAGGCCCTCGCACCGTTGACGGTGAGATGCCGGACCGACCCACGCCGAACGGCGGCGCCGTCCGCGGTACGCGCGACCGTGGCCCCCGCGACCTTCAGCGGCGTGGTCCCGTAGGCGTTGGTCAGCCGCACCCGAGCCGCCACACCGCCCACGCTGACCCGGACCACCTGGCGAAGCGTCTGCTGGGAGAACCCCTCCTGTGACCAGTTCGGCGTGTAGTTCACACCTGGCCGCTGCGGCGAAGCGGTCCACGTGGCGTCCCAGCCACGGGTGCCGCTCTCAGCGGACGCGATCCCGGTTCCCGCGGACACGGCGGCGAGGACGAGGGCGAAGGTGATGGCGAGTCGTCGGGGTTGGACAGGCAATGGAAGTCTCCTCACGAAAGCCGCGCGCCTGGGGGCACGGGCGCTTCACATGGGGAAATCATCGCCGCGGCGCGAGCGGCGATCATCGCCCTGAGGTCGTTCGTCCGGCTACCACGTCCAACGCAGATCCCCGCCGGGCACTACGACGTGAGGAGCAGCCCGGCATACACCCACACAGTCCGGTGGATGTCAGGCGTCGTCGCCGCAACTGGGCGAACGCACGAACGTGGTCGTGGCGGCGGCGGAGACGTTGCCGGAACTGTCCACGGCGCGGACCGTGATCGTGTTGTCCCCCACGGGCACGATGCCGATGGTGTGGGCCCCGGCACCGCGCACCCAGCCATCGTGCGTGCCGTTGACGAGGACCTCGTAGTCGATCGCGGACTGCGGATCGGCGTTGTCGCTCGACTGAGTCCAGGTCAGATCGACGGTGAAGCACGCGTACCTGGCCGTCTTCGCCACCAGCCCGGTGGGTGCCGACGGCGCGGCCGGGTCCGTACGCGCGAGTGTGTCGAGCGTCAGCGTGTTCGACGAGGGCGACACACCTATGGCCCCGCGAACCGCCCGCACCACGTACGCGTGCGACGACCGCGCGGCCAGCCCCCGCACCACCAGATCGATCGTCTCGATCCCGTTGAAGGGCCCGGCCGGGACGGTGGCGACGACCGCGCCCCCGTCGAGCACCTCGTAGTAGCCGATGTCCCAGCTGTCGTCAGGCTGTTCGAAGGCGAGACCGACCCGCGCGGAGGCCACCTCGGTGGCCCGCAGATTCGCCGGTCCGGGCGGAACCACTCCCGGTCCGCGCGTGGTGATCGTGAGGGTACGGCTCGGCGGCGAGGTGTTCCCGGCGTCATCGGCGGCGACGACATGGAAGGAGTAGGTGGCGCCCGGAACCAGCCCGGAAGCGGTGTGGCGCTGCAGCCGCGTGGTCGTGACCAGAGCCCCGTTCTGGTAGATCCGGGCGCGAAGGACGCCCACGCTCCCCGAGGTGTTCTGGGACCAGTGGAAGGAGATCTGGGTCGCGGTGACGGTGTCGACACGCAGCGGCTCCGGCGCCGGCAGGGCGACGGCCGCCGTGCTCGGAGAGGACAACGACACCGCGGCCACGACCACCGCGGCGAAGATGGTGGCGAACCCGTACAGGCGCTTGATCATCTGGTTTCCCTTCATGGGCGGCACCTGCCTCTAATACGTCCGCACACCCCACGATGGATTCCCCCACCCCTCCACAGATCACCCACCCGGCCCTGCCACCATCACGCTTCCCGGCAACACCGGCATGCCCCTCGGCAGCGGCATGTGCCGCGGCTTGCTGGTTGTCGTGGCCGGTGGCTGGGAACTGGCGGGGGTCGTCGTCCATCCCGGGCGCCCGCGGACATCGAGAAAGCGGCCACCAGCGGTTCAAGCGTGAGCGTCTCCGCCCCTGGGGTCGGCCAGCGTGGCCATCGTCTCAAGCAGCGTCGTGTAGACAGGGCCGGGTTCGGCGGATTCCTCCCAGTTCGGCTCTTCCCCGGTCGCCGGACCGGTTTCCGCCGCCGGGAAGAACAGCCACCACAGGTTGTGCCAAGGGTCGAGGAACCGGGCGATGCCGTACCCGCCGTAGAAGGGAGACGCCGGGGTGACGACGGTCGCACCGCGTCCGACCGCTCTGCGCATCGTCTCCTCGGGGTCGGCGACGTACACCTGGGTCAGGGCCGGCGTGAACGGCCAGCCGGCCTTACGGTCGGCGACCATGAGCAACGAGTTGCCGATCTTGACTTCGGCGTGGATCAGCGTTCCGTCTCCGGCGTAGAAGTCAGGGGTGCGGGCTTCCGTCCGCTCGGTCGCGCCAAAGACCGCGACGAGGAAGTCGATGAACGGCGCGGCACCGTCAACGACCACGAATCCGTTGACGGTGTTCTCACCCGGAGGTTCGGGATCTTGCTGGGTCATCTCCATACCGCGAGGCTAGAGATGATCGCGGCCGGTTTCCTGCCGCAATAGCGGCTCCGGTTCAGGCATCAGCCTCGAGCACGGCGAGGTCGCGGACGGCGTAGCGGTGATGTTCGGCCTCTTCCTTCAGCACCACCTTGAGACAACGGCGCACGACGTAGTCCTGGTCGGGATACGGGTCGGCCGGCTTGCGACCGCATACCCGATCGAGCTCGGCCTCGGTGAGCCCGTCTACGACACGCCGCATCGTGGCCATGCGGGCCAGCCGCGGCGCGAGCACCTCGTCGAGCGTCGGGGTGGCTTCGAGGGTGAGGCCGAGCTTCGCCGGCGCGTCGGACGGCATCCCGCCGTAAGGGAAGCCCAACGGGTGGTACGGCGCTTCCTCCTCCAGTACGGCATTGCCGAGCCAGGCATCGCCGGCGAACAGCAGGTGCCGTTGGGTCTCGACCAACGACCGTTCGCCGTCGACCCGCTCGTGCGGCTTGGCCAAGGCAGTCTGCCGCACCCGTCCCGCCCGCGCCACCATGGGCAACGTCGATCACGTGGAACGACCCCCGCACCGTCCCCGTCGAAGGGATCGGCAGCGGACTGTTCACCCGCCACGCCCTGACCATCACCAACCATGCATAGACATATGTCAATATAGACGTGAGTCGACTTCGATACTCATCGATATGGAGAGAGGTATGGAGCTGCTGCAGATCCTGGAGTGCAGCCCGCCGCTGGCGCGCGAGCCGCTGGACGCCGGCCAGGCCGCGGGCGTGGCCCGCGTGTTCAAGGCGCTGGGTGATCCGGTACGGCTGCGCATCCTGTCGATCGTGGCCAGCCGCGAAGGCGGCGAGGTGTGCGTATGCGACATCACCGGCGCGTTCGAACTGTCCCAGCCGACCATCAGCCACCACCTCAAGGTGCTCAAGGACGTCGGCCTGCTCACCTCGGAGCGGCGCGCGTCCTGGGTCTACTACCGGCTCGTGCCGGAGACACTGGGTGAGCTGTCGGCGATCCTCGGCGCCCCGGCAGCGGTGTAGTCCGGTGGCCATCCGAAGCTCCGGCTCCGCCGCGGCGCCCGCGTCCGGCCAGGGGGTGATCGCCGGGCTGTCCACGCTGGACCGGTTCCTGCCGGTGTGGATCGGCGCCGCGATGGCCGCCGGGCTGCTGCTCGGCCGCCTGTTGCCCGGCCTGGACACGGCTCTGGAAGCGGTGAAGATCGGCCAGATCTCCCTGCCGATCGCCCTGGGTCTTCTGCTGATGATGTACCCGGTGCTGGCCAAGGTCCGCTACGACCGTCTCGGCGCCGTCACCGGCGACCGCCGCCTGCTGCTGTCCTCGCTGGTGCTCAACTGGGTGCTCGGCCCGGCGCTCATGTTCGCGCTGGCGTGGGCGCTGCTGCCGGATCTGCCCGAGTACCGCACCGGCCTGATCATCGTCGGACTGGCCCGCTGCATCGCCATGGTCCTCATCTGGAACGACCTGGCCCGCGGCGACCGCGAGGCCGCCGCCGTCCTCGTGGCGTTGAACTCGCTCTTCCAGGTGCTCGCCTTCGGTCTGCTCGGATGGTTCTACCTGGAGCTGCTGCCCGGCTGGCTCGGCCTGGCGGGCAGCACCCTGGACGTCTCCGCCTGGGACATCGCGCAGTACGTGCTCATCTTCCTCGGCATCCCGCTGGCCGCCGGGTACGCCTCCCGCGAGCTCGGCGAGCGCACCCGCGGCCGGGAGTGGTACGAGACCCGGTTCTTGCCGAAGATCGGGCCCGTCGCGCTGTACGGGCTGCTGTTCACCATCGTCATCCTGTTCGCCCTGCAGGGCCACACGATCAGCGGGCGGCCGCTCGACGTGGCCCGGATCGCGCTGCCGCTGCTGGCCTACTTCGCGCTGATGTGGGGCGGCAGCTTCCTGGCCGGGCGGGCGATCGGCCTGTCCTACGAGCGCACTACCACGCTCGCCTTCACCGCGGCGGGCAACAACTTCGAGCTGGCCATCGCCGTCGCCGTGGGGGTGTTCGGCGTGACCTCCGGCCAGGCACTGGCCGGCGTCGTGGGTCCGCTCATCGAGGTGCCCGTCTTGGTCGCCCTCGTCTACGTCAGCCTGTGGGGCCGACGCCTGTTCAGCAAGGAGCTCAGCGGTGCCTAGTGTGCTGTTCGTCTGCGTCCACAACGCCGGACGTTCTCAGATGGCCGCCGGATGGCTCCGCGAACTGGCCGGAGACCGGGTCGAGGTTCGCTCGGCCGGATCCGCGCCCGCCGATCGGATCAACCCGGTCGCCGTCGAGGCCATGAACGAGGTCGGCATCGACATCACCGGCGCCCAGCCCAAGGTCCTCACCACGGACGCGGTCGAAGCCTCCGACGTCGTGATCACCATGGGCTGCGGCGACGCCTGCCCGATCTTCCCCGGCAGACGCTACGAGGACTGGAAGCTCGACGACCCCGCCGGTCAGGGCGTCGAGGCCGTGCGTGAGATCCGCGACGAGATCAAGAGTCGCGTCGAGAAGCTCCTGGCCGACCTGCTGCCGGCCTGACGGCTACCTCCTCGGCGGCAGTTGTGACCGGCCAGATGCCCCATCACTGTCTTGTCCGCGTCGCGCGGCCGGTGCGTGCGGCCCTGCCCCGGGTCAAGACGACAGGGCGAAGGGGCCGTCGGAAGCCGGCGTGACCTCGCCCAGAGGCGCGAACAGGGCGCCGAGTTTGTTCACGGTCTCGGGGATGATGCGGTAGTAGACCCAGGTGCCGCGGCGTTCGCCGTCGATGAGGCCGGCGGTGCGCAGGATCTTCAGGTGGTGGGAGATCGTCGGTGCGGTCAGGTCGAAGACGGGCGTCAGATCGCAGACGCACGCTTCGCCGCCGGCGTGGGAGCCGATCATCGACAGCAGGCGCAGCCGTACCGGATCGGCGACGGCTTTGAGCAGGACTGCCGCCTCGGCGGCGTCGCTCTCGGAGATCGGCTCACGCGCGATCGGCGCGCAGCAGGCGGCGCTTGCGGGGGCGGCCATGACACGACTCCTTGGTTCGACGGCAATCTAACTATATGTGGTGGTAGGCGACCAGCGCTCCTGCGGCGATCACGCAGGCCGCGGCGAGGTAGGCGACGCCCCGGGCCGGCGGTCAGCCGATCGTCACCACGACGAACTCAGCGCCAGGAATCCGGCGCAAGTCCTCTGACAGCGACTTTGCTTCCGCTGGCAAGCCAAGGCACATCCAGCCGATCGCACCGCACGAATACGAGGTGACAGCTGTCCCGCTCATCACGGAGGACAACGGTGAACCTCGCCCCACAACTCTCGGACCGGCACCAGCGCCTGATCCCCACATCCGACGGCCAACCGGCACGTCGGCGTCGCGGCTTCCTCGGGTCGGCGGTGCGCCGCCGAGCCACCCTCGTCGCGGCGGTAGTGATCCTCGGTGCCGGCCTCGCCGCATCCACAGCCACCGCGGCGCACGCGAACGTCTCGGTGGGTATCAAGAGCTTCAAGTGCGTCAGCTACACGCCCAACGATGGAGAGTTCCACTGCACGGCCAGATGGATCGGTGGCCGGCCACCCTTCACGATCACCTGGAAGTCCAACCTCCCACTCGGCATCCAGACCGACGAGGCCAACCGCTGGAGTCAGGCCGACGGGACCTGCAGCCGCAAAGGCGCAACCTTCGCAATGTTCACGGTGAAGGACGCCGATGGGGACAGCGCCTCGGCAGAGGCGAACAACATCTGCCCGAGACCACGCTGAGGGCTTCGCACCGGATAGGCGACGGCCCCCACACAGGGTCACCGGCCCTCGGCCCCGTTGAACGGGGTCCATCAGTAGATCGTTGACCCGATACAGGAGTCGGTTCAGGGGCGGGTCGGGGTCACCATCCGGGCCGGGCACGTCGACGCGCACAGTTCGCACAGCTAGTTGATCGTCTGCTGGTTCAGAGACACCCTTCTCACGCCGTGCCGCTCCGGCAGGAGATGCGGGCTCTGCCGGTGGGTGTGGTGGCCCAGGTGTCACCGCTCTGGGTGATGAAGCCCTGAGCTTGCAGGCGCCAGGCCAGCGTGCCGGCCATGCGGGTGATCGCGCGGGCGTAACCAGGGTTGGGGCTCGATCGCCTGGCGCTGACCAGGTGGGCGGCCAGGCGATCGACCTCCAGCCCGTCGTGGTCGCAGCCGAGGCGCAGGACCTCCTTCTGCAGGGCGGTGGGGTAGCCGTCAGGTATCTCCGGACTTCCTTCTTCGCGAGAAGGCGGTCAGCCGCAGCAGCCGCCGCCGGTGGTGGCGGTGACCAGCGGGAGCGGGGCGGCGAGCAGGCCGCCGCTGAGGCCGGTGGCCAGCCCGACCCGCTGCTCCTGAGCTTCGGCCAGGCTGGAGGAGCACACCCCGGTCTCGGGCAGGTCGAGCTGGACGTCGCGGGCCGCCTGCCAGTCACCGGCCAGCGCGGCGACGACGGAGCGGACCTGCTCGTAGCCGGTGGCCATGAGGAAGGTCGGCGCGCGGCCGTAGGACTTGACGCCGACGGCGTAGTAGCCGGGTTCGGGGTGGGCGAGCTCGTCGACGCCGTGCACGGGGACGGTGCCGCACGAGTGCTGGTTGGGGTCGATCAGCGGGGCGAGCCGCCGGGTGGAGCCCAGGATCGGGTCCAGGTCGAGGCGGAGTTCGCCGGCGATGGTGTGGTCGGGGCGGTAGCCGGTCGCCGCGACGATCCGGTCGGCGACGACGGTCTGCTCGTGGCCGTGGCGGTCGCGGCTGATCACGCTCACCTGATGGCCGTCGTGCTGGATGGTGTGGGCGAAGAAGCCCGTGACGAGCTGGATGCGGCCGGACTCGACGTGGGCGCGCAGGCGGGTGCCGAGTGCGCCGCGGGCCGGGAGGGCGTCGGCGTCGCCGCCGCCGTAGGTGCGGGCGGCGGCGCCGGCGCGGATGGCCCAGGTGATGCGGGTGGCCTCGGACAACTGGGCCAGGGCGAGCAGGGTGGTGGCGGCCGAGTGGCCGGCGCCGATGACCAGGACCCGCTTACCCTCGTAGTCTTCGCGGTCGGTGCCGAGCACGTCGGGCAGGGCGTGGTCGACCAGCCCGGCCGTGGCCGCCTCGGCCTCGCCGTGGGCGGGCAGGCCGCCGGCGCCGAGCACGTTCGGTGTCGCGTAGGTGCCGGAGGCGTCGATGATCGCGCGGGCCTGGAGTTCTTCGCCGCTTTCCAGGCGGATGAGGAAGGGCGCGTCCTGTCGGCCGTTGGTACGGACCCGGTCGTAGCCTTCACGGCTGATGGCGGCCACCTTCGCGCCGAGCCGTACGCGCTCGCCGAAGAGCTTGGCCAGCGGGGCGAGGTAGTCGTCGATGAGCTCGGCGCCGGTGGGCAGCCATTCGCCGTCCGGGGCGCTCCAGCCGCCGGCGTGAAGCAGGCGGCGGGCGGCGGCGTCGACGTTGTACTTCCACGGACTGAACACCCGCACGTGACCCCACCGGGCGACGGAGGCGGCGACCTGCCCGCCCGCCTCCAGCACCAGGAAGGGCCGGCCGCGTTCGGCCAGATGGGCGGCGGCGGCCAGGCCGACCGGGCCCGCGCCGATCACCACGACCGGCAGTCCCGCCGCGCCGGGGCCGTGCGCGACCTGCTCGAGTTCGAGCGCGGTGCCGCAGCAGCTGTTGCTCATGAGCCCTCCTCAAGATGCGAACGATGTGCGCCATTACTTAGAAGATTGTCGAAGCAGCACCCTCATGATGTGCCTCTGATTAGAGGAATGTCAAATTAGCTGGTTGGCGAAGACGACCCCGGAGACCTGGTGGCCGAGCTCAGCGTGCGCGATGTCAGCGAGTTCCGGGACTGCGAGGTCGTCGTGAACGACAGTGAGGAATCGGGCGTGGACCGGGTGATGCCGGAGACGGTCGCCGCGCTCGCCGCCGTCGAAGATGCGCGGCTGCGTGAGTATGCCGAGGACGAGTTGCTCGATGAGTACGAGATCGAACGCATCACCGCCCTACGAGACCTGGCCCGCGAGGCGGTGCGACTCAGCCACGGGATGTATCGCTGGATGTGCGTCTGAACGCGGCGAACAGCTCTTCGCGGAGGGCGGGCGGGAGCTTACGGCCCAGCCAGCCCCCAGCACATGTCGGCGCGCTGCTCCTGCCTTCCACCTTCAGGTGTACGGCGCGCCGGTCCTGGTCGGTCACGGGTCTGCCATGCCCATCGCATCGGCCACGGGCTTGCTCTGACAAGGGCCAAGTCAACTGGCTTTGGCGGAGTCGAGATGACGGGCATCGCCGAGGTTGACGACCGAACGGTTGTGGAAGAAGTCATCTTCGTGCAGCGTGGTGATGCTGCCGGATGGTGCCCGGAAACTGGCGTAGCCGACCGCCTTGATCGGCATCTTGATCCAGGACGTGACGACGAATGTCAGGGAGCCACCATGCGTCACGATGATCTGGTGCTCGCAGGGCCGCTGCAGGATCTCGTCCATGGCCGCGTAGATGCGCTCCACCAACGCCGCCTTGGTCTCGGCGCCCGCCACGCCCTCCTCGTGTTCCAACCGCTCCCCGGCAGCCGGCGGCTGGATGAATCGTTGGTCCAGCCACTCCTGTGGCCTTCCCCCCGCCTCTCCGTAGGACTTCTCCCGCAGCCTGCGATCCAGGACCGGTGTCAGGCCGAACAACTCGCCCACCCGCTCGGCCGTTTGCCGGGTGCGCCGCAGATCGGAGGAGAACAACTCCACATCAGCACCGATGGGGATCTGAGCTCGCAGCGCCTCGGCAATGGAGGCCGCCGCGCTGAGGCCGGCTGGCGTCAACGCCGAATCATGCCAGCCGCCGACGACCCTGTCGACGTGGTGCGTCGCCTCCGGATGGGTGACGACGTAGAGGGTACGCATGAGTGGGATCTTCCTGTAGAGGATGGTCGTGAAGTGATCTTAGGAGTGCTTCACAAGTTCTCCACGAGGACCATCATCGAGCCGCCCCACGACCACTGTTGAGTTGTCAGGGCGGGCTTACTCGGGCAGGTTGGCGCGCACGAGTGCGGTTCCGATGCCGGTGCCCTGGTGGGCAGGGTGGACCGATACCGGGCAGAGCGTGAGAGAGGCGACTGCGCATCGAGGCGTTCTTCCCATCCGACGACGAGAGCGCCGAACGCCGGAAAGTCGATGATCCTTCCTGTCCCGCGGAGGTCTCCCCAGACATGGACACAGCCACCACGTCGATGCCCGCTGGCATTTCCCGGACGCCGAGCCGGCCAGCCCCTCCATCACCGCAGCCTTGCCGCCCTGGTCCGCGACCTCGGCATCTCTGGCCAAGCCGCCCGCCCGCAGCCCTTCGGCAATGGGTCCTTCAAGCCCCCACGCCCGTCATCGTGCAGGCGCTGGGCTTCCACGACAAGACCACCACTCGGCTCGCATCCGAAGCGGTGGAGACCCTGGAGCCGCCACGCCCAAACGATCACGCTCAGTGAACAGGAGGCAGAAACACGAACTCAGATCACTCGATCAACGACTGTCACCAGTCTCGGAAGTCTCTCCTGGGCGACGCTGTCTCCGGACCACCCTGGATAGCCGGGTAGCGAGTGGGCATGCGAGCCGCTGGTTGGGTGGGCTTCAGCTGCCCAACCACTTGGCCGGGCAACGGGTGGGGGCCTTAGGAAGGCGCGCGAGCGGAGCAAGCACCTTTGGGCAGGGTGGGATCCAACTGGCCGACACCCCAACTGGGCAACGGGTGGGCCTCAGGAAGGCGCGCGAGCGGAGCGAGCACCTTGCCTTTGGCCAGACGCGCGAGCAACGCGAGCACCGAGCCTTTGGCCCTTACTCCCACTCGATGGTGCCCGGGGGCTTGCTGGTCACGTCGACCACCACCCGGTTGACCTCGCGGACCTCGTTCGTGATCCGGGTCGAGATACGCGACAGCACGTCGTAAGGCACCCTGGCCCAGTCCGCCGTCATCGCGTCCTCGGAGGTGACCGGCCGCAACACCACCGGGTGGCCGTAGGTGCGCCCATCTCCCTGCACCCCGACCGACCGTACGTCGGCCAGCAGCACCACCGGGCACTGCCAGATCTCCCGATCCAGCCCGGCCCGCGACAGCTCTTCCCTGGCGATCGCGTCGGCTTCGCGCAGCAGGTCCAGCCGCTCCTTGGTGACCGCCCCGATGATCCGGATCCCCAGCCCGGGCCCCGGGAACGGCTGCCGCCACACCATCGCCGACGGCAGTCCGAGCTCTTCGCCCGCCCGCCGTACCTCGTCCTTGAAGAGGGTCCGCAACGGCTCCACGAGCTGGAACTGCAGGTCGTCGGGGAGCCCGCCCACGTTGTGGTGCGACTTGATGTTGGCGGTTCCGGTGCCGCCGCCCGACTCGACCACATCCGGGTAGAGCGTCCCCTGCACGAGGAAGTCGACGGGGCCGTCCGCCATGATGGCCCGCTGCTCGTCCTCGAAGACGCGGATGAACTCGCGCCCGATGATCTTGCGCTTCTCCTCCGGGTCGGTCACGCCGTCCAGGGCCTTCAGGAAGCGGTCGGCGGCGTCCACCACGCGCAGCTTCACCCCGGTGACGGCCACGAAGTCGCGCTCCACCTGCTCGGCCTCGCCCTTGCGCAGCAGGCCGTGGTCAACGAAGACGCAGGTCAGCCGGTCACCGATGGCCCGCTGCACGATGGCGGCCGCCACGGCGGAGTCGACGCCGCCGGACAGCGCGCAGATGGCGCGACCCTCGCCGACCTGCTGGCGTACCGCTTCGACGGCGTCTTCGACGATGTTGAGCATGGTCCAGCTCGGACGGCATCCGGCCGCGTCGAGGAAGTGCTTGAGCACCGCCTGCCCGTGCTCGGAGTGGAGGACCTCGGGGTGGAACTGCACGCCGTACAGGCCGCGGAGGGTGTCCTCGAACGCGGCGACGGGGGTCTCGGACGTCGAGGCGGTCACCACGAAGCCGGCGGGCGCGGCGGCCACGCTGTCGCCGTGGGACATCCACACCTTCTGCTTGTCGGGCAGGCCCGCGAAGAGCACGCCCTCATTGAGCACGTCGAGCGCGGTGCCGCCGTATTCGGCCACGCCCGTGCGGGCGACCTCGCCGCCGAGGGAACGTGCCATCGCCTGGAAGCCGTAGCAGATGCCGAACGTCGGCACACCCGTCTCGAACAGCCCATCCGGTACGGCCGGCGCCCCGTCGGCATAGACCGACGAAGGCCCGCCCGACAGGATGATCGCCTTGGGCTTCTTGGCCAGCATCTCCTCGACCGGCATCGACGAGGGGACGATTTCCGAGTAGACGTGGCATTCGCGCACGCGGCGGGCGATGAGCTGCGCATACTGCGCACCGAAGTCGACCACGAGCACAGTGTCGAACTCAGACACGAGACAGACCCTCCAACAGCGAATGCGGTGCCCCCAGTGTATCGGCCCCGGCACCCCGCCCCGCTGCGGACGGCGCGGTGGTCACTCGTAGCCGGGCAGCGGCGGGAGGGCGCCGTCGAGCAGGGCTTCGAGCTGGTCACGCAGCCCCTTGGCGTACTCGGGGTGCGTGAGCAGGAGGAAACGCTCCTCGCGGATCGCCTCGACCACCTGCCTGGCCACGTCCGCGGGGTCGATGCCCCGTTCCATGATGGCGTCGATGATCCCCTGGGCGGCGTAGTCGTCGCGGGTGCGGCCGACGAGGAGGTCGGCGGGCCGTACCCGCTCGGAGGTGTTGATCTGGGTGCGCACGGCGCCGGGGCACAGCGCGGTCACCTTCAGCTTGGAGCCGGTGATCGCGAGGTCCTGGGCGAGGGTCTGCGACGCGGCGAACGCCGCGTACTTGCTGACGGCATAGCCCGCCGTGTACGGCGCCGCGAACAACCCCGCCACCGAGACGGTGTTGACGATGTGGCCTTCGGTGTCCTGTTCGATCATGCGCGGGACGAAGGCCTGGATGCCGTGGAGCACTCCCCAGAGGTTCACGCCCAGGAGCCAGGCGAAGTCCTCGGTGGTGCGGTTCCAGATGTGGCCGCCCTGGAAGACGCCGGCGTTGTTGCACAGCACGTGGACGGCGCCGAGTTCGCCGAACGTGCGCGCGGCCAGGTGCTGGACGGCGGCGTCGTCGGAGACGTCGGTGATCTGCGTGAGCACCCTGCCGCGCCCGGCCAGCGCGGCGGTCTCGGCCAGCCCGCCCGGGTCGACGTCGGCGAGCATCAGGCTCATGCCCTCTTCGGCCAGGCGGACCGCGAGCGCGCGGCCGATGCCGCTCGCCGCTCCGGTGACCACTGCGACCTTGCCGGAGAGTTCCCGCACGCCAGCCTCCCGAGCGCTCGCTTGGCACCAAGAACGTTATCAGAGCGAATGGCGCACCCAGATGTTCGGTTCGACGTAAACCGCGTGATCGTGGGTGACATCGCAGTGCACGGGAACGAGCGCCCCCGGCACCTCGACCGGGCCCTCGGCGTCGAACGGCAGGCCGGTCCACTTCCGCCACTCGCCGAGCGTGCCGGAGATCGTCATCGAGCGGTGGGCGACCTTCTCCACCGTCGCGCCGGCGCGGACGTGCACGCGTAGCCAGGCGTCGTACGGCAGGCCGTCAGCGCGGGTGCGGAAGGCGTACTCGGTGGCGGGGGTGCGCGGTTCCAGGTGCTTCTGGTTGGGCCTGACCGGCGCGAGCAGCTCGGAGTAGCCCAGGCGCGCGGCCCGCTCGCGCATCGCGGCGACCATGTGGCGGGACAGTCCGGCGCCGAGCAGGTCCTTCCTGATCGTGATCTCCAGGGCGGAGACGGCGTCGGGCTTCGTGCCGCTGTCCCTGGTCAGCCAGCCGCGCCTGATGACCGCGTCCCAGCCGTCCTCGGGCAGTTCGCCGTCTCGGGAGTTGAACGGGATCATGCAGCCGCGCGCCACCATCCTCCCGGGCTCGTCGGAGTCGTCGGCGACCAGGATGTAGTCGGCGTAGTGGGTGGTGGCGACCGCGTAGAAGAGGTCCGCGATCGGGTCGTTGAGCATGAACTCCGGCCAGGCCGTGTCCATGTCCCACAACGACTCAGCGAACTCGGGACGCTCGGCCAGCGTGGTGATCCGGAGGGACATGGCGGACATTCTCACAGTTCGGAGGGCCTTTGCACCGCCTGTTTTTCGGTCTTGAAGATCAGGGTGGTCTGCAGGTGCACGATCTCCGGCCGGACCAGGAACTTCTCCAGTACGAGCCGGTGCAGGCTGGTGGCGTCGGCGACGGCCACGTGCACGAGGAAGTCCTCGGGGCCGGCGACGTTGAACAGCGTGATGGTCTCCGGCAGGCTCAGGACGAACCGGCGCAGCGGGTCGGAGAGCTGGGCGGTGTGCGGGCGTACCCGCAGTGCCAGCAGGGCCTCCAGCGGGCGGCCGAGGCGGGCGATGTCGACGTCGGCGCGGAAGGCGGTGATCACTCCACGGCGGCGCAGCGCGCGTACCCGCTCCAGGGCCGTGGATGGTGCCACGCCGAGCTTTTCCGCCAGGTCCTTGTTGGGCAGCCGAGCGTCGTTCTGCAACTCGGCCAGAATGGCCAGGTCAATCGAATCCAGTTCGGCTGCAGGCCCCGATTGGTCCCTCATATTCGATAAATCTAGCCACACGTCCTGCTGAGCACGGATATTTCGGGTTATGTGGGATGTTGAGGCTTTTACCAAAGCTGCCGCCGTCACCGTCAGCGAACTGGCCGCCTACGTCGAGGAGAGCCAGCGCGGCCAGGTGCCCGTGGTCCGGCAGCGGCCGCCGGCGGAGATCGCCGGGAAGCTCCGCCTGGCCGAGCTCATCCGGGAGGGCGGGCTGAGCACGGAGACGTACCAGGACTTCCTCCACGCCTTCCTGAGCGAGGGGACACGACTCCACCACCCCGCCTATCTCGCCCATCAGGTCGCCTCTCCCGACTTTCCCGCCGCGCTGGCCGACTTCATCCACGGCGCCACGAACAACCCCATGGCCATCTACGAGATGGGCGCGGCGGCGGCCACGGTGGAGTTCGAGGTGGTCCGGTGGATGCTGGAGAAGGCCGGCTTCCCCCACGGCGCCGGCGTGCTGACCCACGGGGGTTCGCTGGCGAACCTCACCGCCCTCCTGGCCGCCCGCGCGCACGCCGCGCCCGAGGCGTGGGCGAACGGTACCCCCGCCGACCTGGTGATCCTGGCACCGCCGTCGGCACACTATTCGGTCTCGCGAGCCGCCTCGATCATGGGCCTCGGCCAGAAGGCGGTGGTGGAGCTGCCGACGGACGATCTGGGCCGCCTGGCCGTCGGGCGATTCCCCGAGATCTCCGGAAAACGGCCGATCGCACTGGTGGCGTCCGCCTGCGCCACCGGCACCGGCCTGCACGACGACCTGCGCGCGGTCGGGCAGTGGTGCCGCGACCGGGACATCTGGTTCCACGTGGACGGCGCCCACGGCGCCTCCGCCCTGCTCAGCCCCGCCCACCGCCACCTGCTCGACGGCGTCGAACTGGCCGACTCCCTCATCTGGGACGCCCACAAGATGCTCCGCACGTCCTCCCTGGCCGCCGCCGTCCTGGTCCGCCACGAAGGCGCCCTGGACGCCGCCTTCCAGCAGGACGCCAGCTACATCTTCTACGGCGACCAGGGCTTCGACCTGATCGGCAGGACCGTGGAGTGCACCAAGGCCGAGCTCGGCCTGAAGATCTTCCTGAACCTCGCCTGGCGGGGCGAGCGCGGCCTCGGCGACTTCGTGGCCGGCCGCTATGCCGCCGCTCACCGCTTCTGGGAACTGGCTCGCCGCCGGCCGGGGTTCGCGCTGCCGTACGAGCCGGAGAGCAACATCGTCTGCTTCCGGTACGGCACGGCCGACCCGGCCGAGATCCGCGAACGCATGATGGCCGACGGCACCTTCTACCTGACCTCGACCATCCTGAACGGCGTCCGCCACCTCCGCGTCACCGTCATGAACCCGGCGACCGACGACAGCCACCTGGAACACCTCCTGGACGAAATCACCCGCCTGACCCCGGGATGACGGCACCACGTCCCGGAACCGGCGGCGGGCAGGCCGCGCAACGGCACCCCTTGAAAGGCCATGCCGCCCGGAAGACAAGGCGCGGCGCGGGCGGGGAAGTGGGTGGGCGGGGCAGGCCGTAAGCCGCCTGGAGGCGCGGCGGGCACGGGTGGCGGAAGTGGGTGGGCGGGCGGCACGGGAGGGGTGGTGTGACGGGGGCCGCCTGGGGTGGGCCCGGCAGCGCGGGCTCCGGGTGCCGCGCTGCCGGGAGTTTCAGAGCCAGCCGTCCAACCCCGTCATGAAGTCCTCGAACAGGTGCCGGTGGATCGTGTGTTCGGCGCCCTTGACCACCCTCACCTCGAATCCCTTCCCCACCAGCTCCTCCTGGAACTCCGGTGACACCAAAAACGACGGATCAGCCACCTGCACCAGCGACGGCACGACGGGCGCGGGCGTGAGGTCCGTGCCGGCGAACCCGCTCAAGGACAGCGCCGTCCGCGGGTCCCAGCCCTTGAGCATCTCGACCTCGACGGACACCTCCTCGGCCGGGAACCCCGGGTGCATGGCCGCGATCTCCTCGGCCGTCGCGTTGGCCGCCTGTGCCATCAGGTCGGTCATCGGGATGCCGCCCTCCAGCACGGGCAGCCGGAAGGCCGGGTCGGAGTAGATCGCCCGGCGGGGCATGAGGCGGTCGACGGCGGCGCCGAGCGTGAGGCCGCCGAGCGAGTGGCCGATCGCGAGCGCGGGCCGGGCAGGGACCGATTCCAGGACGGAGGCGGCCAGCGACTCGGGCGTGTAGTCCTCGGCCCGGGGGCTGGCGCCGTGGCCGGGCAGGTCGACGGCGACGACCCGGTACCCGCGCCCGGCCAGCGCGGGCCCGACTCGCCACCAGCACCGGGAGTCGGCCATGATGCCGTGGATCAGCAGAGCGACCCGGTCGCCGGTGCCCCATTCGCGCGTGTGCAGCTTCATGCTCGCCTCGCCTCATAGTTATACGTATAAGCGCTTGATAGCATCCCACCGATGAACGGGACAAGAGTGTGACCTCGAACAGACCGCCGACCAGCGTGGACGTGGCCAGGGCCGCCGGCGTCTCGCAGGCCACCGTCTCCTACGTGCTCAACGACAACCCCAACGCCCGGGTGAGCGAGGAGACCAGGCAGCGCGTGCGCGACGCCGCCGCCCGGCTCGGGTACGTGCCCGACGCCAGCGCCCGCACCCTGCGCACCGGCCGCAGCGGCATCGTGCTGGTCCCGCTGTCTCCCGCCCGCACGGGCGGGCTCGTCCGCGATCTGCTCGACGACCTCGGCGAGGAGCTCCGGCCGCGCGGCTACACCCTCGTCCAGTACGGCGAGCGCCGACTCAAGGGCGTACCGGCGGCCAAGGTGTGGGCGGGGCTGCGCCCGACGGCGGTCATCGTCGAGGCCGACCGGCTCACCAGGGCCTCCGTGGACCTGCTGCGCGCCTCGGGCACGCGGACCGTGATCGGCTTCGCCGACGGCCCGTCCCCGCTGGTGCCCGCGGTGGTCATGGACCACGAGTCGGTGGGCGCCTGTGCCGCCCGCCACCTGGCGGAACGCGGACGCAGGCGGCTGGCCGCGATCGTTCCCCGCGAGGAGGGCGTCGACCTCATGGGCATGGGCCGCCTGCGCGGCGTACGCCAGGTGGCGCCCGGCGCCGAGCGCATCGACCTGGCCTTCACCGAGGAGGCCGCCCGCGCGGTCGCCACCAGGCACGACCTGCCCGACGGCGTCTTCGCCTACAACGACGAGTACGCGCTGCTGCTGATGAGCGCGCTGCAGGACGCCGGCGTGCGGGTCCCGGAGGACGTGGCGATCGTCGGCGCCGACGACCTGCCGCTCGCCTCCCTGGTACGCCCCCGCCTGACGAGCGTCCACTTCGACACCACGGCGACCCCGGCCGAAATGGCCGCCTACATCGACGAACTGGTCCGCGGCGACCGCACCGCGGACCCGGGGACGGTCGTCAGCATCTACGGCCCACGCCTGATCGTCAGATCCAGCTCGTAACAACTTGGCCGCGTGTCTTGTCACGCGGGGACCGGCGACCTACAGTCCAGAGCAATCGTCGGTGATACGTATCACCACAGCTGGAAAGGTCCTGGTCGATGACCCATGTTCAGGGCAAAGCCCCCACGGCAGATGAGGATCGCGGATTCCGTCTCGGCCCGCTCTATCTCACGCTCCCCCTCGCCAACGTCGCGGTCATGTTCCTCTGGATCGGAGTGGGCGCGTTCCTGCTGCCCCGCCACGTCCAGCTGATCACCGGGACCAACGACGTGGCCGCGCTCGGCCTGGCCAACTCGATCGGCCCGCTCATGGCCACCATCGCCAACCCCATCTTCGGCCAGATCTCCGACCGGACCCGCTCCCGGTTCGGCCGCCGCTCCCCCTGGATCCTGGGCTGCGTCGCGATCGGCGTCCTCGCCCTGCTGCTGCAGGCCAACGCGGCCAGCGTGCTCATGCTCGGCATCAGCTGGGCCGGCGTGCAGCTCATCATGAACGGCTACCAGGCCGCGATCACCGCGATCCTGCCCGACCGGGTCCCGGCCCGCCGCTACGGCACCTTCTCCGCGTTGTTCGGCCTCGGCACGCCGGTGGCGACGATCGCCGCCGCCCTGATGTTCATGAGCATGCCGCAACTGGCCGACGGCGGAGCGTACTACGTGGTCATGGGGGTTCTGGTGGCCGCGGCGCTGCTCATCGTCCTGGCCAGCCCCGACCGCTCGTCCACGGAGCTGCCGCGCCAGCCGTTCGACATGGGCGAGTTTCTCGCGGCGTTCGTGCGGCCACTACGCCACCGGGACTTCCTGTGGGCGTTCGTCGGGCGCTTCGGGATCATGCTCGGCTACATGATGATCTTCACCTTCAACCTCTTCCTGCTTGAGGACTTCATCAAGATCCCGAAGACCGAGGTCGTCTCCAAGATGGGCATGCTCATGCTCGTCGGCCAGGTCGCGACGTTCCTGGCGGTGGTACTGATCGGCCCACTGTCGGACAAGGTGGCGAGATTCCGGATGTTCGCGCTGATCGCCGGTCTGGCCTCGGCGATCACCCTGGGCATCCCGCTGCTCATGCCGTCCTTCGAGGGCATGCTCGTCTACAACGTCCTGCACGGCGTCGCCTTCGGCATCTTCATGGCCGTGGACATGGCCTTGGTGACCAAGGTGCTGCCGAACAAGGAAGAGGTCGGCAAGGACATGGGCGTGCTCAACATCGCCAACGCCGGCCCGCAGATCGCCGCCCCCGCCCTCGCCGCCTTCCTGGTGACCATGGGCGGCTACACCACCCTCTTCCTGGTCGGGATCGTGGTCTCGCTGATCGCCTCGCTGGCCGTACTGAAGATCAAGAGTGTGCGTTAGCGTCGAGTTCATGACCGAACTCGATCCCCGGCTCCGGGCCGTCACCGATCTGATCATGGCCGAGGCCCGCGAGATGGGCGGCAGGCACGAGTACGACGGCCGGATTCAGGACCTCTCCCCCGAGGGCGTCCGGTCCGGCCTGGCCCGCCTGGGCGAGGGCACGCTGCCCGAGGACTCCTACGACGCCGAACACCTCACGGTCTTCGAGACAGGGCTGCGCGTGCAGTTCGGCGAGCTGGAGCTCCATCGCCGCAACCCGCTGCCGCACCTGTCCAACCTCGACCTGGCCTGCTACGACCGCGACTACGCCCCGGAGGCGGAACGCGCCGCCGCCAGGGCGGCCCATCTGGGGGAGTGGCCGGCGGCGGTCCATGGCGCGATCGCCGCGCTCGACCAGGTCAGCGCCCCCGTCGCCACCGCGCTTGCCGGGGCGGTCAAGGGCCTGGCCGCGGGCGTCACCGACGCGGCCGCGCTCGACGCCCACCGGCTGCTGGTCGCGCACGTCGAGCGTGCCGCCGCGGTCGGCGACCCCGACGCCTCGCTGGGCGGGCCCGCGCTGGCCCGGCTGATGGGCAGCACCGAGGGCATCGACGTCGACCTCGGCCGGCTGGCCGAGCGCGCCGACGCCGAACGCGACCGCCTCCACACGCTGCTGGCCGAGGCCGTCGCCAAGCTGGGCGAGAGCGGCAGGCCGCTGGACGTCGCCCGCGAGCTGGTCAGGCAGCACCCCGGCGCCGACGGCGTCATCGAGGCCGCCAGGATCGGCACCGAGAAGGCCATCGCGTTTACCCGCGAGAAGGACCTCGTCCCCTACCACGACGGCGAGTGCCTGGTCGGCCTCGCGCCCGAGTCGCGCCGCTGGGCGATGGCGATGATGTGCTGGAACTCCCCCGGCGAACCCGAGGGCCCCAGCTGGTACTACATCACCCCGCCCGACGCGTCGTGGCCGGTCGAGGAGCAGGAGGAGTGGCTGGAGGTGTTCAGCCACACCACGCTGCCCGCGATCAACGTGCACGAGGTCGCGCCCGGCCACTTCTCCCACGGCCGGGCGCTGCGTCATGCGAAGGGCGACGTGCGCAGGCTGCTGCAGTCGATGGCGTTCGCCGAGGGCTGGGCCCATTACGTCGAGGAGGTCTGCGTCGAGGAGGGTTTCGAGGCCGGTGACCCGCGCTTCGAGATCGGCGTCTGGCTGGAGGCGCTGGTGCGGGTGACCCGGCTGGCCTGCGCGATCGGCGTGCACACCGGGCAGATGACGGTGGAGGAGGGTGCCCGCCGCTTCGCCGCCGACACCCACCTGTCCGGGCCCGCCGCGCTGTCGGAGGCCCGCCGCGCTTCCTTCGATCCCACCTACGGCCGCTACACGTGGGGCAAGCTGCTCATCCTCGACCTGCGTGAGCAGGCGCGCAGGGAGTGGGGCCCGGCCTTCACACTGCAGCGCTTCCACAAGGCCATGCTCGACCTCGGTTCGCCGCCGCTGGGGCTGCTCAAGAAGATCCTGTGACGGCCCACTCTCCGGGGGCGAGCACCTGAACGCCGTCCAGGTCCGCGAACGCCTCGGCCAGCGTCGCCCGCCCCTGCGAGAAGTGCTCCCAGTGCTCGAAGTGCAGCGGCACCACGTGCTTCGCGCCCAGGATGCGGGCGGCCTCGGCGGCGTCACGGCTGTTGAGGGTGAGGTCGGCGTCGGGGATGAGCGGGGTGCGCGCGGCCCCGGCGAACAGCACCGCCACGTCCACCTGCCCGATCCGCCCGGCGATCTCGCGTACGACGTCGAGTGAGGCGTTGTCGCCGCTGACGTAGACGGTGGGCAGTCCGTCGCCCTTGAGCACGAACCCGGTGACCTCGCCGACCAGGTGCTCGGTGCCGTCGGGTCCGTGCCGGGCGGGCACGCCGGTGATCGTCAGCGGGCCCAGCTCCACCTCGCTCCAGTTGGGCAGCGCCTGGGCGGCGATCCGCGTGGCGGCGCTCGGCGTGGACAGCACGAGCGGCGCCGACGCGAGCAGTTCGCGCCCCGAGGTGTCGAGATTGTCGGGATGCTGATCGTGGGAGAGCAGGACGGCGTCGATCGCGCCGATCTCCGCGACCGCCACGCCCGGACCGTCGGTCTTGGTCAGCCCGCTGCCGACGGGGTAGTGGCCGGGCGGGTCGAAGGTCGGGTCGGTCAGCAGGCGCAGCCCGCCGATCTCCAGGATGGCGGTCGGGCCGCCCACGTATTGGATCCGCATACCGCGTTACGACATGCCGGGCCGCCGGGATATTCCGTACAGGCGCAGCGCGGCGGGGGCGGCGGCGGGCACCGCGGGAGCGCGCGGCGCGACGGGCTCCAGCCGCGCGTACGGCGCGCCCAAAGGCGGCCGGGCGTCCGGCTCACCGGCGTTCGGCCAGAGCGCGATCGCCCGTTCGGCCTGCGCGGTGATGGTCAGCGACGGGTTGACGCCCGGGTTGGCGGAGATCGCGGAGCCGTCGATCACGTGCAGCCCCTCGTGGCCGAACACGCGGTGGTAGGCGTCGATCACGCCGTTCTCCGCCGAGGCGCCGATCGCGCATCCGCCCAGGAAGTGCGCGGTGGCCGGGATGTCGAAGAGGTCCAGCCAGGAGCCGCCGGGCAGCCCGCCGATCTCCTCGGCCGCGTGGCGTACCGCGTCGTGGCCCGCGGGGATCCACGTGGGGTTCGGCTCGCCGTGTCCCGGCGCGGCGCGCAGCCCCCAGCGGGTGCGGGTCACCGAGATCGAGTTGTCCTTGGCCTGCATGACCAGGGCGATGAGGCTCCGCTCCGACCAGCGCCGCAGGTTGAGCAGGCGCAGTGCCTTGAGCGGCCGCTCGGCCAGCTCGCGGCCGAAGACCCGCCACCGGTTCTGGCCGCCGTCCACGAGCAGCGTGCGCAGCAGGCCCATGGCGTTGGAGCCGTTGCCGTAGCGCACCGGCTCGATGTGCGTCTCGGCGTCGGGGTGGATCGAGGAGGTGATGGCCACGCCGCCGTTGAGCTTCTCGCCGTGCACGGCCAGGCGTTCGAAGCCGAGCAGCGCCTCGGAGTTCGTCCTGGTCAGCACGCCGAGCCGGGCGGAGATCCGGGGCAGCGCGCCGTTGGCGCGCAGCTTGTGAAGCAGCCGCTGGGTGCCGTAGGTGCCGGCCGCGAAGATCACCTGCCGGGCGGTGAAGGTACGGCGGAGCCGTACCGAACCCGTCTTGCGGACCTCCACCACGTAGCCGCCGGAAGGGCGCGGACGGACGGAGGTGACCGTGCACTCCGGGTAGACGCGGGCCCCGGCCTTCTCGGCGAGGTAGAGGTAGTTCTCGGTGAGCATGTTCTTGGCGCCGTGGCGGCAGCCGGTCATGCACTCGCCGCACTCCACGCAGCCGTTGCGCGCGGGGCCGGCGCCACCGAAGTAGGGGTCGGCGCCGTCCTCGCCGAAGTAGACGCCGACGGGGGCGAGGTGGAAGGTGTCGGCCACGCCCATCCGGGCGGCGACCTTCTTCATGATCTCGTCGGCGCGGGTCGTGGTCGGGTTGACGACGACGCCGAGCATCCGCTTGGCCTGGTCGTAGTGGGGCGCGAGCTCGGCCTTCCAGTCGGTGATGCCGGCCCACTGCGCGTCGGCGAAGAAGGGGCCGAGCGGCTCGTAGAGGGTGTTGGCGTAGACCAGCGAACCGCCGCCCACCCCCGCCCCGGCCAGCACCATCACGCGGTTGCCCCGGTCGCCGCCCAGTACGTGGATGCGCTGGATGCCCTTGAGCCCCAGCCACGGCGCCCACAGGAAGTCGCGTACCCGCCAGGAGGTCTTGGGCAGCGTCGCGGCGGTGAAGCGGCGGCCCGCCTCCAGCACGCCGACCGTGTAGCCCTTCTCCGTGAGCCGCAGCGCCGAGACGCTGCCGCCGAAGCCGGAGCCGATGACCAGGACGTCGAAGTCGCTCATTTGAGCCGCAGCCTCCGCATGGTCTTGAGCGCGGTGGCCATGAACTCGGCCCAGGTGTCGTTGCCGAGGCCGAAGGGCGCCTCGAAGCCCAGCAGCGTGCTCTGGGAGGCCACGGTCTGCGCCTCGGTGTAGCGCAGCAGGCCCTCGGCGCCGTGCCTGCGGCCGAGGCCGGAGGACTTCATGCCGCCCATGGGCGCGTCGTAGGAGGCGTACGCGGAGGCGTAGCCCTCGTTGATGTTGACCGTGCCGGCCTTCAGCCGGGCGGCGACCGATCGTCCCCTGGCCAGGTCGCGGGTCCAGACGGAGGCGTTGAGTCCGTAGACGGTGTCGTTGGCCAGGGCCACGGCGTGCTCGTCACTCGTGAACGGGTAGAGGGCGACGACGGGACCGAAGGTCTCGTTGGCGCACATCTCCATCTTCTCGCTGACGCCGGTGAGGATGGTCGGCTCGTAGAAGAAGGGGCCCAGGTCGGGCCGGGCCCTGCCGCCGGCCAGGAGGGTCGCGCCCTTGACGATCGCGTCGTCCACGTGCGCGCTGACCGTGTCGAGCTGGCGGCGGGAGGTGAGCGAGCCCATCTGGACCGACCAGTCGAAGCCGGCGCCGAGCTTGAGGTTCTTGGTCTGCTTGGCGAAGCGCCGGGCGAAGTCGTCGAAGCGGGACTCGTGCACGTAGAGGCGTTCGATCGACAGGCAGAGCTGGCCGGCGTTGGTGAAGCAGGCGCGGACCGCGCCGTGCGCGGCCACGTCGAGGTCGGCGTCGTCGAGCACGATCATGGGGTTCTTGCCGCCGAGCTCCAGCGAGCAGCCGATGAGCCGCTTGGCCGCCTCTTCGGCGATCTTGCGGCCGCCGCGGGTGGAGCCGGTGAACGCCACGTAGTCGGCGCCGTCGAGCAGCGCGTCGCCGATGTCGGCCGGCTCGCCGAGCACGACCTGCCAGATCTCGCGCGGCATGCCGAGTTCGGCCAGCAGGTCGACGGTCCACAACGTGGACAGCGCGGTCTGGGTGTCCGGCTTGTGGACGAGCGCGTTGCCGGCCAGCAGCGCCGGGACGGCGTCGGTCACGCCGAGCGAGAGCGGGTAGTTCCACGGGGTGATCAGGGCGACGACGCCCTTGGGCTGGCGCAGCTCGGTGACCTGGGTGGCCACGGGGAAGATGCCCTTGCGGCTCTTGGGCGCGAGCAGGCGGGCGGCGCGGCGGGCGTAGTGCAGCGCGCAGCCGGCCACGTCGAGGACCTCCTCGAACGCGTGCTTCCTGGCCTTGCCCGTCTCGTTCTGGACGATGTCGAGGATCTCGTCGCGGCGGTTGAGTATCTCGTCATGCAGGCGCAGGAACGGGCGGGCGCGCTCGGCGACCGGCAGCGCGGCCCACGAGGCTTGAGCCTGCCTCGCCTTCTCGTGGGCGGCGCGTACGTGGTCGCCGTCGGAGATGGGGAGTTCGGCGATCTGCTCGCCGGTGAAAGGGGCGGTGATCTGCCGGGTCACATGCATGACCGAATGATATTCCGGATAGCTACTGGCCGGTAGTTTTGTCGTCCATCCCCATATGAGGCCAGAATTCGAATCATGCCGTCTTTCTCGCCGCTCAGACCAGGGGACCCAGAAGGGCTGGGACCGTACCGGTTGCTGGGCCGGTTGGGTGAGGGCGGACAGGGTGTCGTCTACCTCGCCAACGACCCGGCCGGCACGCACGTGGCCGTCAAGTGGTTACGCTCCGAGCTGGCCGGTGACTCCGTCAGCATCGAGCGGTTCATGCGCGAGGTGCAGGTCGCCGAGCAGGTCGCGCCCTTCTGCACCGCCACCGTCCTGGCCAAAGGCGTCGAGAACGAGCGGCCCTACATCGTCAGCGAGTTCATCGACGGGCCCTCCCTGCACCGGATCGTCCAGGAGCAGGGGCCGCGGACCGGATCGGCGCTGCACCGCCTGGCCATCGGCACCGCCACGGCGCTGGCCGCCATCCACCAGGCTGGAATCGTCCACCGCGACTTCAAGCCGGCCAACGTCATCATCGGCTCGGACGGGCCACGGGTGATCGACTTCGGCATCGCCCGCGCGTTGAACGCCACCTCGACCCTGACCAGCATGGCGGTGGGGACGCCGTCGTACATGCCGCCCGAGCAGTTCATGGGGCAGCCCGTCGGGCCCTCCGCCGACCTGTTCGCGTGGGGCGCGACGATGGTCTACGCCGCCATGGGCCGGCCGCCGTTCGGCAACGACACGATGCCGGCGGTCATCAACCGGGTGCTCAACCAGCCGCCCGACCTCGGGGCGCTGGACGGGGCGCTGCGTGAGGTGGTGGGCGCCTGCCTGCAGAAGGACCCGGCGCTGCGGCCCACCGCCGAGCAGGTCATGATGCGGCTGCTGCAGCATCCGGTGCCGTCGGCCGGGGGCATGCTGGCGCAGGGCGCCGCGGCGGCGACCATCCACCCCCAGCCGACGCCCTACCCGACCGGCCCGGGAAACCAAGGGCCGCCCGCAAGCCAGGGATTTGGAAGCCAGGGACCATTCGCCACCGGGCCGGGAAATCCCGGACAGAGCTGGGCGGCGCCAAGCCAGTCGACACCGGGACCGCCGGCGCCCGGCCACCCCGCCCAGGGCATGAGCGGGCCGCCGCACTGGGGGGCGGCGCCGACCAACCAGTCCGGGCGGAAGCGGCGGGCGCCGCTGCTCATCGGGATCTCGATCGGCGTGGCGCTCCTGCTCCTGGGGGGCGTGGCGCTGGCCGTACCGTGGAGTCAGGGCGGGACGACCGCGTCCTCGTCGTCGCCGAAGCCGAGCGCCAAGAAGCGGGCGAGCACCAAGAGCACGCCGCCCGCCGAGATCAAGCGGACGAAACTGCCCGGCGCCAGCCTCTATCTGTACGAGAGCACCACCGACCCGATCACGCTGACCTCCTACGAGATCTACGACAAGAGCGCCAAGAACTGGGTCGACTACGCCAGGGACGGCCTCGACGGCAGATTCCAGCGCTACGGCGACAACGAGGAGACCCTGCTGTCGCCCGACGGCACGATGATGGCCAGCCGTGGCCAGAACTACACCTCCGACGGCTACGACTACATCGTGATCACCGACCGGGCCGGCGGCGGCAGGACCACGGTCAAGACCGTGCGCCGCCCCGAGATCAGCAGCATCGCCAGCTGGTCGAAGGACAGCAAGCGGATCCTGCTCAACCTCGAGAAGAAGATCGGCGGCAACTGGATCTACCTCGGCTTCGCGATCGTCGACGTGGCGAGCGGCAAGGCCCGCATGAGCAAGGTCAGCGACGCGCAGGTCCGCGAGTCCGGCTACGGATGGGACGCCCAGGAGAAGGGTGTGATCGCCGTCTACGGCAAGGACACCGGGCTGCGCTTCTTCGGCCCCGCGGGCAAGGCCGTACGCGACTTCGCCGAGGTGGGCGAGCTGCCCTCGGGCACGCAGGACGTCTTCTCCCCCGACGGCACCATGTTCGTCACCAACTGCCCGGGGGGCGACGACGGCGACCACTGCCTGTGGAACGCGGACACCGGCAAGCAGGTACGCAGGTTCACCTCCGCCTGCGACAAGGTGCTCGGCTGGTACGACAACACGAACCTGTTCTGCTGGGAGCAGGACGACGCGCCGCGCGACGAGATCCAGGTGGTCGGCTTCGACGGCAAACTCAGCCGCAAGCTGCTGGACGTCTCCGACGACGTGGAGTTCAGCCCGAGCTTCACCATCAATCCGACCAGAGGCTCCTGAACCGCTTCGCCCGGTCATCCGTCATGGAGGACATGAAGACGCTGATCCGCACGGCACTGACCGTCGCCGCCCTGGCGACGGCCGCCGCCGCCTGCACCTCCACCGCCCAGACGCCGGAGCCGGCGCCGCTGGACCTGAGCAAGGACGTGCGCCTGGTCGCCTACTCCAGCTGCGACGACATGCTCGCCGGGCTGCGCCGGAAGGCGGCGGAGAACGTCGGCCCGTGGGGGTTCGGCCCGGGGATCCAGCCGTTCGGCGCACGCGAGATGGTGCAGTCGGACACCGCCGCGACGGCGAAGGCCACGCCCGAGCACTCCACGACGAACGTGCACGAAGCGGGTGTGGACGAGCCCGACCTGGTCAAGACCGACGGCAACCGCGTCTTCACGGTCACCAACGGCAGGCTGCGCGTGATCGACACCGCGACCAAGAAGGTGACCGCCGAGCTCGAACTGGTCAAGCAGGACCAGCCGGGCGGCTTCATGAGCGGCGACCTGCTCATCTCCGGCGACCGCGTGCTGGTGATCTACCGCGGCGGCATGGCGATGCTGGAAAAGAGCTTCGCCCCCCAGATGCAGACCGCCTACATCCTGGTCGACCTGTCCGGCAAGCCCAAGGTGCTCAGCACCGTACGCCCCCAGGGTGAGCACGTGGACGCCCGCATGGTCGGCTCGACGGTCCGCATCGTGACCCGCAGCCAGCCCGACATCAAGTTCCCGCAGCCGAAGGACCGCATCGGCGAGGAACAGCTCAAGAAGATCAACCAGGAGGTCGTACGGCAGGCCCCCATCGAAGCCTGGCTGCCCAGGATCGAGATCACCGACGAGAACGGCACGGTCAAGAAGGACTCGGTGGCCTGCGAGCGGGTCAGCCACCCGGCCGACTACACCGGCACCTCGCTGCTGACCGTGCACAGCCTCGACCTGGCCCAGGGCGTGACGGCCGCCGGAACGGACCCGATCAGCCTGGCCGCCGACGGCGATACCGTCTACGGCACCGGCCAGTCGCTGTACGTGGCGAGCAACCCGCGCTGGTGGTGGCCGAGCGGGCCGGTGATGCTGGAGGACACCACGGTCGAGCCGCCGCCCACCCCGGCCGCCACTCCGGACACGGCCTCCACCGCCCAGGCGCCCGCCGAGGAGCCCTCCCCGACCGAGCCGACCCCCACGGCCACGCCCACAGCCGCTGCCACGGCCACCCCCACCTCCAACGCCACGGCCACGACCACGGCCACCCCGAGCGACGCGCCGCCCGTCGATCCCACCGAACCGGCCCGGCCCACCCCGGTGATCCCGCCCGAGGAGACCGAACTCCACCGCTTCGACGTCGGCCAGGCCGGCGCGCCCAGGTACGTCTCCTCCGGCAAGGTGCCCGGCCGCCTGCTAAACCAGTACTCGCTGTCGGAGTTCGAGGGCAACCTGCGCGTGGCCACCACGCAGTCCGACCAGAAGTCCAGCTCCAGCAGCGTCTACGTGCTCAAGGCCGACACCCTGGCCAAGGTCGGCGAGGTCGGCGGCCTGGGCAAGGGCGAGCGCATCTACTCGGTGCGCTTCATCGGCCCGGTCGGCTACGTGGTCACCTTCCGCCAGGTGGACCCGCTCTACACCCTGGACCTGCGCGACCCGGCCGCCCCGCGCGTCACCGGCGAGCTGAAGATCACCGGCTACTCGGCCTACCTGCACCCGGCGGGCGACGGCCGGCTCATCGGCGTCGGCCAGGAGGCCAGCGACAAGGGCCGCACGCTGGGCACCCAGTTGTCGTTGTTCGACGTCACCGACCCGGCGAGCCCGCGCCGCCTGTCGCAGATGTTCCAGAAGGACTCCGGCTCCGAGGCCGAGTGGGACCCGCACGCCTTCCTGTACTGGCCCAAGACCGGCCTGACGGTGATCCCGCTGTCCGGCTACAAGGACAACACCACCGGCGCCATGGTGATGAAGGTGGACCAGAGCGGCGTCACCAAGGTCGGCATGGTCAAGCACCCGAAGCAGACGCAGAAGGAGTACTCCTACCAGCCCGGCATCCAGCGGGCGATGGTGATCGGCGACGAGCTCTGGACCGTCTCCTACGAAGGCGTCCAGGTCAACGACGCCACCACGCTCGCCGAGAAGGCGTGGATCCCGGTGACGTAAACGGATCTGGACAGTCCCCAACTAATGGTGAAAAATCCACTGACACCGTGATGTTGGGGGTGCGGATGCCTTTCGTGGGACGAGAGCGAGAACTCGACCATGTGTCGGCCGTTCTCGCCCGCCCACCCGCGGTCGTCCTGATCGACGGCGAGGCGGGCGTGGGCAAGACGCGCCTGCTCCGCGAACTGCCCAGCCCTCTGCTGGTCGGCAACTGCCATCCCATGCGCTTCCCGTTCGGCCCGATCGTGGAAGCGCTGCGCGACGCCGAGCTCCCACCCGGCCTCAACCCCGTCACCGGGGCCTTACGCCCCCTGTTACCGGAGTTCTCCCACCTCCTGCCGCTCGACCCGCCTCCTGTCCAGGACCCGCAGGTCGAGCGGCATCGTTTGTTCCGGGCCGTGCTGTCGCTGATCGACGCGCTCCAGCCGATCACGCTGGTCGTCGAGGACGTGCACTGGATCGATCCCGACACCCGCGAACTGCTGGCCTTCCTCACCCGCTGCCTGCCCGCCGGGGCCAACCTCCTGCTGACCTTCCGTCCGGAGGACGCCTCCTTCCCCGTCGCCGCGTTCCGCTCGCACCTGCCGCCGCACATCCGCCACTCCCAGCTGTCCCTCGCGCCGCTGGACGCCGAGGAGACCGCGCTGCTGGCCAAGCATCTGCTGCCCGACCCGCCGGACCTGTGGCCGCTGACGCTCGGGGTGCCGTTCGCGATCGAGGAACTGGCCCGCATGCTGGCCGAAGGCCGGGGCTCCGGGACACCGCCCGCGTTGCGCGACGCCGTACTGCTGAAGATCGAGGCGCTGCCGGTCGCGGCGCGGCGCATCGTGCAGGCGGCCGCGGTGCTCGACGAGCCGGCGAGCGAGCGGTCGCTCGCCGCCATCGCCGGCCTCCCGCCCGAGCAGAGCGAGCGCGGCCTCGCCGAGGCGGTACGGCGCGGCCTGCTCCACCAGCCCACCCCCGGCCGGTACGGCCTGCGCCAGCCCCTGGCCAGACAGGCGGTCTACGACTCGATCACCCCCGGCATCCGGCGCAGGCTGCACCGCAGGGTGGAGGCGCCGGCCGAGACGAAGGGCGCCGTGTCGCCGCGCGAGGAGCAGGTGATCGGCCTGGCCGCCCAGGGGCTGACCAACCGGGAGATCGCCGAGAGCCTCTTCCTGTCGCCCAGGACCGTCGAGGTGCACGTGGCCAACGCGCTGCGCAAACTCGGCCTGACCTCGCGCAGGCAACTGCCGGGAAGCAGCGGCTAGCCCCGCCGCATGGCATGCGACGGGGCCAGCGTCATACGTTTCCTAGTGCGTGAACGCCTGCAGCTCGGCGGCCCTGATGTGACCGGCCAGCGGGCTGGCGGTGGTGCAGTCGGTGGCGGAGTTGGGGTCCTGGTCCTGCTCACCGGCGTAGACCGGGTTGCCGGTGCACTGGCTGGACACCGTACGCAGGATGAGGTGGGTGGCCTTCGACGAACGCACCCGGAACGACTCGATCAGCAGGTCGGCGCCGCGCGGGCGGGGCCTGGCCGTCTGGAACGCGTCGGACGCGCTGGTGTAGACCTTGTGGAAGCTCGCCGGGTTGGCGCAGTCGGCCCCGGTCGAGGCGTCGCACGCCAGGATCTCGAACGAGCGCAGCGCCGAGAAGCGGTTCTGCGTGCCCGGGTCGGCCGGGTCGCCGATGTTCGGCCGGAGCATGGCGCTGACCTGAACCCGGCCCACGCGCACCGGCGCGGTCCCGGCCAGGTCGACGATGACGTTCTTGCCGGCCACGGGACCGGTCAGCGAGGCCCAGTTCGTGGCCTCCGTCTCGTCGATGAGCTTGGCCTGGTTGACGCCGTCGCCGGAGGCCGTCGCGCCCGCCGCGGCGGAGGCGTGGTTACGGCTCAGCGGCAACGGCAGCGGCAGCTTCAGACCGGGCAGTACCGGCAGCGAGAAGCGCGTGTGGCCGAAGCCCGGCGCGACCGCCACGAAGTCGTACTTGCCGGGCACGATCTGGAAGGTCTCGTCGATCGCGGTGGCCGGGTCGGTGTCGGCTACCGGGACCACGCGGCCCTCGTAGTCGCCCACGTACAGGCGGACCGCCGCGTCCTTCGCCTCGCCGACCGGCTTCAGCGTGAACGTGGCGTTCTTGGCGTGCGGGGAGACGAAGCTGGGCACCGGGTCGGGGTCGGCGGTGCCGTTGCTGGTGGCGCCGTCACCGAGGCCGTGCTCGGCGAAGGCGTTCCACATGATGTCCTGGTTCTTGCCGTCGAAGCGCAGCCGGTCGGCGGCCAGCATCGCGTCGCGCATGTCGACGTAGCTGAGCGTGCCGATGGCCGTGAGCAGGAACGCGTCGAAGTGGAGCTGGATCCAGCGGCGGTTGCCCGGGCACTTGTCGATGGCCCTGCGGCCTTCGGCGCAGTCGCGCTGGACACGGGTGGAGGCGTCGCCGTACCTCTTGAGGAAGGCCTTGCGGACGTCGAACTGGGTCGAGGACCAGATCTCGCCGTCGGCGTGGACCTGCTGGCCGACCAGGTCGTAGGCGATGTTGCTGTAGTTCAGGTCCGACTTGGACATGTCGTAGTTGCGGATGCCGCGCTCGGCGTCGCCGGTGGCGTAACCGCCGGTGACGTACGGGGTGTTGCCGCGCGGGCGGAAGCCGTTCTCGTAGAGGTACTCCATCGCGAACAGGTCGGACATGCTCTCGCCCATCGCGCCCGCCTGCGCGCCGCTGAGGCCGGCGTTGGGGCCGGCGACCATGCGGTTGGAGATGGCGTGCGTGTACTCGTGCCCGATGACCGACATGTCGTAGTCACCGTCGACACACGGCGAGTAGAAGGAGCCGGCGATCGGCTGCCACATGTACATGTTCGTGATCGGCGCGACCCCGTCGGGACCGGTGATCTGGTTGGCGTTGTCGCGCACGCTCAGGACCTTCGCGCCCGCCTGGGCGTTGCCCTGCTCGGGGTCGCCGCCGAGGCCGCCGCGGTCGCCGTTGCTGACCTGCATGTTCCACGCGGTCTCGGTGAAGCCGAGCCGGTAGGACCAGTCGTGCATGCGGTTGTGCATCACGCCCAGGTTCGAGATCGCCGCCTCAAGGTCGGCCTCGCCCGGCTGGTCGAGCACGGCCGGGTTGCACGACGCCTTGTACCAGGCGTTCGTCCACGGGTAGACGTACTTGCGGCTCGGCGTCAGAACGTTGCTGCGGGTGCCGACCGTGAACGGGTCGCCGCTGGCGCGGTTCTCGAACGTGCGGGCCGCGTTGCCGAGACTGGTGTTCGTGGGCGTGTCCGTCGCGTGGTCCACGTCCCACGCCTTGCCGGTGGCCGGGTCGCCGCCGACCACGAGGGCGCAGCCGGGACCGGGGGTGAAGCACCAGCGCTGGCGGTTGTCGGTCGAGGAGTAGTCGGCCGGCGGGTTGGCCGGGAACACCGACCACTCCGGGTCGAACTGGTCGGCCAGGTTCTCGCGCAGCAGGATCGCGCCGCTGACGGCGTCCACGTGGGTCGTGTACCCGACGTCCTTGCCGATGAGCACGATCTGGAACGCCCTGTGCACGTTCTCGCCCGCGGGCACCGCCACCGCGGTGACCTGCTTGGTCGTCGCCGAGGCCAGATCGATCTCGGCGTCCTGGGCGGCGATCTCCAGCGCCCGCTGCTCGGTGATCGCGGCCGCGGGAGGCACGGCCGTGGAGCGTGACAGCGAGGAGGAGGCGTAGACGGCCTTGCCGCCCTGGACGCCGACCACGACCATCCCGTCCGCTCCCGCGGGCAGGTCGCCGAACTTCTGCCGCAGCATGACGGCGAAGCCGGAGCCGATGGGGTTGACCGCCACCTTCTCCAGCGAGCCTAGAGCCTCACCGAAGAGCTGCGGGTTGGCCGCCAGATAGGCGCGCGCCGCCTGCTCCGGATCGGACGAGAGCCCCTCGGCCAGCGGCGTGTCGGCCGTGACCACGGCAGCGGTGCCGAGAGCGTTCCAGCGGACGGTCTCCTTGCCGCTTCTCCTGGCCTGGGCGGGCGGGCTGACCTCGCCCTTCCTGTTGTCGATGTCCGGCTTGCCGTGGTCGTCGCCGTGTACGGCGGGCGTCGCCGGCGGGGCCTGCTGGGCCTGTTCACCGGAGGCGACGCCCGCGCCGGATAAGGCAAGGGCGCCGGCGAGTAAGGCGAGTACCGGGATGCGTCGTCGCATGAAGGTCCTCCTGATCGGGATCAACAGCCAACATCAATCACGATCAGGGGCGACGCCTATACGTAGGACCTACGTAATGCGAATACTTACTCCCCCACCACGCCGTCGGCCAGCTCCCGAACGACGTCCAGATGCCCCGCGTGCCGCGCGTACTCCTGCAGCACGTGGAAAAGAATCCAGCTCAGCGCCGGAGGCGGCGCGCCCTCCCGGAACCGGGGTCCCGGGGGCGCCTGCCGTACCAGGTCGGCCGACGATACGGCGCGCCGGGTGTGCTCGCCCTGTTCGAGGAGGAAGGCGCGCAGGCTCTCCAAGGTGTCCTCCGGCGCCAGCGCCCAGCGGCCGTCCTCGTGATCGCCCCACGGGTCCTCGACCGGCTCGCCGCAGAAGCCCCACCGGATCCAGCGCCGCTCCATGTACGCCAGATGCTTGACCATCTCCAGCGGCGACCACCCCGAAGGCAGGCGGCTGCCGCGCAGTTCCTCCGGCGCCAGGCCGTCGAGCTTGCTCAGCACCACCTCGCGGTACCAGTCGAGGTAGGCCAGGAAGAGCTCGCGTGGGTCGGACAGCCGCTGGGACGGTTCGCTCATGACCGCTCCGGGATCGGGACGATCTCCGGCGCGCCCAGCCGGATCGCGTCGGCGGCCTGGTCGGAGTCCTGCTCCTGCGACAGGCGCTCGGCCTCGACCCGCTTGGTGTAGTACTCCACCTCTCGTTTGACCTGCTCGTCGTCCCAGCCGAGCGGCCCGGCCAGCAGCTCGGCCGCCTCGTGCGCGACGGCCAGACCGCGGTGGAAGGTCTCGATCGAGATATGGGTACGCCTGGTCAGCACGTCGTTGAGGTGCCTGGCGCCCTCGTGGGTGGCGGCGTAGACGATCTCGGCGCGCAGGTAGTCGTCGGCGCCGTTGAGCGGGCCGCCCAGCGACGGGTCGGCTTCGATCAGGGCCAGGACCTCGTGGATGAGCGAGCCGTACCGCTGGAGCAGGTGCTCGATCCTGGCCACGTGGAGGCCGGACTCGGCGGCCAGGCGCTGGCGGCCGTTCCAGAGCGCCTGGTAGCCCTCGGCGCCCACGAGCGGGATGCGGTCGGTGCACGAGCGCGGCACCCGCTGGTCCAGGCCGTGCGCCACGGCGTCGACGGCGTCCTTGGCCATCACCCGGTAGGTCGTGTACTTGCCTCCGGCGATCATCACCAGTCCCGGCACCGGGTGGGCGACGACGTGCTCGCGCGACAGCTTGGAGGTCTCCTCCGACTCGCCCGACAGCAGCGGGCGCAGCCCCGCGTAGACGCCTTCCACGTCGTCGCGCGTCAGCGGCACCGACAGCACCGCGTTGACGTGGTCGAGCAGGTAGTCGATGTCCACGCGGGAGGCGGCCGGGTGGGCCTTGTCGAGCGTCCACTCGGTGTCGGTGGTGCCGATGATCCAGTGGCGGCCCCACGGGATGACGAAGAGCACCGACTTCTCCGTGCGCAGGATGATTCCGGTGCGCGAGTGGATGCGGTCCCTGGGAACGACCAGGTGGATGCCCTTGGAGGCGCGTACGTGGATCTGGCCGCGGCCGCCCACGAGCTCCTGGATGTCGTCGGTCCAGACGCCGGTGGCGTTGACCACCTGCTGGGCGCGCACGTCCAGCTCGGCGCCGCTCTCCAGGTCGCGTACCCGGACCCCGGTGACGCGCTCGCCCTCGCGAAGGAAGCCGACCACCTGGGCGCGCTGCGCCACGTGCGCGCCGTAGGAGGCGGCCGTGCGCAGCAGCGTCATCACGTAGCGTGCGTCGTCGACCTGCGCGTCCCAGTACTGCACGGCGCCGGTGAACGAGGTCTTCTTCAGCGCCGGTGCCAGGCGCAGCGCGCGGCTGCGCGACAGGTGCCGGTGGCCCGGTACGCCTCTGTTCTGGCCGGAGGCGAGGCCGAGCGTGTCGTACAGCGCCACGCCCGCGCCCACGTAGGGCCGCTCCCACCCGAAATGCGTCATCGGAAACAGGAACGGCACCGGCCTGACCAGGTGCGGCGCGATCCGCTGCAGCAGCAGTGCCCGCTCCTGCAGCGCCTCGCGGACCAGTTCGAAGTTGAGTTGCTCCAGGTAGCGCAGGCCGCCGTGGATCAGCTTCGACGAGCGCGAGGAGGTACCGGAGGCGAAGTCCCTGGCCTCCACCACGCCGACCCGCAGTCCACGTGTGATCGCGTCGAGCGCCACGCCTGCGCCCACGACGCCGCCGCCGACCACGACGAGATCGAGCTCGCGCTCCTCCATGGCCGCAAGCGCCGCCGTCCGGTCATCCGGCCCGAGTGCGCCCTTACCCGACATCTGTCCCCCTGCCGCTCGTCCTGGCCGTCGGCTCTCCCTCCCGACCCTATTCCCCCCTTCTCCTTGCTTTACGGCGCCGCCTCGTTTGTGACCTGGTTCATCCAGGCTTGTCGGCCATGACCACCACGACCTTCACCGCCGGCGACGGAACCACCCTGGCCCTGCACGAGCTCGGCCAGGGCGAGCCGCCGGTCTGCCTGCCGGGCGGGCCGATGTCGGCGACCTGGGCGGGCTGTCGGAGGAGCGGCGCCTGGTCATGCTCGATCTGCGCGCGCACTCCGCCGGCGCCAACCTCGCGGTCCTCTATACCGCCCGCCACCCCGAACGCGTCCGGTCGCTGACGCTGGTCACGCCCAGCGTGTTCGCGGTCGGCCTGATGCCGTCGGGGCGCGGCGGCGCGGGTTCGCCATGCTCAGGAAGGACGAGCCCGGGGTCGTGCGGGAGACGGCCCGGTTGTTCCCGCGCGCGGTCATGGCGGTCCAGCCGGGCGCCGGGCATTTCCCTGGCTGGACGACCCTCAGGCGTTCCTCCGGTTCATGCGGGAGTCGTGAGCACCCGCAGCAGGTGTGTCACCTCGCGGGCCACCGCCTCGCGGCCGGCCTTGAGGTACTTGCGGGAGTCGACCACCTTCTCGTCGCCTGCCAAGTAGTCGCGGACCGCGCCGGTGAACGCCTTGTTGAGGTGCGTGGCTATGTTGATCTTCTTCATGCCCTGCCGTACCGCGGCGCTC
Source organism: Nonomuraea sp. NPDC050394 (assembly GCF_044459065.1). NCBI lineage: Bacteria > Bacillati > Actinomycetota > Actinomycetes > Streptosporangiales > Streptosporangiaceae > Nonomuraea > Nonomuraea sp. NPDC050394. The sequence continues at coordinate 240,645 of NZ_JBITIO010000001.1, read as the reverse complement.
AGGGTCTCGTCGGGCACGCCGGACGAGCCGTGCAGCACCAGCGGGACCGGCACCGCCGCGTGCAGTTCGGCGATCAGGCCCAGGTCGAGGACGGCGTCCTTCGTGGTCATGGCGTGCGAGCTGCCGACCGCGACGGCCAGGGCGTCCACGCCGGTGCGGGCCACGTAGCCGACCGCCTCGTGCGGCTTGGTGCGCGCGCCGGGCGCGTGCACGCCGTCCTTGCCGCCGACCTCGCCGAGCTCGGCCTCCACCCAGACACCCCGCTCATGGCAGTACGCCGCCACCTCGGCCGTGACCCGCACGTTCTCCTCGTCGGGCAGCGCCGAGGCGTCGAACATCACCGACCCGATCCCCAGCTCCACCGCCTCCTCCACCAGCTCACGCCGCGTGGCGTGGTCCAGGTGAACGGCCACGGGCACCTTGGCCAGCTCGGCCACGGCCAGCGAGGCGCGGGCGATGGGCGCGAGGGCGCCGTGGTAGCGGACGCAGTTCTCGCTGATCTGCAGGACCACCGGCAGGCCCAGGGCCTCGGCGCCGGCCACGATGGCGGTGGCGTGCTCAAGCTGGATCACGTTGAACGCGCCGACGCCGGCGGGGGAGCTGGCGATGATGTCGCCGATTCCGGCGAGGGGCATGACGGGCTCCTTCAGGTCGGGATGTCCCGGCAGGAACCGGGGCGTTTTGCTGGGTCGTGCGGGTCTGCTGGGTCGTGCGGGCCAGGTGGATCGACCAGGTCGGGCGGGCTTACGGATCCGTCGAACGGGCGGGCGGACGGCCTGGTCGGGCGGACCTACGGATCCGTCGAACGGGCGGGCGGCCAGGTCGGGGTGGGCGGGTGAAGTTAGGAAATATCGATCTTTGGGTGGATGTCGGTGTAGACGTTGCGGTCGAAGTCTCCTGCCACCGGTGCGGCGACCGCGGCGGCGCCGAGGGCCGCGGCCCGGCGCAGCCGTTCCGGCCAGGCCGCCGCCTCGACCAGGCCCAGCGCCAGCCCGGCCACGAGCGCGTCGCCCGCGCCCGTCGGGTTCCCCGCCACCGTGTACGGCATGCGGGCCCGGAAGTCCCCCTCCGGCGTGACGGCCAGCAGGCCGTCCTTGCCCATGGAGACGACCACCGACTCGGCGCCACGGGAGCGCAGGGCCTGGGCGCCTTCGGCCGGGGTACCGCCGGGTACCGCCCTGGCCAGCTCCTCGTGGTTGGGCTTGACGATCGTGGGCCGTCCGGTGGGAGCGTGGCGCAGCGGCTCACCGTCGGCGTCGACGATGGCGGGCACGCCGTGGCGGGCGGCGATCCGGGCCAGCGTGGCGTAGAAGTCGGCGGGCACGCCTCCGGGCAGGCTCCCCGAGATCACGACCGCATCGGCCGCTTGGACCCGCGTTTCATACGACATCACGAAATTTCGTAGCTCTTCGGGCGTCACCTCGGGCCCCGGCTCGTTGAACAACGCCGTCCGGCCCGCGGCGGGCACCGCCGTACCCACCGAACCTCCCGCACCCGAGGGATCTCCCGCACCCGGCAGACCCCCCACACCCGAGGGATCTCCCCCGCCCGGCAGATCCCCCGCGCCTGAAGGATCTCCCGCGCCCGACGGAGCCGCAGGGTGTGCGGAGATGACCAGCGTGGCGCGGGACTCGCCCGCGATCGGTGTGAAGGCGTGCGCGAGCCCAGCGGAGTCCAGGTCGGACAGGACCGCCTGGCCGGTCGGGCCGCCCGCGAGGCCCACGGCCAGCACGTCGTGACCGAGCGCGGCCAGCACCCGGGCCACGTTGACGCCCTTGCCACCCGCCCGCCGGTGAACCGCCGAGACGCGGTTGACGCCGTCCCAGTCCACGGCTCCGACCCGGTAGGTGGTGTCCAGGGCGGCGTTGAGGGTGACAGTGACGATCATCAGGGCTCCGTGATCCAGATTCCGCGCCGCATCACGCCCTCCACCTCAAGGTCGGAGGAGAGCACCACCAGGTCGGCGAACTTGCCCGCGGCGATCGTGCCGAGCCGGTCCGACAGCCCGAGCACGCGTGCCGGGGTCGCCGAGGTCACGCTCACGGCCTCGGGCAACGTGAGCCCGGCCATCCGTACCGCGCGCCGGAACGCGACGTCCATGGTGAGCGTGCTGCCCGCGATCGTGCCGTCGGTGGCCAGCCGGGCCACGCCGCCGGCCACGTTGACGTCCATGGCGCCGAGCTTGTAGACGCCGTCGGACAGGCCGGTGGCCATCATGGCGTCGGTGATGAGCGCGGTACGGCCCGGCCCCGCGACGTCGAAGGCCAGCTTGATCATCGCCGGGTGCACGTGCACCCCGTCGTTGATCAGCTCGACGGTCACCCGCTCGTCCTCCAGCAGCGCGGCGATCGGCCCGGGGGCGCGGTGGCCCAGCCCGGGCATCGCGTTGTACAGGTGGGTGGCGACGCTGCCGCCCGCCTCGATCCCGGCCTGCGTCTGCTCGAACGTCGCGTCGCTGTGCCCGATGGCGGCGATCACGCCGGAGCCGACGGCCTCGCGGATGGTGTCGAGCGCACCGGGCAGTTCCGCGGCGATCGTGACCATGCGCACATGTCCGCGCCCGGCCTTCACCAGCCCGGCGAACTCCCCCGGCGACGGGTCGCGCAGCGCGGCCGGGTCGTGCGCGCCGCAGCGGTCCTTGGAGATGTAGGGACCCTCGAAGTGGATCCCGGCCAGCAGCCCATCGTCACACAGCTCGGCCAGCGACGCCGCCGCGGCGGCGAGGCCGGCCACGGGCCCGCTGACCAGGCTGGCCACCATCGTGGTGGTGCCGTGCTTCTCGTGCAGGGCGATCGCGTCGCGCGCGGTCTCCTGGTCGCCGGTCGGGAAGGAGCCGCCCGCACCGCCGTGGTTGTGGATGTCCACGAACCCGGGCACGACGTGGCGTCCGCCAAGACTGTGACCATCACGCGGAGCCGGGCCCTGGCCGACGTGCGTGACCCGGCCGTCCTCGATGGTCAGCCACCCGTCGTGAACCCCCTCGGGGCTCACGATGCGGGCGTCGGAGAGAGTGACGGATGCAGTGATGCTCATGAAGAAAGGATCACAGATCGCGTGAGGTGCAGGGGCTCGTCCGGGTTGAGCCCACGGGCGAAGGCGCGCGCGACGGCCACGCGCTGGGCGCGGACGAGTTCGGCCATCGGGTCCAGGTCGGACTCGAAGAACCCGCCGCCGGTGGCCTCGACCTGCTCACGCAGTCCTTCCGGGGCGGAGCCGAGCATCCAGGTGACCCGGCCGGGTCCGGCGATGCTGATCGGGCCGTGGCGGTACTCCATGGCCGGGTACGCCTCGGTCCACGACCGGGACGCCTCGCGCATCTTCAGCGCCGCCTCCTGGGCCAGGCCCACCGACCAGCCGGAGCCGAGGAAGCTGAACTGCTCGGCCTCGACCAGCTCGCCGGGCAGCGGTGCGGCGACCGCCTGCGCGACGTCGGCGATCGCCTGCGTGAGGTCCTCGCCGAGGCTCGCCCGGAGCATGGCGAGCTGGGTGGTCGCGAAGCGGGTCTGCACGACGGACTTCTCGTCGGCGTAGTCGAGCACGATCACCTGCTCGGCCGCGCTCATGATCGGGGTGTTCGGGTCGGCGGTGATCGCCGTGGTCCTGGTGTCGCCGAGCTTGCCGAGCAGTTCCAGCACCTCGGTGGTGGTGCCGGAGCGGGTGAGCGCGAGCACGCGGTCGTAGCGGCGTCCGGTGGGCGCCTCGGAGGCGGCGAACGCGTCCGTCTCGCCCAGCCCGGCCCGCTCGCGCAGCGTTGCGTAGGCCATCGCGATGAACCAGGAGGTCCCGCAGCCGACGACGGCGACGCGCTCTCCCGGTCGCGGCAGCGCGTCGACGGGCACGTTCTCGACGGCACGGCGCCAGCATTCGGGCTGAGAGGCGATCTCTGCCTCGGTGTGGGTGGTCACCACTTACCTCCGCGGGGGGTGATTGTTTCTGCGTTTTTTATACCAGAATGGAGCAGGAAACTGCACTGTTCGCTCTGACCTCCCTGGTTGTGCCACGCTTGCTCCTGACGGATCACCTAGGAGGCAAATCGTGTCCAGGTATGACAGATGGAACGCGATTCTCGAATTGCTCGCCCAGGAGGGCCGTCTCTCCGTAGAGGAAGCTGCCCAGGCGCTCGAGGTCTCCACCGCCACCATCCGCCGCGACTTCGATCAGCTCGCCCAGCAGCAGATGCTCATGCGCACGCGGGGCGGCGCCGTGGCCCAGAGCGTCAGCTACGACCTGCCGCTGCGCTACAAGACCGCCCGGCACGCCGACGAGAAGCACCGCATAGCCGCGGCCGCCGCCGAACTCGTCAACCCCGGCGCCGTCATCGGCCTCAACGGCGGAACCACCACCTCGGAACTGGCCCGCACGCTGGCCACCCGTTCGACGCTGGAGTCGGGCTTCACCATCGTCACCAACGCGCTGAACATCGCCTCGGAACTGACCGTCCGCCAGCACGTCAAGATCGTGGTGACCGGCGGAGTGGCCCGCCAGCAGTCCTACGAACTCATCGGCCCGCTGGCCGGAGGCGTCCTGGACCAGGTCACCCTCGACGCGGCGTTCCTCGGCGTGGACGCGCTCGACGCCGAACTCGGCGCCTCGGCCCACCACGAGGGCGAGGCCAGCGTCAACCACCTGCTCGTCAGCCGCGCCGCCCAGGTGGTGGTGGTCGCCGACTCCTCCAAGATCGGCAAGCGCGCCTTCGCCCGCATCTGCCCCCTGTCCGAGATCGACACCCTCGTCACCGACGAACAACTCTCCGACGCCCTCTTCGACCAACTCTCCGAAGCCGGCGTCAAGGTAATCCGCGCCTGACGCGCCGTTCGGGCGCCTATCGGTTTCGTCCGCGCGCCGTTCGGGCGCCCATCCGTTACGGCAAGCCGCCCCACCGCCACCCGCCGTCGTGCGCGGACGCCGATCGTGGGGATCGCTTCCCACGTCGGACGTGGTCCCCGCCGCAACGGCCCACGTTGCCCCTTCAAGGCCCGAACCCTTGGCCTTGGCTCCCCCGAAGGTCTCCTACGACCGCGCTCCCGTTTACAACCGCCCCCGTTTACGGCCGGGCCCCCGTTTGCCCCGAACCGCGCCGCCCGAGGGCGGCCTGAGTGTCAGCCTGCCGCGCCGTCCTTGAGGCGTTCGTGCGCCTCGTCCCAACCGGCCGGGGCGGCGGCCGTCCAGAACTCGAACGTCGATGCCGCCATGCTGCTCTTGTACGCCTGGACGATGCCCCGGTGCGGTTGCGCCCCGGCGAACGCGCCGAGCGCCGCGCGGTCCGTCCACGCCGACAAGGTCCAGAAGGTCTTCCTGAACGGCGCCGCCTTCAACGTGGCCCCCACCGCCCCCGCGCTGCGCCGGGCCTGCAACAGCATCCGCATCGCCTGAAGCAGGAACCCGGGCACCTGGGCCAGGCTCTTCAGCTCGAACCGGGACGCCATCACCTGCACGTCGCCCGTGTGGCCGGCGGCGGGCCCCGGCACCCAAGGAGTGATCATGTCGCACCTCATCTCATTTAAATTAGATAGTAGCACTATCTAATGAGATGTCAACGGCCGATCAGGCGCTCCACCAGCGCGTCGACCAGCTCGTGCGCCTCCTGCTCGGAGAAGAGGTCCGGCAGCGTCAGCCGTTCCATGATCAGCCAGTTGAGCGCGAGCATCAGCGTCACCACCGTGGTGGAGTCGCCCGGCAGCCCGGAGGCGACGTGATTGGCGATGTTCTGGTCGACGTCGGCGCGGATGCGTTTGGTGACGACCTCGCGTAGTTCGGGGCGGCGCGTCGACTCCAGGCGCAGTTCGAGCAGCGCCAGGAATCCGGTGTTGAAGGCCATGACCCGATCGACCAGCTCGTGCATGAGCCGGGCGAAGTGCGCGCGGTCCTGATCCCCCACGTCCAGCTGGGCCATGGTCTCGTCGTCGGGCAGCAGCCGCTCGTAGATACGCCCACCGGCCTGGGTCAGCAGGTCGTCGCGACTGGTGAAGTAGTTGGACGCGGTGCCCGTCGGCACCTCTGCCGCCGCGTCGACCGCGCGGAACGTCAGCCCGCGCGCCCCCTCCTTGGCCAGCACCTCGATGGCGGCGTCGACCAACGCCTGCCGCCGCTCCGGATTCTTCCGCACTTGACACCACTCCACTTGTAGTACTACGTTGAAACCACTTCAAACAGAGTACTACACACGGAGTTCAAAAATGCGAAAGCTTGTCTACTACGTCGGCGTCTCCATCGACGGCTACATCGCCGGCCCCGCCAACCAGTGGGACTTCTACCCGCTCTCCGACCAGATGTCGGCCTGGATCAACGCCCGCTACCCCGAGACCCTGCCCACGCACGTACGCGCGCACGTCGGCCTCGAAGGCGCACCCAACCAGCGCTTCGACACCCTCGTGATGGGCCGCGGCACCTACGACCCCGCTCTGGAGATCAATGTCACCAGCCCGTACGCCCACCTGCGCCAGTACGTCGTCTCCACCACCCTGGGAAAGATCGACGACCCCACCGTCGACCTGGTCACCGAGGACCCCATCGGGCTGGTCAGGCGCCTCAAGGCCGAGGACACCGGCATGGACGTCTGGCTGGCCGGCGGCGGCAAGATCGCGGCCAGCGTGCTCCCGGAGATCGACGAGCTGATCATCAAGAGCTACCCGGTCGTGGCCGGCGACGGCGTCCCGGCCTTCTCCGGCGGCTTCGACCCGACGCTGTTCACGCCCACCCAGCGCGAGAGCTTCGACAACGGGGCCCAGGTCACCTGGTACACCCGTGGCTAGCCGTACACGGAAAAGGACCCGCACCCCGAGGGGGCGGGTCCTTCGTGTCGCGAACGTCAGCGCTGCACCGGCGCGACCACGACCTCCACGCGCTGGAACTCCTTGATGTCGGAGTAGCCGGTGGAGGCCATCGTGCGCTTCAGCGCGCCCATGAGGTTCATCGAGCCGTCGGCCACGCTGGAGGGACCGTGGAGGATCTGCTCCAGTGTGCCCACCGTGCCGAACTCCACCCGGCGCCCGCGCGGCAGGTCGGGATGGTGGGCCTCCGAGCCCCAGTGGAACCCGTGGCCCGGCGCCTCGGCCGCCCTGGCCAGCGGCGAACCCACCATGACCGCGTCGGCGCCGCAGGCGATCGCCTTGGCGATGTCACCGGAGGTGCCCATGCCGCCGTCGGCGATCACGTGCACGTACCGGCCGCCGGACTCGTCCATGTAGTCGCGGCGGGCGGCGGCCACGTCGGAGATGGCCGTGGCCATCGGCACCGCCACGCCCAGCACGTTGCGGGTGGTGTGGGAGGCGCCGCCGCCGAAGCCGACCAGCACGCCGGCCGCGCCGGTGCGCATGAGGTGCAGCGCCGCCGTGTGGGTGGCGCAACCGCCGACGATCACCGGGACGTCGAGCTCGTAGATGAACTGCTTGAGGTTGAGCGGCTCGGCCTTGCCCGAGACGTGCTCGGCCGAGACGGTGGTGCCGCGGATGACGAAGATGTCGACGCCCGCGTCGATGACCGTCTTGTGGTACTGCACGGTGCGCTGCGGTGACAGGCGCACGGCGGCGGTGACACCGGAGGCGCGGATCTCCTCGATACGCCGGCCGATCAGCTCTTCCTTGATCGGCGCCGCGTAGATCTCCTGGAGCCGCTTGGTGGCCGCGGCCGAGTCGAGCGCGGCGCACTCCTCCAGCAGCGGCGACGGGTCCTCGTAACGGGTCCAGAGCCCTTCGAGGTCGAGCGGCGCCAGGCCGCCGAGGCGGCCGATCTCGATCGCGGTCGCCGGCGAGACGACACTGTCCATGGGCGCGACCACGACAGGCAGCTCGAACCGGTAAGCGTCGATCTGCCAGGCGATCGAGACCTCTTCCGGGTCACGGGTACGCCGCGAGGGCACGAGGCCGATCTCGTCGAGCGCGTACGCCCGGCGGCCCGTCTTGCCCCGGCCGATCTCCACCTGAGTCATGTTTTACCTTCTGTGGTAGTTGGGAGCCTCAACGGTCATCTGGATGTCGTGCGGGTGGCTCTCCTTGAGGCCCGCCGCGGTGATCGGCATGAGCTCGCAGTCGGAGTGCATCTGCGCGATCGTGCGGCATCCTGAGTACCACATACCCTGGCGCAAACCGCCCACGAGCTGGTGGGCCACCGCCGAGACCGGGCCGCGGTAGGGCACCTGTCCCTCGATGCCCTCCGGGATGTACTTGTCCTCGCCGCCGACGTCCGCCTGCGCGTAGCGGTCCTTGCTGAAGGACATGCCGCCGCGCTCGCGGTTGCGGACCGCGCCGAGCGAGCCCATGCCGCGGTAGGACTTGAACTGCTTGCCGTTGATGAAGATCAGCTCGCCCGGGGACTCCTCGCACCCGGCGAGCAGCGAACCCAGCATGACCGCGTCGGCACCCGCCGCGATGGCCTTGCTGATGTCGCCCGAGTACTGCAGGCCGCCGTCGCCGATCACCGGCACACCCGCGGGACCACAGGCCAGCGAGGCCTGATGGATGGCGGTGACCTGCGGCGCTCCCACACCGGCCACGACGCGGGTGGTGCAGATCGAGCCGGGGCCCACGCCCACCTTGACCGCGTCCGCACCCGCGTCGACGAGCATCTGCGCGCCCGCCCTGGTGGCGATGTTGCCGCCGATCACGTCGACCTTGCTGTTGGCCTTGACCGTGGCGATCATGTCGGCGAGTCCCTTGGAGTGGCCGTGGGCCACGTCCACCACGACGACGTCGACACCGGCCTCGATCAGCGCCTTGACCCGCAGCTCGGCGTCGGGGCCCACGCCCACCGCCGCGCCCACGACCAGGCGGCCGCCCGCGTCCTTGGTGGCCAGCGGGTACTGCTCGCTCTTGGTGAAGTCCTTGACCGTGATGAGCCCGCGCAGCCGGCCGTCGCCGTCGATCAGCGGCAGCTTCTCGATCTTGTTGCTGCGCAGGAGCGAGAAGGCGTCGTCACGCGACACGCCCACCGGCGCCGTCACCAGCGGCATGGGCGTCATGACCTCGCGCACCGGGCGGCTCTGGTCGGTCTCGAAGCGCATGTCACGGTTGGTGACGATGCCGACGAGGGTGCCGTCGCGGTCGGTGACGGGCACGCCCGAGATCCGGTACGTCGCGCACAGCTTCTCGACGTCGGCCAGCGTGTTGTCCGGAGTACAGGTGACCGGATTTGTCACCATCCCCGCCTCCGACCGCTTGACCAGGTCGACCTGCTGGGCCTGCTCCTCGATCGAGAGGTTGCGGTGCAGGATGCCGATGCCGCCCTGCCGGGCCATGGCCACCGCCATGCGCGCTTCGGTCACCGTGTCCATGGCCGCGGAGACCAGCGGAATGGCGAGCGTGATGTTGCGCGACAGCTGCGTGACGGTCTCCGCCTCGCCCGGTTGGAGATCCGAATACCCCGGCACGAGCAGCACGTCATCGAAGGTCAACCCCGTTTGGGTGAATTTGGACATGCTGCGGCCCCCTCCTGCCAATGCGCTGATGCGACAAGTTTAGAGCCTGTCTGCAAACGGAACCGCGCGGGTCCGGAAGATGGGGGTGAGAACGCGCCGGGGGGACGATGACCCCCACGGACCGCCGTCTCCCCGGCGCATCCGGAGAGGCACAAAAGTGCCGGAGGAACCGGCCGGTCGGTGATCCGCCCGGTTCCTCCGGCCACCGGCATCTGGTCGGACGCGCTCTACGCCACCGAACCCCCCTCCGCGTCCTGATGGCCGCGTCGCCCGACCCTTGATGCCGACGCTGGGTTAAGCCTGCGTTACTCATGGGCACACCGCAATGTGAAAACGTGCAATTGCACGAAGTTGCACCCCCGCCGAAGGAGTCGGAGCAACACCCGGACAGAGGTCCGGTGCCGAGTTATTCTCGCCGCACGCCCGTGTCCCCCCTACGGAGCCCCCCACATGCGTAACGAGCCCGCCACCGTTTCCGATCCACTCGAGACGCTGGGCCTCGACCCGGCACAGACCGCGCTGTACACCGCGGTCCTACGCCTGCACCGCGCCACGCTGGCCGAGCTCGCCGAGGCCATGGACGGCCCGGCCGACAGGGTCGGCAGGCAGCTCGAGGACCTCGTCCGGCTGGGCGTGGTGGACGAGCGGTCCGGCGAGTACCTCGCCCGGCACCCGGCCGCCGCCCTCGGCCGGCTCATCGCCGAGCGGCTGGACCGGCTGGCCGAGGAGAGCCGGCGCATCGACTCCGCCCTGGGCTCGATCCGCGGCCTCATCCACGACTACGACGCCGGCCGCCACTACCAGAGTGGTCCCTTTCCGGTCGAACTGGTCAGCGGGGCCGACGTGCTCTACGAGAGCGTGGTCGGCATGGCCGTACAGGCTCCTCCGCTGGAGTTGCTGATCGCCATCCCCGACGAACGCACCATGACCGACTTCGTCCGCAAGTTCGCCGACCCCTGGATCGACGCCCAGCGACGCCGCCTGCTCAGCATGCGCGCGGTGATCCCGGTGGCCACCCTGGCCCTGCCGGGCGTCCGCGACCAGCTCACGCGCCTGCTGGAGTCCGGCGGAAGGGTCCGCACGCTCGACCGGGTACCCAGCTGGTTCATGACAGCGGGCCCCGAAGCCGCCGGCCTGCCCGCTCTGTGGGGCGGCGGCCTGCCCGACCACGCGTACAACTTCTACCTCGTCCGCGCGCCCATCGTGGTCGGCGTCCTGCGCTCGCTCTTCGAGGAGTTGTGGAGCCGCTCGGTACCTCTGCCGTGGGGGCGGCGGGGCGACGGCATGGTCCAGGTGCTGCGGCTGGCCGCGCAGGGCATGTGCGACGACTCGATCGCCCGGCAGCTCGGCGTCTCGGTCCGCACCGTCCGCGCCCGCTTCGCCGACGCGATGGCCGAACTGGGGGCACAGTCCCGCTTCCACGCCGGCGTCGAAGCCTCCCGCCGCGGCTGGCTCGGCTGACCACCTTTCCGGTACGGCCGCTTTCCGGTACGGCCGCTTCCGGTACGGCCCGCGCCCTCCGTCCCGGACCCCGGAGCCGACCGTCAACCCGAGCGGGCGACCCGAACCAGGAGGAACCAACCGCCGACCCGACGGGCCCACCCCGGACCGGAGAAGCCGACCATCAGCCCGCGGGGGGCCATCCGGACCGGAGAAGCCAACGGATCTGAGCGTCGGGAGACCCTGGGCCCGGCCAGTGCTTTGGCAGGGAGTTTGCCGGTATTTCGGGAGCTGTGGTCCCGGGGTGAATGCGGCACAAGGGGTCGGTGCGGTGCTTATTAGTGCCCAGGCTGCGTTAGGTCACTATGGTGGAAAGGTGCTGGAAGACGTCCCCCGCGACCCGTTCGCGGACGATCCGAACGATCCTTCCTCCGCCATGGGCGAATTCGACGACCCGGAGCCGCTGACGGCGGCCGAGCGCGACGAGGCCATCACCGACCTCGCCGACGTGGAGGTCTTTCGCTCGCTGCTGGAGCCCCAGGGCGTCCTCGGACTGGTCCTCGACTGCCCGGAATGCGGCGAACAGCACTTCTTCGACTGGGAGCTGCTCCGCGGCAACCTCCGCCAGATGATCGACAAGGGCCGCCCGCAGGTACACGAGCCCGCCTTCCACCCCGACCCCGCCGACTACGTGACCTGGGAGTACGCGAGGGGCTACGTCGACGGCGTCATGGACACCGAAGAGCGCCGCTGATCGTCGAGGTCATGCCGCAACGCCGCCAGCAGCCGTAGCGCCGGATCCGTCGCGTCAGGCTGATACCCGAGCGCCAGAGCATCCAGAAACGCGTCCGTCTGCTCCTCGGCCGTCAACCCGCCGAGTTCCCACTCTCCGGCCACCGCCGTGACGGACCGCCGTTCCCCGGCGGCCGGCTCCGCGAAGTCCCGCGCCCCCGCCGCCGGACCTCCGTGTACCGGCAAGCCCTCGGGCGAAGGGCCGTCCGAGAGCCTGGGTGAACGTCCGGTCGTGCCGTCAGCCGCCACACGGGCCGAGCCGCCGGATGACGGATCGGCCGGGACCTGGGGCGACGGGTCGGTTGAGCTCGGGGGCGTCCGGTCGCCGTACGCGGCCGCGCCCTCCACGTGTTCCTCCGGCGTCAAGCCGACTCCAGCTCGGCCATCTGCCGCAACCTGGCCAGCGCCCGATGCTGGGCGACGCGGACCGCTCCTGGTGACATGCCGAGTACATTACCGGTCTCTTCGGCCGACAGTCCTGACACCACCCGCAGCAGCAGGAGTTCGCGCTGGTTGGCGGGCAGCCGGGCCAGCAACCTGCGCGCGTGCTCGACCTCGATGTAGCGGACCACGGTCTCTTCTGGCCCCGGGCCCTCGTCGGGCCCGTCAGGAAGATCCTGCGTGGGTACGGCGGAGCGGACCGAACTCCGCAACGCGTCGGCCACCTTGTGCGAGGCGATGCCGAAGACGAAGGAGGCGAAGGGCCGGCCCATGTCCCGGTAGCGCGGCAGTGCGGACAGCACCGCGATGCAGACCTCCTGGGCCACGTCATCCGCAATGTGATATTGCCCAGAAACCCGGCCCAGCCGGGCGCGGCAATAGCGCACCACCATCGGCCGCAACTCGCCGAGCAGGGATTCGATCGCAGAACGATCGCCCGCAACGGCGAGGCTCGTCAGTTCTCTTAGGTCGGAGTCATCCGTCCGTGCCGGAAGTCTCGACGCGAGCCTTACCCCAATTTTGGCGTCGGCGACGCTTCCCTCGCTCACGTTAGGCATGATGCCCGCCCTGGTCCGGCCTGTCGTCATGGCGAACGGCTACGGATTGGTCACATTGAAGAGACGATAACTACCCGTAATCGGACGACCACACTAAGCCTTTCTATGGAGTCGGAATATTTCACCCGATTCCCCGAAATGCGCGAAAATTGTCACGGGCGCGAGACGCTTTACTCCATAGGTTGGTTTACCGCAATAACCCAACTTTCCACATCTGGACATCCACCAGCCGCCGCCTCTCCGCCACCCCTACGCATGAGATCGCCCACTGGGCCCCATGCGCTACATACGCCTCATGCCTATAAAAGCTCGCATGCAGGCATTAACCACCCAGTCGGGCATGATACGCGCGTAACGGCGGCCGGCCCCGCATCACCGGAGGAGCGTCACCCTGGACGGAGCCCGGCCCTGTGCGGCGGGTGGGGGTGGGGCGGCTGGGCCGTAAGGGAAGGGCCGCAGAACGCACCCCAGCCCCGCCAGGGGCGTCCCCAGCACAGACGCCCACCCCGAGAACCCGCCGTCAGCCCGAACGACCGCCCCCACCGACGACGTGCCGCCCGAAACGGACCCCAGCCCGGCAAGAACAGACCCAAGCCCTGGAAGGGCACAACCCACAGAAGACGGCCCGCAAGGGAAACGGCCCGCAGGACGGCACACGACGGGAACCGGCACGGGAAGCCGCGCGCAAGACGCCACGCGACGGGAAACGGCACAGGGAAGCGGCGCACAGGACGGCACGAACGCGAAACGGCCCGCACTGGCGAGCGGTGCGGGCCGTTTCGACCTCAACGGGCCTTGGCGACCTTGAGAGGTCAGTGGCGATCCGGGAAGCGGTCAGTGGCCGTGGCCGTGACCGTGGCCGCCGCCCGCGGCGGGAGCCTCCTCCTCGGGCTTGTCGACCACCAGGGCCTCCGTCGTGAGCAGCATGCCGGCGATGGACGCCGCATTCTGCACCGCCGAGCGGGTGACCTTGACGGGGTCGATGACGCCCTGGTCGATCAGGTTGCCGTACTCGCCGGTCGCGGCGTTGAGGCCGTGGCCCGCGGACAGCTCCGCCACCTTGTGGGTGACGACGTAGCCCTCAAGGCCGGCGTTCTCGGCGATCCAGCGGGTCGGCTCGACCAGCGCGCGGCGGACGACGCCCACGCCAGTGGCCTCGTCCCCGGTGAGGCCGAGGTCGTCCAGCTCCTTGCCGACGTGGATCAGCGCGGTGCCGCCGCCGGAGACGATGCCCTCCTCGATCGCGGCGCGCGTCGCAGAGATCGCGTCCTCGAGACGGTGCTTCTTCTCCTTGAGCTCGACCTCGGTGGCGGCGCCGACACGCAGCACGCACACACCGCCGGCCAGCTTGGCCAGGCGCTCCTGCAGCTTCTCGCGGTCCCAGTCGGAGTCGGACTGCTCGATGGCGAGCTTGATCTCCTTGACCCGGTCCTCGATCGCCTGCGCGTCGCCGGCGCCGTCCACGATGGTGGTGGCGTCCTTGGTGACGACGATGCGGCGGGCCGTGCCGAGCACCTCGAGACCGACGTGCTCCAGCTTGAGCCCGACCTCCTCGGCGACGACCTGGCCGCCGGTGAGGATGGCCATGTCCTGGAGCATCGCCTTGCGACGGTCACCGAAGCCCGGGGCCTTGACGGCCACGGAGGTGAACGTGCCGCGGATCTTGTTGGTGACCAGGACGGCCAGGGCCTCGCCCTCGACGTCCTCGGCGACCACGAACAGCGGCTTCTTGGTCTGGGCGACCTGCTCCAGCAGCGGCAGGAAGTCCGCGATGGAGGCGATCTTGCTCTGGGTGAGCAGCACGTAGGCGTCCTCCAGGACGGCCTCCATGCGCTCGGGGTCGGTCACCATGTACTGCGACAGGTAGCCCTTGTCGAACTGCATGCCCTCGGTGAACTCGAGCTCCATGCCCATGGCGTTGGACTCTTCGACCGTGAGGACGCCGTCCTTGCCCACCTTGTCGAACGCCTCGGCGATGAGGTCGCCGATCTTGGCGTCCTGGGCGGAGATCGTCGCGACGTTGGCGATCTCCTTCTTGTCGCCGACCTCGCGGGCGCTGGCGATCAGCTTGTCGCTGATGGCCTTGGCGGCCTTGTCGATCCCGCGCTTCAGCGACAGCGGCGAGGCGCCGGCGGCGACGTTGCGCAGACCTTCGCGGACCATGGCCTGGGCCAGGACGGTCGCGGTGGTGGTGCCGTCACCCGCGATGTCGTTGGTCTTGGTGGCCACTTCCTTGGCGAGCTGGGCGCCGAGGTTCTCGTAGCGGTCTTCCAGCTCGATCTCGCGAGCGATGGTCACGCCGTCGTTCGTGATCGTCGGAGCACCGAACTTCTTGTCGATGACGACGTTACGGCCACGCGGGCCGAGGGTTACCTTCACGGCGTCCGCGAGGGCGTTGACGCCGCGCTCAAGAGCGCGCCGCGCGTCCTCGTCGAACTCCAGGATCTTCGCCATTTGGTTGAAAGTCCTCTCCTAGCGTCGAAAGCCCCGGTCGCCTCTGCTGAGAGCTGCGTCCGGGGCCCGACACATACCGGCTTACTTCTCGATGATCGCGAGAACGTCGCGGGCGGAGAGCACGAGGTACTCCTCGCCGCCGTACTTGACCTCGGTGCCGCCGTACTTGCTGTAGAGGACGATGTCGCCCTCGGAGACGTCAAGCGGAATCCGCTTGTCGCCGTCCTCGTCCCAGTTGCCCGGGCCCACCGCGAGGACCTTGCCCTCTTGCGGCTTCTCCTTGGCGGTGTCTGGGATGACCAGGCCGGAAGCGGTGGTCTGCTCGGCCTCAAGCGGCTGGACCACAATGCGGTCGCCGAGCGGCTTAACGGGAACCTTAGTGGCGGTCGTCACGATCGGACCTCCCCTTCAGATTTGAATGATCTAGAAGAGGCGACCAGCGGGGCCTGCCGTCGCGGGTGGTAGACCTGCCTCGTCGCACGTTGGCACTCTCAAGGGGAGAGTGCCAACACGAAACATATGCAAGAGGGGCTTGACAGTCAACACGAACCGGCTCAGCGCGCGTAAGAGCCTTCCCGCAGCTCGGAGACGATACCCGGCCTGCTGGGGGCCCATCCGAGTGCCGCACGGGTTCGCGCAGAGCTGACACGCTGGCTGAGCGCGAGCGCTTCGGCGAACGGCAGACCCACGACCCGCGCCGCCTCCTCCACCGGCAACGACAGCACGTCCGCGCCCTCATCGACCCCCGCCGACCGGGCCGCGGCCGAGGCCACCCGGGCCAGCGGCACGTGGTCCTCCGCGATCCCGTGGTAGATCGCGCCGGGCCGCCCCTTCTCCACCGCCGTCACGATCAGGTCGGCCAGGTCGTCCACGTGCACGAACGTCGAGCCTTCCCCGCCCTCGCCCACGTGCACCCCGCGCCCGCGCTCGGCCGCCCAGCCGCGCAGCATCGCCGCGATACCGCCGCCGCGCCCGTGCACCAGCCCCGGCCGCACCACCACGCCGCCCGCGCCGAGCACCAGATCCTCCACCTTCGGCCGGTACCCGACGATCGGGATCGGGTCGGTCGCGCTCTCCTCGTGCCCGTCCTCGGTCGCGCCGAGGACCCATACGCCGCTCACGTACACCACCGGCCTGCCCGCGCCGAGCAGCGCCCCGATCACCTGGAGGTCGGTCGCCTCGTCGCCGGTGAGCTGCGCCGCGTGCACGACCGCGTCGACGTCCGGCGTCACGGCCGCGGTGATCGACGCCGCGTCGGACAGGTCCCCATGCCTCTCCTCCGGTACGGCGGGCAGCCGCCTGCCCCCGTCCTCGGCCGGCCGTACCAGGGCCACGACCTCATGACCGCGCCCGGTGAGCTCCTCGACGAGCGCGCCGCCGATGTACCCCGTCGCGCCCAGCACCAGAACCTTCATCGCTCTTCCACCCCAAACACTTCGACATTGAAACTTTCGACGTGGTGGACAGTAGCCCGGACCCTCGAACATTTCAACCTCGAAGTTTTTGATAGTGTGCAGCCATGCGAGACGCAGTGGACGCGATCACGAACCAGTGGGCCGCCGCCCGCCCCGACGTGGACGTGAGCCCGATGGGCGTGGTGGGCCGCCTGTCGCGTGCCTCGCGCCTGCTGGAGCGGGGCATCAAGGAGTTCTTCGCCGAGCACGGGCTGGAGCCGTGGGAGTTCGACATGCTCGCCACGTTGCTGCGCGGCAACCCGGAGCACACCATGTGCATGAAGGACCTGGCCGCCTCCGCCCTGGTCAGCCCCGGCGCCCTGACCAACCGCATGGACCGCCTGGTGGAACGCGGCCTGGTGCGCCGCTGGCCGCTGGAAAGCAACCGCCGCATGGTCCTGGTGGCGCTGACCGAGGAGGGCGAACGCCTGGCCGGCGACCTCCTGGCCCTCCACGTGGCCAACGAGGCCCGGCTCCTGTCCGCCCTCACCCCCGCCGACCAGAAAACCCTGGCCGAAACCCTCCGCAAACTCCTGGTCTCCCTGGGCGACACGGAGCTGTGAATGGGGGAACATCTCTCCTAGAGGAAAGCGCAGCAGAATGTGGTTCGATGACCACGAACGGCGACGACACCGACCTTACAGTGAGTGATGTGACCGCCACGATGGACCGCACGAGAGACGTACTCGCGAACTGGCCCTATCCGCCGGACGGCGGCTGGACGTCCGACGATCTCGATCTCCTGCCTCAGGACGGGCCCAACGGCGAGCTGGACCTCTTCAAGCGCGTCGAACTCATTGACGGAGCCCTCATCCTCATGTCCCCCCAACGCAACTTCCACGAGTATGTGATCTCCAACCTGCGAGGCATGCTCAAAGCGCAGGCTCCCGCACATCTGCGGCCGAGCACGCAGATGACCATCCGCATCGACAGGTGGCAGCGTCCAGACCCTGATGTGCTCGTCGTCGACGCCGACGCCTCAAGAGACATGGCCCGCACTGCCTTCCAGGCCAAGGAAGTACACCTCGTCGTCGAGGTCGTCTCCCCCGAGTCCGAGCATCGCGACATCCACGTCAAGCCGAAGATCTACGCCGGCGCCGGGATCCGGCACTTCTGGATCATCGAGGAAGAGCGCGGCCAGCCGGTCGTGCACGTCTACGAACTCGACGAGGCGACGAGCTTCTACTCAGGCATCGGCATCTTCCGCGACAAGCTCCAGCTCCAGCTCCCCTTCCCCATCACCATCGACATCGCCGACCTGCTGACCTGAGCGCGTGCACTAACGTCGGATGACGTGGACCTCGACGCCTTCCTCGGCCTGCTGACGCCCCGTGGCCGCAAAGCTCTGGACGAGGCGGTCGAGCTGAGCGGGAGCGATCCGGTCAAGGCGGCCACGCGGCTCAGGAAGACCTACGACAGCGCGCTCACCTCGGCCGCACTCACCCAGGCCGGGCTCAGGGCGCGGGCGGTGGCGAAGTTCGGGGACGACGCCCGGCTCATGTACTTCACGCCGCACGGCCTGGAGCAGTCCACCCGGGCCGAGGTGGCGGCGCATCGGGCGCGGCGGCTGACCGCGGCGACCCAGGGGCCCGCCCGGGTGGTGGACGCCTGCTGCGGCATCGGCGGGGACGCGCTGGAGCTCGCGCGGGCCGGACATCGGGTGGACGCGGTCGAGCTCGATCCGCTCACCGCCGCCGTGGCGCGGGCCAACGCCGAGGCGCTGGGGGTCGGGGATCGGGTACGCGTGCGGGTGGGGGACGCGGCGGAGGTGGCCCCCGAGGAGTACGACGCGCTGTTCGCCGATCCGGCCCGCCGTACCGCCAGGGGAAGGACGTTCGATCCGCAGGCCTACTCGCCGCCCTGGCCGGTGGTCATGGATCTGGTCGGGCGGGCGCGGGGGTCGTGTCTGAAGGTGGCGCCGGGGATTCCGTACGAGTACATACCGGAGGCGGCCGAGGCCGAGTGGGTTTCGTACAAGGGGGAGGTCAAGGAGGCGGCGCTCTGGACTCCCGGGCGGGCGGGGCGCAGGGCGACGCTGCTGCCGGGCGGGCAGACGCTCACGCCCACGGGCGCGCCGGCGGCGGTGGGCGAGCTCGGCCGGTACGTCTACGAGCCCGACGGGGCGGCGATCCGTGCCCATCTGGTGGGCGAGGTGGCCGAGATGGTGGGCGGGCGGCTGGCGGATCCGATGATCGCCTACATCACCGGGGACGAGCCGGTGGACACGCCCTGGGCGGCCAGGTATGAGGTGGACGAGGCGCTGCCGTTCTCGCTGAAGCGGCTGCGGGCGGCACTCCGGGCCCGCGAAATAGGAAATGTCACCATCAAGAAGCGCGGCTCCGCCGTGGACATCGAACGATTGCGGCGAGACCTGAGACTTTCCGGTGACAAGTCAGGAGTAATCATCCTCACGCGGATTATGAACCAACCTTTTGTTCTCATCTGCCTGGGGCTCCCACCTGCATAAATGACAAAACAGGATCTTTTCCAGTCACCCCGACGGACCTTGATCCAAAGGCTAAGGTGGACGCGCGGGAGTTCTCCCCCCTATAGCGGATTACCGCGTTCTCCTTCAGTCATTGCATACCGGACCTATCCCACCGCTGCGCGGCACTCCGTCGGCGAGTGAAGGAGCTTTCGGTGGATCATTCCAATCACACCACCCTTTTGCAGGCAGGCGGCCAGACCGCCATATCCGACAGGATGCGGGAGCTACTCGCGCGCGCCGCCCAGGACCACGTCTACGAGCAGCGCACCCAAGGGGCCGTACTCGACGAGATCCGCCAGCGGCTCGAAGGCATGGAGTGGCTGCTGCGCGAGGTGCGCGAGCGCGAGCTCGGCGGGCTGAGCGGCACGCTCGAGTCCGTGAGCGGCCGCCTCGACGACATCTCCGCCAAGCCGCCGGTCTGGGCCGAGGGACTGGCCCAGCACGTGGAGGCGGTACGCGACCACGTCGACGCCGTCGGCGAGCAGATCGGCAACGTCGACGCCCGCGTCGAGAACGTCAGCCAGCGCGTCAGCCCCGTCATCGAGCTGCCCAGCCTGTGGGCGGACGTCGGCACGGTCGGCGAGAGCGTCGATGAGGCGCTCAAGCGGCTGCAGACGGTGCTCGACGGCACCGAGGGCATCGCCAAGCGGCTCGGCGACTTCGCAGGCAGACTCGGCCAGCTCAACTCCAGCATGGAGGCGGCGGCCAACCGTTTCACCAGGCTCGACAAGTCCATCGGCGAGCTCACGGCCCGCACCGAGCGGGTCGAGGGCGGCATGACCGACCTGTCCGACACCCTCACCGCCCGCATCGGCACGGTCGGCGAGGAGCTCAGGAGCGCCGTCGAGCAGGTCGGCGCGAGGGTCGAGACGGCGGAGGAGCGCCTGTCCGGCCGCCTCGACGGCCTCGACAGCCGGGTCGACCGGGTCGACGGCCGCCTCATCGCCGTCGACGGCCGGCTCAACAGCGTCGATGGCCGCATCGAGACCGCCGACGAGTGCCTGGCCGACATCGACACCCGCCTCGACGGCATCGACGGCAGGGTCGGCGGCGTCGACAACCGCCTCGTCGGGCTCGACAACCGCGTCGTCGGCCTCGACAACCGCGTGGCCGGGCTCGACAAGCGCGTCGGCGAGCTCGACACCCACATCGGCGACCTCGACAACCACATGGGCAAGCGCATCGGCGACCTCGACGGCCGGGTCGACGCCCGCTTCGAGACGCTCGACGGGCGGGTCACCATCGTCGACGAGTGGCTGGCCGCCGCCGACCAGCACCGCTCCGACACCGCCACGCGTACCGAGGGCCGCTTCAACAAGCTCGACAACGCCTTCGAATCCCTCGACGAGCGCCTCGGCGAGGTCGAGGAGCACGTGGTCGCCCGCTTCGACGGCGTGGACACCCAGCTCACCCGCGGCACCGAGCAGCTGGAGGGCGTCGACGACCGGGTCGAGGCGGTCAACCAGCGCGTCGGCCAGCTCCCCGCGACGCTGGCGATCGCCGAGCGGGTGGGCGAGCTGCTCGACTCGCAGACGACCGAGCAGGTCAAGCGCTTCGACGCCATCGACGAACGCCTGGCCGCCGCCTCCGCCGAACTCTCGGCCACGATCGAGGCCCGCCCGGACCGCGACGAGCTGACCCAGTCCGTCACGGACGCCTCCACCGACCTCACCAAGCGCCTCGGCGCCTTGGAGGAGACCATGCTCGCCCTCGCCGAGGCGCTCCTCCGCCCGACGCGTTCCAAGGACTAAGGGCCTTCTGGAGCCGTTACGGCAGAGCGCACATACCCGCCCCGCCATACCTCCTGACCGTCCGTCGAGCGATGGTCGTGAGGGCTCACGGGGTACTCGCCGTGACAACTCCGCCCTTGACCGGGTTCCGTGCGCCGCGCTGGCCGCCGTCCAGCGCGGCGCCGAACCCCACCGCCCAACACCCCACCGCGCGGCGCCGGAAAACCCCGGGCCCGGCACGCCCGGAAGCCCCGGAACCTCACAAGACACGGGGCCGCCACCGGGACCAGGCAAGCACACGCCGCCGGGCACTGCGGAGGTGCGCGGGCGTGCTGTCGCCTTACACGTGGACGGTTGTGATGGGCATCGACGAGTCGGCGGGGATGTCCAGCGCCGACGGGGTGATCCCGGCCGCCACCAGGTCAGAACCCAGCGCGGCGACCATGGCGCCGTTGTCGGTGCAGAGTCCGGGGCGGGGCACGCGCAGCCGTACGCCCGCCTTGTCGCAACGTTCCTGGGCCAGCGCGCGCAGCCGTGAGTTGGCCGCGACGCCACCGCCGATGAGCAGGTCCTTCACGTCGTACTTCTTGCACGCCTGAAGGGCCTTGCGGGTCAGCACGTCCACCACGGCCTCCTGGAAGGAGGCGGCGACGTCCGGCACGTGGATCGAGTCCTGGGCCTCGACCCAGCGGGCCACGGCGGTCTTCAGGCCGGAGAAGGAGAAGTCGAGGGTGCCGTCGTCCATCTTGCCGCGGGGGAAGTTGATCGCGGCGGCGGAACCTTCGCGGGCGGCGCGGTCGATGTAGGGTCCGCCGGGGAAGGGCAGGCCGAGGACGCGCGCGACCTTGTCGAAGGCCTCACCGGCGGCGTCGTCGACGGTGGAGCCGAGGGAGATCACGTCCTGGGCCACGTCGGGGACCAGGAGCAGCGACGAGTGACCGCCGGACACCAGCATGGCGATGCAGGGTTTGGGCAGAGGCCCGTGTTCGAGCTGGTCGACGGCGACGTGGGCGGCCAGGTGGTTGACGCCGTAGAGGGGGACGCCCAGGCCCAGCGAGTAGGACTTGGCGGCGGCCACGCCCACCAGCAGCGCCCCGGCCAGCCCCGGACCGGCGGTGACCGCGATCGCGTCGATGTCGGAGAACGTCAGGCCCGCCTCGGCCAGCGCCCCCTCCACGACCGGCGTCATCGCCTCCAGGTGCGCCCGCGAGGCCACCTCCGGCACCACGCCGCCGAACCTGGCGTGCTCGTGCATGCTGGAGGCGATCGTGTTGGCCAGCAGCGTGTGCCCGCGTACGATCCCCACCCCGGTCTCGTCGCACGAGGTCTCGATGCCGAGGACCAGGGGTTCGTGCCTGTCAGCCATCCAGCTTCCTTCTCATCATGACCGCGTCGGTGCCGTCGTCGTAGTAGCGCCGGCGCAGGCCGATCTCCTCGAAACCGAACCGTTCGTAGACCGCCTTGGCGCGCGGGTTGTCGGCCCTGACCTCCAGGAAGATCTCCCTGGCCCCGCGCCGGCGCGCCTCGCCGAGCAGTTCGGTCAGCATCGCGCCGCCGATGCCCCGGCTCTGGTGGTCCTGTAGTACCGCGATGGTCTGCACGTCGGCCTGGTCGCCGGCCGCGGCGAGCCCCGCGTAGCCGACGATCTCGCCGTCGTCGCGCAGCGCGACGACATAGTGCCGGGTACGCGGCTGGTCGGCCAGCTCGCCGCGCATCATCCCCTCACTCCACGCGTCCAGCGGGAACGTCGCGCGCTCGATGGCCATGACCGCGGGCAGGTCCGCGTCGGTCATCTGCCGCAGTCTCACGCCCGCTCCCTGGTCCGCCTGGGCTCCCTGCCGGTCACCTTCTTGGGCGCCTTGGGCTCGACCGCGTCGGGCCGCCGCAGGTAGATGGGGCGCGGCTCGTCGAGCGGCTGCCCCGCCGCGATGCGCTCGGCCGCCAGCGCGGCCAGAAACCCCGCCAAGGGGTACGGCGGCGCCACCGCCGCCCCCAGCACCTCGGGATAGAGGTCGGCCCCGGCGACCGGCAGCCCGTCGCGCGGAATGTCGGCCGGCCTGTCCACGAACGGCCCCTCGGCCCGCGTGCGCGCGTCGTCGTAGCGGGCCCAGAACAGTTCCTTGCGCCGCGCGTCGGTCACCACGAGGAAGGGCTCGTCCCGGCGGGTGCCGTAGGCGAGGGCGTCGAGCGTGCAGACGCCGTAGACCTCGGCGAGACCGAGCGCGGTGCCGAGCCCTTGGGCGGTCATCAGCCCGACCCGCAGCCCGGTGTAGGGGCCGGGGCCGGTGCCGGCGACGATGGCGGTCACTTCACGCAGCCGTACCCGAGCCTCTGCCAGCACCTTCTCGATGGTGGGCACGAGCAGCTCGCCGTGGCGGCGCGCGTCGACCGTGGTGGACTCGGCGAGCACGCGGTCACCGTCGTGGAGAGCGGCGGTGACAGCGGGTGTCGCGGTATCGAAAGCCAGGACCAGCACGAACAATGAGCCTACCGGGCCCGCGTCATGACCATCCTGTCCGTTCGCGAAGCCAGTCGACGGCGACCTCGCCCTGCGCCGCCTGGAAGGCTCTGACGGTGGGGATGCCGGGTGGCGGCGGCTGGCGGCTCTGCCGTACGAAAAAGCCGGCCAGTGCGGCGATGACGCAGGTCAGGGCCGGGTCGGGGTCGGCGAGCAGCTCGCCGGGACGGGGGCCGCCCTGCATGGCGACGGACGGCAGCATGGCCAGCCGGTCGAACCAGGGGGCGCCCAGGCAGGCGTAGGGCCAGTCGACGACGTAGACGCGTTCGTCGGTGAGCAGGACGTTGTCGGCGCGCAGGTCGGCGTGGACGAGCGTGTCGCCGGCGGCGGCGCGCTCCCAGCCGGACTCCAGCTCGGCCAGGGCAACGAGATTGCGCGTGATCCACGGGTCGAGCCCGTCGTGATCCTCGCCGAGGCCGAGCAGCCGCCAGCCGCGGAACATCTGGCCGAAGACCTCGGCGATGGGCGGCACGTCGATGGGCGAGGGGGTGAGCGAGGCGGCGAGTTCGCCGGTGGCGGCCAGGACGCGGTCGAGCTCGTCGCGCCGCCACGGCATCGCCGGCGGGCGGCCGTCGACGTCCTCGAAGAGCAGCACCACCCAGCCGTCCTGCTCGAAGGAGGTGAGCATGCGCGGGGCGGGGACGCCGGCCGGCAGCGCGGCGGCCACGCGGGCCTCGTCGCGGTAGAGGGCGGTGGCCCGGTCGTTGACGCCGGGGCCGACCGCCTTGACGAAGGCGCGGCGGCCGGTGTCGAGCAGCAGCCGCGCGGCGGTGGCGGGCGAGAACCCGCCGGTCTGGGTGACGGCCTCCGCCACACGCCCGCCGAGCAGGTCCTCCACGCGGGCGCGCACCGGCTCGGCCACGTCCGACCAGGGAACTCTTACTCCGGAGGCATCAGGCGGGGGAGGCATAGACGATGACGTTATCGTCGTACTCGCCCTTGGCGTAATCGAATTTTCCGCCGCAGGTGACCAGCTTGAGCCCGTCCTCAACGTAGACGCGCTTGGCCGGGAAGTCGTTCTTGTGCACCTGCTCGACCGAGTCGACCTTGTACTCCACGGTTTTGCCGTCGCTGCGCTCCACGCGGACGAGCTGGCCCTTGCGCAGGTGCCGCAGCTTGTAGAAGACGGCCGGCGCGGTCTTGGTGTCCACGTGGCCGACGATGACGGAGGCGCCCTTCTCCCCCGGGACGGCGCTCTTCTCGTACCAGCCGGCCAGCTTGGGCTTCTCGTACGGCGGCAGCTCGACCTCGCCGTCCTTCGTCAGCCCGAGCTTCATCAGCGGGGCGTCCACGTCGATCGAGGGGATGCCGATGCTCTCCGGGACGACGGCCTCGGCCTTCTTCTCCACGGTCTTGCCGAACGCCACCAGCACCAGGCCGGTGATCGCGCCCGCCAGAACGATCCGTCCCGCACGGGCCATGCTCAGGCCCGGCGGCGCTTGAGGATCAGTACGGCGCCGCCCGCCAGGGCCAGGCCGACGATCACGCCTACGGGGCCGATCGGCATCGAGGAGTCGTCACCGGCGTCCTGGCCGAACGTGCCGCCGCCGCCCGCCCTGGGCGCCTTGGTGGGCACGCCGGTGGGCGTGTCGTCGGTGGCCCTGACCACGCGCAGCGTGGCCTTGCCGGTGTGGCTGGTGCCGTCGCACTTGACGTCGACGGTGTAGCTGCCGCGTTTGACGGTGCCGGAGACCGACGCCTGCCCGCGTACCCAGGGGACGGGCGCGGGGGTGGCCGTGGCGTTGGCGGGGCTGGCCGACGGCGTGGCGGGCGGCACCGGGTTGAGCGTGACGCCGGACAGGAACGCGTTGGATGAGGCGGTGCCGACGTGCGCCGGGCCGCCGGTGGGCACCGGGCAGTTGGCCAGGATCCAGACCTTGGACGTCTCGCCCGCGGTGACGCGGTCAGGGTTGAGCTGGACGTCGATGGGCGCCCGTGTGGCGCTCGCGGTGGCCTGCGGTGAGGTGGTCGGTGAGGTGGTCGCGGTCGTCGTGGGGCTCGCCGTTGGCGTGGCCGTGGGATCGGTCGAGGCGTCGGCTGTGCAGCCGACGACGCCGATCATGACGATGGCACCTGCGTACGCGACTTGCCTGACCCTGAGCACGGCCGCACCCCACTCCGCCGACTTCCCTCAGCATCCACCAGAATTGCGGATGCCGCCCCACCTGATACCCAGAAAATCTAGGTAAATCCATGACCAATGATCATGATTTACGCCAATGTCGATACTCGTCAAGGGTGCCAGGGTTGCCGGGGCCTGAGGAGCGTTTTACTCTTCCACGCGATCAGACGGCGTGTCGGCCCAGCGCTCGCCGACCCCGCGCAGGGTGACCAGGCGGACGTCGTCGCCGCCCTCCCGGTCGATGTGGATCTCCAGGCGTTCCTCCGACAGGCCCTCCACCAGGCCCTCGCCCCACTCGACGATCGTGACCGACTCCTCCAGCGAGGCGTCCAGGTCGAGGTCGTCGACCTCCAGATCCCCGCCCAGCCGGTACGCGTCCGCGTGCACGAGCGGCGGACCCTCGCACAGCGACGGATGCACGCGGGCGATGACGAACGTGGGCGAGGTGATCGGGCCGCGGACCTTCAGGCCTTCGGCGATCCCCTGGACCATCGTGGTCTTCCCGGCGCCCAGCGGGCCGGACAGCACCAGCAGGTCTCCCGCGCGCAGCCGGGCGGCCAGCCGCGCGCCGTACGCGCGCATGTCCTCGGCGGTGGCGAGCCTTTCCACTAGATCTCCTTGATCAGATCGCGCAGCGCCTCGTTGATCACGGCCGGGCGCTCCAGCTGGATGAGGTGCGAGGTGTCGGGCACCTCGGTGAAGCTCGCCCTGGGCAGGGCCTCGGCCATCGCCCTGCCGTGCTCGGGCGGGGTGAGCCAGTCCTTGTCGCCCACGAGGATCGCGGTCGGCACCGGATCGAGCACGTGCAGCGCCGAGAGCTTGTCGTGGTCCATGAGCGCCGGGTAGAAGTTCGCGAACACCTCGGTCGGGGTGGCGCGGATCATCGACTCGGCGAAGTCGACCAGGGTCGGGCTGACGTTCTTGGAGTCGCCGAAGCCGACGAAGCGGGTGATCAGGAAGGCGATGTCGCTGCCGGCGTGGCGGGTCTTGTCCACCAGGGAGCCGCGCTTGCCGAGCAGGGAGATCGTTCCCGGCGCGATCTTGTGGACCGCCTTGGAGACCATCGCGGGCAGGCCCAGCGTCAGCTCGGCCAGCTTTCCCGCGCTGGTGGCCATCAGCGAGACGGCGCGGATCTTGTCGCCGAACAGCTCGGGGTGGCGGTCGGCCAGCGCCATGATGGTCATGCCGCCCATCGAGTGACCGACCAGCACGCACGGGCCGGGCACGAAGCGCTCCAGCACCTCGGCCAGGTCGTCGCCGAGCCGGTCGATCGTGCTGTCCTCGGGGGCGGCGCGCTGCGAGCGGCCGTGGGAGCGCTGGTCCCACAGCACCAGGCGGTACTCCTCGCGCAGGTCGCGGCGCTGGTAGTGCCAGGACTCCAGGTTGAGGCAGTAGCCGTGGCACAGCACGATCGTCAGCGGCGCGTCGTCGGGGCCGTCGATCTGCACGTGCAGGTCGATGCCGTCGGAGGTGGTGTGGGTGCGCTCCCTGCCGCGCAGCTCGCCGAAGGGCTCGCTGGCCTCGGAGTCGGGGCGCAGCCTGATCCGGCCCACCGCCAGGCGCTTGGCCAGGGCCAGCCCCGCGACGCCCGCCGAAGCGGCGCCGACGATCGCGCCGGCGATCCCAACCTTCCGCCGTGTTGTCGTCGTCATGTCCCCTCATAAACTCTCGGCACGCGTGCGCCGATCTTCGTCACGATCTCATGCGTGATCGTGCCGAGGTTATCCGCCCATTCCTGCAAGGTGGCCTCGCCGTCCTTGCCAGGACCGAACAGGACGACCTCGTCCCCTGCGGCGATGACGTCGTCATCGACGTCGATCATGAACTGATCCATGCACACCCGGCCGGCGATCGCCCTGCGGCGGCCTCCTGCCAGCACCTCGACCCGCCCCGTCGCGTGTCTGAGGATCCCGTCGGCGTACCCGAGGGGAACCAGGCCAAGCGTTGTCTCGCGATCTGTGACATAAAGGTGCCCATAGGACACTCCGGAACTCTCCGGCATGCGCTTGGCCAGGGCGAGCCTGGCCACCAGGGTCATCGCCTGGCGCAGACCGAAATCACCCAGCTCGGGGATCGGGCTCAGGCCGTAGAGGGCGATGCCCGGCCGTACCAGATCGAAGCGGGCGCGCGGCACGTTGACCAGCGCGGCGGAGTTGGCGATGTGCCTGATCACGTGGGACCCGCTGAGACCGGCCTGGTCGGCCATCTTGAGCGCCTGGTCGAAGGCGTCGAGCTGCGCCTCGATCGACGGGTGACCGGGGATGTCGGCACAGGCGAAGTGGGACCACAGGCCCACGACCTCGACGGCGCCCTCGGCCCGCAGCGCCGCCGCGGCGGCGAGCAGCTCGGGCCAGGCGGCGAGTGGCGCGCCGCCCCTGCTCATGCCCGTGTCGGCCTCCAGGTGCACCTTCGCGGTGACGCCGGTGGCGCGCGCCGCGGCGGCGATCTCCCCCAGCAGCCCCGTCTCCGCCGCCGACAGCTCCACGTCGGCGCGCAGCGCCTCCTCGTACGGCCCGCCCCGCGTCAGCAGCCACGAGGTGACCGGAGCGGTGATCCCCGCGGCCCGCAGCGCCAGCCCCTCGCTCAGCGTGGCGGTGCCCAACCGGCTCACACCCGCGTCGAGCAGGGCCCGCGACACCCGCACCAGCCCGTGCCCGTAGGCGTCCGCCTTGACCACGCCCATCAACGCGGCGCCGTCGGCGTGCTCGGTGAGCACGGCGACGTTGTGCCTGATGGCGGACAGATCGATGCGGGCCTCGGCCGGAGATGTCATCTTTCCAGTGTGTCAGCTGGACTCGATGCTTGAGCGGGGTTCGACGGCAGCCCGCTCGCAGCGCTAGGCGTACTCGGTCAGCGACCTGATCGCCGCCGGAATCGCGGCGGCCACGTCGGCGGTGACCAGCGGCGCCCCGTCGGCGGCCAGCCGTCCCGCCAGCCCGTGCAGATACGCCCCGCACGACCCGGCGTCATAACAGCTCAGTCCCTGGGCCAGCAGCGCCCCCGCCACCCCGGCCAGCACGTCCCCGGTGCCGCCCGTGGCCAGCCGCGAGGTGCCCGTACGGTTGACCCGCACCGGCCTGTCCTGCTCGGCCACCAGCGTCGTGGAGCCCTTGAGCAGCACCGTCACGCCGAGGTCGGCCGCCGCCCTGCGGGCGTGCTCCAGCCTGCCCGCCTCGACGCGCTCGCGCGGGACCCGCATCAGCCGCGCCAGTTCACCGGCGTGCGGCGTGATTAGCACGGGCGCGCTGCGGCGCAGCAGCGTGGCGTCGCGCGAGACCAGCGTGAGCGCGTCGGCGTCCACCAGCACGGGCACGTCGCTGGCCAGCACCCTCCTGGCCAGCTCGTGGGCGAAGTCGCCGGTGCCGAGCCCGGGGCCGAGCACCCAGGCCTGCACACGGCCGACGCCGTCGAGCGAGGGCTCACGCAATTCGGTGATGACCGCCTCGGGCCAGCGGGAACGCACCTGCGCCACGGGCGCGGCGGTGCCGGCGTAGCGCACCATGCCGGCCCCGGCGTGCAGCGCCCCGCCGACGGCCAGCACCGCGGCGCCCGTGTACTCCTCGCTGCCCGCGGCCACGCCCACCACGCCTCTGCGGTACTTGTCGGACTCCGCGCCCGGCTCCGGCAGCAGATCGGCGACGTCCCCGTCGGTGAGCGCCGCGACGTCCGGATCCGGCAGGTACGCGCCCAGCCCGATGTCGACCAGCTCCAGCCGCCCGGTGTGGCCGGCGCCGGGGTCGATCAGCAGCCCGGTCTTGCAGGCGCCCATCGTCACCGTCACGTGCGCGCGTACGGCGGCCCCCGGCACCCGGCCCGTGCTCGCGTCCACCCCGGACGGCACGTCCACGGCGACCACGAGCCCCGGCCCCTGGTTCACCCGCGCCACGGCCCGCGCGTACGGCTCCCGCAGCGCCCCCGCCACCCCGATCCCGACCAGCCCGTCGACGACCAGGTCCGCCCGGTCCACGGCCTCGATGCCGCGCACCCGCCCGCCGGCCCGCCGCAGGGCCGCCAGTCCGGCCTCGTGCACCCTGCTGCCCGCCAGGACCGCCTCGACCCGGGCGCCGCGCCGCGCCAGCCGTACGCCGGCGTAGAGGGCGTCGCCGCCGTTGTCGCCGCTGCCGACGAGAAGGACCACCCGCGCCCCGTAGACGCCCCCGAGCATCGCGGCGCAGCAGGCGGCCAGCCCGGCGGCGGCGCGCTCCATCAGCGTCCCCTCGGGCAGGCGCGCCATGAGCGCCTGCTCGGCGGCCCTGATCTGATCGGCGGTGTAGGCGGTAAGCATGATCAGAAGCTATCCCTCCGCGATCACGTAGGCCATCGCCACACCCGCGTCGTGTGAGAGCGAGAGGTGCCAGCGCTTGACGCCCAGGCCGTAGGCGACGTCGGCGGCCTTGCCGCGCACGCGGAGCTCGGGCCGGCCGTTCTCGTCGCAGACGACCTCGGCCTCCAGGTGGCCGAGGCCGGGTGGCGCGCCGAGCGCCTTGGCGACGGCCTCCTTGGCGGCGAAGCGCGCGGCCAGGGAGTGGACGGCCCGGCCCTTCTGCTCGTCCTCGGTGAACAGCCTGCCGCGCAGCCCCGGGGTGCGCTCCAAGGCCGCCGCGAACCGCTTGACGTCGACCACGTCCACCCCGATGCCCAGGATCATGTCCCCAGGCTAGGGCAGGCGGGTCGCGAGGCCGTCGAGGATGCGGTCCACGCCGTAGCGGAAGTCCCGGTCGCGCATCGCCGCGGGGCCGCCGCCGCTCTTCAGGATGTGCTCGTCCAGCGCCTGGAGCCGGGGCAGCTCCCGGTTGGTCTCCGCGGCCGCGGCGCGGATCTGGGCCTCCAGTTCTTCCTCGGTCTGGCCGAGCCTGGCCAGCATCGACAGCAGCGCCGCCTCTGAGGTCGACATCCCGATGACGTAGGAGATGAGCGTGCTCATGGCCTGGCTGGCCTCGTCGAGCTCGAATCCGGCCAGGGTGAAGATGGCCAGCATGCGGTCGGTCTGGCGCATCAGGTTGGGGCCGAGCTCGGCCAGGCCGACCTGGCCCAGGACCGAGGCCACCCACGGGTGGCGCAGGATCATCGAGCGCAGGCTGCCGGCGCACTCGGTCGCCGCCGCCCGCCAGTCGCCTTCCGCCTCGGGCACGCGCAGCTCGCCGTACACCTCGTCGACGACGAGCTCGATGAGCTCGTCCTTGTTGGCGACGTGGCGGTACAGAGAGGTGGCGCCCGCGTTGAGCCGGGTGCCGAGCGTGCGCATGCTGAGGTTGTCCATGCCCTCTTCGTCGAGGAGCTTCACGGCCTCGGCGACGATGCGCTCACGGCTGAGGGCGGGTTGCTGCTGCTGGCGGCGCGGGCGGGTCCACACCGAGGGAATGGGCTGCTTCTGGGCGGGCATGCGAAGCTCCTCTCACGTGCCGCCAGCATAGCGCACGACGTACGCGATTTGCGAACATTCCGGATGCCCGCGCACGTCGTTCACGTCAGAAGCCGCCCCGATGCCAGGGTCCCCAGATGGCGAACGACACGCCCTGGTTCGACTGGATGTTGACGTAGAGGGTCCGCCCGCCGGGGCCGAAGGTCGAACCGGCGAACTCCGCACCCGGGTCGCCGTCCACGGGGGCCAGCCGGGCGAAGTCGAAGATCTCACCGCGCCTGGTCAGGCCGCGCAGGAAGTTGTCGCCGCCGCCGTCCTCGCACAGCACCAGCGTGCCGCGCGGGCTGACGGTGACGTTGTCGGGCAGGTCCAGGACGGTCGAGCCCGGCGACTCGTAGGCGAGCTTGAGCCGCCCGCTCCACGTCTCGTAGGCCCAGACCTGGCCGCGGCCCTTCCCGAACCCGGACGGCGGCGTGTCGCCGGTGGCGCCGCCCTGGGTGGAGACGAAGTAGACGGTGCCGTGGTGGTGGACGGCGCCCTCCAGCCTGGAGAAGATCGCCGCGCCCTGGTCGAGCCCCTGCCGGCTCACCGCCCGCACCGCCGTGTCGTTGGCCGGCCTGCCGGTGAACTCCGGGTCGGGCTCGGCGATCTCCACCCACCGGGTCCGGTAGACGGCGCCCGCGGGCTGACCCGCCGACAGATCCTTCCCGTCCTCATCCCGTACGGCCAGCATCTCCAGCCGCCCGCCGTCCAGGATGCGCCCGGCCCTGAGCGGATGCTTCGGCGGAAGGTAGCGGTAGAACCCGGACGGGAAGCCGAAGTTGTCCTCGGTGAGGTACAGGGCCCCGCTGACCGGGTCGAAGGCCGCGGACTCGTGCGCGAAGCGCCCCGCCGACCGGATCGGCACGGGCCGCGCGACACCGGTGATCGGCACCTCGAACACGTACCCGTGCTTCTGGGTGAGCTTGGAGTTGTCGCCGCCGGAGAAGTCATCGCCCACGTCGGGGCCGTTGACGGTCTCCTCGCAGGTCACCCAGGCGCCCCACGGCATCGGGCCACCCGAGCAGTTCATCATCGTGCCGTTGAGCGAAGGCCCGCCGGCCAGCACCTCCCCGTACGGGGTCACCCGCAGGGTCGCGGTGCCGCCGCCGGCTGCAGGATCGTAGGCCCCGGCCGGATCGCCGAACGCGCCGACGGGCCCGTTGACCTCGTGGTTGCGGACCAGGATCGTGCTGCCGCGCGGGCCGCGGAAGGCGGCCATGCCATCGTGCCTGCCCGGCACCCGGCTGCCGTCGGGGAAGGTCTCGCCCGCCGCGTTGAACGAGCGGTAGCGGAAGCCGTCCGGCAGGAAGAGCCTGGTGCGGCCGTCCCGGGCGTCGGGCACCGGTCCGAGCGGGCCGTACCCGGTCACGGGCCGCACGCCGCCCCTTGCTCCGGCCTCCGCGACCCCGGCGAACGGCCCGGCGACACCCGCCGCGACGGCTCCCGCTCCGGTGATGAAGCGACGTCGATCCATGGTGCTGACCTTCCGTGACGTTGTTCACCGGATGTTAAGGTGCGCGGAAGATCGTGGCCTATGTCAGACCTCGCCAAGGCAGTACATCATTCCCCGCGCCAAGCGCCGGTAATCCCCGTGTTTTGTCCACAGGCTGTGGAGAGGTTCGCGGGGCACCCCCGGGGACCCGGTTTGTACGCCGTCGCTACGCTGCCAACGTGAACAACGGCTACGTGGAACTGAGCAGGGAGCAGTGGAGCGATCTCCGCAAAAACACGCCCTTGACTCTCACCGCAGACGAGCTGGAAGCCCTTCGCGGCGTCGATGACCCCATCGACCTCGCCGAGGTCACCGACATCTACCTCCCCCTCACCCGGCTGCTCAACCTGCACTACACCGGGTCCCAGGAGCGCAGCAACGTGCTGAGCGCCTTTCTCGGCAAGCCGGGGCCGCGCGTGCCGTACGTGCTGGGGATCGCCGGAAGCGTCGCGGTCGGCAAGTCGACGACGGCGCGGTTGCTGCACACGCTGCTGGCCCGCTGGCCGGAGCACCCCAACGTCGGGCTGCTGACCACCGACAGCTTCCTCTACCCCAACAAGGTTCTCGAAGCCAAGGGCATCATGCACCGCAAGGGCTTCCCGGAAAGCTACGACCGGCGGGCGCTGGTGCGGTTCGTGGCGGAGGTGAAGTCGGGCATGGGCGAGGTACGCGCCCCGGTCTACAGCCACCTTGAGTACGACATCGTCCCCGGGGCCCACCAGATCGTGAAAAACCCCGATATCTTGATCATCGAGGGGCTCAACGTCCTCCAGCCGGCTCCCCCGACCTCGCTGGCGGTCAACGACTACTTCGACTACTCCATCTACGTGGACGCGAAGGTCGAGGACATCAGGAGCTGGTACGTCGACCGCTTCCACAAGCTGCGCAGAACCGCCTTCGAAGACCCCAAGTCCTACTTCAAGTACATCGCCGAACTCTCCTACGAAGAGGCCACCGACTTCGCCGTCAACGTCTGGCGCGACATCAACGAGCGGAATCTGGTGGAGAACATCGCCCCCACCCGCGGTCGCGCCGACCTGGTCCTGCAGAAGGGCGCCGACCACTCGATCAGGCGGATACGGCTGCGCCGTACGTGAGATCCCCGCCCCCGCTCTCCCCCAGTACGTAGACGGCGAAGCGGCCCTGGCAGCCCTGGTCGTCGATGTCGGCGAACCAGCAGTCCTCGCCGTCGACGTGGCAGATGCGTATTGACATGGCCACAGCCTGAAGGGACCCGTTCAACAGAACGTCAACGTCGAATCTACGACAATGGCCTCGTGCTACATCTTCGATTGATCTGCCCTCCCGGCCGCACGGACGAGGTACTGGGAGTGCTGCGGGAGTGTCCGGGCATCACCAACATCGTGGTGCTGCCCGGCGCCGCCCGCGAGCCCGCCGGCGACCTCGTCTTCTGCGACACCGCGCGGGAGTCGGCCAACGAGGCCCTGTCCAGGCTCAAGTGGCTGGAGGACGAGGGGTCGATCGCGATCGAGCACATCGACCTGGCCCTGTCCAGGGTCGCCGAGGAGGCGGTCGAGGAGGCGCCGGGCGACCCCGACGACGCCGTGGTGTGGGAGGAACTGGCCCACCGGGTGCACAACGACTCCCGCATCACCTGGGCGTACCTGGCCTTCCTGGCCATCGCCACGCAGCTCGCGGGCATCGGCGCCCTGCAGAACTCGCCCATCCTCATCGTCGGCGCGATGGTGCTCGGGCCGGAGTTCGGCGCGGTCGCGGCGATCTGCTTCGGGCTCCTGCGCCGCCGCTGGCGCCTCGTGATCGAGGCGCTGCGTACGTTGTTCATCGGCTTCACCATCGCGATCGCGATCACCTTCGCCTGCGCGCTGGTCTCCCATTGGCTCGGCTGGATCGACGGCACGAACCTCGACATCAACGACGAGGTGAAGTTCATCGTGAAGCCGGACCGCTGGTCGTTCATCGTCGCGCTGCTGGCCGGCGTCGCGGGCGTACTGTCGATCACCTCGGGCAAGTCCTCGGCGCTGATCGGCGTCTTCATCTCGGTCACCACCGTGCCCGCCGCCGGCTACCTGGCCGTGGCGCTCGCGGTGGGTGACTGGGCGGAGGTTGCGGGGCCGGTCTGGCAACTCGCGGTGAACATCTTCGGCATGGTGCTCGCCGGGACCGTCACCCTCCTGATCCAGCGCAGAGTCTGGCCTCAAGTAGGACGCCCCTCCTCCCCATGAAGGAGGCCACCTGACGGCCACGGAGGGTAGTGTCCGGATCATGCACATCCTCGCTACCGAGGGGCTGACCAAACGCTTCCCGACCGTCACCGCGCTCGACCGGCTCACGGTGGACGTCGGAACGGGCGTGACCGGCCTGGTCGGCGCCAACGGCGCGGGCAAGTCGACACTGATCAAGATCCTCCTGGGCCTGCTGCCACCCACCGCGGGCGGCGCCAAGGTGCTCGATCTCGACGTGACCACGCAGGGCACGCAGATTCGCCGCCTCGTCGGCTACATGCCCGAGCACGACTGCCTGCCGCCCGACGTGTCGGCCACCGAGTTCGTCGTCCACCTCGCCCAGATGTCCGGGCTGCCGCGCACGGCCGCCCGCGAGCGCGCCGCCGACGTCCTGCGCCACGTGGGGCTGGCCGAAGAGCGCTACCGCGCCATGGGCGGCTACTCCACCGGCATGAAGCAGCGGGTCAAGCTGGCGCAGGCGCTCGTACACGACCCCAAGATGATCTTCCTTGACGAGCCCACCAACGGCCTCGACCCGCGCGGGCGCGACGAGATGCTCGCGCTGATCCGCCGCATCGGCACCGAGTTCGGGATCAGCGTCCTGGTCACCAGCCACCTGCTCGGCGAGCTGGAACGCATCTGCGACCACGTGATCGTCATCGACGCCGGCCGCCTGCTGCGCTCCTCCGCCATCACCGAGTTCACCCAGGCCACCCAGAGCCTCACCGTCGAGGTCGAGGAGGGCGTGCAGCCCCTGGCGGAACGGCTGGCGGAGCACGGCCAGCAGGTCACCCAGCACGGCCGCCTGCTGCTGGTCAAGGTGAGCGGCCCGGAGACGTTCGACGCCATCCGCGACGCCGTGGTCGACCTCGACCTGTGCCTCATCCGGATGGAGCAGGGCCGCCACCGCATCGAGGACGTCTTCAGGGAGGAGGCCGCGGATGTCGTCTGAGATCTATGACATCGGCTACCGCCACTACGACGGGCCGCGACTGGGCCCCGGCTACGCGACGCGGGCGCTGACGCTGCACAGCCTGCGCGGCATCTTCGGCCTCGGCCGTACGGCCCGCAGCAAGATCATGCCTTTCCTGCTCGCCATCATCATGCTGCTGCCCGCGGTCGTGAGCATCGCCATGATGGCCCTGCTCCAGCAGCGCGGCATGGCCTACAGCGCGTTCGCGGTGATCATGCAGGCGGTGATCGCCATCTTCCTGGCCGCGCAGGCGCCCACCGTGGTCGCCCCCGACCTGCGCTACCGCGTGCTGCCGCTCTACCTCTCGCGCCCGGTCGCGATCGTGCAGTACGTCAGCGCCAAGGTCATCTCGATGACGGCCGCGCTGTTCATGCTGGTGGCGGTGCCGCTCACGCTCATCTACGTCGGCGAACTGCTCATCGACCTGCCGGGGCCGCCGCAGACCAAGGAGTACCTGGGCGCGCTGACCATGGCGCTGCTGCTCGCGGTGCTGCTGACCGCGTTCGGCCTGGCGCTGGCCTCGCTCACGCCCCGGCGCGGGCTCGGCGTGGCCTCGGTCATCGCCGTCTACCTGCTGTCGCTGGCGGCGGTACCGGTCATCTACAGCACGCTGCTGTCGATGAACGAGGAAGTGGCCGCCAAGTGGGCGTGGCTGCTCAATCCGTTCTGGCTGGTGGACGCGGTCCAGGTGTGGCTGTTCGGCACCACGCCCAACTCCGAGGGCGGATACCCGCCCGGCCCGGCCCCGGCGCTGATCACGCTCGCGCTGATCGCCTTCGCCATCGGCGTGCTGGCCCTGCGCTACCGGAAGGCGGCGGCCCAATGAAACTCGAGCTCTCCCAGGTCTCGCGCTGGTACGGCAACGTGGTGGCGGTCAACGACGTCACCATGACGATCGGGCCCGGCGTGACCGGCCTGCTCGGGCCCAACGGCGCGGGCAAGTCGACGCTCCTGCACATGATGGCCGGGTTCCTGGGCCCGTCGGGAGGCAGCGTCACGCTCGACGGCACCAAGGTGTGGAAGAACCACCACATCTACCGCGACATCGGCCTGGTGCCGGAGCGCGAGGGCGTCTACGGCTTCCTCACCGGCTGGCAGTTCGTGCTCTCGGCCGCCAAGCTCCACGGCCTGTCCGACCCCGTCAGCGCCGCCCAGAAGGCGCTGGCCACGGTCGAGATGGAAGGGCCGAAGGACCGCCGCGTCGAGACCTACTCCAAGGGCATGCGCCAGCGCGTCAAGGTCGCCGCCGCCCTCGTCCACGACCCCGAGGTACTGCTGCTCGACGAGCCGTTCAACGGGATGGACCCGCGCCAGCGCATGCACCTGATGGACCTCATCCGCGCCATGGGCACCGCCGGCAAGACCATCCTGTTCAGCTCGCACATCCTCGAAGAGGTCGAGCGGGTCGCCCAGCACATCGAGGTACTGGTCGCCGGGCGCCACGCGGCCTCCGGCGACTTCCGGCAGATCCGCCGCCTGATGACCGACCGCCCGCACCTGTTCCGCATCAAGTCCAGCGACGACAGGAAGCTGGCCGCCGCGCTCATCGTGGACGCCTCCTCCGGCGGCGTCACGCTCGGCCCCGACGGCCTGGAGGTGCAGGCGGTGGAGTTCCGCCGCTTCGCCTGGCTGCTGCCGCGCGTCGCCCGCGCCGAGGGCATCAACCTGCACCAGGTCTCCCCCGTCGACGAGGACCTGGAGAGCGTCTTCTCCTACCTGATCAACCGGAGCACCTGATGAACACCGTGGTTGCCGGGATCACCTACCGCGCACTGCTCGGCAGGCGGCGCATCGTGCTGCTGCTCCTGCTGCCGCTCGCGCTCATCGGACTGGCCGTCCTGCTGCGCCTGACCGGCGGCGCCGACCAGCGCTCGGCGATCCTGCTCATGCAGAACTTCGCGATCGCCACCATGCTGCCGCTGCTCGGCCTGATCGCCGGCACCGGCGTCATCGCGCCCGAGATCGACGACGGAACCATCATCCACCTGATGTCCAAGCCGATCTCCCGGCCGGTGATCGCCCAGACGAAGTTCCTGGTGGCCGCCTCCATGCTGGCCGTCTTCGCCGCCGTCCCCACCTACCTCGCCGCCTGGCTGCTGGTGCGCGACGAGGACGGCATCGCCTTCGGGTTCGCCCTCGGCTCCCTGCTCGGCGGCATCGCGTACGCGGCGCTGTTCCTGCTGCTGGGCGTCCTCACCCGCCACGCGGTCACGATCGGCATCATCTACGCGCTGATCTGGGAAGGCATGGTGGGCACCTTCGTCAAGGGCGCCCAGAACTTCTCCATCCAGCAGTGGGCCCAGGCGATCGCCGACCAGATCTCCACCTCGGCGTTCATCGACCAGACCGCGGTGACGATCGGCTGGGCCATACCGGCGATCGTGATCGTCACGGTCGGCGCGGTCGTCTGGGCGGGGCTGCGGCTGCGCGCCTTCTCCCTCACCGGAGACGAGTGAGAGCCTGTACGCGCAGTTGCGCGTCCTCGACCAGCAGGCAGATCCGCGGGCGGGCGGTCAACTCTCCCCCGGCGGGCCATCGACGACGCGCCCAGGTGCGCGTCTATCCCGGCGGGCGCGTGGAATGAGGAAAGGGGTACGGCACCGCCGTACCCCTTGAAAAAACCTCTACGAGCAGGACGTGCGCACCACATCGGCCAGGCGGCCCGCGACCTGCGAGGCCTGGTCCTCCGATGAGGCCTCGACCATGACCCGGATCATCGGCTCCGTGCCGCTCGGCCGGATGAGTACCCGGCCGGTCTCGCCCAGTTCCGCCTCCGCCGCGGCCACGGCGGCGACCAGTTCCGGCACCGAAGCCTTGCCCTTGTCGACGTCCTTGACGTTGATGAGGATCTGCGGCAGCGCCGTCATCGCCGAGGACAGCTCGCGCAACGTCTTGCCGGTCCGCGCGACCACCGACAGCAGGTGGAGCGAGGTCAGCAGGCCGTCGCCGGTGGTGGCGTGGTCGAGCATGATGACGTGGCCCGACTGCTCACCGCCGAGGTTGTAGCCGTTGGCCTTCATGCGTTCGAGAACGTAGCGGTCACCCACCGCGGTCTCGATCACGTTGATCCCGGCCTCGCGCATGGCCAGCTTGAAGCCGAGGTTCGACATCACGGTCGCGACCACGGTGTCGTGGGCCAGCGTGCCCTCGTCGTGCATGGCCCTGGCCAGCACCGCCATGATGCGGTCACCGTCGATGATCGCACCGGTGTGGTCGACCGCGAGGCAGCGGTCGGCGTCACCGTCGTAGGCGACCCCGAGGTCGGCGCCGCGCGAGATGACCACCTGCTGAAGCTTGTCCAGGTGGGTCGAGCCGTAGCCGTTGTTGATGTTGAGCCCGTCGGGCCTGGCGCCGATCGCCTCCACCCGGGCGCCCGCGCGTACCAGCGCTTCCGGCGCCACCATGTGCGCCGCGCCGTGCGCGCAGTCGACCACCACGTTCAGCCCGTCAAGGCTGCCCTGGACGGTGGTCAGCAGGTGGGAGATATAACGGTCGGCCTCGCCGTAGGCGTCTCTGACCCGGCCGACGGCCGAGCCGACGGGCCTGTTCCACGCCTCACCGAGCCGCCGCTGGATCTCGTCCTCGACCGCGTCGGACAGCTTGAAGCCGCCCCTGGCCAGGAACTTGATGCCGTTGTCCGGCGCCGGGTTGTGCGACGCCGACAACATGACGCCGATGTCGGCGCCGAGCGCGGCCGTGAGGTGGGCGACGGCCGGGGTGGGCAGCACGCCGAGGCGCAGCACATCCACTCCGGACGACGCGAGGCCGGCGACCACCGCGGCCTCCAGGAATTCACCTGAAGCCCGGGGGTCCCGGCCTACGACCGCGACAGGCCTCTTGTGGCCTGTCGCGGCGAACGCGCCCGCATCGCCGAGGACGTGAGCCGCCGCGACCGAAAGGTCCATGGCGAGCTCGGCCGTGAGGTCGCGACCCGCGACCCCACGTACCCCGTCGGTGCCGAAAAGGCGCCCCACTTAGCGCTTGCTGTACTGCGGAGCCTTGCGGGCCTTCTTGAGGCCGTACTTCTTCCGCTCCGTGGCGCGGGCGTCACGGGTGAGGAAGCCGGCCTTCTTCAGCGGCGGACGGTTGTTCTCGACGTCCAGGACCGCCAGCGCGCGGGACAGGCCCATGCGCAGGGCACCGGCCTGGCCGGTCACGCCGCCACCGTCGATGCGGGCGATGACGTCGAAGGCCTCCTCGGCACCGAGCACCACGAAGGGCTCGTTGACGATCTGCTGGTGGACCTTGTTCGGGAAGTAGGCATCCAGCGAACGACCGTTGATCGTCCACTTGCCGGTGCCGGGGACGATGCGCACGCGGGCGATCGCCTCCTTGCGGCGGCCGGTGCCGTACGAGTTGCCCGTGGTGACGGGCTTACGCACGGGGGCGTCGGCGCTGGCGGCGGATTCGGTGGTGTACTCGGACGGGAACTCCTCGGTGGAGAAGTCCTCCTGCTCGGCCTCGACGACGGCCGTCTCGACACCGGTGGGCTCAGCCACGGTTCTCCTCTAAATCTTTCGAACTACTACTGGGCGATCTGGGTGATCTCGAACGGCACGGGCTGCTGGGCCTGGTGCGGGTGCTCGGAACCCGCGTAGACCTTGAGCTTCTTCGCCATCTTCCGGCCGAGGGAGTTCTTGGGGAGCATGCCCTTGACGGCCTTCTCGACCGCCCTGTCGGGGCGCTTCTCCATGAGCTCGCCGTAGGTCACGGAACGCAGACCGCCCGGGTAGCCCGAGTGGCGGTAAGCCTTCTTCTGCTCAAGCTTGTTACCGCTCAGCGCGATCTTCTCCGCGTTGATGACGATGACGAAGTCACCGGTGTCGACGTGGTTGGCGAAGATCGGCTTGTGCTTGCCGCGGAGCAGGGTCGCGACGTGGCTGGCCAGCCGGCCCAGCACGACATCGGTCGCGTCGATGACGTACCACTGACGTTCGACGTCAGCGGGCTTCGGTGAGTACGTGCGCACGGTCGTTAGCCTTATCTTGCTCGGCGTCTTCTTACCGCTGCCGGAATCGGTCAGCGCCTTTGTCGGTCGGTGCGGGCGCACGACAGCCCGGACCTTCCGTCTCCCTGCCTCAACAGGCTTCATGGGAGATGACGCCGGACGCGCCGCGCATCGGTCGCTCTGGACCTATGCACACAACGATTGACTAGGCTACCTCACTTCAAGAGCTACCGGTAACCGGCGCCGAGTCTACCCGACACAGAACGGTTCTATTTCGTTTCCCGGCAATCCCTTCTTTACCACCACCGCTCATCCCTATCGTTGGCTCCGGCATGTGGCAGAGCATTCACACCCGGCTGACCCAGCGGACTTTCCGGCGCCGGAACCACCTGGGGGTGCTGGCGTGCCTCTCTGCCGCGGTCTTCACCGGTGTGCTCATCGGCCGCCTGACCGACGCCGAGCCGCCGGCCGAGCAGCTCTACCTCAACGAGAGCGTGCCGCCCGCGGCGGCGACAGCCGTACCGACGCCCAGGAAACAGCCGTTCGCGGCCCCGATCCCGCGCGAGACCACCCCGTCGCAGCCGCACGGCCGCGCGACCGCCAAGCCGCTGCCCTCGCCGTCGAGCGAGATCTCCGGCTTCTTCCCGCAGGACCACCCCACGCAGATCCTCGGCGATCCGGTGGTACGGCTGGAGCCCGAGTTCGCCCGCCGCGTGGTCGTCCTCACCAACAGCGCCAGGGTCAAGAAGGGCTGCCGGCCGCTGCGCGTCGACACGCGCCTGACCCGATCGGCCCGCGCCCACTCCATGGAGATGGCCACCGAGGGCAAGCTCGACCACGTCTCGCCCGACGGTTCCTCGCCGTGGGAGCGGATGGAGCGCGCGGGCTACCGCCAGGGCGCCGCGGAGAACATCGGCAGCGGCTACACCACCCCCGGCGAGGCGGTCAGCGGGTGGCTGACCAACCGCTCCCACCGCGGCAACATCCTCAACTGCGACATCGTGGCCATCGGCGTCGGCGTCGCCAACGGGCCGACCGGCCTGTGGTGGACCCAGGACTTCGGCTACCGCTGACGCGGTAATCTCCCGGCATGGGTTTCCCCAAGAAGCGATCGACCGGCGGCGAAGACGAGGCCTCGGCCACGACCGAGACCACACGGCAGAGCACCATGTGGAGCCCCTATGACGAGGGACCGCGCTCCCGGGGGCCGCTGTGGTTCGCCCTGGGCGGGCTGGCCGTGCTCGGACTGCTCGCCGGCGGCCTCGTCATCATGTGGAACACCGAGACTCCCGGCCAGGCCGAGACGGCGCGCCGTACCTCCGCGCCGCTGCCGTCGGCGCCGCCCGGCGAGTTCGGCTTCGCCGGCGAACGCAAGACCGACCCCGAACCGCTGACGGTCAAGGAGCTCTTCGCCCAGAAGAAGTTCACGGTGGAGGGGCGCTCCTACGAGATGACCATCACCAAGAGCGACAAGAAGTGCGGTGACGCCGCCAACGGCGAGAAGCTGGCGAAGGCCTTGAAGTCCGGCAAGTGCACCCAGGTGGTCCGCGCCAGCTTCCGCGACAAGGCCGGCAAGGTCATCGGCACCGTCGGCGTCGCGAACCTCAACACCACCGGCTCCGCCAAGAAGGTCGCCGCCGCCGGCGGCAAGGACAAGCGCTCGGTGTACGTGAAGGCGCTGCCCGGCAAGGACGCGGTGACCAAGTACATCGGATCGGGCTCCGGCGCCGCCGAGATCTGGGTCCACGGGCACTACGCGATCATGGTCTGGTTCCAGAACAAGGATGGCTCGGAGCCGACCAAGAAGACCTCCAAGGTTCTCGCCCAGGCGGCCGACGACATCGCGAAGGCGACCGCCTTCAAGGCTCTGGACGCCCGTTCACTCAGCGGATACCCCGGGACTTGAACCGCCCATAACCTACCATAAGCGGACAAACAAGGCGGTCGATCCGGCCGGGAACGCCCATACCGGCATGACGATCTCGACCTTCTCGCTAGGCTCCCCCTTATGCGTGGCCAGGAACCCGGGTCCGAGCACGAGCGCGCCGAGACCGACGGCTCGGTCGCTCCGGCGACGACACCGCCGCCGAGCTTCGGCCAGCTCCTCTCACCCGCCGACGACCAGACAGCCCCGCCCGTCCTGTACGGCGACGCCGTACAGGACGGTGGCGAGGGCGACCAGCAGGAGACGGCGGAGCGCCTGCCCTGGCCAAGTGCCGGCGGCGCCCCCATCCCCGTCTACCCGGGCCCGCCCCCCAACCTCCCGGCCCCCGAGCCGCCCCTGCCCCCGAGCTGGCCCGAGGCCCCCCGCTCCACCACCCCGGACCCCCGCCACGACCCCACCAGGCCAACAACCGGACCCCCGCCCAGCAGCGGCCCCCAGCCGCCACCGGCGGACGCGCTCGGATACCCACCGCCGCCCGGTCCCGCCCCGGACTTCGGCGCCGCGGACACCAACCCGGCCAACCCCGTGCCGGGGGCGCCTCATGCCGACGCCCAGCCGTGGAACGTTGCGTCCCAGGCCCAGGCCCAGGCCCCCGAGCCTGTGCCTACTGCCGACGTCCAGCCGTGGAACGTTGCGGCCCCGGCTCCGGCCCCCGAGCCTGTGCCCACCGCCGACCTGCCCGAGCTGCCCGCCTTCCCGGGCGC
The DNA here is from genome assembly GCF_044459065.1 of Nonomuraea sp. NPDC050394. NCBI lineage: Bacteria > Bacillati > Actinomycetota > Actinomycetes > Streptosporangiales > Streptosporangiaceae > Nonomuraea > Nonomuraea sp. NPDC050394. The sequence continues at coordinate 197,567 of NZ_JBITIO010000001.1, read as the reverse complement.
GAAGCCGTGGGAGGTGCCCGGCGAGGAAGCCGAGTACGACTGGTTCGCCGACCCCGAGCCCGACGACCCCCAGCTCACCCGAACCTCCTGGCCCAAGCCCGAACTCCCGTCCGGCACCCCGCCTCCCGGCGAGCCCACCTGGGAGCCCCCGCCCGGCTTCACCGCCGCGGCAGCGGGCATGCAGGTCTGGCCGTCCCCGGTGACCGACCCGGCGGTACCCCCGTGGCCCGCGGCGACCGGCGAACCCATCCCCGGCGCCGACTACGACGCCCTGGAAACCCAGGCCCCATGGCCGGGTACGCCCGCCGTACCCGCAAACCCCCAGCACCCGGCCACAGCCCCCCAAAGCAACACACCCCAGCCCCCCGGCAGCCCACCCCAGTCACCCGGACCCCAGAGCACCAGACCGAACCAGCCACCCGGACACCAGAGCGCCGGGCACAACCAGCCACCTGGCCCCCAGAGCACCGGACCGAACCAGCCGCCCGGACACCAGGGCACCGGGCACAACCAGCCGCCCGGACCCCAGAGCGCCGGACCCAACCAGCCGTTCGACCCCGGCCTCACCCTCCCGGTGGCCCGCCAGGCCGAGCCCGGCGACATCCCGGTGTGGCCGATGAAGCAGTCCGACGACACCGGCCCGCACCAGCTGCCCGAGCTCCCGTTCCCGCCAGAGGTCTGGGGCCCGAAGCCCGAGCTGCCCGCGCCGAGGCAGCCCATGGCGCTGCCCCCGGCCGACTCGGACACCCCGCCCCACGGCATCCCCGCTTTCCCCGGCCCCCGCCCTCCGGCGGCGGACAGCCCCCACCCGGACCCCGCGCGCCCACAGGCACCGGTACCGAACAACTTCCAGCCCCCGGCCCGCCAGGCCTTCGGCAACCAGCCCTTCGCCGGTCAGCAGGCGCACACCCAGCCGGGCAGCCTGTTCACGCCGGGCGGCCCCACCGCGCCCCCGCAACCCGGCCCCCCGCAACCACCGGCCAAGGGCAAGAAGGTCCTCCTGGCCGCGCTGGGCGTCCTGGTCCTGGCGGGCGTGGCGACCGGCGCGTTCTTCGCCTACCGGTCGATCAACGGCTCCAAGCCCGCCGACGCCGCGGCCTCACAACCCCCGGCCACGTCGCAGCCCTCCACCTCCGCGACCACCGACCCACCGGACGACACCGCAGGCGCCTCGGTCCTGAACTCCGAGCAGACCGACCCCAAGAAGCTCGCCCTCACCGAGGCCTTCCCCGCCAAGAAGATCAAGATCGGCGGCAGGTCGTTCACCAGGGTCAAGACCAGCATGGCCGAGAACTGCGAGAAGGTCGCCGCGGGCCCGTTCGCCGACGCGCTGCGCAAGCAGGACTGCAGCCGCGTCCTGCGCGCCACGTACGTCGACAGCAAGCGCCGCTACGCCGTCACCACCGGCCTCGCGGTCCTGCCCACGAAGGAGGCGGCGGTCGAAGCCGACCAGGCCAAGAACCTGAGCCGCAACCTCTGGTTCCGCGCCCTGCCCGGTTCGGCGGGCAGCGGCGGCGACCGCATCCACATCGCCGGCGGTTACGCGGCCGGCCTGGTCTGGGGGCGCTACATCGTCTTCAGCTACGCCACCTACGCCGACGGCCACACCCCGACGGAAAAGGAAACCGGCCTGGGCAAGATCAGCGGCGGCTTCCGCGACCAGACCGCCAAGGTCCTGGAACGCCGAATCGCCGCCAGCTGACACACTCCGCATGGGACGTTCGTCGCCGTGATCCGGATTCCCGTGCCATCGATGCTTCGGGCCAAATGCCGGCCCCGAGTCGCGAGGCGCAGGTGCGACTCCGGGGCACGCGGCGGGCAGGACCCGGATGGTCGTCGCCCAGGACGGGGGCAGCGTGGCATGGGTGCGCGTCAGCCGTACCGCCAGATGGGTGCGGGGACGAAGACCCCGAGGGGTGGTCAGAGGGTGCGGACGCGGCGGGTGGCGGCTGCTCTTGTGGCGAGTTCGGCGGGCGCCGGGTAGGTGACCTCCTCCAGGCACAGCCCGTGGGCGGGCGCCACGTGCACCCCCGAATCCCGTACGGCTGCCGCCAGCACCTCCCCCGGCCACTCCACCGGCCGGCGCCCGTCCCCGGCCGCCATCAACGACCCGACCAGCGCCCGGACCATGGAATGGCAGAACGCGTCCGCGACCACGGTGGCGACCAGCAGCCCCCGCCCGTCCCGGACCCACTCAAGCCGCTGCAGCTCCCGAATCGTCGTAGCGCCCTCGCGCTTCTTGCAGAATGCCGCGAAGTCATGCTCACCCAGCAACCGCACGGCCGCGGCGTTCATGGCTTCGACGTCCAGCGGCCGGGCATGCCAGACCACCTCCCGCCGCACCAACGGGTCCACCCCACCCGGTGCGTCGCACACCCGGTACGCATACCGCCGGGACAGAGCCGAGAATCGCGCGTCAAAGCCCTCAGGAGCCACCGAGACGCGAAATATCCGTACATCTGGCGCCAGGACCCCCGCCAACCTCCGCACAAGCGCAGCAAGCCTCTCAGCCCGTCCCGCGGGCGCGCCGCCCCGCGGATCCAGCTGCCCCAGCGACTCCTCATCCAGGTCGACGTGCGCCACCTGCCCCCGGGCGTGCACCCCGGCATCCGTCCGCCCGGCGACCGTCAGCGAGGCCGGCTCCGGCAGCCGCAGGATCCGTGTCAGCGCTTCCTCGATCTCGCCCTGCACCGTACGCCGCCCCGGCTGACGCGCCCATCCGGAGAAGTCGGTGCCGTCGTAACCGAGGTCGAGGCGGAGCCGTACCACGATGTCATCCTCCTGAATGCGCAACGGGCCCGCACCCCCGCAAAAGGGGTCCGGGCCCGTTGACGGCCTGAAAGATCAGGCCTCGTCCTTCTTCGCCTCGGTCTCCGTGGCGGGAGCCTCGTCGGCGGCGGCCGCGGGGGCCTCGGCCTCGGTGGTCTCAGCCTCGGTGGTCTCCTCAGCGACCTCCTCGACGACCTCGGCGGCGGCCGCGGGAGCGGCGGCAGCCTCGGCGGCCGGGGTGGTGCGCGAGACGGTGACCGGGTTCAGCTGCTCGGTGACCAGCTCGATGACCGCCATGGGCGCGTTGTCGCCCTTACGGTTACCGATCTTGGTGATCCGGGTGTAGCCACCGGGACGCTCCGCGAAAGTCACGGCGATCTCGGTGAACAGGTGGTGGACGACGCCCTTGTCCTTGACGACGGTCAGCACCTGGCGACGGTTGTGAATGTCGCCCTTCTTGGCCTTGGTGATCAGGCGCTCCGCCAGCGGGCGGACGCGCTTGGCCTTGGTCACGGTGGTGGTGAGACGGCCGTAGCGGAACAGATCGGTGGCGAGGTTCGCCAGGATCAGCCGCTCGTGAGCCGGGCTGCCGCCAAGACGTGCACCCTTGGTGGGCTTGGGCATTACGTTCTCCTTGAGAATGAACCCGCCCCGGCCGTGTTAGGTACCGGAGTCGAGCCGCCAGGCCCCTGCGAACAGGGGCCCGCGATAAACCAGATGCGATCCCGGGCCTCGCGGCCCGGGGGTCCTGCTTAGTACTGCTCGGTCTCGACGTACGCGGAGTCGTCGTCGTCGTAGCCGCCGCCGGCCACCGCGCTCGGGTCGAACCCGGGCGGGGAGTCCTTGAGAGCAAGCGTCATCTCGTGGAGCTTCTGCTTGACCTCTTCGATGGACTTGGCGCCGAAATTCCTTATATCGAGCAAGTCCTGCTCGCTGCGGGCGACTAGCTCGCCCACAGTGTGGATGCCCTCGCGCTTGAGGCAGTTGTAGGAACGAACCGTGAGGTTCAGCTCCTCGATCGGCAGCGCGAGGTCGGCGGCCAGGGCCGCGTCGGTCGGCGACGGGCCGATGTCGATGCCCTCGGCCTCGACGTTCAGCTCGCGGGCCAGGCCGAACAGCTCGACCAGCGTCTTGCCCGCGGAGGCCACGGCGTCGCGCGGCTTCATGGCGGCCTTGGTCTCGACGTCCAGGATCAGACGGTCGAAGTCGGTACGCTGCTCGACTCGGGTCGCCTCGACCTTGTAGGTGACCTTGAGGACCGGCGAGTAGATCGAGTCGATCGGAATGCGGCCGATCTCCTGGCCGGGCTGCTTGTTCTGCGCGGCGGAGACGTAGCCGCGACCGCGCTCGACGGTCAGCTCCATCTCCAGCTTCGCCTTGCCGTTGAGGGTGGCGATGCGCAGTTCGGGGTTGTGCACCTCGACACCGGCCGGGGGCGCGATGTCGGCGGCGGTGACCTCACCCGGGCCCTGCTTGCGCAGGTACATGACGACCGGCTCGTCGTGCTCGGAGGAGACGACCAGCTCCTTGAGGTTCAGGATGATGTCGGTGACATCCTCCTTGACCCCCGGCACGGTCGAGAACTCGTGGAGCACGCCCTCGATGCGGATGCTGGTGACGGCCGCGCCCGGAATGGACGACAGCAGCGTACGCCGCACCGCGTTGCCGATGGTGTAGCCGAAGCCCGGCTCCAGCGGCTCGATGACGAATCGGGACCTGGTCTCGTCGAGCGACTCTTCGAGAAGAGTCGGACGCTGAGCGATCAGCATGTGGGATCTCCCCTTGTAGTGCGGCGACCGCTATATGACGCCGCTCTCCATAACAGCTTAAGTGGAGTACGGCGGGCCGTACTCCACTTAGAGACGAGTGACTACTTGGAGTAGTACTCGACGATCAGCTGCTCCTGGACCTGGGTGTCAATCTGACCGCGGACGGGCAGCTGGTGAACCAGGACGCGGAGCTTCTCCGGCACGACGCCGAGCCACGGCGGAACGGTGCGCTCGCCGGCGGTGGCGCGGGCCACCTCGTACGGCATCAGGTTGCGCTTGTTCTCGCGGACCTCGACGATGTCGTGCTCGCGAACGCGGTACGACGGAATGTCGACCTTCTTGCCGTTCACCAGGATGTGGCCGTGGCGCACCTGCTGGCGGGCGGCGTCACGCGACTGGGCGAACCCGGCGCGGAAGACGACGTTGTCGAGACGGCTCTCCAGAATCTGGAGAAGCACCTCACCGGACTTGCCGGTCTTGGCGCTGGCTTCCTCGTAGTAGTTGCGGAACTGCTTCTCGAGGACGCCGTAGATGCGGCGGGTCTTCTGCTTCTCACGAAGCTGGAGCTGGTACTCAGACTCCTTCGGACGACCGCGACCGTGCTCACCCGGCGGGTAAGGACGGATCTCGATGGGGCACTTGGCGGATTCGCACTTGCTGCCCTTGAGGAAGAGCTTGGTCTTCTCCCGACGGCAGAGCTTGCAGTCCGCGCCCGTGTAACGAGCCATTTCTCAATATCTCCTGGGTGTCAGACGCGGCGGCGCTTCGGCGGACGGCAGCCGTTGTGCGGAACCGGGGTCACGTCCTGGATGGAGCCGACCTCGAGCCCGGTCGCCTGCAGCGAACGGATCGCGGTCTCACGGCCGGAGCCGGGGCCCTTCACGAAGACGTCGACCTTGCGCATGCCGTGCTCCATGGCGCGGCGGGCGGCGTTCTCGGCGGCCATCTGGGCGGCGAACGGGGTGGACTTACGGGAGCCCTTGAAACCCACGTGGCCGGCGCTGGCCCAGGAGATCACGTTCCCGTTGGGGTCGGTGATCGAGACGATCGTGTTGTTGAACGTGCTCTTGATGTGGGCGTGCCCGTGAGCGACGTTCTTCTTTTCCTTGCGGCGCACCTTCTTCGGTGCGCCCTGACGGCTCTTAGGAGGCATTGTTAGCCATTACTCCTGAGGTCTTCGGTCCGCGGCTGCGCGAACTACTTCTTACCGGGCTTCTTCTTACCGGCGACGGTCTTCTTCTTGCCCTTACGGGTGCGCGCGTTGGTCTGCGTGCGCTGGCCGTGGACGGGAAGACCCTTGCGGTGACGGATGCCCTGGTAGCAACCGATCTCGATCTTGCGACGGATGTCGGCCTGGACCTCGCGGCGCAGGTCACCCTCGATCTTGTAGTTCGACTCGATGTAGTCACGCATCGGGACGAGCTCAGCGTCGGAGAGCTGGTGCACGCGAAGGTCGCCGTTGACGCCGGTGGCCTTGAGAATCTCAAGGGCCCGGGTGCGGCCGATTCCGAAAATGTAGGTGAGAGCGATCTCCAGCCGCTTTTCGCGGGGGAGATCGACGCCAACCAGGCGAGCCATGGTCGGGCATTCTCCTTCTCTGTGGCGGAGGTCTTGCGCTCCACTGCCCCTCCCCATGCCCGGGGTGAGGGCCTCGGCCTCCGACCGAGGGTGTCCCACTGATGTGGGTGTGGCACGCGATTACTTCAGGCTGCTCATGCGTCGAGCCCGCCACCCCTTGACGGGTGTCGGACTCGGAGAAGCCTTACCGCGACTAGCCCTGACGCTGCTTGTGGCGCAGGTTGTCGCAGATCACCATGACGCGACCGTGCCGGCGAATCACCTTGCACTTGTCGCAGATCTTCTTGACGCTCGGCTTAACCTTCATTGTCCTTCGTATCCTCAGACGTGTTTCCTCGCGGGCCGAAACCCGCGCCTAACGCCGGAACATCCCCCGCGGAGCGGCGGCTTCCGTCGTTACTTGTATCGGTAGACGATCCGCCCACGACTGAGGTCGTAGGGGCTCAGTTCAACGACTACCCGGTCGTCAGGCAGGATTCGGATGTAGTGCATCCGCATCCGGCCGCTGATGTGGGCCAGGACCTTATGGCCGTTGTCGAGCTGCACCCGGAACATGGCGTTCGGGAGCGACTCAACCACAGTGCCCTCGATCTCGATGGCGCCGTCTTTCTTGGCCAAAATCCCTCGCGTTTCACTGATCGGTCGTCTGAGGTTTCGGTTCACTGCAGCCGCGACATCACGCTTCGAAGAGAGCGGCGACCGGCAAGGATCGCCGACGCGTGACAGTCAAAGTGAGCCGACTAAGGAGTGTACGACACCTGAGCTAAAAACGCGAAACGCGTGCCAGGTGTCCTGACACAACCATGCGCCAGTTTAGCGCAAGTCCGCGCTCGCGTACGCCGCTCGGAAGCGCGCGTGCACGATCACGTTGTCACTGTAGGTACGCCGGATCCGGTCGAAGCTGCCTCCACAGGTCACCAGCCGCAGCCAGCGCGTGTCCGTCGGCCCGTAGACCTCCTCCGCGGGGAAGCGGTCCTTGGGCGCGCGCGACAGCCGTTCCACGACGAACACCGCCACGCTCGTGTCGGCGCGCACCACGCCCACCACGTCTCCCGCCCGCAGCTCGGCCAGCCGGGCGAAGACCGCCGGTCCCCGCCTGGTGTCGAGATGCCCCGCGATCACCGCCGAGCCACGCTCCCCCGGCGTCACGCCACCGCCGTACCATCCGGCCACATTCCCGTGGTCCAGAGGTGGCACCGCCAGCGCTCCGTCGCCACCCACCCCGAGCACCACCAGCGGCGCGCTCACATGAAGGCGCGGGATCAGCACCCGCGTGGGCTCGGCCCGGCCCGGCTCTCCCGCGAGCGGCCGCGGCCACCCCTTCCCCTGTACGGCAGGCGGCCCGCCGGCCACCTCCCCGGGCATGGCGGGCGGCGCCGTACAGGAGGAAAGGCCCAGAACGAGCCCCACAGCGACGATCACGTGCCCGCCCGGCGCCGACGACCGCCGACACGCGGCGCCAGGCGGGCACGAGTCTCTAGGGCGCGGCGTCACGCGAGCCGCGCCACCGCCTCCAGGCGGCCAGCGCACCGCCCCCGGCCACCAGCACGAGGACGCCCAGCGCACCCGCCAGCCACGGCGCCCGCCCCTCGTCCCCGGCAAGCTCAGAACCCGCGACCTCAGAAGCCGCAACCTCAGAAGCCGCAAGCTCAGAACCCGCAACCTCAGAACCCGCAACCTCAGAACCCGCAACCTCAGAGTCGGCGAGCCCAGAGTCGGCGAGCCCGGAACCGCCGCCAAGGGCCAGCCCGCCTCCTCCGGTATCCGGCCCGCGCCGTGGATGGCCACGCACGGTGAGGTAGGTCCTGACCAGCCGATCGGAGCATCGAGCGGTCACCTCGTGCACCGAGCTGACCGCCCCGACCTGCACCTCCACGCTCCCCACCCACCCGCCGGGACTCCCGCCGCGCGCCAGCCGGACGTGCCGCCCCGCGAACGCCATCGACGAGGCGACGACCTGGTCCGTGGCACCGCACTCGTGCACATGCACGGTCACCCGCTCGCCAGGCCCGGCGCTGGTGGGCGAAACACTCACCCCGGGCTCCGAAGACGAAGCCCCCGTAGTGGAGAACGCGGTCACCAGCACCCCGAGCAGGACACGTCTCAATCTGTCCCCCTAAAGCGCCGGTTCGCTGGTCAAAGATCATCTACCCCTCTTGATCGCCGCCAACTGGCACCAGCGGTAAAGAGTGCGTCTTTCACTCCGGATATAGGGCAAAGCCCGCCCGTGACCAGGTCACGGACGGGCTCTGTGCGGGAATCGCCTAGTAGATGCGGTGCTTCGAGCCGCAGTAGTGGTTCGGCTTCTTGCCCCAGCAGGTGTAGGTGTACATCTTCTTGATGCCCTTGCCCTTCCAGCTGTCGCCGCCCGAGCCGTTCCAGTGGCGGTAGAACTTGTGCCAGCTGCCGCCCTTGTAGTACTCGAACCAGACGTAGCCGTACTTCTTGTCGCCGCCGAACTTCTCCTTGCCGGACCAGATCGTGTGAACGTATCCGCCGGACTTGTAGGTGCGGCCCTTCGCGTAGGCCTTGCCACCGTTGCTGGAGAAGTACGGCCCCCAGAAGCCGGCCGAGCTCGACGTGTCGGCGCTCGCCTGGGCGGCGGGGGCGAGGGCGAGGCCGCTGGCGACGGATCCGGCGATCGCTGCTGCTACGAGGAACTTACGCATCTGTCTTCCTCCGGGAGTTGGGCCGGCTGTTGCCGACACCGCTCACGTTAGGAAGCAGAACCCGCCCGATCTGCGCAGGAATGCACACATACCACTTTTACGTACGGCGCGGCCCGCTACCGAAGACCGTGCTCAGCAGAAGGATCACACCCCACGGCCCCATCACCCACAGCGGCCACGGATAGATGAAGTCGCCCGAGGTCACGCTGATGATCAGCCAGATCACCCAGTTGATGCCGCTGGCCGCCGCCCACGCGCCCCAGGCGCCGCGCATCCCGGGGTGCATTCCCTGCTTGGGCGCGGGCACCCCCGATCCGACCGCCTTCGCGGGCCGTGCCCGCAGGTCCACGTCGGGCAGGTCGGCGGTCAGCCTGGCCAACTCGCCGTAGGTCTTGCTCTGGTACAGCTGCTCAAGCCGATCATTGAACTCGTCCATGGTGATGCGGCCCTGTGCCGTGTGTTCACGCAGGACTGCGGCCACCCGGTCGCGATCGACGTCGGACGCCCTCATCTCGGGGCTTTGCGCCATCACCCTCAACTCCCGGCCCGCTAGTTCAGCTGTGCTAGTCGCTCTTTGCCCCCATCGAGGGCGGTTAGCACCCAAGGACCATTATGTGTCACCGCGACGCTGTGCTCGAAGTGCGCGGATGGCTTGCCGTCCATCGTCACGACGGTCCACTCGTCGGCCAGCACCCGCGTACGCGCCCCGCCCAGGTTCACCATGGGCTCGATCGCCAGGCACATGCCCTCTTCCAGAACCGGCCCGCGACCCGGTTTGCCGTGGTTGGCGATCCACGGGTCCATGTGCATCTCGGTGCCGATGCCGTGCCCGCCGTACTCCTGGGGGATGCCGTAGCGGCCCTGGGACTTGACGTACTTCTCCACCTGGAAACCGATGTTGGACAGGTTCGCGCCCACCTTGAGTGCCGCGATTCCCCGCCACATCGACTCCTCCGTCACCCGCATGAGCTCGACCAGTTCGGGTGCCACCTCGCCCACCGCGACGGTCACCGCCGAGTCGCCGTGCCAGCCGTCCAGGATCGCGCCGCAGTCGATCGAGATGATGTCGCCCTCGCGCAACTGGCGGGCATTGGTCGGGATCCCGTGGACCACCTCGTCGTTGACCGAGGCACAGATCGTCGCGGGAAAGCCCTGATAGCCCTTGAACGACGGAACGGCGCCCTCCTCGCGGATCGCCTTCTCCGCGATCACATCGAGGTCCAGCGGCGTCATGCCGGGCCGCACCGAGCGCTTCAGCAGATCGAGCGTACGCCCGACGACCAGACCGGCCGCCCGCATCTTCTCGAGCTGCTCGGGCGACTTGATCTGAATTCCATGCCGGTTCTTCTTGAACACGTGTGGCACCCCCCAGGGTGTTTCAACGGGCGGACGCGGGAGGTCAATTCCCCCACAATAGCCGCGAGGTGGCACGGAATCCCGCGCCACCTCGCATACCTAGCTCGCTATCCCATGAAAGGGCGAATCGCCTCCATGGCCCGCTGCGTGACCTCTTCCACCGGCCCAGTGGCGTCGACGCCCACGAGAAGGTCGTCCTTGGCATAGAACGAGACCAGCGGCGCCGTCTGCTCCTGGTAGACCTCCAGGCGGTGCCTGACGGTCTCCTCCTTGTCGTCGTCGCGCTGGAAGAGCTTGCCTCCGCACGCGTCGCAGACGTCGTCCTTCTTGTCGTCGAACTCGACGTGCCAGATGCGCCCGCACTGACTGCAGGTACGCCGGCCGGCCAGCCGGCGCACCACCTCCTCGTCGTCGACCACGAGCTCCAGCACGAGGTCGAGACCCTGCTCCCAGTCCTTCAGCATGTCGCGCAGCACCTCGGCCTGCGACACGTTGCGAGGGAAGCCGTCGAGCAGGAAACCGTCCTGCGCGTCGTCCTCACGGAGCCGGTCGCGGACCATGGCGATCGTGACCTCGTCGGGCACGAGGTCGCCGCGGTCCATGTACGTCTTGGCGAGCGTGCCGAGCTCCGTGCCGCCCGAGACGTTGGCACGGAAAATGTCACCTGTCGAGATCTTCGGGATGGACAGGTTTGATGCGATGTACTGGGCCTGTGTCCCCTTACCCGCTCCGGGGGGCCCGACCAGAACCAGCCTCACTAGCGCAGGAAACCTTCGTAGTTACGCTGCTGGAGCTGGCTTTCGATCTGCTTCACCGTGTCCAGGCCGACACCAACCATGATGAGAATGCTCGTCCCTCCGAACGGGAAGTTCTGGCTCGCGCCGGCGATGGCCAGGGCGACGATCGGGACCATGGCGATCAGACCCAGATACAGCGAGCCGGGCGCGGTCAGCCGGGTGAGCACGAAGTTCAGGTATTCGGCCGTGGGCCGTCCCGGGCGGATACCCGGAATGAACCCACCGTACTTCTTCATGTTGTCGGCGATCTCAACGGGGTTGAAGGTGATCGACACGTAGAAGTAGGTGAAGAACACGATCAGCAGGAAGAACGTGATCATGTAGATCGGGGTGTCGCCCGTCACGAAGTTCTGTGAGATCCACTGCACGACCGCGTTCGGGCTCTCCGCGTTGGCGAACAACGAGGTGAGCAGCTGCGGCAGATAGAGCAGGGACGAGGCGAAGATGACCGGGATGATGCCCGCCTGGTTCACCTTCAGCGGGATGTAGGTGGAAGTGCCACCGTACATCCGGCGCCCGACCATCCGCTTGGCGTACTGCACGGGGATGCGGCGCTGAGCCTGCTCGACGAAGACGACCGCGGCGATCATGAAGATGCCGACCACCAGAACGGCGGCGAAGGTGAACTTGTTCGCCTGGAAGATGTTGGCCAGCTCGGACGGGAAGACCGCAACGACCTGCGTGAAGATGAGGATCGACATACCATTGCCGACACCGCGGTCGGTGATGAGCTCACCGAGCCACATGATCACCGAGGTGCCCGCCGTCATGATGATGACCATCGTGACGATCCCGAAGATGTTGTCCGGGTCGAGCAGGATCTCCTGCTGGCACTGCGGGAACAGCTGGCCGGTACGGGCCAGCGCGATGAAGGCGGTCGACTGGAGAATGCCGAGGCCGATGGTCAGATAACGCGTGTACTGCGTGATCTTCGTCTGCCCGGCCTGCCCCTCCTTCTTCAGGGCTTCTAGTCGGGGAATCACGACGACGAGCAGCTGCAGAATGATGCTCGCGGTGATGTACGGCATGATGCCCAGCGCGAAAACCGACAACTTCAGAAGGGCGCCGCCGCTGAACAGCTGCACCATTCCATAGATGTTGCCGGCGGAACTGTCTCGTGCTTGTTCGAGACAGGTCGCGAGATTCTGGACGTGAACGCCCGGAGTCGGAAGAACCGAGCCGAGTCGGAACAGCGCGATGATGCCCAGAGTGAAGAGCAACTTCTTGCGCAGGTCCGGCGTCCGGAACGCCCGGGTAAACGCGGTCAGCACGGTCCCTCCTGCGCGCCATGGTGGCGGTGTGAGTATGCGATGGTGCGGGGATCTGCCATTTGAAGTGTCAAGTCAATTCGAGCCGGACAGATGCCTGCCGTCTCGCGAACTCTAACGCACTACGGGCGTGAGGGCCCATGGTCAGGGCCCCCACGCCTCGTCATAGCGGTCTTACAGCTCGGTAACGGACCCACCAGCAGCGGTGATCTTCTCCTTCGCGGAACCCGAGAAGGCGTGAGCCTGCACGTTCACCGCGACGGAGATCTCACCGGTGCCGAGGACCTTCACCGGCTGGTTCTTGCGGACGGCGCCCTTGGCGACCAGCGTCTCGACGGTGACCTCGCCACCGTCGGGGAACAGCTCGCCGAGCTTGTCCAGGTTGACAACCTGGTACGTCGTCTTGAACAGCGCGTTGGAGAAGCCCTTCAGCTTCGGCAGACGGCGCTGCAGCGGCACCTGGCCACCCTCGAAACCGAGGGGAACCGTCGTGCGGGCCCGCGAGCCCTTGGTGCCGCGACCCGCGGTCTTGCCCTTGGACGCCTCGCCGCGGCCCTTGCGGACCTTCGACTTGTTGGATCCAGGAGCCGGACGCAGGTCGTGAATCTTGAGCGGAGCCTTGTCAGTCATGACTAGTCGACCTCTTCCACCACGACGAGGTGCGTCACCACGGAGACCATCCCACGGATCTCGGGACGGTCCTCCTTGACGACGACGTCGCCGATTCGCTTCAGGCCAAGCGAACGCAGCGAGTCACGCTGGTTCTGCTTGCCACCGATCTTCGAGCGAACCTGAGTGATCTTCAGGCGTGCCATGACTAGCTCACCGCCTTAGCCGCCGCGGCAGCCTCGGCAATACCCTCGGCGCGCGCCTTGAGCATCGCCTTGGGAGCGACGTCCTCGATCGGCAGGCCACGACGGGCCGCGATCGCCTCGGGAGTCGAAAGACCCCGCAGCGCCGCGACCGTGGCGTGCACGATGTTGATCGGGTTGTCCGAGCCGAGCGACTTGGACAGCACGTCGTGGATGCCCGCGCACTCCAGGACCGCGCGCACCGGGCCACCGGCGATGACGCCGGTACCGGCCGAGGCCGGACGCAGGAAGACGACGCCTGCCGCCTCCTCGCCCTGCACGGTGTGCGGAATGGTGCCCTGGATGCGAGGTACGCGGAAGAAGTGCTTCTTCGCCTCTTCGACACCCTTGGCGATGGCCGCGGGAACTTCCTTGGCCTTGCCATAGCCGACGCCGACCAGGCCGTTGCCGTCACCGACGACTACCAGGGCGGTGAAGCTGAAGCGACGACCACCCTTCACGACCTTGGCCACTCGGTTGATCTTCACTACGCGCTCGATGTACGAAACGCCCTTGTCGGCGGCGCCACCGCGGCGGTCGTCGCGACGGTCCCGCCGCTCGCCACCGGTGCCGCCACCGCGACGCGGAGCTGCAGCCATCAGTGGTTCCTCTTCTCAGCTGTTGCCATCAGTTGCGATCCTCGGTTCCTCATCAGAACTCGAGCCCGCCTTCACGGGCGCTGTCCGCCAGAGCGGCGATACGGCCCGCGTAGCGGTTACCACCACGGTCGAACACGACAGCGGTGATACCGGCATCCTTGGCCCGCTGAGCGAGGAGCTCGCCGACCTTCTTGGCCTTCGCGGTCTTGTCGCCCTCGGCCGAACGCAGCGTGGCGTCCATGGTCGAGGCGCTGACCAGCGTGTGACCCTTGGAGTCGTCCACGATCTGGACGAACAGGTGCCGGGTCGAGCGGTTGACGACGAGGCGCGGACGCTCCGCCGTACCGACGACCTTCTTGCGGACGCGGCCGTGTCGGCGGGCCCGCGAGACGGTGCGGGCAGCCGTGTGCTTGCTGTACGCAGTCTTGCCAGCCATGCCTACTTACCAGCCTTTCCGACCTTGCGGCGGATCTGCTCGCCTTGGTACCGCACACCCTTGCCCTTGTACGGGTCGGGCTTGCGCAGCTTGCGGATGTTCGCGGCGACCTCGCCGACCTTCTGCTTGTCGATGCCGTCCACGTGGAACAGCGTCGGCTTCTCGACGCGGAAGGAGACACCCTCGGGAGCGTCAACGATCACCGGGTGGCTGAAGCCGAGAGCGAACTCCAGCTGCGACGGGCCCTTGGCCTGAACGCGGTAACCAACACCGACGATCTCAAGGCTCTTGGAGTAGCCCTGAGTGACACCCTGCACCATGTTGGCGATGAGCGTGCGAGACAGGCCGTGCAGCGCACGGACCTTGTTCTCGTCGTTGGGACGGGAGACCGAGATGGTCCCGTCTTCGGCGCGAGCCACCGAAATGGGCTCGGCCACCGTGTGAGAAAGCGTGCCCTTCGGGCCCTTGACCTGGACGTCCTGGCCGGTGATCGTGATGTCTACGCCACTGGGCACAGGGATGGGCAGCCGTCCGATTCGCGACATGCTGTGTTCCTCCCCTCTACCAGACGTAGGCGAGGACTTCGCCGCCCACGCCACGCTTGCCGGCCTGCTTGTCGGTCATGAGCCCGCCAGACGTCGAGATGATCGCGACGCCCAGCCCGCCCAGAACTCGAGGCAGGTTGTCCTTCTTCGCATATACACGCAGCCCGGGCTTGGAAACCCGGCGCAGCCCCGCGAGCGAACGCTCACGGCTCGGCCCGAACTTGAGCTCCACCACGAGGTTCTTTCCGACCTTGGCGTCCTCAACGGTCCAGGCCTGGATGTAACCCTCCTGCTGGAGGATCTCGGCGATGTGCGCCTTGATCTTGGAATACGGCATGGTCACGCTGTCGTGATATGCCGAATTCGCATTGCGCAGACGCGTCAACATGTCTGCGATCGGGTCGGTCATCGTCATGGCCAACGGCCTTCCTCGCCGCGGTTTCCAGTCGGTGAAGTCGCATCTGATGGTCGAGTCCGCCTCGGCTCGCACCTCGGGGTGGGCGAATGCCCTCCCTCGGTGCCCGCTTCGGCTACCTCTCCGCGCTCTACCGGTGGACCTTCGGCGTGGTCACGGGCGCTCCGACGGAGCACCCAGTTTGGATATATCTGGAAAGTACGGCCGGCGCACTCCAGGGACGGCCGGAGAACGGCCGCCCCTTAGAGTACCTACCAGCTGGACTTGGTGATGCCGGGCAGCTCGCCCCGGTGCGCCATCTCGCGGAAGCAGACACGGCACAGGCCGAACTTCCTGTAGACGGCGCGGGGACGGCCACAGCGAGAGCAACGGGTGTATGCCCGGACCTCGAACTTCTGCTTACGCCCCGCCTTGGCGATCAGCGACTTCTTCGCCATCGTTTAGGCCTCCTTGAAAGGGAAGCCGAGGAGCTTCAGCAGCGCCCGGCCCTCGTCGTCGTTCTTCGCGGTGGTCACGACCGTGATGTCCATGCCCCGCGGCCGGTCGACCTTGTCCTGGTCGACCTCGTGGAACATGACCTGCTCGGTCAGACCGAAGGTGTAGTTGCCGTTGCCGTCGAACTGCTTCGGCGACAGACCGCGGAAGTCACGGATACGGGGCAGCGCCAGCGACAGCAGCCTGTCGAGGAACTCCCACATCCGGTCGCCGCGAAGGGTCACGTGCGCGCCGATCGGCATGCCCTCACGCAGCTTGAACTGCGCGATGGACTTGCGGGCGCGGACGACGGCCGGCTTCTGGCCGGTGATCACCGTGAGGTCGCGGACAGCGCCCTCGATCAGCTTGGAGTCGCGAGCGGCCTCGCCGACACCCATGTTGACCTTGATCTTGGTCAGACCGGGCACCAGCATGACGTTCTCGAAGCCGAACTCCTCACGAAGCTTCGCGATGATCTCCTCGCGGTACTTCGTCTTGAGGCGCGGCGTCGGACGCTCGGTCTCGGTGGTCGTGGCAGTCATCAGCTGTCCTCACCCTCCGAAGCGTCGGCCTTCTTCTCGTCGGCCTTCTTCTCCGCGGGCTTGTCGTCCTTGAGCTTCTTCACGTTGCTCACGTGGATGGGGGCCTCCATGGTCTGCACGCCGCCCTGCTTGGCGCCACGCGGACCCTGGTTGGTCTCCTTCGAGTGCTTCTTGATCAGGTTGACGCCCTCGACCACCACACGGTCCTCGTGCGGGAGGGAGGCGATCACCCGGCCCTTGGCACCCTTGTCCTTGCCGGCGATGACCTGAACCAGGTCACCCTTCTTCACGTGCAGGAACTTCGGCATTACAACACCTCCGGAGCGAGCGAGATGATGCGCATGAACTTCTTGTCGCGCAGCTCGCGGCCGACCGGGCCGAAGATACGAGTGCCACGAGGGTCACCGCTGTCCTTGATGATGACGGCGGCGTTCTCGTCGAAGCGGATGTAGGAGCCGTCAGGCCGGCGGCGCTCCTTGACCGTGCGGACGACGACGGCCTTGACCACGTCACCCTTCTTGACGCCCGTGCTGCCGGGGAGGGCGTCCTTAACCGTGGCGACGATCACGTCGCCGATACCCGCGTAGCGTCGACCCGAGCCACCGAGAACGCGGATGCAGAGAATCTCCTTGGCACCCGTGTTGTCGGCGACCTTGAGTCGCGACTCCTGCTGGATCACTGTTACTCCTGTTAGTCGCGCCGGTTCTCAGCGAGCTGAGCCTGGCGGAACCTGTCGTTGTCTTGTTCCCCCGGCCACAGCCCCTCTCAGGGAGAGAGGCCGCACCGCAGGCGACGCGGCAGCCGTACGACGGCCACGTCCTTGGACGCCGTCATGGGGGCTGTCGAGACAGCCCCCACGAGGCGCGCATATATCCGAGCAGGCCCTACTTCGCCTTCTCGAGGATCTCCACCACGCGCCACCGCTTGGTAGCGGAGAGCGGGCGGGTCTCCATGAGCAGCACGCGGTCGCCGACGCCACAGGCGTTGGCCTCGTCGTGTGCCTTGTACTTGGTCGTACGGCGGATGACCTTGCCGTACAGACGGTGCTTGACGCGGTCCTCGACAGCGACGACGACGGTCTTGTCCATCTTGTCGCTGACGACCAGGCCCTCGCGGACCTTGCGGAAGGTCCGCTGCGTCGTCTCAGTGGTCTCGGTCTCAGCCATCGCTCGACTCCTTCTCAACCACCGTGACGATGCCGAGCTCGCGCTCGCGCATCACGGTGTAGATGCGGGCGATCTCGCGGCGAACGGCGCGCAGCCGCCCGTGGCTCTCCAACTGACCGGTCGCTGACTGGAAGCGGAGGTTGAACAGCTCCTCCTTGGCTTCCTTGAGCTTCTGGACCAGGGTGTCCTGGTCCTCCACCCGCAGCTCGCCGGCGGTCAGGCTCTTGGCCATCACGCCTCACCCACTTCACGCTTGACGATCTTGCACTTCATCGGCAGCTTGTGGATCGCGCGCTTGAGCGCCTCACGAGCCACAGGCTCCGCGACACCCGACAGCTCGAACATCACGCGTCCGGGCTTGACGTTGGCGATCCACCACTCCGGCGAACCCTTACCGGAACCCATGCGGGTCTCGGCGGGCTTCTTGGTGAGGGGACGGTCGGGGTAGATGTTGATCCACACCTTGCCACCACGCTTGATGTGGCGGGTCATCGCGATACGCGCGGACTCGATCTGGCGGTTGGTCACGTAAGAGTGCTCAATCGCCTGAATGCCGAACTCGCCGAACGTGACCCTGGTGCCACCCTTGGCGGCGCCACTGCGGTCGGGCCGGTGCTGCTTGCGGTGCTTGACCCTGCGCGGGATCAGCATGGTCAGCTCCCTTCAGCACCCGGCTGCGCAGCCGGGCCGGTCTCGGGGGCAGCCTGTGCGGCCGCCTCGGTGCGGGGGGCGCGGTCGCCACGGCCACCGCCACCGCCGCCGCGGCGAGCGCCACCGGCGCCACCACCACGACGCGGACGGTCGCCGCCGCCACCACCACGACGGTCGTCGCGCTCACGACGCTGGCCGGCACGAGCACCGGCGGCAGCCGCCTCACGCTCGGCGCGGCTGGTCGGAGCCTCGCCCTTGTAGATCCAGACCTTCACGCCGATACGGCCGAAGGTCGTGCGGGCCTCGTAGAAGCCGTAGTCGATGTCCGCGCGAAGGGTGTGCAGCGGCACGCGGCCCTCGCGGTAGAACTCCGACCGGGACATCTCGGCGCCGCCCAGACGACCGGAGCACTGGACACGGATGCCCTTGGCGCCGGACTTCATGGCCGACTGCATCGCCTTGCGCATGGCGCGGCGGAACGAGACACGGCTGGACAGCTGCTCGGCGACGGCCTGAGCCACCAGCTGAGCGTCGATCTCCGGGTTCTTGACCTCGAGAATGTTGAGCTGAACCTGCTTCTTGGTCAGCTTCTCCAGGTCGCCACGGATCCGGTCGGCCTCGGCGCCGCGGCGGCCGATGACGATGCCGGGACGCGCGGTGTGGATGTCCACCTGTACGCGGTCCGTCGTGCGCTCGATCTCGACCTTGGAGATGCCGGCCCGCTCCATGCCCTTCTGCAGCATGCGGCGGATCGACACGTCCTCGGCGACGTATGACTTGTACAGCTTGTCGGCGTACCACCGGCTCTTGAAGTCGGTCGTGATGCCGAGGCGGAACCCGTGCGGGTTAACCTTCTGGCCCACTATCGGGTCCTTCCCTTCGGCTCGCGGGATTCCACGATCACGGTGATGTGGCTCGTCCGCTTGTTGATCCGATAGGCGCGACCCTGGGCACGCGGACGGAACCGCTTCAGCGTCGGGCCCTCGTCGACCCACGCACGGCTCACGACGAGCGATTCGGGGTCGAGCTTGAAGTTGTGCTCCGCGTTCGCCATCGCGCTCGAGAGCACCTTGTAGATCGGCTCGCTCGCCGCCTGGGGAGCGAACTGCAGCACGGCCTGCGCCTCCGAAGCGGGCAGCCCGCGAATAAGGTCCACCACACGGCGGGCCTTGAGGGGCGTGACACGGACGAACCGCGCCTGAGCCCTGGCTTCCATCGCTTACTCCTCTTACTTCTGAAGGCTGTTTATCGCCGGCTGCGGCGGTCTTCCTTGACGTGGCTGCGGAACGTCCGCGTAGGCGCGAACTCGCCGAGCTTGTGGCCGATCATCGACTCGGTGACGAACACCGGGACGTGCTTGCGGCCGTCGTGCACGGCGATCGTGTGACCGAGCATGTCGGGCACGATCATCGACCGGCGCGACCACGTCTTGATGACGTTCTTGGAACCCTTTTCGTTCTGGACTTCGACCTTCTTCTGAAGGTGGTCGTCCACGAAGGGGCCCTTCTTAAGGCTACGTGGCATTGTGGCTGCTCCTACCGCTTCTTCCTCTTGGACCGACGGCGGATGATCAGCCTGTCACTGGCCTTGTTCGCCTGACGGGTACGGCCCTCGGGCTTGCCCTTGGGGTTGACCGGGTGGCGACCACCGGAGGTCTTACCCTCACCACCACCGTGGGGGTGGTCGACGGGGTTCATCGCGACACCACGGACGGTCGGGCGCTTGCCCTTCCACCGCATACGTCCGGCCTTGCCCCAGTTGATGTTGGCCTGCTCGGCGTTGCCCACCTGACCGACAGTCGCGCGGCAACGCACGTCAACCATGCGCATTTCGCCGGAGGGCATACGCAGCGTGGCGTACTGGCCCTCCTTGGCGAGCAGCTGGATCTGCGCACCGGCGGAACGACCCAGCTTGGCGCCACCGCCCGGACGGAGCTCCACCGCGTGGATGAAGGTACCGGTCGGGATGTTGCGCAGCGGCAGGCAGTTGCCCGGCTTGATGTCGGCCGAAGGGCCGTTCTCGATCCGGTCGCCCTGCTTGAGGCCGGTGGGAGCGATGATGTAGCGCTTCTCACCATCGGCGTAGTGCAGCAGAGCGATGTTGGCGGTCCGGTTGGGGTCGTACTCGATGTGAGCGACCTTGGCCGGAACGCCGTCCTTGTCATGCCTGCGGAAGTCGATGATCCTGTAGGCGCGCTTGTGACCGCCGCCTTGGTGGCGAGCGGTGACCCGGCCGTGTACGTTGCGGCCGCCCTTGCTGTGAAGGGGCGCAAGCAGCGACTTCTCGGGCGTGCTGCGGGTGATCTCGGAGAAGTCCGAGACACTCGAGCCGCGGCGACCCGGGGTCGTCGGCTTGTACTTACGGATGCCCATCTTTTTCGTTCATCCTTTGTCGGTTACATGGGAGAGCCCGCCGCACGAATGTGCGGCGGTTCGCCCTTTTCTAGCTATGTACGGCGAGCACTAGCCGATCTGACCGAAGATGTCGATCCGATCGCCCTCGACCAGGCTCACAATCGCGCGCTTGGTGTCGGGACGCTTGCCGAAACCGGTGCGGGTGCGCTTGCGCTTGCCCTGCCGGTTGATGGTGTTCACGCTGCTGACCTTGACCCCGAAGATCTGCTCAACGGCAATCTTCACCTGAGTCTTGTTCGCGGTCTTACGGACCAGGAACGTGTACTTGTTGTGCTCATCGATCAGGCCGTAGCTCTTCTCGGAGACGACCGGCTTGATGATGACGTCGCGCGGGTCGGCGATCTTCTCCATCAGGCGTCTTCCTTCTTGCTCGACTCGACCGAAAGCCGCGCGACGACCTGGTCGTAGGCCTCCTGCGTGAAGACCACGTCGTCGTGGACGAGCACGTCGTAGGTGTTCAGCTGCCCGGCGTCCAGCAGGTGGACCTCCGGAGCGTTGCGCAGGCTCATCCAGGTCAGCTCGTCGGCCTCGTCGACGACGACGAGAACGCGCGGAGCCTGGGTGATCTTACGCAGCGCCTCGAGGGCGGCCTTGGTCTTCGGGGTCTCCCCCGTGACCAGCGTGCTGACCACGTGAACGCGGTTGCCGGACGCCCGGTCGGACAGGGCGCCACGCAGGGCGGCGGCCTTCATCTTCTTCGGGGTCCGCTGCGAGTAGTCGCGCGGGACCGGACCGTGGACGACGCCACCGCCGGCGAACTGGGGCGCGCGGGTCGAACCCTGACGGGCGCGGCCGGTGCCCTTCTGGCGGTAAGGCTTCTTGCCGCCGCCACGGACCTCACCACGGGTCTTGGCCTTGTGGGTGCCCTGCCGGCGAGCGGCGAGCTGGGCCACGACCACCTGGTGGATCAGCGGAACGTTGACCTTGACCCCGAAGATGTTCTCGGGGAGGTCAACCGTGCCGGTCTTCGCGCCGCTGGCGTCGAGGACGTCAATAGTGGTGCTCACTTGGCAGCCCCCTTCTTGGCAGCGGTACGGACGAGGACCAGGCTGCCGTTGGCGCCGGGGATCGCACCCTTGATCAGGATGAGGCCCTTCTCGGCGTCCACGGCGTGAACCTTGAGGCTCTGCACGGTGGTGCGGACGTTACCCATCCGGCCAGCCATGCGAAGACCCTTGAATACGCGGCCCGGGGTGGCGCAGCCACCGATGGAACCCGGCGAGCGGTGCTTGCGCTGCGTACCGTGCGAGGCGCCCAGGCCCTTGAAGCCGTGGCGCTTCATGACACCGGCGAAGCCCTTGCCCTTGGACTTGCCAGTCACGTCGACGTACTGGCCGGCCTCGAAGGTGTCGGCCAGCAGTTCCTGGCCCAGGGTGTAGTCGCTCGCGTCGTCGGTGCGGATCTCCGCAAAGTAACGGCGCGGGGTGATGTCGTGCTTACGCAGGTAGTCGCCGAGCGGCTTGTTGACCTTCCGGGGGTCGACCTGCCCGAAGCCGAGCTGGATGGCGGAGTAGCCGTCCTTCTCAGCGCTGCGGACGCGGGTCACCACGCACGGACCGGCCTCGACCACGGTCACCGGAACCATCCGGTTGTCCGCGTCGAAGACCTGGGTCATGCCGAGCTTCTTGCCCAGGACGCCCTTGATCGTCTTAGCCATGTCAGTGCGTTCCCTCAGAGCTTGATCGAAATGTCAACGCCCGCGGGGAGGTCGAGACGCATGAGCGAGTCGACGGTCTTGGGCGTGGGGTCGATGATGTCAATCAGCCGCTTGTGCGTGCGCATCTCGAAGTGCTCGCGGCTGTCCTTGTACTTGTGCGGCGAGCGGATGACGCAGTACACGTTCTTCTCGGTCGGCAGCGGCACCGGGCCCGCGACCTTCGCGCCAGTCCGCGTCACCGTCTCGACGATCTTCTTGGCCGAGCTATCGATGACCTCGTGGTCATAGGCCTTAAGCCGGATGCGGATCTTCTGTCCCGCCATAGTGGCCTCGGTGTCCTTCGCTGTCGTCTGAAAAAGTATCGTGCGGCCTGTTGCCGCTGTTCATACGGGCGAAACCGCCCGATAACCCCACGTAGCAGACGCATACGATCTGCCGTTTTCTTCCGTGATCCGGCAGTTACTTCGGTCACAACCTGCGGTCGTCCGAAGCCACTGCGAGATCACGGCTTTGCGTGGAGCCGTGCTGGAGCTTTCGCGGATCGGCGGCCGGCCCTGTGATGAGGCCGACCGCCGCCCCGGCGAATCGTGCTACTTGAGGATCTTCGTCACGCGACCGGCGCCGACGGTGCGGCCACCCTCACGGATCGCGAACTTCAGACCGTCCTCCATGGCGATGGGCTGGATCAGCTCAACGCGCATTTCGGTGTTGTCGCCCGGCATGACCATCTCGGTGCCCTCGGGGAGGTTCACCACGCCGGTCACGTCCGTCGTACGGAAGTAGAACTGCGGGCGGTAGTTGTTGAAGAACGGCGTGTGGCGGCCGCCCTCGTCCTTGCCCAGGATGTAGACCTGAGCCTCGAACTCGGTGTGCGGGGTCGTGGTGCCCGGCTTGATGACACACTGACCGCGCTCGACGTCCTCGCGCTTGATGCCACGCAGGAGCAGACCGACGTTGTCACCGGCCTGGCCCTCGTCGAGCAGCTTGCGGAACATCTCGACACCGGTGACCGTAGTGGTGGTCTTGTCTTCCTTGATGCCGATGATGTCGACGGTCTCGTTGACCTTGACCACACCGCGCTCGATACGACCGGTGACGACGGTGCCGCGACCCGTGATCGAGAAGACGTCCTCGACCGGCATCAGGAACGGCTTGTCGGTCTCACGGACCGGCTCGGGGACGTTCTCGTCGACAGCGGTCATCAGCTCGATGATGCTGTCCTCCCACTTGGTGTCGCCCTCCAGCGCCTTGAGCGCGGAGACGCGGACCACGGGGAGGTCGTCGCCGGGGAACTCCTGAGCGGACAGGAGCTCACGAACCTCGAGCTCGACGAGCTCCAGGATCTCCTCGTCGTCCACCATGTCGGACTTGTTGAGCGCCACGACGATGTAGGGAACGCCGACCTGGCGGGCCAGGAGGACGTGCTCCTTCGTCTGGGGCATCGGACCGTCGGTCGCCGCGACCACCAGAATCGCGCCGTCCATCTGGGCAGCACCGGTGATCATGTTCTTCACGTAGTCGGCGTGACCGGGGCAGTCCACGTGAGCGTAGTGGCGCTTCTCGGTCTGGTACTCGACATGCGCGATCGAGATCGTGATGCCGCGAGCCTTCTCCTCGGGCGCCTTGTCGATCTTGTCGAACGGGGTCGCCTCATTGATCTCGGGGAAGCGCTTGTGCAGCACCTGGGTGATCGCCGCGGTCAGAGTGGTCTTGCCGTGGTCGATGTGCCCAATGGTGCCGATGTTCACGTGCGGCTTAGTCCGCTCGAACTTGGCCTTAGCCACTGGTTCTCTCCTTAGAGAATCTGACTGACTTACTTCACACTCGGGCCCGGGAAGTTACCCGGCCCCTGGGCGGTGAGGCGGCTCGCACCGCCCCACCAGGGACTCCGGGGTTCGTACTACTCGCCCCGGGCCTTCGCGACGATCTCCTTGGCGATGCCGGGCGGCACCTCCGCGTAGGAGTCGAACTGCATGCTGTAGCTCGCGCGGCCCTGCGTCTTGCTACGAAGGTCACCCACGTAGCCGAACATCTCGGACAGCGGAACCAGGGCGGTGATGACGCGGGCGCCGGAGCGCTCGTCCATCGACTGGATCTGACCGCGGCGGCCGTTGAGGTCACCGATGACGTCACCCATGTAGTCCTCGGGCGTGGTGACCTCGACGGCCATCATCGGCTCGAGAAGCACAGCGTCCGCCTTGCGCGCGGCCTCCTTGAAGGCCATCGAGCCAGCGATCTTGAAGGCCATTTCCGACGAGTCGACGTCGTGGGCGGCACCGTCGGTCAGCGTCACCTTCACGCCCACCATCGGGTAGCCTGCCAGCACGCCGAACTCGGCGGCTTCCTGGGCGCCGGCGTCGACCGAGGGGATGTACTCCCTCGGCACGCGACCGCCCGAAACCTTGTTCTCGAACTCGTAGCCGTCGTTGCCTTCGCCGAGCGGCTCGAGGTTGATGATGACCCGCGCGAACTGACCGGAACCACCGGTCTGCTTCTTGTGGGTGTAGTCGACCTTCTCCACCTTGCGGCGGATGGTCTCGCGGTAGGCGACCTGCGGACGACCGACGTTGGCCTCGACCTTGAACTCGCGGCGCATGCGGTCGACGATGATCTCCAGGTGGAGCTCGCCCATGCCGGAGATGATCGTCTGACCGGTCTCCTCGTCACGCTGGACGCGGAAGGACGGGTCCTCCTCGGCCAGACGCTGGATGGCGGTGGACAGCTTCTCCTGGTCGCCCTTGGTCTTGGGCTCGATCGCGACCTGGATGACCGGGGCCGGGAAGGTCATCGACTCGAGGACCACGGGCTTGTTCACGTCGCAGAGCGTGTGACCGGTCGTGGTGTCCTTCAGACCCATGACGGCGACGATCTGACCGGCGTACGCCGACGGGCGCTCTTCGCGCTTGTTGGCGTGCATCTGGTAGATCTTGCCGATCCGCTCCTTACGGCCCTTCACAGGGTTGAGAACCTGCGAGCCGGTCTCGAGCGAACCCGAGTAGATGCGGAGGTAGGTGAGCTTGCCCAGGTGGGGGTCGCTCATGATCTTGAAGGCCAGCGCCGAGAAGGGCTCCTCGGGGTCCGCGTGCCGCTCGATGATCTCCTCTTCGTTGCCGACCGCGTGGCCCTTGAAGGCCGGGATGTCGGTTGGCGCCGGGAGGTAGGCGACGATGGCGTCGAGCAGGGGCTGCACGCCCTTGTTCTTGAACGCGGTGCCGGTGAGGACCGGGTTGATGGCGCTGGCGAGGGTCGCGCGGCGGATGGCCGCGACGAGCTGCTCCTCGGTGGGCTCGACGGCGTCGAGGTAGAGCTCCATCAGCTCGTCGTCGTTCTCGGCGACGGTCTCGACCAGACGGTCGCGCCACTCGCGAGCGATCTCGGCGTGGTCGGCCGGGATGTCGACGACGTCGTACATCTCGCCCTTGGCCGCCTCTTCGCTCCAGAGCAGGCCCTTCATCCGGATGAGGTCGATGACGCCCTTGAAGCCGGCCTCGACGCCCCACGGAAGCTGGACAACCGCCGGCGTCGCCGCCAGCCGGCTGACCATCATGTCGACGCAGCGGTGGAACTCCGCGCCGACGCGGTCCATCTTGTTCACGAAGCAGATGCGCGGAACGCCGTAGCGGTCAGCCTGCCGCCACACCGTCTCGGACTGCGGTTCGACACCCGCGACACCGTCGAACACGGTGACCGCGCCGTCGAGGACGCGCAGGTTGCGCTCAACCTCGATGGTGAAGTCGACGTGGCCCGGGGTGTCGATCAGGTTGATCGTGTGACCGTCCCACTCGGCAGTCGTCGCGGCGGACGTGATCGTGATGCCGCGCTCCTGCTCCTGCTCCATCCAGTCCATGGTGGCAGCGCCATCGTGGACCTCACCGATCTTGTAGTTGATACCGGTGTAGAACAGGATGCGCTCGGTCGTCGTGGTCTTGCCCGCATCGATATGGGCGATGATCCCAATGTTGCGGACCTTGGCCAGGTCAAGAGCGGTCGTTGCGGCCACTTCTCTCGCGTCCTCGTCGTCTCGTCGAACCCGCTGTTACCAGCGGTAGTGGGCGAAGGCCTTGTTGGACTCGGCCATCTTGTGGGTGTCCTCGCGCTTCTTGACACTCGCCCCCAGGCCGTTGCTGGCGTCGAGGAGCTCGTTCATGAGGCGCTCGGTCATGGTCTTCTCACGGCGGGCGCGGGAGTACTGCACCAGCCAACGCAGGGCCAGGGTGGTGCTGCGCGAGGCGCGCACCTCGACCGGGACCTGGTAGGTCGCGCCACCGACACGGCGGCTGCGGACCTCAAGAGTGGGCTTGACGTTGTCGAGGGCGCGCTTGAGCGTGATGACCGGGTCGTTGCCGGTCTTGTCCTTGCAACCCTCGAGGGCGCCGTAGACGATCGACTGCGCGATGGAGCGCTTGCCGTCCAGCAGCACCTTGTTGATCAGAGCCGTAACCAGCGGCGAGCTGTAAACCGGGTCAGACATGAGCTGACGACGGCCAGGAGAACCCTTGCGAGGCATAGTTAGCTCTTCTCCTTCTTCGCGCCGTAGCGGCTGCGGGCCTGCTTGCGGTTACGGACACCCTGGGTGTCGAGCGAGCCACGGATGATCTTGTAGCGAACACCCGGCAGGTCCTTCACACGACCGCCACGCACGAGCACGATGGAGTGCTCCTGCAGGTTGTGACCCACACCCGGGATGTAGGCCGTGACCTCGATGCCGTTGGTGAGGCGGACACGGGCCACCTTGCGCAGTGCCGAGTTCGGCTTCTTGGGGGTCGTGGTGTAGACGCGCTGGCAGACGCCGCGTCGCTGCGGACTCCCCTTTAGGGCAGGAGTCTTGGTCTTGGAGACCTTGTCCTGCCGGCCCTTGCGGACCAACTGCTGAATAGTGGGCACTGCCACTCCGTTCATGCCTAAGCCGGTGATACGTCAGGTTGTGCATTTCGCAGGTACTGCCGGTGTCATGACCTGCGGTTTTCTCCCCTGCTTCGACCCACGCGGTCGGGCGTGTCGCGCTCTTACAGAGCCACACTCCCGCGCAGAAGAACGCCAGGGGGAGGCCACGCCGCGCCATTGCGAGCGCACGCGTGAGAGCCCATGAATACACGGGCACGAAGGGCAAGACTACCTAGCCCCGCGCAGCACGTCAAAACGGCTGCGCGTCGATATGTTTCGCGCCGTGGTCAGTAGCAGACTCCGCGCCAAGTTTACCCGCTCCGGGCCACTGTTCTGCCCTCGTTACACCAACCTTCTACGCGGGTACGGCAAGCCCCCGGCAACCCTTCCCGCACACGATCACGGCAGGCGGCCCTTCACGGCGCCACGGTGGTGCCTGTGGAGGGCCACCCGCTCTCCCGGCGGGCCTGTGTGCCCGGAGGCCGGATGAACCGGGAGGTTGCCGGGCAGCGGCGCCCAGACCGCGCGGACACCGCACAGGGCGCGGAGAACGCGGAGAACGCGGAAGCGCGGACACCGCCCAGGGCGGGCAGAACGCGGAAGCGCCCGAGATCCGGAGATCTCGGGCGCCTCGTCAACCGTCTAGCGCGACGGGCTCATCGGTTGTACTGGCCGAAGTCGTACTCCTCCAGCGGCACAGCCTCGCCCGACCCCGTGCCGAACGTGTAGTCCGCCGCGGAGCCGTCGTAGCCGCCGACCGTGTACATCGCGGCCTTGGCCTCCTCGGTCGGCTCCACCCGGATGTTGCGGTACTGGGGCATGCCCGTACCGGCCGGGATGAGCTTACCGATGATGACGTTCTCCTTCAGGCCCAGGAGCGAGTCGGACTTGGCGTGGATCGCCGCGTCCGTCAGGACCCTGGTGGTCTCCTGGAAGGAGGCCGCCGACAGCCACGACTCGGTGGCCAGCGACGCCTTCGTGATGCCCATGAGGACCGGACGGCCGGCGGCCGGCTGGCCGCCCTCGGCCACGGTCTCGCGGTTCATGTTCTCGAAGCGGGGACGCTCGACCAGCTCACCGGGGAGCAGGTCGGTGTCGCCCGACTCCAGCACGTTCACGCGCTTGAGCATCTGGCGGACGATGATCTCGATGTGCTTGTCGTGGATCGACACACCCTGCGAGCGGTACACCTGCTGAACCTCGGCGACCAGGTGCAGCTGCACCTCGCGCGGGCCCATGATGCGCAGGACCTCGTTCGGGTTGACCGCACCGGCGATCAGCTGCTGGCCGACCTTGACGTGCTGGCCTTCCGAGATGAGCAGACGCGACCGCATCGACACCGGGTAGGCGATCTCCTCGGAACCGTCGTCCGGGGTGATGACCACCTTGCGGGTCTTGTCGGTCTCGTCGATCCGCGCGCGGCCCTCGGCCTCGGAGATCGGGGCGACACCCTTGGGGATGCGCGCCTCGAAGAGCTCCTGGACACGGGGCAGACCGTGGGTGATGTCCGCACCGGCCACACCACCGGTGTGGAAGGTACGCATCGTCAGCTGGGTACCGGGCTCACCGATCGACTGGGCGGCGATGATGCCGACCGCCTCGCCGACGTCCACGAGCTTGCCGGTGGCCAGCGAGCGGCCGTAGCAGGTCGCGCAGACACCGATCTTGGCCTCGCACACCAGCGCGGAGCGGGTGCGCACGGTCTCGATCCCGGCGTTGACCAGGTCGCTCACGTGGATGTCGTTGATGTCGACACCCGCCGGGGCGATGATCTTGCCGTCGACCTCGACGTCCTCAGCCAGGATGCGGCCGTGCACGTTGGACTCGGCGTTGTCGGCCTTGACCAGGTTGCCCGACGCGTCACGCTCGCCGACGTGCAGCGGGACCGCGCGGTCGGTGCCGCAGTCGATCTCGCGCACGATGACGTCCTGCGCCACGTCCACCAGACGACGGGTCAGGTAACCCGAGTCGGCGGTACGCAGGGCGGTGTCGGCCAGGCCCTTCCGCTGACCGTGGGTGGAGATGAAGTACTCCAGCACCGACAGGCCCTCGCGGAACGAGGCCTTGATCGGACGCGGGATCGTCTCACCCTTGGTGTTGGACACCAGGCCACGGATACCGGCGATCTGACGCACCTGCATCTTGTTACCGCGGGCGCCGGAGTTGAGCATCATCCAGACCGGGTTCGTCGCCGGGAACGCGTTGACCATGTCGGTCTCGACGTCCGCGGTGGCGTGGGTCCAGATCTCGATGAGCTCCTGGCGGCGCTCCTCGTCGGTGATCAGGCCGCGCTCGTACTCACGCTGGACCTTGTCGGCCCGGCGCTCGTAGTTCTCCATGATCTCGGCCTTGTTGGGCGGCGCGACGACGTCGTCGATCGAGATCGTGACACCGGAGCGGGTCGCCCAGCGGAAGCCGGCGTCCTTGAGCGCGTCGAGCGAAGCCGCGACCTCGACCTTGGGGTAGGTCTCGGCCAGCTCGTTCACGATCGTGGACAGCTGCTTCTTGCCGACCTGGAAGTTGACGAACGGGTAGTTCGGCGGCAGCGTCTGGTTGAACAGGCACCGGCCGAACGTCGTCTCCAGGCGGATCGGGTCGCCCTGCTCCCAGCCCTCCGGCGCGACCCAGTCGCGCGCGGGGAAGACGTCCTTGAGCCGGATCTGGATCTTCGCCTGAATGTCCAGCTCGCGGCGGTCGAACGCCATCTGGGCCTCGGCCACGGAGCCGAAGACGCGGCCCTCGCCGAGGGCGCCCTCCTTCTGCGTGGTCAGCCAGTAGAGGCCGATGACCATGTCCTGGGTGGGCATCGTCACGGGCTTGCCGTCGGCCGGCTTGAGGATGTTGTTGGTCGAGAGCATCAGGATGCGTGCCTCGGCCTGGGCCTCAGCCGACAGCGGCAGGTGCACGGCCATCTGGTCGCCGTCGAAGTCCGCGTTGAACGCGGTGCAGACGAGCGGGTGGATCTGGATGGCCTTGCCCTCGACCAGCTGCGGCTCGAACGCCTGGATGCCCAGGCGGTGCAGCGTCGGAGCGCGGTTGAGCAGCACGGGGTGCTCGGTGATGACCTCTTCGAGCACGTCCCACACGACCGGGCGGGCACGCTCGACCATCCGCTTGGCCGACTTGATGTTCTGCGCGTGGTTGAGGTCAACCAGGCGCTTCATCACGAACGGCTTGAACAGCTCCAGCGCCATCTGCTTGGGCAGACCGCACTGGTGCAGCTTGAGCTGCGGGCCGACGACGATGACCGAACGGCCGGAGTAGTCGACGCGCTTGCCCAGCAGGTTCTGGCGGAAGCGGCCCTGCTTGCCCTTCAGCATGTCGCTGAGGGACTTGAGCGGACGGTTGCCGGGGCCCGTGACCGGGCGGCCGCGGCGGCCGTTGTCGAACAGCGAGTCGACGGCCTCCTGGAGCATCCGCTTCTCGTTGTTCACGATGATCTCGGGGGCGCCGAGGTCAAGGAGACGCTTGAGGCGGTTGTTCCGGTTGATCACACGACGGTAGAGGTCGTTGAGGTCGGAGGTCGCGAACCGGCCACCGTCGAGCTGCACCATCGGGCGCAGGTCCGGCGGGATGACCGGGATGCAGTCGAGCACCATCCCGCGGGGCGAGTTGGTGGTGTTGAGGAACGCCGAGACGACCTTGAGCCGCTTGAGGGCGCGGGCCTTCTTCTGGCCCTTGCCGCTGCGGATCGTCTCACGCAGGTTCTCGGCCTCGGCGTCGAGGTCGAAGCTGGTCAGACGGTCCTGGATCGCCTGCGCGCCCATGCCGCCCTTGAAGTAGCGGCCGAAGCGGTCGCGCATCTCGCGGTAGAGCAGCTCGTCGCCCTCCAGGTCCTGGACCTTGAGGTTCTTGAAGCGGCTCCACACCTCGTCCAGGCGGTCGAGCTCGCGCTGTGCGCGGTCGCGCAGCTGGCGCATCTCGCGCTCGGCGCCCTCGCGGACCTTGCGGCGCTGGTCGCCCTTGGCGCCCGCGGCCTCAAGCTCGGCCAGGTCGCCTTCGAGCTTCTTCTGCCTGGTCTCGATGTCGGCGTCACGACGCTGCTCGATGTGCTGCCGCTCGACCGAGATCTTCGCCTCGAGCGAGGGCAGGTCACGGTCGCGCATCTCGGCGTCGACCTGCGTGATCATGTAGGCCGCGAAGTAGATGACCTTCTCGAGGTCCTTCGGGGCCAGGTCAAGCAGGTAGCCGAGGCGCGAGGGAACGCCCTTGAAGTACCAGATGTGCGTGACGGGCGCGGCCAGCTCGATGTGGCCCATCCGCTCACGACGCACCTTGGCGCGAGTGACCTCGACGCCGCAGCGCTCACAGATGATGCCCTTGAAGCGGACGCGCTTGTACTTACCGCAGTAGCACTCCCAGTCGCGGGTCGGGCCGAAGATCTTCTCGCAGAAGAGTCCGTCCTTTTCCGGCTTGAGCGTCCGGTAGTTGATCGTCTCCGGCTTCTTGACCTCGCCGTGTGACCACTGGCGGATGTCATCGGCCGTTGCCAGCCCGATCCGGAGCTCGTCGAAGAAGTTGACGTCCAGCATGTGCGATCTCCCCCTCAGACTTCTTCCACGCTGCTCGGCTCACGCCGGGACAGATCGATACCGAGCTCTTCGGCGGCCCTGAAGACGTCCTCGTCGGTGTCGCGCATCTCGATGGACATGCCGTCGCTGGAGAGCACCTCGACGTTCAGGCACAGCGACTGCATTTCCTTGATGAGGACCTTGAAGGATTCGGGGATGCCGGGCTCGGGGATGTTCTCGCCCTTGACGATGGCCTCGTAGACCTTGACCCGGCCGAGGACGTCGTCGGACTTGATGGTCAGGAGCTCCTGCAGGGCGTAGGCCGCGCCGTAGGCCTCCAGCGCCCACACCTCCATCTCACCGAAGCGCTGGCCACCGAACTGGGCCTTACCGCCGAGCGGCTGCTGGGTGATCATGGAGTACGGGCCGGTGGACCGGGCGTGGATCTTGTCGTCCACCAGGTGCAGCAGCTTCAGGATGTAGCTGTAGCCCACCGCGATCGGGTAGGGGAACGGCTCGCCGGAGCGGCCGTCGAACAGCTGCGCCTTTCCGCTCTCCTGCACCATGCGATCGCCGTCGCGGTTGGGCAGGGTGTTGCTGAGCAGACCGACGATCTCTTCCTCGTGGGCGCCGTCGAAGACCGGCGTCGCCACGTTGGTACGCGGCGCGACCTGCTCGAAGCCCTTCTCGCGCAGGCGCTCCGCCCACTGCTCGGTCAGGCCCGAGATGTCCCAGCCGCGGGCCGCGATCCAGCCGAGGTGAGCCTCGAGCACCTGCCCGATGTTCATCCGGCCGGGCACGCCCAGCGGGTTGAGGATGATGTCGACCGGCGTGCCGTCCTCGAGGAACGGCATGTCCTCGACGGGCAGGATCTTGGAGATGACGCCCTTGTTGCCGTGGCGGCCGGCGAGCTTGTCACCGTCGGTGATCTTACGCTTCTGGGCCACGTACACGCGGACCAGCTCGTTGACACCGGGGGGAAGCTCGTCGCCCTCGTCACGGGAGAACACGCGGACGCCGATGACCTTGCCCTGCTCGCCGTGCGGCACCTTCAGCGAGGTGTCGCGCACTTCGCGGGCCTTCTCGCCGAAGATCGCGCGCAGCAGCCGCTCCTCGGGGGTCAGCTCGGTCTCGCCCTTGGGCGTGACCTTGCCGACGAGGATGTCGCCGGGTACGACCTCGGCGCCGATGCGGATGATGCCGCGCTCGTCGAGGTCGGCCAGGACCTCTTCGGAGACGTTCGGGATGTCCCGGGTGATCTCCTCGGGGCCCAGCTTGGTGTCACGGGCGTCGACCTCGTGCTCCTCGATGTGGATCGAGGACAGGACGTCGTCCTGCACCAGCCGCTGCGACAGGATGATCGCGTCTTCGTAGTTGTGGCCCTCCCACGGCATGAACGCCACGAGCAGGTTCTTGCCCAGGGCCATCTCGCCCTGGTCGGTGCAGGGACCGTCGGCGATCACCTGGTTGACCTCGACCCGGTCGCCTTCGACGACGATGGGCTTCTGGTTGAACGAGGTGCCCTGGTTGGAACGCTTGAACTTGGCGACACGGTAAGTCGTGCGGGTGCCGTCGTCGTTCATCACGGTGACGTAGTCGGCGGAGACCTCCTCCACCACACCGGCCTTCTCGGCGCTGATGACGTCGCCCGCGTCGGTCGCGGCACGGTACTCCATGCCGGTTCCGACCAGCGGCGCCTCGCTCTTCAGCAGCGGCACGGACTGCCTCTGCATGTTGGAGCCCATGAGCGCGCGGTTGGCGTCGTCGTGCTCCAGGAAGGGGATCATCGCCGTGGCGACCGACACCATCTGGCGCGGCGACACGTCGATGTAGTCGACTTCCTCGGCACGGGCGAGTTCGGTCTCGCCGCCCTTGGTGCGGACCAGGACGCGGGACTCGGCGAAGGTGCCGTCGGGGTTGAGCACCGTGTTGGCCTGCGCCTTGACGAAGCGGTCCTCCTCGTCGGCGGTCAGGTAGTCGACCTGCTCGATCACCTTGCCGTCGACGACCTTGCGGTAGGGCGTCTCGACGAAGCCGAAGGCGTTGATCCGGCCGTAGGAGGCCAGCGAGCCGATGAGGCCGATGTTCGGGCCTTCGGGAGTCTCGATCGGGCACATCCGGCCGTAGTGGGACGGGTGCACGTCTCGGACCTCGAAGCCGGCCCGCTCACGGGACAGACCACCGGGGCCCAGCGCGGACAGACGCCGCTTGTGCGTCAGGCCGGCGAGCGGGTTGGTCTGGTCCATGAACTGCGACAGCTGCGAGGTGCCGAAGAACTCCCGGATCGAGGCCACGACCGGGCGGATGTTGATCAGGGTCTGCGGCGTGATCGCCTCGACGTCCTGGGTGGTCATCCGCTCACGGACGACGCGCTCCATCCGGGCCAGGCCCAGGCGGACCTGGTTCTGGATGAGCTCGCCGACACTGCGCAGACGGCGGTTGCCGAAGTGGTCGATGTCGTCGGTCTCGACGATCCGCTCGCCCTGGGCGCTCGGCATCGACTCCTCGCCCGCGTGCAGGCGGACGATGTACTCGATCGTGGAGACGATGTCGTCCTCGGTGAGGGTCCCCTGCGTGATGTCGCTGTCGACCCCGAGCTTCTTGTTGATCTTGTAGCGGCCGACCTTGGCGAGGTCGTAGCGCTTGGGGTTGAAGTACAGGTTCTCCAGCAGGGTCTGCGCCGACTCCTTGGTCGGCGGCTCGCCCGGACGGAGCTTGCGGTAGATGTCGAGCAGGGCGTCATCCTGGCCGGCCGTGTGGTCCTTCTCCAGGGTGGCCCGCATCGACTCGTACTGGCCGAAGCGCTCGAGGATCTGTTCGTTGGTCCATCCCAGTGCCTTGAGAAGCACGGTGACGGCCTGCTTGCGCTTGCGGTCGATGCGCACACCGACGCTGTCGCGCTTGTCGATCTCGAACTCCAGCCAGGCACCCCGCGAGGGGATGACACGGCAGTCGAACAGGTCCTTGTCCGAGGTCTTGTCGACACTGCGGCCGAAGTAGACACCCGGGGACCGGACCAGCTGGGAGACGACGACACGCTCGGTGCCGTTGATGATGAAGGTGCCCTTCGGCGTCATGAGCGGGAAATCGCCCATGAACACCGTCTGGCTCTTGATCTCACCAGTGGTGTTATTGATGAACTCCGCCGTGACGAACATCGGGGCGGAGAAGGTCATGTCCTTGTCTTTGCACTCATCTACTGAGTACTTGGGCGGCTCGAACCGGTGGTCGCGGAACGACAAGGACATGGTCCCCGAGAAGTCCTCAATGGGACTGATCTCTTCGAAGATCTCTTCGAGGCCCGACTGGGTCGGGACGTCCTTGCGCCCGGCCTGGCGAGCCGCCTCAACCCGGGCCTTCCACTTCTCGTTGCCCAGCAGCCAGTCAAAGGACTCGGTTTGCAGGGCGAGAAGATCAGGAACTTCGAGGGGCTCCTGGATACGCGAAAACGAAACGCGATTGGGACCAGCGGGTACGGCGGAGGCGTTGCGCGAGGCTGCCAACAGATGTCCTTCCGAGGGCTCGCGGCGGACTGACTACACGCACGCCAGACAACCTCGCAACGTGAGCAAGCATCGCGGGTCGTCAAAGGGCAGCGCAAAGGGGCAGTGTAGCCGAACGGCACACGCCTGTCCACTTCGCTCTCGCTGCATGCTCCACGTTGGTCGCAGCATCGCCCGTTCGGACGCAAACGTCAAGCCCACAACCCCGACTTTCCGCCGGGTCGAGGCCGGGACGCTGGGATTTCTCCCCTGCGTGATCGGGCGCCTACCGTCAGGCCCAAGACGATACCCGCGAACGGGGACGGCTAACGCTCCGTCACACCGAGGGTCGAACCCATGCCGACAACCGGTGTAGCAGTGACTGGGATACCCCTGGGCAAGGACTCGCTAAACCTGAATTTTGATAACAATTGAAGGACACGCCGCGCCCGGGGACTCAGGCGGTGCCCAGCAGCGTCGACAGGTCGGCGACGAGCCACCGGCCGGCTGTCTTGATCATGACGAACCTGGCGCGGTTCTGGGTGATCTGTTGCTGGGGCTCGGCCTCGCCCGGCAGCTCCTTGACCGTACCCGTGTTGACGAACAGGAGAACCTCTACCCGGCCGGGTTCCGCGCGCTCGACGGCCGCCCCGGCGACCGCGGTCGTCTGGACGGTCTTCTGGGCCTTGGCGGTCGGCACGAGGGTGGTGGCCAGCTCCTTGTAGTGGGTGGTCAGCTGGCCCGTGGTGTGCTCGCCGGCCCGCGCCAGGTCCTGTTCGATCGTGCGGTGGTTGTACGACAGCAGGTCCGGCGCCACGGCCTTGGCGGCGGCCATGGCCTCGACGCCCGCGGACTGCCCGTCGCGCAGGTGCCGCAGATCCGTCCACATCACCCAGAGGGCCACCGACAGCCCCAGCACGAGCGCCGCCAGCACCCCGATCGCCACGGCCTTCACAGCACCTGCACCGCCTTCGACACCAGCCAGACCCCGCCGACCTTGGTCACATCCATCGACCAGCGGTAGAAGCGCTCCTGAGGGGCGTTCTTGGAGCCCTCCCAGCGGATCTCGACGTCCGCCACCACCAGGACCTTGGCGACGCCGCCCGCCATGGACTCCAGCCCCCGGGCGCGCAGCACGCCGTGCTGGACGACCTTGTTGGTGATCGTGGTCTCCTTGAGCCGGGCGGCGTTGGCGGAGTACTCGGCCCGCGCGGCCCCGGTCGAGGTCGCCAGGATGCGCCCGAGGTCGGCGTCGACGGTCTTGTAGTTGAGCGAGAGCAGGTTGACCGCGTGGGTGCCCGCCGCGTCGAGCGCGGCGGCCCGGTCGTCGTCCGTGGCCTGCTCGCCGCGGAGCTCGCCGCTGACCCACAGCGCGAACCCGCCGAGCAGCAGCGCCAGCACCCCGAGCACGATGATCGTCAGCCAAGCGGCGGACCGAGAGGCGGTGCCTGTCATGTCCGCTCCTTCCTGATCGCCGGATCATTACCCGCGAGCCACTCTTCCAGACCCGGGATCGACGGCGGTACGCCCGGCGGCGGCACATCCGCGCCCCCGCGCACCCCGGTCGGCGAGCCCTCCGGCTCCGTGCAGGTCGCGCGCGGGTCGACCGCCTTCACCCGGGTGTCCTGGGGATGGCGGCGGCGCACGTCCTCGTAGCCGCGCGTGCACGGCGGCGGCACGTTGAGGTTGAGGTTGAGCCCGAAGTGCAGCCCGTCGCGGCCGACCACGGTGAAGGCCCCTGCCACGCCCGCCGGGTAGCCGATGAGGAGCTGGCGCAGCGCCGCCACCCTGGCCGATACGCCGCGCCCGCCGACGATGAGGTTGCCCAGCAGCGGCCGCAGGTGCGGTTCGAGCCCGTCCACGAGCTTCTCCGCCGAGCGGGCCGCAGGGCCGCCGGCGTCGATCGTGCGCTCCAGGTCCGCGGAACCCTCGCGCAGCGAACCGGTCAGCGAGGCGAGGTCGCGCGCGAACGCCTTGAGGTGCCCGCCCTCGGCCCGCTGCGTGCGCAGAACCGTCTCCCCCCGCTCGATCAGCGTGACCGTCTCGGGCAGGACCTCCACGGCCGCCGCCGTCAGCTCCTCGCCCGCCGTCAGCAGCCGCCGCAGGTGCGCGGCGTTGCCGCCGAAGGCGTGTTCCATCTCGGTCACGACGGTCTCGGCGTCGCGCGGGTCCACCGACGTCAGCAGCCGCTCGGCGTCGCCGAGCAACTGGGCGGTGGTGATCGGCAGCGCGGTGCGTTCCCTGGCGATCGTGTCGCCTTCCTTCAGGTACGGCCGCGCCGTACCTGAAGGCTGGAGGTCGAGGTACTGCTCGCCCACACCCGAGCGGTTGGCGACGACGGCGAGCAGCCCCGTGGCGGGCACCGGCGGCTCGTGCCGCAGGCGGAGGACGGCGCGCACCCCGCCGGCGGTGAGCGACAGCGACTCGACGCGGCCGACCCGCACGCCGCGGTAGGTGACCTCGGCGTGTTCGAAGAGGCCGCCGGCATCGGCCAGTTCGACGCCGACCCGGTAGGCGGGGTCGAACAGGTCGGCGCCGACCCGCGCGTAGCGGACCAGCGTGTACGCGGTGGCGGCGAGGCTGATGGCGAGGAAGGCGGCCAGCTTGATCCGCAGGCTCATCGCGGGCTCCTGCCGAGGAGGTTGTCCAGGGTGGTGGAGGGGGTGAGGTCCACGGTGACGTCGACGTTGCCGTAGTCGCCGCGCAGCAGGCCGGTGGCCGAGCCGGGGAAGGGGAAGGTGAGCGCGGTGCCCAGGTTGGCCGCGATCTCGCGGCGGGCGCGGTCGAGGTCGGCCAGCAGGGCACGCAGGTGGGCGAGGTTGGCGAGGGTGTCGGACTGGGAACGGGTCACGACGCGGGTGGCGGTGCGGCCGAGGCGGGCCAGGGCGGTGAGCATGCGGGTGAGGTCGGCGCGCTGGCGGCGCAACTGCTTGACCGCGGGGCCGATGTCGGTGGCGACGGCGCGCAGGGTCCGGCGCTGGGCGGCCAGGGTGGCGGTGAGCCGGTCGAGGTTGCCGATGAGGCGGACGATGTCGCCCTTGGAGCCGTCGAGCGCGGTGGCGAACGCGTCGAGGCGGCGCAGCAGGTTCCTGACGGTGCCGGTGCGGCCGTCGAGCATGGCGCCGAGTTCGGTGTTGATGGTGGCCAGTTGTTCCAGGCCGCCGCCGTTGACCAGCAGAGAGGCGGCGGCGAGCACCTGCTCGACCTCGGCGGTCCGGGTGGTGCGGCTCAGCGGGATGCGGCCGCCCAGGCTGCCGGTGCCGGAGGGGACCAGCTTGACGAACTTCTCGCCGAGCAGGCTCGTCTGGGAGATGGCGGCGCCGGTCCCCGCGGGCAACGCGGCGTCCGCCCTGACCGTGCAGGTGACCTCGGCCCGCCAGCCGGCGGCCAGTTCGATCGCGGTGACCTTGCCGACGGTGACGTCGTTGAGCTTGCACAGCGAGTGCGGGACGAGGTCGAGGGCGTCGGCGAACTCGATCGTCACCTCGCGCGGGTTCGGCCCGAGGTCGGCTCCGCCGGGCAGCGGGAGCGACTGGACGCCCTCGAAACCGCAGCCGGCGGCCAGCAGCAGGGCCATGATCGCGACGGGCGTCTTCACGGAGCCAGCCCTCCGAGGGTGCGGTCGGGCATCCGGACGGAGGCGGGCAGCGGCACGAGGTTCTGGACGATCGCGTCGAACCAGCGTCCGTTGCCGATCGCGTCGGTGAACTGCCGGGTGAAGGGTGCCAGCAGCCGCAGGGAGCGGTCGAGGCTCTCCTCGTTGCGCCGCAGCAGCCCGGCGAACTCCCGCAACTGCCGCAGAGCGGGCTTGAGCGTGGTCCGGTTGTCGGCGATCAGGCCGTCGATCTGCGCGGTCAGCTCCAGCGTGTTCGTCAACAGGCTGTGGATGACGGCGCGGCGGGCGGAGATCTCGCGCAGCAGGAGGTCGCCGTCCTTGATCAGGGCGCGGAGCTCCTGGTTGCGGCCGGCCACCAGGCCGGTGACCGTTTCGGCGTGCCGTACCAGATCGTGGAGTTTGTCGTCGCGGGAGGCGACGGTCCGCGAGAGGCGGCCGAGGCCGAGCACGGAGGCGCGGATCTCCTGCGAGGAGCCGTCCAGGGTCTGTGCGAGCGTGTCGAGCGCGCTCTTGAGCGCGCCCGCGTCGATGCGGGCGGCGCTGTCGGCGAGGTCGCCGAGGGCGGGCATGATCTCGTACGGCACGCTGGTCCGCTCGACCGGGATGGCGCGGTCGAGGCGGCCGGGGCCGTGGGGTTCGAGCTGGACGTGGTGGGAGCCGAGCAGCGTCGCCGGCCGGATGTGCGCGCGGGTCCGCGAGCCCAGCGGCACCTCCCGCTCCAGGCGCAGGCCGACGCGGACGTGCGCGCCCTCCAGTTCGACCTCGCTCACCTCGCCGACCTTCACCCCGGCCACGACGACGTCCTCGCCCGGCCGCAGCCCCGCCGACTCGGCGAAGGCGGCCGTGTAGACGGTTCCGGTCTTCAGCTGGGGTACGGCCAGCGCACCGGCCACCAGCGCCGCGGCGGCGGCCAGGCCGGCGATGCCGAGCGGGAGCGGGTCGCGGTGGCGGAAGGGGATCAGCGGCATCGGCGGCTCTCGTTGACGATCTTCGGCGTGGTGGTCGCGCCCGCCCGGACCTCCAGGGAACAGAGGTAGAAGTTGAACCACGAGCCGTAGGAGACGGCCCGGGTGAGCTGGTTGAGCCGGATCGGAACGTCCTTGATGGTCTTGTCGATCAGCGCCCGCTCCTCGTTGAGCGCGGCGAGGAAGCCGTCGGCGTGCCGGATTCCGGCCTTGAGGTCGGGCCTGGCGCGCTCGGTGAAGCCCGCGGTGACGCCGGCGAGCCGGTCGAGGGCGGTGAGGGAGTCGCCGATGGCCTTGCGGTCCTCGGCCAGGCCGCTGACCAGCGACCGCAGGTCGGCGACGAGCTCGCTGTAGGCGTCCTCGCGGCCGGCGATCTCGGCGAGCACCGCGGTGAGGTTGTCGATCACCCGGCCGATGACCGCGTCGCGGTCGGCGAGCGTGCCGGTGAGCGAGGCGACGTGGCCGAGGAGGCTGTCGACGGTGCCGCCCTCCCCCTGCAGCACCTGGACGATCTGCCAGCTCAGCTTGTTGACGTCTTCCAGCCGGATGGCCTTGAGCAGGGGGCGGAAGCCGTTGAACAGCGCGGTGACGTCGAGCGCCGGGCGGGTGTCGGTGATCAGCTCGCCCGGCCGCAGCGCGCCGGGTCCGCCGCGGCCGGTGGACAGCGCGAGGTAGCGGTCGCCCACCAGGTTGCGCCAGCGGATCGCGGCGATGACGCCGCGGGGCAGCCGGGTGCGTTCGAGGACGGTGAAGGAGACCTCGGCGCGCGTCCCGGCCAGCGCGACCTCCTCCACGCGGCCCACCCGTACGCCCGCGGCCCGCACGTCGTCGCCCGGCCGCAGTCCGGTGACGTCGGTGAACACCGCGCGGTAGACGCTCGACGCGGCGAACTGCGTCCCGGAGATCGTGACCGCCAGCATGGCCACGCACAGGGTCGTGGCCAGTCCGAACAGCCCGAGCTTGATCGCCGCCTTCAGCGTGGTCATCGCAGCATCAGCCCCGCCAGGTCCTCGGTGCCGTCGGCGAACCGAACCCCCGGGAAGGGCACCGCCGGCCGGGGCAGGCCGTAGCAGCGCGGGCCCCTGGTGTCGCCGTAGGCGGGCGCGTCGGCCCCCTCCCGGTACGGCGGCGCCGGCCTGACCAGCTCCAGCACCGCCTTCACCCGCCCGTCACCGAACGCCTCGTCCAGCAGCGGCCGGAGGCGGTCAAGGCCCTGGAACACGCACGGCACGGTCGGCGCATAGCGGGCGGCGAGGTCGAGAGCGGGCCTGGACACATGCTGGAGTCCCACCAGGCCGGTCTCGTTGACCGTCAGCAGGGCGTCGGCCTTGCCCGCGCTCCTGGTGACCGCGCGGGCGAGCTGGTCGATCTCGGCCTCTCTGCCGGTGAGCGTTGCGCTCAGCGCGGCGGAGTTGGCCAGGGTGCGCAGGAGGTCGGGGGCGGCCTGGCCGTACAGGTCGGTGACGTCGGCGAGGGCGGAGATGTCGCGGCGGATCGCCGGGAGGTGGGGGGTGAGCCGGGTGAGGTAGTCCTCGGCCTTGTCCAGGGTGGCGCCGGTTCTGGC
Source organism: Nonomuraea sp. NPDC050394 (assembly GCF_044459065.1). Taxonomy (NCBI): domain Bacteria; kingdom Bacillati; phylum Actinomycetota; class Actinomycetes; order Streptosporangiales; family Streptosporangiaceae; genus Nonomuraea; species Nonomuraea sp. NPDC050394. Next base: position 156,589 of record NZ_JBITIO010000001.1, on the reverse strand, counting down.
GCCTCTGCCTTCCAGGGCGGTGGCGAGGGCGGTCAGGGTGGTGGCCAGCCGTTCGGGGTGGATGCTCCGCAGCAGCGGCAGCAGCCGGTCGAGCACCTGCGCCATCTCGACGGCGGCGGCCGGGGCGATCAGGCGGTCGCCGTCGCGCAGCTCGGAGGTCGGCGTCGCGGGCGGGACGAGGTCCACGTACTTCTCGCCGAAGACGGTCTTCGGCATCAGCCTGGCCGTCGCGGCGCGGTCGACGGGGTGGTCGAGGGCGAGGGTGAGCTCCGCGCCTCCGGTGGTGGCCTTCAGGGCGGTGACCTCGCCGACGAGGACGCCGCGTACCTTGACGTCGGCGCGCGGGCCGAGCTGGAGCCCGGCTCTGGGGGCCGACAGGGTCACGATGGTCGCGCCGGAGAACACCTTGAAGTACGCGGCGACGGTCACCGCCGTGAAGGCGGCGATCAGGGCCAGCAGGGCGGCGCCGTGTCTCATCCGGCCAGCCGTACCGTGGTGGTGGTGCCCCAGATGGCCAGGCCGAGCAGGACGTTGGCCACGTTGACCGCGACCAGCACCGCGCGCATCGCCCGCCCCACCGCGACGCCGACGCCCGCGGGGCCGCCGGAGGCGTGGAAGCCGTAGTAGCAGTGCACCAGGATCACCAGCACGGCGAACAGCACCACCTTGCCCAGCGACCAGAGCACGTCGTAGGGCACGAGGAAGAGGTCGAAGTAGTGGTCGTAGGTGCCGGTCGACTGGCCGTAGAGGACGGTGGTGATCAGGCGGGTGGCGACGTAGGAGGCGAGCAGGCCGAGGACGTACAGGGGCAGCATGGCGGCGAACCCGGCGATCAGCCGGGTGCCCACGAGGAACGGCACCGAGGGGATCGCCATGACCTCCAGCGCGTCGATCTCGTCGCTGATCCGCATCGCGCCGAGCTGGGCGGTGAAGCCCGCCCCGACGGTGGCCGACAGGCCGATGGCGGCCACGATGGGGGCGATCTCGCGGGTGTTGATGTAGCTGGAGAGGAACCCGGCGAAGGCGGAGGTGCCGATCTGGTCGAGTGCGGTGTAGCCCTGCAGGCCGACCTCGGTCCCGGCGAAGAAGGTCATGAACGCGACGATCGCCATCGTGCCGCCGATGACGGCCAGGCCGCCGGTGCCGAGGCTCACCTCCGACAGCAGCCGCAGGATCTCGGCGCGGTAGCGGAGCGCCCGGGGCAGTTGGACGAAGGTCTTGGTGTAGAACTCGCCCTGCTTGTTGAGTGACATCACCACACCGCCGCGCTGATGAGGAAGTTCTCGGCGAACAGGACCATGGCCGCGAAGACCACCGTCTGGTTGACGGCGTCGCCGACGCCCTTGGGCCCGCCGGCCGCGCTCAGTCCCTTGAAGCAGGCGATCATCCCGGCCGTGGCGCCGAAGACGAGCGCCTTGACTTCGGCGACCCACAGGTCCGACAGCTCGGCCAGCGCGTTGAACGACTGCAGGTACGAGCCGGGCGAGCCGCCCTGGGCGATCACGTTGAACAGATAGCTGGCGATCAGGCCGACAGTGGTCACCAGGCCGTTGAGCAACGGCGCGACGACCGCGCACGCGGCCACCCTGGGCACCACGAGGCGGTGGAGCGGGTCGATGCCGAGCACCTCCAGCGCGTCGATCTCCTCCCGGATCCTGCGCGCGCCCAGGTCGGCGCAGATGGCGCTGCCCGCCGCGCCCGAGATCATGAGCGCGGTCACGACCGGACCGGCCTCGCGCACGATGCCGAGCACGGCGGTGGCGCCGGTGAACGACTGGGCGCCGAACTGGCGGATCAGGTTGCCCGCCTGGAGCGCGAGCACGGCGCCGAACGGGATGGACACCAGCGCCGTGGGCAGGGCGCTGACGCTGACGATGAACCAGGCCTGCCGCAGGAACTCCCGCCAGTGGAAGGGCCGCTTGGGCACGGCCCGCAGGGTGTCGAGCGTGAGCGCCACGAACGCACCACTCGCCCTGATCACTGGCAGCGTCCTTTCGAGTGCGGAGAGTAGTCGTTCGGGGCCGCGGAAAAGGCCGGTCCGTCCATGCGCGGGGGCTACCTGACGCCGTTGAGATGGGCGCTGACCAGCCGGGGGTACTCCTCCAGCCAGTTGCGCCCGCGGTCGTCGACGAACGAGCCCTGCGGCGGGATCACACCGTGGGCGGCCAGCCAGGCGCCGGGCGGCTGCTGACTGCGGCGCACCCGGTTGCCCGTGGGCATGAGCTGCGGCGGGATCGGCGGCAGCGCGCCGGGGTCGTGGCCCATCTGGGCCTCGGCCTCCAGCTCCGAGACGTCCTTCTCCTCCGACATGCCGATCGGGCCGTGGCGGCGCGCGTTGAGGAACTGGCGCACGACCGGCTCGTCGCTCGACAGCAGCATCTCGCGCGGGCCGAACATCACCAGTTCCCGGCGGAACAACAGCCCGATGTCGTCAGGCACGGTACGGGCGGTGTTGATGTCGTGGGTGACGATGAGGAACGTCGCCTCGAAGTCGGTGTTGAGATCGACGAAGAGCTGGTTGAGGTACGCGGTGCGCACCGGGTCGAGCCCCGAGTCCGGCTCGTCCACGAGGATGATCTCCGGATCGAGCACCAGCGCCCTGGCCAGGCCCGCGCGCTTGCGCATGCCGCCGGAGATCTCACCGGGCAGCTTGGACTCCGCGCCGAGCAGGCCGACGAGCTCCATCTTCTCCATGACGATCTGGCGGATCTGGGTCTCGCTCTTCTTGGTGTGCTCGCGCAGCGGGAAGGCGATGTTGTCGAACAGGCTCAGCGAGCCGAACAGCGCGCCGTCCTGGAAGAGCACGCCGAACAGCCGGCGCAGTTCGTAGAGCTTGTCCTCGCTGCAGTTGGCCAGGTCGTAGCCGTCGATCCAGATGTGGCCACGGTCGGGACGCAGCAGGCCGACGAGCGTCTTGAGGAAGACGGACTTTCCGGTGCCGGACGGGCCGAGCAGCACCGAGATCTCGCCCGCGGGCAGCGTCAGCGAGACGTCCTGCCAGATGACCTGCCGACCGAACGATTTGGTCAGCCCCTCGACCACGACTTCGACGCCCACCGGTCACCTTCCGCGAGCATGGGGTAACGTGACGCACACTTTACTTTCAAGTTCCCATCACGTTAGCCGTGTTCCGCGGAATTGGAACAGATTCTAATAACTTGTTACTGGCCGGTTATCGGGGTCTGGTCAGGTCGAACACCGTCGTACCGGCCACCGTGGCGGAGTCGTAGGTCCGCTCGACCCAGGCGGCGATCTCGGCGGCCGGGCCGCGGCCGAGACCGCTGGGCAGGAAGTAGTGGATGCGCCCTTCGGCCACGTACTGCCGGAATCGGGCGAGGGTTGGCGCCGGGTCGGTGCCGTTGAACCCGCCCACCGCCATGACGGGCAGCCCGGTGGCCAGCTGGTATCCGGCCGCGTTGTTGGAGCCCACGGTGGCGGCCACCCAGGTGTAGCGGGCGGCGCCGGCCTTCAGCAGGGCGGTGAGCTCGGCGCCGGGAGTCACGGCGCCCAGCAACCCACCCCGTCCACCGCCGGGCCCGCCCTGCCCGCCGGGCCCGCCGGGCCCGCCCTGCCCGCCGCCGGGGCGGCGTCCGTCCATGGGCCTGTTGCCTGCGCCGGGTCGCCGCCGATCGAGCGCTCTGGAGCCGCCGCCGCCCGTGGAGGGCCCCGCCGCGGGGATCGCGCCGGTGTGCGGGGTGGCCGCGGTGTCCATGGCGTACGCCGCGGGTCCCGCCAGCACCACGAGTACGCCCACGCCGCCCACCGCCCAGAGCATCCGGTCCCTGGCGCCGCCGTACCCGGAGATCATGCCCGCCCCTGCCAGCCCCAGCGCCGCCGCCGCCCCGGCGACCAGCACCACGGGCCCCAGCCACGCGTTCCACTCCGGGCTCCGGGAAAGCAGCACATACCCCCACACCGCGCTCACCCCGATCACCGAGGCCAGGACCGGGAACGCCCGCCGCTCCCACAGCACCGCCGCGCCCAACCCGACGAGCGCCGCGATCGCGGGCGCCAGCGCCACCGTGTAGTACGCGTGGAAGATCCCCTGCATGAGGCTGAAGATCACCCCGGTCACCAGCAGCCAGCTCCCCCAGATCGCCAGCGAGGCCCGCATGGGGTCGTCGCGCCCGGCCCGCCGCGTCACCCAAACCGCCGCCGCCAGAAGCACCAGCGCCGCCGGAAGCAGCCACGAGACCTGCCCGCCCGCCTCGGAGTCGAAGAGCCTGAACCACCCGGCCTCCTGGTTGAGATTGCCGAGCCCGCCGTAGTCGTCGCCGTTGAGCCGCCCGATGCCGTTGTAGCCGAGCGCGAGTTCGAGCACGCTGTCACCCTGCGACCCGCCGATGTACGGCCGTTCGCCCGCCGGCACCAGCGCCACCGCCAGCACCCACCACCCGGCCGCCACCACCATGGCTCCACCGGCCAGCAAGAGCTGCCACAACCGCCGCCAGACGGACGTAGGCGCACTGACCAGATAAACGACCGCGAACCCCGGCAAGACCAGGAACGCCTGCAACATCTTCGCCAGAAACGCGAACCCCACCAGGGCCCCCGCCGCCACCACCCACCGCGTGGCCGCACCCTCCTGCGCCCGCACCAGGCAGTACGCCGCCAGGCACAGCAGCAGCACCAGCAGCGCGTCCGGATTGTTGAACCGGAACATCAGCACCGCCACCGGCGTCACCGCCATGACCACCCCGGCCAGCAGCGCCGCCCACTCCGGCGCCCGCCGCCGCACACTCGCGTAGACCACGCCCACCGTCGCCACGCCCATGAGCGCCTGCGGCACGAGGACGCTCCACGCGTTCACCCCGAACAGCCGCGCGCTCAGCACCATCGGCCACAGCGAGGCTGGCGTCTTGTCCACGGTGATCGCGTTGGCCGCGTCGGAGGAGCCGAAGAAGAACGCCTTCCAGCTCTGGGCACCCGCCTGCACGGCGGCCGAGTAGTAGGGATTGGCCCACCCGGAAGCCCCCAGACCCCACACATACAGTACGGCGGCGCCACCGAGCAGCCCGATCACCTTCCAGTTCATGCCCCGGACGCTAGGCACCCCGCCTGAGACGGCCATGAGAATCGCCTGAGCGGAGTCGTCGCGGCGAGAACCCCGTGAGCCCTCACGACCATCGCTCGACGGGGGCCCGCCGAGTGCGGCGGGGCGGGTGGGGTGGCGGGAGCCGTAACGGAAAGGCGCGGAAAGCAGAAAGAGGCGGCACACCCGGCACCTGGGTGTGGCCGCCTCTTTCGGAAGCGTGAAAGTTACTTCACGGTGACGCTGGCGCCGGCGCCCTCAAGGGCGGCCTTGGCCTTCTCGGCCTGCTCCTTGTTGACCTTGCTCTCGAAGACGGACTTCGGAGCGCCGTCGACCAGGTCCTTGGCCTCCTTGAGGCCGAGGGAGGTCAGCGCGCGGATCTCCTTGATGACCTGGATCTTCTTGTCGCCGGCAGCCTCGAGGATGACGTCGAACTCGTCCTGCTCCTCAGCGGCGGCCTCGCCACCACCGGCGGCCGGGGCGGCAGCGGCGGCGACGGCGACCGGGGCGGCAGCCTTGACGTCGAACGTCTCCTCGAAGACCTTCACGAACTCGGAGAGCTCGAGAAGGGTCATCTCCTTGAACGCGCCGAGCAGCTCGTCGGTGCTGAGCTTCGCCATGTTTTCCTCCGTATGGGATGTGCTTTAAAGGTGGATCGGGACCGCGGTTAAGTGCGGCAACCCCCAGCTACTCGCCGGCCTCCGCGCGCTTGGCGCGCAGGGCTTCGGCCAGCTGAGCCATGTTGGTGGGCAGCGCGGCGAACATGGCGGCAGCAGCGGACTGCTTCGCCTTCATCGCGCCGGCCAGCTTCGCGAGGAGAACCTCGCGCGACTCCAGGTCGGCGAGCTTGGTGATCTCCGTGGCGTCCAGCGTCTTGCCGTCGAGGACACCGCCCTTGATCACCAGGAGGGGATTGGCCTTGGCGAAGTCACGCAGACCCTTGGCAGCCTCGACGACGTCGCCGCTGACGAAGGCGATCGCGGTCGGGCCGCTGAGCAGGCCGTCGAGGCCCGTCAGACCGGCCTCGTTGGCAGCGATCTTGGTGAGGGTGTTCTTCGCCACGGCGAACTTCGCATTCCCACCGAGTGCAACGCGCAGCTCCTTGAGCTGAGCGACGGTGAGACCGCGGTACTCGGTCAGAACGGCTGCGCTGCTTCCCACGAACTCGTTCTTGAGCTCGGCGACCGCGCTCGCCTTATCCGGCCTCGCCATGGGCCTCCTTCCAGGATGTTCCGCCGGAGAAGGCCCAGAAATGAGAACAGCCCCGGGCGCAGGGCGCACGGGGCTTCACACACACTCATCGTGTGGGGAAACTCGTATCACACCTGCGCGGGCCGTCCGCAAGAAGCGGATCCTTCGGTCACCAGGACTGGCCAAGGTGACAACCGGCGGTCTTCGGCAACGACCAGACTACGGGCTGGTCGCCGAGTTTCCAAATCGATGTTCTCTTGTGGGTTGTCGCTACGAGTTCGACGGGCTCGGCTGCGGGACGTTCGACGGCATTTCGCCGACCTGGTCCGCGGGCGGAGCCTGGATGTTGACGGGCTCGTTGAAGCCCTTGAAGAACAGGGTGGCGTCGAGCTTGCCGCCCTGCTTCTCACCGTTGAGCTGGAGCTTCGCCGGAAGGCCCTGGCCGTCGACCCAGATGTCGAACTTGACGTCCTTCAGCTCGGCCATGTTCTCCTTGGCCCGCTGCTGCTCGTCGGCCGGCAGCAGCTGCACCGCCGCCTCGACCGGGAACGTGCCGCTGAAGTGGGTCGTGTCGACGCCGTTCACACTCTCGGTGCCGACCTGCTTGACGTCCTTCGAGGCGGTGACCATCTTCGTGACCGCCGCCAGGTCGAACTGCTGGACCTGCGCCAGATACTGCTGCACCTCACCGCGGCTGTCGGCCTCGCTGAGCGAAACCTTGATCCACGGCTTGGTCGCTCCGACGAGCTTGTTGAGGGCGTCGACCTTGACGTAGACGACGTCCCCTTGCAGGACCGCCCTGGCCCCGCCCGGCAGCTCGCGGTCGCCGAATCCCGCCGTGTCAACGGTGAGATCGATCGCCAGCGTCGGCTTGCCCTGGTAGAGCATCCGGCCCTGGAGCTTTCCGCTCTGCCCGTTGGGGTCCGTCGCGTTGACCACCGCGTCAACGGTGTAGCTGGATACCTGCTCGGTCTTCTGCGCAGCCTGCGTGAGCACCTCCGAGGCGGCCAGGTTGACCTGGATGGGCTGCGCCGTCGATCCACAACCTGCTACCCCGGCTACCACCAGTGCGGCAGCAGCCGCGGCGGCAGCGAGAGAAAACCTACGCTTCACCATGCCTCCGACCCTATGTGGCTAATCACCGATCTGGCGGCTTCCCCGCACAAACCCAGGGAAACCTCGGGGGAATCCCCTAGATCTGCACAGCACCTCCACATCTGCCCGCGGTCAGACGGGCGGCGCCAGCTCGAAGTAGCGATCAAGCAGCTTGGGATCTCCGGAGACGGCCAGCCGTCCGGCGGGGATCCGCTGCCACAGGAACAACATCAGCTGCGAAGCCGTACCCGCGACCTCCAGGTCTGGGGAACCGCCATCAAACAGCTCATCCCCCTCGAACCGCACCGTCCACGCCCCTTCGCCGCACACGAACCGGAAGGTCTCCCCCGCCCCCGGCGGCGCGTTCTTCAACACCCGCCGGGCCGGGACCATGACCTCGAACGTCTGCGCCACGGCGTCCGCGGCCATCTCGGCGTCCATGTCCCCCGGCTCGCCGAGGGCGTTCTCGGCGTCCCACCGATGGATGGCCGCCTCGATCGTCTGCATCCGCGACCAGAACCCGGCCGTCTGCTCCGCCGACCACGTCCACACCCGCTCGTCCGGGCCGGTCCTGGCGAACACGTCCTCCAGTACGGCGGCGCCCTCCGCGAACCAGTCGACCAGGCCGACCGGCAACACCCCGAGGCTCGGGGTCCGCCCCGACAGCGGCCACCCCCCGGTGTCGGCGGGCAGCAGGTGCGCCAGCCCGCTGGGGTCCGGCGGCTGCGCGAGCCGTTCCCCGATGACCGCCGTCACCACCCGGTGCACGCCCGACAGGTGCATCACCAGGTCGGACATCGTCCACCCCGCGCAGGACGGAACAGGCGGCGCCTCCCGCCCCGCCACCCGCCGGCACGCGGCCTCGAACGCCTGGACCTCGCGATGAAAGTGAGCGACGTAGTCCACGCCTTCCACTCTCGCACGCGGGTCCCCTGGTGACCCGCTACCCGCCGAAAGTCCGCCGGTACGCGGCCGGGGTGGTGCCGAGGCGGGCGTGGAAGTGGCGCCGCAGGTTAACCGCCGACGACAGCCCGACCCGGGCGGCGATCGTCTCGACGGGCAACGGGGTCCGCTCCAACAGCTCACGGGCGGCGTCCACCCGCTGGGCGAGCAGCCACTGACCAGGACTGACACCCAGATCGGCGGCGAAACGACGTGCGAACGTACGCGGCGACAGGCGGGCCCGCCGCGCCAGATCCCCGACCGTGAGCGGCTGGTCGAGCCGCCCCGCCGCCCAGTCGAGCACCGCGCCCAGCGACCCGTCACGTTCGCGCGCCGGCGCCGGCCGCACGAACTGCGCCTGCCCGCCCTCCCTGCGTGGCGGCATCACCATGTGCTGGGCGATCTCCGTGGCGTAGGCGGCGCCATGGTCGTTCCTGACGATGTGCAGGCAAAGATCAAGCCCGGCGGCGGTCCCCGCCGACGTCGCCACATCGCCGTGATCGACATAGAGGACGTCAGGATCCACCGTCACGTCCGGATACCGCAGCGCCAACTCCTCCGTCCGCCGCCAATGCGTGGTGGCCCGCCGTCCCTTCAGCAGCCCGGCCTCGGCCACCAGGAACGCCGCCGAGCAAATGGACACGATCCGCGCCCCCCGGCGATGCGCCCGCCGTACCGCGTCGATGATCTCCCCGGGAACCTCGTCCGCCTGCCAGCCCGGGATCACCACGGTGTCCGCGCTCTCCAGCGCCGCCAGCCCGTCGCCCACCCCGATCGTGTAGCCGCCGAGCGTGGGCACCTGCCCGGGTTCGAGGGCACAGATGCCGAAGTCGTAGCGGGCGGCCATCCCCGGCCGCCGCAGCCCGAACACCTCCGTGACACACGCCAGCTCGAACGGCGCCTGCGGAGGGTGTACCAGCGCGACCACTCGGATCATGGCAGCAATATACCCAGCGATGACATTCCAGCCACTTTCCACCCGGTACGCCGCCCGCCACGATGAGCCCCATGCCAGAAATCCCGAAGCTCACCCACGTGGCCATCGACACCGTGGAGACCAGCGACATCGCCCCGGGCATCGTGCGCCGCGGCCTGCCGGGCGGCGCCCTGGCCGCCCGCGCCTTCGACTTCGCCCCCGGCACCACCTGGCCGGAACCCGACCACCACGCCACCGACGAACTCATCTACGTGGCCGAGGGCGAACTCCTCGACAACGGCCACACCTTCCCCGCCGGATCCTTCCTCCACTACCACCCAGGCTCCGTCCACCAGCCCGGCACCCGAACCGGCACCCGCATCCTCGTCTTCAGCCTCCCCCACCCCACCCCCACAGACTGACCGACGCCAGCGACCATCTCCCCACCAACCCAGCGACCATCTCCCCACAGATGCCATCGTGAACCCATGGTCACGACACCTCACGGGCAGCTGGTACGGCGCCACGCCGAGCAAGCGGTCACGGACGCACTGGCCGACACCCGCGTTGTCCTGGTCAACGGCGCCCGGCAGTCGGGCAAGAGCACACTGGTCCGGCAGCTGGCGAAGTCAGGCGGCACCGAGTGGCGTGACCTGGACGACGCCTTGACCCGGCAGGCCGCAATGAGCGACCCCGGCGGGTTCGTCGACTTTCCGGGGCCCATGGTCATCGACGAGATCCAGCGGGCCCCCGAACTGCTGCTGGCCATCAAGTCCCAGGTGGACGCAGACCCGCGGCCCGGCAGGTATCGGCTCACCGGCTCGTCGCGCCTCCTCGCACTACGCGGACTACCGGACACTTTGCCCGGCCGCATGGAGACGATCGAGCTCTGGCCGTTCGCCCAGGGTGAGATCGACGGACAGCCCGACGGCTTCATCGATGCGATCTTCACCCATGGTCCCGCGCTGAGGCACACCTCCCAGATCACCCGAGCGGACTACGCCGAACGCCTGATACGCGGCGGCTACCCCGAGGCGGTCACCCGGACCAACCCCCGTCGCCGGCAACGCTTCTTCGACTCCTACATCGGTGACCTGATCAACCGCGACGTGATGCAACTGTCGGAGATCGAGCGCACCGCGGAACTGCGTTCGTTGATCAGGTTGCTGGCGACGAGGTCCGGCCAACTGCTCGTCACCCAGAGCCTGAGCCGCGATCTCGGCCTGCCCGGCAGCACGACCGCACGGTTCCTCGCGCTCCTCGAAGAGGTCTTCCTAGTGAAGCGGGTGCCCGCCTGGTCGGGCAACATCAGCAACCGGGCCATCCACACCCCCAAGATCGCCTTTGTGGACTCGGGGGTGGCCGCGAACCTCCTCGGCGCCGACGCCCGCGGCCTGCTGCGGCCGGGTTCCGCGTTCGGCCCGCTGCTGGAGGGTTTCGTCCTCATGGAACTGGCCAGGCAGACAACCTGGTCGGACACCCTGGCCGAGCTCTATCACTACCGAACCAAGGACAAGGTGGAGGTGGACGCCATCCTTGAGACTCGCCAGGGCCGGGTGGTGGGCATCGAGGTCAAGGCCGCGTCCACGGTACGACCGGAGGACTTCAGGGGACTCCGTCACCTCTCCGAGCGCGTCGGCCCCGGCTTCGTCGCCGGCCTGGTCCTGCACACCGGCGCCGACACCTTCTCCTTCGGAGATCGGATGCTTGCCGTACCTGTCAGCGCACTGTGGCAGACGCGGGCCGACTCCTAGAAGAGAGCCTGGCCCACCGTCGGCCTCGCGCAGACGGAGGTGTTCTCGAAGCAGGCCTCCGCCGGACGCGTGCCGTCGACCATCTTCGTCCACGCGACATGGTGGACCATGTTCTCGAACAGCGGAGAGCCGTTGTTGTTCCTGACGTAGATCCTGCGGTCCAGCGGCGCGCCGATCACGGTGGCCCACTTCGCCTTGCAGGAAGGGCTGTAGTACCCCTGCAGCAGGCGGTCGCGGAACCACACCTCCGCGATGGGCCTGGCGTCCTTGTCGCACCCGGTGGTGAGCGGGTCCTTGTTGAAGCATCCTGCCCCTGTGCACGCGGGCGCCGCGGCGGCGGCCGCCATCGCCGGGTGCGGCCCGGACAGCAGGGCCGCGACGACGAGACCGGTAGCGATGTTCCTGACGCGCATGACTCCCCCAGACACGAGATGATCACTCAGTGTTGCCGTTCAGGAGCATAGAGCAACAGTGATCTTGCCCGAAGAACTCCGGCCGTGACACCTGCCCCGCGGCCGGGGCGAGTCCGCTGCGAAGACCCTCAAGACACCCGCGGTGATCGTCCATCACCGTGCCCGCGCGCGTTCATCCGGGGCCGGCGAGCCGCAAGGCACTTGCCCTCCGAACGCCGGTCTACGACTCCTCGGCCGTGCAAGCGGCCACCGCCAGGCGACTGCGGGAGCCTGCCACACCTGGGCTTGCCCCCGAAGAAGGGCTGCTCGAGCGAAGCGAGGACCGTGCCTTGGGTGGGGGCGCGGGGGGCTCTGCCCCCCGGTCGGACGCTGCCCGGAGTCGCCCCTGCGCGAAGCGGCTGCACGAAAGGCGAAGGCCCGAGCCTGTCAGGCCCGAGCCGGTAAAGCAGAAGGCCCCGCCGTACAAACGGCAGGGCCTTGAGCGGATGCAGCCAGTACGGCTAGCCGTCCAGCTCCGCGGTGAGCCCGCGGGTGGCGTTGGGGTCGACCGGGACGCCGGGGCCCATGGTGGTGGAGAAGGTGACCTTCTTCACGTAACGGCCCTTGGCGGCCGACGGCTTGAGACGGAGCACCTCGTCCAGCGCGGCGGCGTAGTTCTCGATGAGCTGGCGCTCGGGGAACGACGTCTTGCCGATGATGAAGTGCAGGTTCGCCTGCCGGTCGGTGCGGAACTCGATCTTGCCGCCCTTGATCTCCGTCACGGCCTTGGCGACGTCGGGCGTCACGGTGCCGGTCTTCGGGTTGGGCATGAGGCCACGGGGACCAAGCACGCGGCCCAGGCGGCCGACCTTGCCCATCAGGTCGGGGGTGGCCACGACGGCGTCGAACTCGTTGAGGCGGTTGCCCTTGGAGATCTCGTCGATGAGCTCGTCGGCGCCGACGATGTCGGCTCCGGCCTCGCGGGCTGCCTCGGCACGGTCACCGGTCGCGAAGACCAGGACCCGGGCGGTCTTACCGGTGCCGTGCGGGAGGTTGACCGTGCCGCGCACGATCTGGTCGGCCTTGCGAGGGTCGACGCCCAGTCGGAGCGCGACCTCGACGGTCGCGTCGAACTTGGTGGTGGTGGTCTCCTTGGCCAGCTTGGCGGCTTCGGCCGGAGAGTAGAGCTTGTCGCGGTCGACCTTGGCCGCCGCGTCCTTGTGCGCCTTGCTGCGCTGCATGGCAATCTCCTGTGGTGGAGTCTGTGGTGCGGGCCAGCGCGGCCCTTCCACGGTGGTCGGAAGGTTAGTCGGCGACGGTGATGCCCATCGACCGGGCGGTGCCGGCGATGATCTTCTCCGCTGCTTCGACGTCGTTGGCGTTGAGGTCCGGCATCTTGGTCTCGGCGATGCTGCGGAGCTGCTCGCGGCTGAGCTTGCCGACCTTCTCCTTGTGCGGGACCGCGCTGCCCTTGTCGAGGCCCAGGGCCTTCTTGATCAGCTCAGGCGCCGGGGGCGTCTTCGTGATGAAGGTGAAGCTACGGTCTTCGAAGATGGTGATCTCAACGGGGATGATGTTGCCCCGCTGAGCCTCCGTCGCAGCGTTGTACTGCTTGACGAAGTCCATGATGTTGACGCCGTGGGGACCGAGGGCGGTACCGACGGGCGGGGCCGGGGTGGCCTGACCAGCGGGGAGCTGGACCTTGACCAAGGCCGCGATCTTCTTCTTCGGAGGCATTTTTCCTACTCCGGGTCCTGATAGGTGATGTGTTCGGCCGGGTACCTGGCCGAACATGTCGGAAGGCCGCCCTTCGCGAGAGACGGCCAGCCGAACGACTCAGTGTATGTCAGATCTTGGAGACCTGGTTAAACGACAGCTCGACCGGGGTCTCGCGGCCGAAGATGGAGACCAGCACCTTGAGCTTCTGCGACTCGGGGCTGATCTCGCTCACCGAGGCGGGCAGAGTGGCGAACGGACCGTCCATGACGGTGACCGACTCGCCGATCTCGAACTCGACCGTGGGGCCGGCGGCCGCCTTGGTCTTGGTCTGCTTGGCCTCTTCGCTCGGCTCCGGGGCCAGCAGCTTGGCGACCTCGTCGAGGCTGAGCGGGGAGGGCTTGTTGGACAGGCCGACGAAGCCGGTCACACCGGGCGTGTTACGCACGGCGGCCCAGGACTCGTCGGTCAGCTCCATGCGCACCAGGACATAGCCGGGCAGCACGCGCTCCTTGACCGGGACCTTCTTGCCGCTCTTGAACTCCTGGACGGTGTGCGTGGGCACCTCGACCTGGAAGATGTAGTCCTCCATGTTGAGCGACACGTTGCGGCTCTCGATGTTGGACTTCACCCGGTTCTCGTAGCCGGCGTAGGAGTGGATGACATACCACTCGCCGAGCTGGCCACGCAGCGACTGCTTGAACTCCTCGACCGGGTCGACCTCCGGGAGATCCTCGTCCTCGGCGTCTTCCCCGGCCTCGTCGTCCTCGTCGTCGCCGGACTCCGCGTCATCGAGCTCGACCTCATCGACGGCGGCGGGAACCTCAGCGTCGTCGTCCTCGGCCTCATCGACCTCATCGGCGGCAGGAGCCTCGGCGACGACGTCGTCGTCGGCGGGCTCGGCAGCCTCGTCAGCGGCCTCTACCGGCTCGGCGTCCCGCTCTTCGCGGGGCTCGTCGGCCGGGAATGAAGACTCGGACACGGTGACATTTCCTCTTTCGTCGAATCGCGTGGCGAAGGGTTATTCCCCGCCGAAGACGCGGATGACACCCCAGCCCAGGGCGGCGTCGAGGCCGTAAACGATCCCAACCATGATCAGAACGAATATCAGAACGACCGTGGTGTAGGTGATGAGATCCTTGCGTGTCGGCCAGATGACCTTACGCAGCTCGTTGACCACCTGCCGGTAGAAAAGGGCAGGAGATGTGCGGGTCTTCTTCTCGCCACTAGGCTTGCCTGCGGTCTCGCCGCGCGTGTCGATCGCCACAGTCCTCACCTGATCCGTCGTGTCCAACGCAGATTGCGGCGCGCTTTCACGCCAAGCTGCGCGGACCGCACTCGCAGGGCACGAGGGACTCGAACCCCCAACCGCCGGTTTTGGAGACCGGTGCGCTACCAATTGCGCTAGTGCCCTATGTCGCCAACCAGACTACCCCGGCCGGCTCACTGCCCGGACCGAACCGCGGCTCGACATGCGGCGGCAGGACCAGGCGAGAGTCTACGGGTGAATACCCCGCTACGTCGAACCGAATCCGATCGCCCAGGTCACAGCACCCAAGAAACAGCATCGTGGGAGCATGGAGCCATGTCCACCCGACCCCGCATCTCCACACGAATCTCCGCGATCTCCGAGTCCGCCACCCTCGCCGTCGACGCCAAGGCCAAGGCGATGAAGGCCGCGGGCCGCCCGGTCATCGGCTTCGGCGCCGGCGAGCCGGATTTCTCCACGCCCGGCTACATCGTCGAGGCGGCCGTCGAGGCCGCGCGCGACCCCAAGAACCACAAGTACACCCCGGCCGGCGGCCTGCCCGAGCTGAAGCAGGCCATCGCCGACAAGACGGCGCGCGACTCGGGCTTCCAGGTCGAGGCCGCCCAGGTCCTGGTCACCAACGGCGGCAAGCAGGCCGTCTACGAGGCGTTCGCGACCCTGCTGGACCCGGGTGACGAGGTCCTGGTCGTCGCCCCCTACTGGACCACCTACCCCGAGGCGATCAAGCTGGCCGGGGGCGTCCAGGTCGACGTGGTCACCGACGAGTCCACCGGCTACCTGGCCTCGGTGGAGCAGCTGGAGGCCGCGCGCACCGAGCGTACGAAGGTGCTGTTGTTCGTCTCGCCGTCCAACCCGACCGGCGCGGTCTACAGCCGCGCGGAGGTCGAGGCCATCGGCCGCTGGGCGAGCGAGCACGGCCTGTGGGTCGTCACCGACGAGATCTACGAGCACCTGGTGTACGGCGGCGCCGAGTTCACCAGCATCGCCCACTACGTCCCTGCCGACCACATCGTCATCCTCAACGGCGTGGCCAAGACCTACGCGATGACCGGCTGGCGGGTCGGCTGGATGATCGGCCCGAAGGACGTCGTCAAGGCCGCCACCAACCTCCAGTCGCACGCCACCTCGAACGTCTCCAACGTGGCCCAGGTCGCCGCGCTGGCCGCGGTCAAGGGCGATCTGTCGGCCGTGTCCGAGATGCGCGAGGCGTTCGACCGCCGCCGCCAGACGATGGTGCGCATGCTCAACGACATCCCGGGCGTGTTCTGCCCGGAGCCGAAGGGCGCCTTCTACGCCTACCCGTCGGTCAAGGAGGTGCTCGGCAAGGAGATCCGCGGCCGCCGCCCCCAGACCTCGGCGGAGCTGGCGGAGCTGATCCTGGAGGAGGCCGAGGTCGCGGTGGTCCCGGGCGAGGCCTTCGGCACCCCCGGCTACTTCCGCCTGTCCTACGCGCTGGGCGACCAGGACCTCGCCGAGGGCGTGGGCCGCATCGCCAAGCTGCTGTCGGAGGCCCGCTAGCCGCCGGGGCGGTCCGTACCAGCTACCCGGCGCCGATCGTGGACGCGACCTTGGCGATCTGGTCGGCCAGGTCGGGCGTCGCCGCGATGTACACGGCGAGGCCCGGCCGGTCGAGCCACATGAAGTGCCGGACGCTGCCCCGGGTGTTCCAGCGCAACGCCGGCCGCCCTTCGTGCGTGCTCAGCCGCGAGTCGCCGATCAGCGTGACGAACCGCTGGGCCGAGTGCACGCCGCACACCACCCCGATCCACAGGGTGTCGTCCCCGCTGCCGAAGGCGACGCTCTGCGCCTCGTACCGGCTGGACAGCCCGGGGATGCGGGTGGCCGTGTCGCCGCGCTTGAGCCCGGCGGGCACGGTGTAGGCGATCCGCTGCTCGCCGCACCCGAGCACCGTCGCCCGCACGGGCTCCGGGCTGGGGCTGGGGACGACCCGGCTCTCCGGTACGGCGGTGCCGCACCCGCCCAGAGCGAACACGAGCGCCAACGCTGCCAACCGCCGCATCGTCCGCCTTCCGGAAAAGATCCCTAGTCTCCCAGCGGAGCCTTCACCGAGGCCGCGATGGCGAGCAGTTCCCAGGCCAGCGGCTCGCTGACGCGGATCCACGCGCCGGTGCCGACGCGTTCCAGCCAGACGATCATCTTGCCGCCTTCCGGATGGGCGCCGACCACGGCGGGCTTGCCACGCACGGTGGTCTCGCGGGCACGCTCAAGGTCGGCCCGCTTGCGGTAGGTCTCCCAGTCAGCAGCGACAGTACCGTGTTCGACCTGCGCCTCGACCGTGTGTTCGCCGGTTCCGAAGCGGGCCCAGCCGCCGTCGGCGCCCTTTTCCCGGGCGATCACCCCGCCGCCGGTCCGTTCCAGGCCCGCAGGAAGGTAGGTGAGCCAGAAGTTGTCGGAGACGACGGCGATCGTGGTGGGCTTGATCATCGCGGGAGCGGGAGCGGAGGTGGGGGCGGGAGGCAGCGGCGCGGGTCGCGGTTGTTGTCCGAAATCCGTGGAGAACACCAGGGAGAGCGCCACCACCGACGACACCAGGGCCAGGACCGAGAACACGGCACGCCACCACTGCCCCGAACGCATACCCGGTAGATCCCCAGTTTCGGGCGTACCTTACTCGGAGATCGGATGAATTCCTTCCGCGATCTTGACCAGCTCGTCCTTGATCTGGTCCCGGTCGAGCTTCATGGCGCGGAACGGGCTCATCATGACCTCGACGGCCAGGCCGTCACGGAGCTTCCAGCCGATGGTATGGGTGACCATGTTCGGATCGGCCTCGTCTTCCTTCTTGACCACCCGGATGTCTTCCGCCAGCGCCACCAGGTAGCCCTTCTTCCCCTTGACCTCGACCGTTTCCGCGCCCTCGCCGGGGAACTCCGCCAGCCGCTTCCCGACGAACGACGCCGCGTCACCCTCGTAGACGACGATCTGGATGGAGTAGGCGCCGTCCTTGTTGGGCTCGTCGAAAGAGGTGGTGTAGGAGGTCTTCCCGAACCCGTCCTTGCCCGACCAGTTGCCCCAGGACAGGCCCTCGGGGACGTATCCCACCCGGATCCCGCCGAACTCCCGTCCGTCGCCCAGGTCGCCGAGGTCCTGGAGGGCGGAGAGGAGCGTCACCTTCGTGCCCGGCTCGACCTCCTCGCCCGCGGCGGGCTTCTGCTCGGTGACGAACTGGGGGATCTCGCCGATGTCGTCGACCTGTAGCCCGGCGGCTCTCAGCGTCTTCACCGCCTGATCCAGCTTGAGACCGTTCACGTCGGGCACGGTGACCTTGGTCTTGACCACGGCCGAGGCGGTCTCGTTGCCCCTCACCGGCTGGGGTTCGCCGGAGGTGAGGACCGCGGGAACCGTCACCGCCACCGCCGCGGTGACCAGGGCGGCTCCCGCCGTACGAAATCTGATGGTGTGGCGGCGGCTGGCGCGGCGCACGGAGCGCCCCAGCGTCGGCGGCGCGTGCACGTCGGCGACGTGCCTGGCCATCGCCTCCTTGAGCTCTTCCTCGACGTTCATCGAAACACTCCTTCCTTGACGCTCTCGCGCATCTTGGCCAGTCCTCTGGCCGCCTGGCTCTTCACGGTGCCGAGCGAGCAGCCCAGCAGCGCCGCGGTGGCGCTCTCGGACTGGTCCTCCCAGTAGCGCAGGACCAGGACGGCCCGCATCCTGGGCGGCAGCCTGCGCAGCTCCCCGATGAGGCTGTCGCGCAGGTCCACGTCGGGCGAGCCGGCCACGGTCTCGGGCGGCCGGGCGAAGGTGATCTCCTGCAGTACCCGGCGGCGCCTGGCCTTGTTGATGGCCGCGTTCACGACGACCTTGCGCGCGTACGCCTCGGGGTTGTCGCGGCGGATCCTCGGCCAGTGCCGGTAGACCTTCTCCAGTGCGCCCTGGACCAGGTCTTCGGCGTCGTGCGCCGACGCGCCGCAGACCAGGACCGCGGTCCGCAGCAGCGAGGTGCTTCTGGCGGCGACGAACTCGTCGAAGGCCGCCTCGTCTTCATCCGTCATCAGCGGGGTCCCCTTTCGCCTTCCACAACACGCGAACCCGCCGGGAAGTTGAGTGGAAGAATAAGGAGATGCACCGCCCGCTCCACACGCTTCCCAAGGCCCACCTGCATCTGCACTTCACCGGCTCGATGCGCCACTCGACACTGATCGAGCTGGCCAGGTCGCAGGGCCTGCACCTGCCGGACGCGCTGGAGGAGGACTGGCCGCCGCGGCTGCGCGCGACCGACGAGCGGGGCTGGTTCCGCTTCCAGCGGCTCTACGACATCGCCAGATCCGTGCTGTCCACGCCCGAGCACGTCTACCGGCTGCTGCGCGAGGCGGCCGAGGACGAGGCCGCGGAGGGTTCGCGCTGGCTGGAGATCCAGGTCGACCCGTCGGGCTTCCAGCAGCGCTTCGGCGGGCTGACCGCGACGCTGGAGCTGATGCTCGACGCGGCCGCGCGTGCCGCCGCGCATGCCGGGATCGGTGTCGCGGTGATCGTCGCGGCCAACAGGACCCGCCACCCGCTCGACGCGAACACGCTGGCCAGGCTCGCCGTGCAGTACACCGGCCGCGGGGTGGTCGGCTTCGGCCTGTCCAACGACGAACGGCGCGGCGAGGCCAGGGAGTTCGAGCGCGCCTTCCGCATCGCCAAGCGCGCGGGCCTGCTGTCACTGCCCCACGGCGGCGAACTGCTCGGCCCCCGCAGCATCGAGCAGTGCGTCAACGACCTCCACGCCGACCGTGTCGGCCACGGCGTGCGCGCGGCGGAGTCGGAGCGGCTCATGGAGCGCCTGGCCGACCGCCAGATCTGCTGTGAGGTCTGCCCGACCTCCAACGTCGGCCTCGGGGTGGCCGAGCGGGCGGCCGACGTGCCGGTGCGGCGGTTGTTCGAGGCGGGGGTGCCGATCGCGCTGGGCGCCGACGACCCGCTGCTGTTCGGCGCGCGCCTGCTGCGCCAGTACGAGCTTCTTCGCGAGGTGTACGGCTTCCGCGACGCCGAGATCGCCGAGGTGGCCAGGCAGTCGATCAGGTCGTCGGCCGCCCCCGAGTCGGTGGGCAAGGAGATGCTCAAGGGCGTGGACGACTGGCTGGCGGCGCCGTCAGCGGAGTGAGTTCGCGATCTCCGCTGCCCGGTCCTTGTCCTTGACGCCTTCGAGGCGGAAGCCGACGCCGCCGCGCTCCCACAGCAGGGTCTCCTCGGCCAGCCGCAGCGGGAGCGGGGTGTTGTCGCCGCGCCTGAGGTAGCTGAGCCGGTGGGTGCCGGTGATCCACCACGCCTCGCCGTAGCGGAGCGGGACGTTGTCGGGCCAGGGCTCGCCCATCTCCTTGAGGAAGACCGGGCTGAAGCCACCGTCGAACTGGTCCAGCCTGATGCCGTCCCAGAACATCGACACCACGCGGCCCTTGTCGCTGATCCTGACCTCGTCCGGCTCGCCCAGGACGCCGGGGCGGTTGACCGGAAACTTCACCAGACCGGAGAGCTGGTCCGGGGTGACCGTGCGCTCGCCCGGCAGCGGGGTCGGCGTCACCGCCACCGGCGGGGTGTCGCTGATGCGCAGCTCGATGCCGGCCAGCCGCAGGATGTGCGCGACCGCCGCCCTGCCCTGCGGTGTACCCGCCGTGATCGCCACCACGACCGCGACCACGACCGCCGTGATCACCCACCGCCGCCGCCTGGCGGGCGGCCGCGACACGTCCTCCCGGCCACGCGGCCGCCGGAAGAGACCACCGGGCCGCCGGGCACCGTGCTCGCCCGGCGCGGGTGAAGCCGTCCCGGCGCCACTCTCGGGCGCGATGACCCCGTCGCCCGGCGCTGCCTGCTCGGGCGCTGCCTGCTCGGGCGCTGCCTGCTCGGGCGCTGCCCGCTCGGGCGCGGTGGTGTCCGCGCCGTCCGCGAGGTTCGCGCCGTCGGCCTCCAACCGGGCGCGTACGGCCGCCGCCACGTCGGAGGGAGGCGGCGCGGGCACGTCGACGGCGTCGCCGAGCGCGAGAAGTTCGGCTTCCAGATCGTCGAACGGCTCATGCGAGGTCACGGCCCACCTCCTCCCTCAGCCTGGCCAGCCCGCGGTGCGTACTGGACTTGACGGTGCCCAGCGGCCAGTCGAGCACCTGGGCGGTCTCCGCTTCCGACAGCTGTAAGAAGTACCGGCAGACCACGGCCTGACGTTCCCGATCAGGCAGCCGCCGTACCGCTTCCAGGAGCCGGGCCCTGCGGTCGGCGGCGACAGCCGTACCCTCTGGGTCGTCGGGAGCGGCCGCGTCGGCGCTCATGCTCGCCCGCAACGTCAGCTCGGTGCGGCGGCCGCGCGAGCGGGTGAGGTTGTGCGTCT
Organism: Nonomuraea sp. NPDC050394; assembly: GCF_044459065.1. NCBI lineage: Bacteria > Bacillati > Actinomycetota > Actinomycetes > Streptosporangiales > Streptosporangiaceae > Nonomuraea > Nonomuraea sp. NPDC050394. The sequence continues at coordinate 135,953 of NZ_JBITIO010000001.1, read as the reverse complement.
CGTTGGCGACGATCCGCAGCAGCCACGGGCGGAACGGCGCGTCGCGGCGGAAGGAGACCAGGTGGCGGTAGGCCTTGACGAACGCCTCCTGCACGACGTCCTCGGCCTCGTCACCGGCGCCCAGCATGGCCGCGGTGCGGTGCGCGAGCGCGCTGTAACGGGCGACCAGCGCCTCGTAGGCGGACAGGTCGCCGGACAGCGCGCGGGTGATCGCCTCGTCGTCGTCCATGGACGAGACAGATTCCACCGCATGGCGGCCCCGCAGCGGAAGAGGTGAGCCTCAACGTTAAGCGGGCACTAGACTCTGGCAGATCCGTAGCCCCTTGAAGGAAACAAGGACTCATGTCTTCTGGGTATGACCGTGTAGTGCAACCGGCGGCCGGTGACGAGGCCCTGGAGAACCACCTAGGTGGCGACGAGGCCAAGAACTACCGGCAGTACGAGTTCGACATGGTCGCACCTCATGTCGGCCGCTCGATGCTGGAGATCGGCTCCGGGCTGGGGCACTTCGCCGAGCAGTTCCTGCCGCGCCTTGACCGGCTGGTGGTCAGCGACTTCGACCCCTACTGCTGCGACCAGCTCAACAAGCGCTTCGCCGACAACTCCGACATCGAGGTCCTGCACTTCGCGCTTCCCGACCCGGTCCCGATGGAGGGCCAGGTCGACACGGTCGTCCTCATGAACGTCCTGGAGCACATCGAGGAGGACTCCGAGGCCCTGCGCTCGCTGGCCAAGGTCACGGCGCCCGGCGGCCGGATCATCATCTGGGTGCCCGGCTACATGCAGCTCTACGGAGACTTCGACCGCAAGGTCGGCCACGTCCAGCGCTACACGCCCAAGACGCTGACCCAGACGGTCATGCGCGCCGGGCTGGACATCGACGTGTGCAAGCCGATCAACTTCCTGGGCGGCATCGCCTGGTGGGCCGCGGTCCGCCGGGGCGGCGTGGGTTACCCGGATCCCCGGCTGGTCAAGATCTACGACCGCACGGTGGTGCCGACGACCCGCTTCATCGAGCGGTTCATCCGGCCCCCGTTCGGCCAGACGGTCTTCTGCGTGGCCCGGGTTCCCCAGTCCTGATCAGCCGAAGGCCACGTCCTTGGTCTCCACGGTGCCGCCCTTGCGCCCCGGCGCGGTCTGGAAGCGCCAGTAGAGGTTGGTGTGGGCGATGACCTGCTCCGGCGCGGGCGCGCCCCAGGCGGACTGGTCCTCCGTGGTGTGCGCGTCGCTGACCAGCGTCGCGTCGTAGCCGCGGACGATGGCGCCGTGGAGCGTGGAGCGCACGCAGACGTCGGTCTGCGCGCCCACGACCACGAGGTGGCCGACGCCGAGGCCCGACAGGATGGTCTCCAGGTCGGTGTCCTCGAAGGAGTCGCCGTAGAGCTTGTGCACGAGCGGCTCGGCCGCGTCGGGCACCAGCTCGGGCACGATCTGCCAGCCGTCGCTGCGCAGGGCCAGCTCCTCGTCGGAGTGCTGCACCCACACGACGGGCACCTGCTCGCGCCTGGCCCTGTCCACGAGGTCGCCGATGTTGGCGACGACCGTGTCGCGCTCGTGGGCGCCGGCGACGACGCCGTTCTGCACGTCGATGACCAGCAGCGCGGTGTTGGGCCGGTCGGCGAGAGTGGTCATGGAGCCCCCTAGGTCCGTGGTGACGCCCACACAGTAGCCGGTGCTCCCGACAAATCCCGCACAAGATCAACCTGCACGCCGCCGGGCACGAGATCGATCCCAAGGCCGCCGGGCCCACAGCCGGGTCGGCGGACCTGTGCCTGGTGAGCGCGGTGCCGATCGGGGAGGTCATCGCGCATCTGGACGCCTCGGGGGTCGCCATCGAGGTGGGGCCGGCGCCGCGTACGGGCGCCCTGGGCGAGATGACGTCGGTCTACTTCCGCGACCCGGACGGCAAGCCCATAGAGGTCTCCACGTACTGGGCGGCGCCTTCCGACATCCGCGACAGGGGCGTAACGTCGGCGGGAGGGCGCAGATGAGCGACTATGCCAAGGCACGAGAGCTCGGCGAGCAGGCCCGTGAGACGGAATGGAACCGGCCGAGCTTCGCGAAGCAGCTGTTCCTCGGGGATTTCCGGCTGGATCTGGTCTATCCGGTTCAGGCGGTCCCCGACGACGCGGCCAAGCGGGGGGAGGACTTCGTCAGGGCCGTCCGGCGATTCCTGGATACGCGGGTCGATCCGGCGGTCATCGAGCGGACGGGGGTCGTTCCCGACGAGGTGGTCAACGGGTTCAGGGAGCTCGGGGCGTTCGGGATCACGATCGCCGAGGAGTATGGCGGGCTGGGCCTGCCGTACCTCTACTACTGCCGGGCGCTCATGCTGGTCGGGTCGTACTGCCCGGCGCTGGCGACGCTGCTGTCGGCGCATCAGTCGATCGGGGTGCCGCAGCCGCTGAAGTTGTTCGGCACCGAGGAGCAGAAGCGGAAATTCCTCCCACGCTGCGCGAAGGGTGAAATATCGGCGTTTCTGCTGACTGAGCCGGATGTGGGGTCGGACCCCGCGCGGCTGGCCACCACCGCCGTCAAGGACGGGGACGACTACGTCCTCGACGGAACGAAGCTCTGGACCACGAACGGGGTGGTCGCCGACCTGCTCGTCGTGATGGCGCGTACCGGAAAGAAGATCAGCGCGTTCGTGGTCGAGGGCGACTCGCCGGGGATCACGGTGCAGCGGCGCAACACCTTCATGGGGTTGCGCGGGATCGAGAACGGGGTCACGACGTTCGCCGGCGTGCGGGTGCCGGCGGCCAACCTGATCGGGCGCGAGGGCGAAGGACTGAAGATCGCGCTGACCACGCTCAACACCGGGCGGCTCTCCCTGCCCGCCACCTGCGCGGGCAACGCCAAGTGGGCGGTGAAGATCGCCCGCGAGTGGAGCTCGGCGCGCGTGCAGTGGGGGCGCAGCGTGGGCGAGCACGAGGCCGTGGCGACGAAGATCGCGTTCATCGCGGCCACCGCCTACGCGCTGGAGGCCGTCTGCGACCTGACCGCGCGCATGGCCGACTCGGCCGCCACCGACATCCGCATCGAGGCGGCGCTGGCCAAGCTGTACGCCACCGAACTGTCCTACACCGCCCTCGACGAACTGGTCCAGATCAGGGGCGGACGCGGCTACGAGACCGCCGAGTCGCTGGTGGCCAGGGGCGAGCGGGGCGTACCCGCCGAGCAGATGCTGCGCGACTCCCGGATCAACCGGATCTTCGAGGGCTCCTCGGAGATCATGAAGCTGCTGATCACCCGTGAGGCGGTCGACGCCCATCTGAGCGCCGCCGGTGAGCTGATCAATCCGGACGCCTCCCGCCACGAGCGGGCCCAGGCGCTCCGGCGGGCGACCGCCTTCTACGCCAAGTGGCTGCCCACGCTGGTCGCGGGCTCCGGCTCGCTGCCCGCGTCGTACCCCGACTTCGGCCCGCTCGCCCGCCACCTGCGCTACGTGGAGCGGACCAGCAGGAAGCTGGCGCGCTCGCTCTTCTACGGCATGTCGCGCTGGCAGGGACGGCTGGAGCACAAGCAGGCCTTCCTCGGCCGGATCGTGGACATCGGCGCCGAGCTGTTCGCGATGACGGCCGCCTGCGTCAAGGCCCGGGAGGACGCCGCCGACCTGGGCCGGCGCCCGCAGGAACTGGCCGACACGTTCTGCCTGCAGGCCAGCCGCCGCATCCAGACGCTCTTCTCCACACTCTGGGACAACAACGACGCCCAGGAGGTACGGCTGGCGCGCTACGTCCTGGAAGGCCGCTACACCTTCCTCGAAGAGGGCATCCTCGACCCCTCGGTCGAGGGCCCGTGGATTGGCGCGCCCGAGGGCGGGGAGAACGTGCGGAGAAAGATCCCCTGACACACCCGGTCTAGACCGGTTATGCAGGTTTGTGCGTTTGGATGTTTTCAAACCGATACCCACCGGTATAGACCGGCTGCTGAACAGAGGCTTACTCTGACGCAAACGCGGTGAGCTGTGGCTCACGCACCCCCAAAACCCTGTGGGCTGGGTCCGGGGCTGGTACGGACCAGCGTGACCCGTCCGACGAGAAGGCGGTATCTACGGTGAACATCAAGCTTGTGGGCGGCGCCGCTCTCGGCCTGGCCACCATGCTGGTCCTGTCCAGCTGTGGCGGTGGCGGCGGCTCGGGCACGCCGGCCGAGGGTGGCAACACGGCCTCCGCCGGCGGCGCGGTCACGCTGAAGATGGTCGCGGCCGACTACGGCGACGGCCCCGGCGCGGCGAACTCCGGCGACAACTTCTGGAAGGAGGTCGTCGGCGAGTTCGAGAAGGCCAACCCGAACATCAAGGTCCAGGTCACCGTCATCAACTGGAATGACATCGACAAGCAGGTCGCGACCATGGTCCAGAACGGCCAGGCGCCCGACATCCTGCAGACCGGCGACTACTCCGGCTTCGTCAGGGACGGCCTGCTGCACAAGGTCGAGGAGATCGTCTCCCCGAACGTCCAGCAGGACCTGCTGGCCAAGTTCGCCGAGTTCGGCAAGGTCGACGGCGCCGCGTACGGCCTGCCGTTCGTCTCCTCCGCCCGCGCCCTGTTCTACAACAAGGAACTGTTCGAGAAGGCCGGCATCGCCGAGCCGCCGAAGACCTGGGACGAGCTCAAGGCCGCGGCCGAGAAGCTGAAGAAGTCCGGCGTCAGCCAGCCCTTCGGCCTGCCCCTGGGCCAGGAGGAGGCGCAGGCCGAGGCGTACCTGTGGATGCTGGGCAACGGCGGCGGCTACAAGGACGCCGCCGGCAAGTGGGCGATCAACTCCCCCGCGAACGTCGAGACCTTCACCTACGTCAAGGGCCTCGTCGACGCCGGTCTGACCAGCCCGAACCCCGGCACCAAGGACCGCAAGACGGTCTGGGAGGACTTCGCCGCCGGCAAGGTCGGCATGGCCAACGGCGGCCCCATGTCCATCCCGATCTTCGACAAGGGCGCCGTGAAGGACAAGTACGGCGTCGTGGCGATCCCCGGCAAGACCGGCCCGCTCGACACGACCCTGGGCGTCATGGACTGGATCATGGCGTTCAACCAGAACAAGCACCCCGACGAGATCAAGAAGTTCTTCGACTTCTTCTACACCGGCCCCGCCGCCGAGAAGATCGTTGACCTCTACAAGCTGCTGCCGGTCACCAACGGCGGCATCCAGAAGCTCTCGGGCGACGAGAAGCTCAAGCCGTTCCTCGACGGCCTGCCCAACGCCAGCTTCTACCCGTTCCAGGACCCCAAGTGGTCTGACCTGAACACCGAGATCAAGCAGACCATGGGCGGCGCCGTGAAGGACCCGGCCAAGACGCTCGGCGAGCTCCAGAAGGTCGCCGAGACCGGCTGATCGGCCGAGGTGTGTACGGCAGGCGGCTCGGTGCCGGGCGCCTGCCGTACCTCCAGAAAGGGTTCGCATGAAGAAGCTGGAGCCGCTCGCCTGGGTCGGGCCCGCGGTCTTGCTGATCGCCGCCGTCGTGATCTGGCCGGTGATCGAGATGATCCGGTCGTCGTTCCTGCAGATCAGCCGGTTCGGCGTGGTCCGGGAGGGCAACTTCCCCGACAACTACACGAAGGTCTTCACCTCGAAGGACTTCGGGGACATCATGGTCCGCAGCGTGATCTGGGTGATCGCGGTCGTGGTGCTCACCGTGGTGATCTCCCTGCTGCTGGCGCAGCTGTTCAACCAGAAGTTCCCGGGACGCAAGCTGGCCCGCTGGGCGCTGATCGCGCCGTGGGCGGCGTCGGTGCTGATGACCGCGATCGTGTTCAAGTGGATGCTCGACCCCGAGGTCGGTGTCATCAACCTGATCCGGCGTGACCTGGGCGTCTTCCTGAAAGACACCTTCGGCATCGAGCCGAGCTCGCTGGGGTTGCTCGGCGCGATGGGCGGCACCTCGGCCGACCAGCTCGGCCAGGCCTCCACCGCGATGCCGTGGCTGATCTTCGTGGCGGTGTTCGTGTCGGTGCCGTTCACGACGTACGCGCTGCTGGCCGGCCTGGCCACGATCCCGGCCGACATCTACGAGGCGGCCAGGATGGACGGCGCCTCGAAGTTCCGGACCTACTGGTCGATCACGCTGCCGCTGCTGCGGCCCGCGCTGACCGTCGCGGCGCTGATCAACGTCATGAACGTCTTCAACAGCTTCCCGATCATCTGGGCGATGACGAAGGGCCAGCCGGGTTACGACACCGCGACGTCCACGATCTTCATGTACATCCTGAAGGGCTCCGACATCGGGGCGTCCGCGGCGATGTCGGTGGTGAACTTCGGCATGGTCATCGTGCTGACCATCATCTTCTTGCGGGTCTCCCGCTGGAACAGGGAGGTGGCGTAGGTGAGCACGCAGACCGCTCCCGCCCCGCTGAGCCGGCGGCGGCACCATCACCACCAGCGCCCGCGCCGCTCGCACACGATGCCGCGGGTCAAGACGACGCTCATCGCCGGGCTCGCGTACCTGATCGGGTTCGTCTTCCTCTTCCCGTACCTGGTCATGGTGCTGATCGCGCTGCGGCCGCAGAACGAGCTGCGCACGGCACAGTGGTTCCCCGACACCTGGGACCTGTCGGCGATCGGCGGGTTCTGGCGGGGCGGGCTGGCCGACAACCTGCTGGTCTCGTTGCAGGTCGCGATCGGCTCGACGTTGCTGGTACTGATCGTGGCGCTGCCCGCCGCGTACTACACCGCGCGGCACAACTTCAGGGGACGCACGTTCTTCCTGATCCTGGTGCTGGTCACGCAGATGTTCCAGCCGACCTCGATGGTCGTGGGCATCTACCGGGAGTTCTTCCAGTTCGGTCTGGTGGACTCGGTGTGGTCGCTGATCCTGGTCAACGGCGGTTTCAACCTGGCCTTCGCGGTGTGGATCCTCAACGCGTACTTCTCCAGCATCCCCCGTGAGCTGGAGGAGGCGGCCTTCATCGACGGCAACGGGCGGATGGGCGCGCTGTTCCGCATCACGCTCCCCCTGGCCATGCCCGGCGTGATCACGGCGCTGATCTTCACGTTCATCGCCGCGTGGAACGAGTTCGTCGTCGCGCTGACCCTGACCACGAGCCCGGAGAACCAGCCGCTGCCCGTGGCGCTGCACTCCTACATGGGCCAGTACTCCGTGGACTGGCAGGGACTGTTCGCCGGATCGGTGATCGCCACGATCCCGGTGATCATCCTGTTCGCGCTCATCGAGCGGAAGGTGGTCGGCGGTCTCACCGCCGGCTCGATCAAGTAGGCCATTCCCAGCGGGCGACCTCCTCCCGCCCCGCCCTTCGGCCGCCGCGCGATCCGCGGCGGCCGAAGTGTTCTTCTCAGAGAAAGAACGTGCGCAGGTCGGCGACCAGTACCTCAGGCACCTCCATGGCGGGGAAGTGGCCGCCGCGGTCGTACTCCGCCCAGTGCACGACCTTGTGCTCGCGTTCGGCGATGCGCCGCACGCCGGTGTCGCCGGGGAAGACGGCGACGCCGTGGGGCACTCCCGAGTACGGGCTCTGCCCGCCCCAGGCCGCGGCGCCCTCCTTGTAGATGCGGGCCGCCGAGCCTGCCGTACCGGTGAACCAGTAGACGCTGATGTTGGTGAGCAACTGGTCGCGGTCCACTTCCACGCCGGCCCACTCGTGGAACTTCTCGGCGATCCAGGTGAGCTGGCCGGCCGGGGAGTCGTGCAGGCCGTAGGCGAGGGTCTGGGGGCGGGTCGACTGGATCATGGCGTAGCCGAGAGCCTCCGTGTCCGGATATATCGCCATCCGGGCGCTTTCGGCCTCCGTCAGGCCCTCCAGCTCGGCCGGGTCGCCCGTCGGAAAGCCGAGGCCGCCGTTGACGTGCACGCCGACCACCTTGTCCGGCGCCACGCGGCCCAGTTCCGGTGCGATGACCGAGCCGGTGTCGGTGCCGTGCGCGCCGTAGCGCTCGTAGCCGAGGCGTTCCATGAGCGCCGCCCAAGCCCTGGCCACCCGCTTGAGGTCCCAGCCCTTCTCGCGGGTCGGGCCGGAGAAGCCGAAGCCCGGGATCGACGGCGCGACGACGTGGAAGTCCCGGGCCAGCGGTTCGATGACCTTCATGAACTCCACGAACGAGCCGGGCCAGCCGTGGGTGATGATCAGCGGCAGGGCGTCCGGCTTGGCGGAGCGTACGTGGACGAAATGGATGTTCTGCCCGTCGATCTCGGTGGTGAACTGCGGGAGGGCGTTCAGCGCGGCTTCCTGGGCCCGCCAGTCGAAGCCGTCGGCCCAGTAGGCGGCGAGCTCGCGGGCGTAGGAGAGCGGGACGCCGTAGGACCAGCCGACCCCGGGTAGTTCGTCTGGCCAGCGGGTGCGGGCCAGACGTTCGCGCAGGTCGGTGAGGTCGGCGTCCGGGATGTCGATGTGGAAGGGCTTCATGGGGACGACTCTAGGAACGGCCTAGGTCAGATACCGTCCTAGGTTGTGAGGTTGCTTTCTTTGCTGGGTCTCCTGCAGACCCACCGGGACTGGTCGGGGACCGAACTGGCCGAACGGCTGGGTGTGTCCACGCGAACCGTCCGGCGCGACGTGGACCGGCTGCGCGAGCTCGGATACCCGGTCAACGCCACCCCGGGCGCGCCGGGGTACCGGCTGGGCGCGGGGTCACGGCTGCCACCCCTGCTGCTGGACGACGACGAGGCGGTCGCGGTGGCCATCGGGCTGCGTACCGGCGCCGGGGGCACCGTGGCCGGGCTGGAGGAGGTCTGCGTGCGGGCGCTGGCCAAGCTGGAGCAGGTGCTGCCCTCCCGCCTGCGGCATCGGGTCGACGCGCTGAAGGCGGTGACCGTGCCGATGCCGCTGGGCGGTCCCGCGGTGGATCCCGGCGTGCTGTCCGCGATCGCGGCCGCCGCGTGGGCGCGCGAGTGCCTGCTGTTCGACTACCGCGCGCACGACGGCACACCGAGCAGGCGTACGGCGGAGCCGTACCGGCTGGTGCATTCAGGACGGCGCTGGTACCTGGTCGGATGGGACGTCGAGCGGCGCGACTGGCGCACCTACCGCGTCGACCGGCTCACCCTGCGCACCCCGAACGGCCCCCGCTTCACGCCCCGCCCGCTGCCCGCCGACGACCTGGCCGGCTACACCTCGCGGCGGATCGCCAGCGCGCCCTACCGCCACCAGGGCCGCTTCACCGTCCACGGGTCCGCCGCCGCCGTGAGCGAGCGCATGACCGCGACCTCCGGCGCGATCGAGCCGATCGACGAGCACACCTGCGTGGTCAGCACCGGCTCCGACTCCCTGGACGAGCTGGCGCTGTGGGTGGGGCGGCTCGGCTTCCGCTTCGAGACGCACGAGCCGCCCGAACTCGTCGAGCACATCCGCGCATTGGGAGAAAGACTGCGGAACTCGGTTCCTTGAGGAACGGCTCCTGAGCCGCCCGGCCGATAACCCGTTGCGCCCTCAATGATCGCTCCCCTACTGTCGGAGCACCAAGAGCCACTACCTGGATGGGTAGTTGAAGCGCCTCCACGCCATGGGCGCGAACACCGCCGGCGCCCCTGCCCTGCTTGTCACAGGGCCGGGGCGCCGCCGTATGTGTACCACTGGCTGTGGTCGAGGAGCTGGCGCGGCGTGACCGTCCAGCCGACCTCGCTCCCGAACGGTTCCACCGGCACGTCGATCAGCTCACCCGGCAGGAAGTGGGCGGCCGAGCCGTGCCTGGCCTGCCAGTCGGCCCAGAGTTTGTCCACGAAACAGTGGTTGAGGAAGAACGCCGGGTCGTTCGGCGCCGAGGCGGGCAGCATGCTGCCGCCCATCCACACGTGGGCCCGGTTGTGCATGACCGGACCACCCGGCCAGCCCTCGACGAGGTTGCGGAAGCCGGCGCTCGCCGAGGAGTCGTACGGCGCCTGGTCGTAGAGCGAGGTCGCCATCGCCTGACTGACCAGTCCGGCCCCGGACGGCCGGTCCGCCCCGACGCCGAACTCCCTGCGCAGAAACTCCCTGTTGTCCTCGCGGACGTTGAGCGGCCACTGCCCGTGGCGGAAGGCGAACGGCCCCTCCATCACCTGCTGGTCGCCCTGGCGTCCGTTGCCGCCGAGGAAGTCCGGGGTGAACGGCGTCGCGCCGCCGCTCTGCTGCACCGTCCAGTCCCAGTACGGCAGCGCCACCCCCAGCTGCGTCTCGAAGTGCACCAGCATCGCCCGGTGCCAGGGCAGGAAGCCGGCGTGCATGTGGGCGTTCCACCCGTGCTGGGCGAAGGCCCTGCGGTGCAGGTCGACGAAGTAGTCGTACGCGCCGCTGCGCTTGAGCCGCAGGAAGGCGTCCACCAGTGCGGACTTCTCGGCGGAGCTCAGCGCGGCGGCGTTCTTGCGCAGGCGGGCCGCCCTGCGCCGGCCGCCGGAGTCGGGCTGCTCCAGCTTCACCTTCGGCGCCGGTGGCCGCTCGACCAGCTTGGCGCCGCGCAGCAGCTCGACCGCCTCGATCGCCACGCCCTTGAGCGTGCGATGGCTGGAGTACAGGTTGAGCTCGCTGATGAACCTGCCGTTCTGCTCCATGATCTCCAGGGCGGCGCCGTCGACGAACACCGACCTGTTGAGCAGGCCGTGCATCTCATGCCCCGACGGGCAGATCCTGATCTTTCGGCCCTTGTGGGTGAGCTCGACACACCCGTCGATGGGCGGCGGACCGGCCAGGAACGGCACCGCCCCCATCGCCATCAATACCTGCCGCCTGCTGGCACCGGACATGGGGCACCTCCTTCGCGATCTTGCTACCCGGAGATCCCTCTAGAGCTGGGCTGAGTATGCGCAAGATCATTCCAGGAGTTCGCCGCCCCGGGGTCTGTGCCCCGGGGCGGCGTCCCGCGTGCCCTACAGGCGCTCGATGATCGTGACGTTGGCCTGGCCGCCGCCTTCGCACATCGTCTGCAGGCCGTACCGGCCGCCGGTGCGCTCCAGCTCGTGCAGCAGCTTGGTCATCAGGATCGCGCCGGTGCCGCCCAGCGGGTGGCCCAGGGCGATGGCGCCGCCGTTCGGGTTGACCGTGGCCGGGTCGGCGCCCAGCTCCTTGATCCAGGCCAGCGGGACCGGCGCGAACGCCTCGTTGATCTCGGTGACGTCGATCTGGTCGATCGACATGCCCGCCTTCTTCAACGCCTTCCGGGTGGCCGGGATCGGCGCGGTCAGCATGTACACCGGGTCGTCACCGGTCAGCGCGAGCTGGTGGATACGGGCGCGCGGGGTCAGCCCGTGATCCTTGACCGCCTGCTCCGAGGCGATGAGAAGCGCGCCGGAGCCGTCGGAGATCTGCGAGGAGGTGGCGGCGGTGATCACGCCGTCCTCCTTCAGCGTCTTCAGGCCCGCCATCTTCTCCAGCGTCGAGTCCGGGCGGGGGCCCTCGTCGTCGTGCACGCCGTTGACCGGGACGATCTGGTCCTTGAAGTGGCCGTTCGCGATCGCCTTGGCGGCACGCTGGTGCGACTCGTAGGCGAACCGCTCCAGTTGCTCGCGGGTGAAACCCCACTTCTGGCACATCAGCTCCGCGCCGCGGAACTGGGAGATCTCCTGCTTGCCGTACCGCTCGACCCACATCTCGCCGAAGGGGAACGGCATGCCCTTCTCCAAGGCCGCCGTGATCGACGAGCCCATCGGCACGACGCTCATCGACTCCACTCCGGCGGCGACCACGAGGTCCTGGGTGCCGGACAGGACACCCTGCGCGGCGAAGTGGATCGACTGCTGCGAGGAGCCGCACTGCCGGTCGATCGTGACGCCGGCCGTGGTCTCCGGCAGGCCGGCGCTGAGCCAGGCGTTGCGCGCGATGTCCATGCTCTGCGGGCCGAACTGCATGACGCAGCCCATGATGACGTCCTCGACCGCGACGGGGTCGACGCCGGTGCGGTCGATGAGCGCCTTCAGCGTCTGCGCGGCCAGGTCAGTGGGGTGGACGGTGGAAAGGCCGCCCTTCTTCTTGCCGACCGGGGTCCGGACCGCCCCGACGATGTACGCCTCTGCCACAGTGCCCTCCATGAAACCGAGCAATATTCGGTTACTGGGCAGACTACAACAGAACGATGCTCTACAGGAGGTCTCCGGGAGCGTCGATACGGAAGCACCACCGGTCCACCGCGATGCCCTGCAGCCCCTCCGCCAGCGACAGCGCCAGCGCGCCGACCTTCTCCAGGTCGTCGCCGCGCAGCTCCACCGCCGTCAGCTCCGTCGCGAAAGGCAGCAGATCCCGTACGGCCGGCGGCCGCGTCTTCAGCGGCACCACGACCGCGCGGAACCCGGTGCCCTCGAAGGCGTCGTCCTCACCGGGCTCGGCTTCGAGCAACTCGGCCAGTTCCTCGTCGGCCGGCCGTACCGGGAGGATCACCGCGGCGCCGCGCTGCACGCCCTCGTCGGACGGATCGCTCACCTCACCGCGGCACACCGCCAGCCCGCCCAGCCGGAACGCGATGCCCTCGGCCAGGTAGCGGTCGAAGTAGTCGAAGGGCAGCGGCCCCTCGGCCGCCACCCGCAGCGCCCAGACCGTTTCGAGCTCGCCGCCCACCAGCTCGGGCTCCGCCTCGACGGCCGCGTGGATCCTGGTGTCGGCGGCCAGGATGTCGCCGCCGTCCGCGCGGGCGTCCGGGTCGGCCAGTTGCACGATCCGCAGCAGTTCGGCTGGATCCGGCTTGGCGGACACCGCCGCCGTGGGGCCAGTACGCAGTCGCCGCTTCGCCATCCAGCCCATGCGCGTGTCCTCAGCTTCTGTAGGAGCTCGTCATTGTCGCGTAGACGATGATGTTGTCGGTGTAGTGACCGATGTTGCGGTTGTAGTAGCCGCCACAGGTGATCAGGTGGAGCTGGGCGTTGTCGCCCTGGTCGCCGTAGACGCGCTGGGTGGGGAAGGTCGTCTTCGCCGCCTGCTCCACGCCGCCCACGGTGAACACCGCCGTCACGCCGTCCTGCCGCTTGACCTCGATGGTGTCGCCGTTGCGGATCTCGTACAGGCGGCTGAACACCGCGGTGCCCCGCCGCGTGTCCTTGTGCCCCAGCATCACCGACGGCCCCGCCTCACCCGCGGTCGGCCCGTGCCGGTACCAGCCGACCAGGTTCGGATTGTCGATCGACGGGACCTGGATGGCGCCCCGCTTGTCCAGCCCGATCGACGAGATCGGCGCGTTGATGCCCAGCCGCTTGATCACGATCCTCTTGGGCGTGGACGGCAGCATGGCGGGCGCCGGATTGATCGGCGGCAGGGGCGGCGGCACCGTGGGCTCCGCCTTGAACAACGCCTGCTGCGGCGCCCCGGTGTTCTTGCCGTCCGGCTGCGCCCCAAGATCAAGACTGTCCCGAGCCAGCCCATACTCCTGCGGCGACCCCGCGACGATCAGCAACCCGGCCACAACCGTCACCACTCCGGCGATGGCCGCGAGAATCAGCGTGATCCGCAGCCCGCCACCCTGAGACCCCTGCCCGGTCACCCTCAGCCCCGGTTGAGCCCGCGCCGCCGGACCATCAACCCACCGGCACCCGCGGCCAGGATGAGCAGTGAACCGGTAAGAATGAACATCCGCCCATCAGGCCCCATGTCCCCACCACCACCGGTGTCCGCCCCGGCCTTGGGAGTCTTGGTGACCTTCCCGTTGTTGTCCTTGGGCGTCTCGGTGACGAACTTCGTCGTGGTCTTGGTGGGTTTGGGGGTTGTCGTCGTGGGGGTCGGGGTCGGCGTCGGCGTGGGAGTCGGCGTAGTCCCGTTACCCGCAGTGACGGTCATGGTGTACGTCTTGAGGTTCGTCTGTGTCGTTGAGCACTTGACCAGCGAGTTCGTCGTCGAAGTCCCGATGTAGATATCGCTTGGCGTCAGCGTGACGGTGCCCGCGGTGGTCGCTTTGATCTTGATATTGAGCGAAGTCGGCAGTGTGAGATCCGCACCGGCAGAGCCTGTGATCGTCGTCTCACCTGAGGCTGTAGCGGGAGCCCCCGCGCCGCTCGCCTTGACGGTGACGATGAACTTGGTGCTGGACGTCGCGCCCACAGGCACCTTCAGCGTGTCACTGCCAGTCTGGATGGCCCCGCTCCACGGGATGTTTGCCTCAGTGTTGGCCACGGCCGCCGGCGGAGTGAGTGCCACCTTGATGTCGGGATATGCCGGGTACTCGGCGTCAGCGGTGTTCGTGGCCGTACAGGTGTATTCGACGATCTCGGCGGTCCCGTTGCCGCCCCCGGTGCCGATGGTGAAGCTCAGCGACCCCGGCTTGATCTCCACCATCGTGCCCGTCGTCGCTGCCGTGATCTTGAAGACTACGCTCTTGGCCGGGACCGTCGTGGACTGCGCGGTGATGGCTCCGCCCGGCTTGGTCCCGGTCTCGGCGTTGCCCCCGGTGACGGTGGGCGTCCAGCCGACGTTCAAGCTGGAAGCCGTCGTGGGCGCGGTCGCCAGTGTGAGCGTTGGGATCTCCAGGGTGACGTCGAAGCTGCCTCCGGCCGTCACCGAACTCGCGACCGTGCTCAGACTGACCTGGATCGACGTGTTGGTGACGGTGCCGGCGGTGCAGTTGAAGGTGGCCGTCTTGGGGCCCTTGTCACCGGTGCCCGTGCCGATCGGGACCTTGAGCGTGGCATCGGGCGTCGTCGCGGCCGTGCAGGTCGAGGTCATGTTCGACTGTGCCGCGGTGGCGGGCGCCTGGAGGAAGGTGGAACCGGCGACGAAGATGAGGGTGCTTGCCAGCCCCAAGGCGGAAGTCTTCTGGGCGAGGCGGCGCCGCGCCTTGGACGTCAGCACTGTCTATCTCCGTTTCAGCGCAGGTTCAACAGGCGTACCAGGATTCCAGCGATTGGTCACGGTTAGGTTGAGATCGTACGAACTGACCCTGTAAATCTCCTGTAAACCTGAAAACCGGAACCAAGAACCGGTCAACCCTTCTTCTTGGACAGGGTCGCATACACGATGACGTTGTCGGCGTAGCTGTGGGCCGACTTGTTGTAGACGCCGCCGCAGGTCACCAACCTGAGCTGGGCGTCGGTGGTGTTGCCGTACACGCGGTTCGTCGGGAACGTGGACTTGCTGACCTGCTCGATGCCGCTCACCGTGAAGCGGGTCACCTTGCCGTCCGAGCGGTACACGTAGATGGGGTCGCCCTTGGTCAGCTCGGCCAGGCGGTTGAAGACCGCGGGGCCTTTGCGGGTGTTCACGTGGCCGTTGATGATCGACGGGCCGATTCCGCCGGGGATGGGGCTGTCGCGGTACCAGCCGGTCAGGTTCGGCTTCGCCAGGGACGGGACGCCCAGGGCGCCCTTGGAGTCGAGGGTCACGGCGCCGATCGGGGCGTTCACCTTGATCTTGGGGATCTTGATACGCGTCGGCCTGGCCTTCTTCGCCGCCTTTTTCGCCGGCGGAATGGGAGCCACGGCCGGGACGGCGGCCAGCGGCGGCGGGGCCTCCAGCCTGGCCGGGGTCAGCGGGACGTCCTTGCCGCCCGGCCCCACGGTGGGCGACAGCATGAAGGCGCCGGCGTTCTGGATCTCGATCGGCGTCGGCTGCTCGCCGTTCTCGGCTGGGCGGGGGGCGGCGGCTCCGGCCAGGACGCCGCCGGGGCCGCCTTCCACTCTCGGGGCCAGCTGCAGCACGCCTACGGTCACCGCGACCACACCGGCCAGCGAGCCGGCGACCAGCAGTCCGGGCAGTGCCCGGTTCATGGCTTTCTTCCGCTCACTCATCACTTCGCTCCTCCGGCGTGCGCGGCGCGGCGCCGCCGTACCAGCAAGCCGCCCGTCGCGCTGACCAGCAGCAGGGCCGAACCACCCGCGATCAGCCCGTACGGCCCGCCCGCCGCCTCCGCGGGCGCTTCACCCGTGTCCACCCCGCCCTTGGGCGTCTTGACCACCTGGGCCTTGATGAAGCGGGTCGTGGTCGGCGAGGCGGAGGCGCGGGTCGTCGGGGTCTTCACGGCACCCGGTACCACGCCGACGTGCCACGGGTCCTGGTTGTTGTCGCCGTTGTTGTTCGGCGGCGTGGTCGTCGGGGTGTTGGTGGGGCTGTTCGTGCCGGTGGGCGTCTTGGTCGGCGTGGGTGTCGTCGGCGGCGGACTGCTGGGCGTGCCCGGGACGTCCACGTCGATGCTGCCGCCGCCACTGGTGATCGTGCAGGTCGCCTCGTGGTGCTTGGGCGGCTCGGGAAGAGCTCCGGTGATCACCTTGAAGGCGTCGAGGTAGGCGCGTCCGGCGGCGGTGTTCTCGACCTCGATGACGTGCGGCTTGTAGTCCCTCTCTGGCGAGGTCCACAGGACCTCCTTGGCCTTGGTGCCGGTCATCGGGGTCCCGTTGACATCCTTGCCGGGCTCGACGAGCGGGTCGGTGATCGGCTGGCCGTCGAAGGAGACCTTGATGGGGCTCAGGTTCTGCTCGCGCCGGCCGATGTACTCGACCTGCGTGCCGGTGAACTCCAGCTTGGCCACCGCGTTCGCCGTCGTGGTGGTGTGCAGGTCGAGCTCATGGTCGCCGTAATGCGCCCCGGGGTGGGTGAGCGACCAGCCGCCGGTGTAGTCGATCGCCTCGTGGGTGTTGTTGACCATCACCTCGCCCTGCGCGGGCGTGAACCGGACCACGAGCGCGCCCGGCTTCACCCGGACCTTCCCGGGCCGCTGCACGGAACCGGCGTCCGACAGTCCTTCCGGCAGCACCATCTGGGTACCGGGGACGAGCAAGCCCTGCTCCTTGCCGCCCCTGGGGCTCAGCGCGCCGTTCCAGGCGCCGGTGATGTCGACAACGCCTTCCAGGCTGAGCAGCGAGCCTTCGGCGAAGAAGCCGGGCGAGCCGAACCGGCGATCGCCCAGGTACTTCAGCGACCAGCCGACCTCCAGCTGCCCAGCAGAGTTGATCTTGGGGGTGACGCCGGCCTCGAGTTCGACCGGGATCGTGCCGGCGACGCCGCCGGCGCAGCGGTAGGTCACATTGAGTGTGGCCGCCTGGCTGGGGCTGGACAGCCCGACCACGAAAGCCGCGGAGGCCGCTAATCCGACCGAAGAGGCAACCACTGCCTTACGCCACCGACTCATGGGTTACTCCGATCACCCAGGCATACCAACGGTAGATCTTAGGGCTGGAACGACCGCGAAAGCGGCCATATGTGGCGGTGGCCGTGACTTGTGATGAAGCCGTGTCACTACCGTCACGATGACAGATTCCCGCGTTCACCGATCTCCGTAATTTCGATCGCGCCACGGCCGCTTGGGCCGGGCGAAACAGAAGGAGACGGCGATGAGGAAGACGGCGACGCTGGCCGGAGCGATGCTGGCGGTGGGGCTGCTGAGTGCCCCTGCCCAAGCGCAGACCACCCCCCACGAGTGCGACAGCGCGATCGGCTGGGTCTCTCCCAACGCCTGCAGCTTCATCAAGCGGCAGGTCGCGTTCGGCAAGGAGGCCCCCGACGCCCTAACGCGAGTCCCGCTTTATCTGGACATCTGGGACAAGGACGCCACCCTCTGGGAGCCGGCCGCCGCCGAACTGCCTCCGACCAAGGGGCTGGCGGAGATCGAAAGGGCGATCACCGGGTCGCTCACCCTCGCCCCCGACTTCCGCTTCCACGGCACGCGGATCGGCGTGGACGGCGCCGCGGTGATGTTCGAGGCGGCCAACGAGGTCACGATCAAGGGACACGCGATCTCCTACCCGGCCGTCTACCGCGTCCTGATGGCCGACGACGGCAAGGTGGTCCAGGGCCGCCGCTACTACGACCGGTACACGTGGTTCACCAAGCTCGACCCCACCGTCCGCAACCTGTTCGCCGGAGTGACCGACACCGGCCCGGCCGAGACGGGCCGCACGCCTGCCATCAGCCCGGACGCGATCGTGGCCCGCGGCCAGGCGTGGAACCGCAAGGACGCCGCCGCCCTCCTCACCCCGCTCACCGGCGCGCCGCTCAAGGGCACGGGCCTGGACGGCCGCGCCATCAGGACGTCCCGGGGCAAGCTGGCCTACCTGAACGCGTTCTTCGCCCAGATCGGCGAACTCCACCTGAAGCCCGGCCAGGCGGTCAGAGCAGGCAATTCCACATACGTAGAGTGGTACGGCACGGTCACCCCCAAGCACGGCCAGAAGATGAGCTTCGGCATCATCGAGCGACTCGACGACCGGTGGGGTGTCACGACGAACTGGCAGCTCAGCTTCGACCAGCTCCCGCTCATCGCCGATCAGCCCAAGATCAACGCCCTCTACGGCCTGCTAAGGCCCTAACCGACCAGTGCCGCCAGCTCCGACCTGGCGGCGATCCCCAGCTTCGGATACGCCTTGTACAGGTGGTATCCGACCGTTCTGGGGCTCAGGTACAGCTGGGCGGCGATGTCCCGGTTCGAGGCGCCGGTGGCGGCCAGCCGTACCACCTGGCGCTCTTGGGCGGTCAGGACGCTCAGCGGATCGTCGGCGCGGCGCGGCGCGGCGGGGACGTCGCCCGTGAGCCGCAGTTCGGCCCGCGCCCGCTCGGCCCACAGGCTCATCCCCAGCCGGTCGAAGGCCGCCAGAGCCCCCCGCAGCTGCGTACGTGCCTCGGCCCGCCGGCGCGCCCGCCGCAACCACTCGCCGTAGAGCAGCCGCGTGCGCGCCTCCTCCTGCGGCTGCTCACCACTCTCGTGCAGCTGTACGGCCAGCGCGAACCGTTCCTCGTCATCGGCGACCAGCGCGGCGCACCGTGCGGCGACGGCCAGCGCGGACGGCTGCCCCACGGCCTCCGCCCACTCCGTGTACCGCCCCGCCAGTGTCTCGGCCACCGCCGTGTCCCGGACCCGCAGCGCGGCCTCGACCCGGTCCGGCAACATGAAGAGGGAGAACGGCGCATAAGCCGCACCCGCCACCGGCTCCATCGCCTTCAGCGCCGCCTCCGGCCGGCCGAGCGCCAGCTCCAGGCGCCCCAGAGCCCACGCTCCCACGGCTCCGCCCCCGCTGCGCCCGCGTTCCTCGTCCCCGAGCTCCGCGTGGGCGAACGCGAGCGGCCCGTCCAGCAGCGCCGGGTCGCCGACCAGCGGCGTGCCGTCCTCCCGCGCCTCGATCATGTCCTGGTAGCGCCCGAGACAGGCCAAGGCCTGCATCCGCGCGTTCAGCCCGACGATCAGCCAGCCGTCCATCCCTCGCGCCCGGCAGTCGGCGACGGCCCGCGCGGCGACCTCGTCGGCCCGCGAGGGCCGTCCGGCCGCCAGCGCCACCTGCGCGAGGAAGAGCCGCCCCGGAATTCCCAGTCCGGAATCGTCGGGATCGGCAAGCAGGCGTTGCATCGACGCCAGCGCCTTCGGCACCTCCCCGCCCATCATCGCCGCGACCCCGAGCGCCCCGCCCACCAGCGGCACGTCCACCGGCGGCATCAGCTCCGCCGCCCGGAGCGCCGGCTCGGCGGCGGTACCGAACCACGCGCAGCGGATCGCCTCCAGATACAGGTAGGCGGCCCGTTCGGGATCGAGCGGCGCGATCCGCCCGGCCCCCGCGACGATCACCCGGGCCGCCTCGGCATAGGCCCCCTGCTGCACGTGCACGTGCGCGCGTACCTGGAGCAGGTGGGCGAGCGCGAGCGGGTCGCCGATGCCGCTGGCCCGGTCGGCCAGCCGGTCGGCGTGCTCGAACCGGCCGCCGTCGCTGGCGGCCACGGCCGCGGCGGCCAGCCGTACCGAACGGAGGTCGGGGTCGGGAGTGAGCTCGGCGGCGCGCTCGTAGGCGGCGGCCATGGCGGCATATCCCGCGCGCGTCTGCGCGCGCTCGGCGACCCGCACCAGCTCGGCGGCCACGTCCTCGTCGGGCGCGGCCGTCGCGGCCGCGAGGTGCCACGCCCGCCGGTCTGCGTGCTCGCGCCCGTCGAGCGCACCCGCGAGAGCCCGGTGTACGGCCAGCGCCGTCGTCAGCGGCACGTTCTGATAGGCCGTGGGCCGGATCAGCGGATGGCGGAAGCTCACCGCCTGACCGGCGACCTCGACCAGCCGGGCCCGCCGCGCGCTCTCCAGGTCCCCGATCCCCGCCCCGAACTCCTCGCAGGCACGCAACACCACGCCCAGCGAGCCGGTGTCGTCGGCGGCGAGCACGGCCAGCACGAGCTGGGCGGCCTCCGGCAGCGCGGTGATCTGCCCCAGGAACGCCTGCCGCACCCGGCTGGTGACGGGGATCTTGGTGTAGGGGGCCAGCCGGCCGGACCGCTGCTCCGGGGTGAGGACGGCGGGCAGTTCGAGCAGGGCCAGCGGATTGCCGTCGGCCTCGTCGAGGATGCGCTCACGCACGGCGGGCGCGAGGTCGCCGGGCAGGAGCGCCGTGGCGGCGGCGCGGTCGACGCCGCGCAGCACGAGCTCGGGCAGCCCGGCGGGCGCGGCGGCGTCCCGGGTGGCGAAGATCAGCGCGATGCCCTCGGCGTCGAGCCGCCGGGCGGCGAAGACGAGCGCGTCGAGTGAGGCCTGGTCGACCCACTGCGCGTCGTCGACGACGCAGAGCAGCGAGCCGTCCCCGGCGATCTCGGCGAGCAGGCTGAGCACGGCCAGTCCGACGAGGAAGCGGTTCTCGGGAGCGAGCGCGCCCAGTCCCAGCGCGCCTCTCAGCGCCTCGGCCTGAGCCTGTGGCAGTGCGTCCAGGCGGCCGAGTTCGGCGTGCAACAGCAGGTGGAGAGCGGCGAACGGCAGCTCGGCCTCGGACTCCACGCCGGCCCCGCGCAGGGTCCGCAGGTCCCCGGCCCGCTCGGCGGCATGCCGCAGCAGCGCGGACTTGCCGGCGCCGGGCTCGCCGCGGATCACCAGGACCCCGCTGTCGCCGTCGCGGGCCGAGTCCAGCAGCCGCTCGACGGCCGTCTGCTCTTCCCCCCGGCCATGCAACATGGGGATGAATCTACCGGGGGCCCATCGCCGCCCCGTACGGTGGGAAAGCGGGTATACCTCCGAGTAACAGAATCGTATTCTGTTGCCCATCCATCCGAGTTGGAGGCGAACTAATGCAGCGAGACCTCTTCGACGACGAGCACCTGCTCTTCCAGGAGACCGTCCGCGAGTTCATGACCCGCGAGGTCCTCCCCCACCACGACCAGTGGGAGAAGGACGGCATCGTCCCCCGGGAGGTCTGGAAGAAGGCCGGGGAGATCGGCATGTTCGGCTTCGCCGTCCCCGAGGAGTACGGCGGCGCCGGCATCACCGACTTCCGCTACAACGCGATCATCACCGAGGAGATCATCAGGACCGGCGCGTCCGGCCTCGGCTGGGGCCTGCACAACGACGTCGTGGCGCCCTACCTGGTGGAGCTGACCGACGAGGAACAGAAGCAGCGCTGGCTGCCCGGCTTCGTCAGCGGCGAGCTGATCACCGCGATCGCCATGACCGAGCCGGGCGCCGGCAGCGACCTTCAGGGCATCCGCACGACCGCGATCCGCGACGGCGACCACTACGTCGTCAACGGCCAGAAGACGTTCATCACCAACGGCATCAACTCCGACCTGGTCGTGATCGTCGCCAAGACCGATCCGGACGAGGGCGCGCGCGGCACCACGCTGCTCGTCGTCGAACGCGGCATGGACGGCTTCAGCCGGGGCCGCAACCTGGAGAAGGTCGGGCTCAAGGCGCAGGACACCGCCGAGCTGTTCTTCGACAACGTCCGGGTGCCGGTGTCCAACCGGCTCGGCCCGAACGAGGGCGAGGGCTTCTTCCAGCTGATGAACAACCTGCCCCAGGAGCGCCTGTCGATCGCGGTGGTGGCGGTGGGGGCGGCGGAAGCCGTACTGGAGATGACGATCGAGTACTGCAAGAACCGCCAGGCGTTCGGCCGCAACATCGGCAAGTTCCAGAACACCCGGTTCGTGCTGGCCGAGCTGGCCACCGAGGTCGAGATCGCCCGCCACTACGTGGACAAGTGCGTCGTGGCGCTCAACAAGAAGGAACTCACGGTCGTCGACGCCGCCAAGGCCAAGTGGTGGACGACCGAGCTGCAGAACAAGGTCATCGACCGCTGCCTGCAGTTGCACGGCGGTTACGGCTACATGATGGAGTACCCGGTGGCCAAGGCGTGGCTGGACAGCCGCGTGCAGACGATCTACGGCGGAACCACCGAAATCATGAAGGAGATCATCGGCCGCTCTTTCGGCTTTTAAGCGGAAAAGTTGGCCATACTGGCCCTATGGACGGCGGCCTGATCCTCCTGGTTTTCCTGGCGTTGCTGTTCGCCTGGGGTCTCAACCGTGTCCGGCGGTCCTTACGGCTGGGCCCCGTCGGCTACGTCGGCGTCATGCTGGTCTTCATCATCGTCATGCTCCTGGTCTGGGGACAGACGATGCGCTAGCCGGGTCGGCCCAGCGGTAGAACGTCGCGCTACCGTCCGGCCCGAGCTGCAGCACCGGGATGTTCTTGCCCACCGGGTCGCCCCCGTCGCCGATCGTGAACGGCCCGCTGGCGCCCGCCAGTGTCAGCGTGCCGCTGGTCAGCACGCTGGCGATGTCCCGCGCGGTCGGCAACTCGCCGGCGAACTTCTCCACGGCCCTGATCGCCAGGTACATGGCGTCGTGGTGCACGATGGCCATGCCGTCGTCCAGCGACTCCTTGGGATACAGGACGCCGTAGGCGGCCGGGCTCTTGTCACCGAAGCGTTCCTTCATGTCGTCGATGACCGGCCCGCCCAGTTGCGTGACTCCCTGAGAATGCGCCAGCGCGGTGTAGAAGAGCCGGATCGCCTGATCGCCCCACATCGGCTGCCTGACCGGCCCGGTCAGCTCGGCCACGTCGTCGCCGCTGATCACCGTGATGCCCCGGTCGGCGCACTTCGCGTGCCGGCTCAGCCCGGCCATCAGCGCAGGCAGGTGGTCCGCGCGGCCCGCGTACAGGACCGTGTTGGCCTCCGAGGTGCAGATGCGCTCCGCGTTGAGCCCCAGCACCGTCCCCGGCGAGCCGGCCCCCGCGTCGAACGTGAGCGTCTCCTCCAGTTCCTTGTCCCCCAGCTCCCTGGTGAAGTGGTCGCCGAGCGTCTTGGTGTAGCTGTCGCCCCGGTTCCGGTCCTTGACCACGGTCGCCCGCAGGACCGGGTTGATGTGCCTGGCCAGCCGCAGCACCGCCTTGGCCTGGTCGCCGTTGAGCGGCGCGACCCTGGCCAGGCCCTTGAACGGCCCGAACTCGTCGGAGGTGATCACCGCCGCCGACATCCCGTACCACCGCTCGCTCAGGTCGGCGACGGACTTGCGCGTGCTCTCCGTGCTCGCGCCCAGCCCGGTCACGGCCACGATGCGCTCGCCCGCCGCCCGCCGTTCGAGGTCGGCGAAGGTCGCCTCCCAGTCGTCCGGCCCGTTGCTCCCCACCAGCACCCTGACGTACGGGGGCGACTGCTCCAGCCGGTTACGCCAGAGCTGGGCCAGATGGATGCCCTGCAATCCGTGCCGGATGGTCTGGCGCGACATCGAGATCTCCGGCACCTCCCCCGACATGGGCAGCAGCGCGACGATCGTGACGTGCGCGTCAGGATGCTTCTTCTCGACCTCGGCGTTCTCCAGCCGGATGCGCTCCATCACCTCGGTCAGGTCCTCGCCGAAGGCGCCGGAATCGTCGGTCAGCGGCGCGGTCCGCAACGTCAAGACCACCGCCACGGTCGCCACCAGCGCCAGCACCGCGACCGAGGCCACCAGGATGATCCGCAGGCGGCGGCGACGGCGCAGGAAGGACTCCTTGACCGGCGATCCATCAGTCCGCGACATACCGGTCCGCCTCCCGCTTCAGCACGGATTTGCTCGCCTTCGAGTGCTCGCGCAGCTCCATCAGGCCGTGCCGGATGTCCTCGCGCCGCCGTCCCGAGGGGTCGAGGAGGGGGTCGTTCCAGAACCAGCGGTCCACGACCAGCGTCCTGATCCGCGCCCTCCAGTCGTCCGGCCCCTCCGCCGAGCCTGTCACCAGCGAGTCGTGCAGGTCCTCCAGATCGCGCTCCAGCGGCAGCCGGTTCGGCGCCGTGGTCACCAGGTTGAACTGGGCGATCCACTCCGGCAGCGCGCGTCGCGCGTCGAGCTCCTCGAACCGCCCGTCCAGCCAGGCGGTCACGCGGGCCAGGTGCCCTCCGGCGTCGCCGGGCCGTACGCGGGCCAGGGCGTGGTAGAAGGCCTCGCCGTCCCTGCCATGGCAGAAGGACTCCAGCAGCTCGTGCGTCCGATCCCACTGCTCCTCACTGAGCCGGTGCAGCAGCAGCCGCCTCAACCAGGGGTGGATGACCGGGCCCAGCTCGTCGTCGTGCCTCAGCCAGAGCGCGTCGGCCAGCAGGTCACGCAGGTTCCGCCGGCCGCTGAGCGCGTTCTCCGCGTCCTCCACGTGCCTCGCCGCCGCCCAGCCGGACAGGTGGTGGAGGTTGGGCAGGTGCAGGCGCTCCGGCCAGCGCAGCACGCCCTTACGGTGGAGGGCCGAGCGGAAGGCGTCGTCGTCGGGCGCGGATCCGGCCAGGTCGAGCAGTTCCAGGGCGGCCTGCCGGTATCCGCCGGTCAGCCGGTCGATCGCGGAGGCGTAGCGTCGCTCGCTGCCGGACGTGGGCAGCGGCGGCATCAGCACCGGGTACCACCACCGGTCCTCGCCCTCACCCCGGCGGGCGAGCCAGTCGGCATGGGCGGCCTCCGGCAGGATGGCCGGTTGCGGCCGGCCGGACGTGCCCAGGCCGGGCCGCGCCCAGGCGCCGCCCACCGGCACCCAGGATCGCGAGGTCGCCACGACCACCAGCGGGTCGTCGCCCTTGGCGAGCTTGAGCGCCTTGAGGAACATCTGGCCGCGCTCGGTCTCGGCGCCCTCCAGCACCAGCAGGCAGTTGCGCGGATGGCGGCCCGGCTTGGCGTATTCCTCACGCAGGTCGGCGAGAAGCGCCCGGCACAGGATCACCGCGGGCGAACCCGCCAGGTCGCCGCCACCCTGCTGGTTCCGCCGGGCCAGGCTCACCAGGTTGCCGTCGGGCAACTGGGCGGTCAGCCACGTCCTGCCCTTGCGGTTGAGCAGCCTGACGGCGATCCGCTTGCGCAGCAGCGCCAGCCGGAGCAGCGACACGCCGCCCGCCAGGAACTGCCCGATCTGCGGCACCATCCCGAGCAGCTCGCGCAGCGGGTCCAGGAACTCCGGCGGGTTCTGCGCCGTGCCGTCCACCAGCCCGTCGAGCTCCTTTTCCACCGCCTGGTCACTGCGCCTGCCCGGCCGCAACGCCAGCACGTGCAGGGTGAACACGACCCGGGGCAGCTTCACGCGCGAGCTCTGCATCAGCCCGTGGGCCACGCGCGCGACGATCCCCGTCACCGGGAGTTGCTCGTCGTCCTGGTCGCGCAGGCTCACCAGGGCACCAGGTGAGGCGGGCTCGGTCACCACGCTGTCGCGGACGTGCCTGGCCAGCGCACTCTTGCCGGTGCCCGGTGGACCGAGCAGCACGATGATCGGCAGCTCCTGCCCGCCTTCGCGCAGCAGGCAGTCGTCCATGACCAGATGTCGCCAGGAATCGTCCACGAAGTGCGCCATCACGTCCTGCCGGCTCGTCAGGCGTGCGTCCCCGAGTGATCACCCACAGTTTACGAGCCGCATCAGGAAAGCGCGCTTGTTTCAGCCGGACTCAAGGATGACGCGGGCCACCAGGCCGGGGTCGTCGCTCATCGGCAGATGCCCGCAGCCCTTGAGCAGCTTCACCCGCTGCCCCGACCACTTGGCCGCGCGCACCGCCTGCCTGCGCGGGAGCAGCCGGTCGTGCTCGCCCCACGCGATCGTGATCGGCGTCTTGGGCGGGGCGGGTGGCATGAGGTTGGTGAACGACTCCAGCGTCTCGTCGAACCCGGCCGCCCCGGCAAGCGCCTGTGTGGCCGCCATCAGCGCGGCCGGCGTCAGCCGGGACGGATGGGCGACCAGAAGGCCCGCCGACATCGCCCTGCCAAGAGGGTTCTCCGCCGCCCTGGCCGCCTGCTCGTACGGCAGCGACCGGGCCGTCGAACGCAGCGCGCGCAGCGCCGTCTGGCACCACACCAGCTCCGAGCGCGACCAGAAACCGGCCGGCGAGAGGGCGGCAGCCGTACGGACGACTCCGCGGGAAGCCAGCTCCAGCGCGATGTAGCCCCCGAGCGAGTTGCCCGCGACGTGCGGCTCGCGCACCCCCATCAGCGCGCAGAAGGACTCCACGGCGTCCGCGAGCGACTCGGCGGTGTACGGCGTGCCGTCCGGCAACCCCGGCGAGACCCCGAAGCCGGGCAGGTCGATCGCGATCACGTCGCGAGCGGCGGCGAGCCGGTCGAGCACCGGCAACCAGGCCTGCCAGTGGTGCCCGATGCCGTGGATGAGGATCAGCGGCGCGCCCGCGCCACGGCGTTCGAAGGCCAGCTCCATGCCGAGGAGTCAACCACTCAGCGGCTGCGCGTGGGAATCTCGAACCAGACCGCTTTACCTTCCCTGGTCGGGCGCGAACCCCACCGCTTGGCGAGCTGGTCGACCAGGTAGAGGCCGCGCCCGCCCTCGTCGTTCTCGCCCGCGCTGCGGATGCGCGGCAGGCGAAGGTCCTGGTCGAACACCTCGACCCAGACCGACTCCTCGCCTCTGCGCAGCCGGAGCGTGAACTCCTTGTCGCCCATCACCTCGTCCTCGAACGGTACGTCCCAGGACTCCTCGAACGGCAGCGGCGGCCCCTCGACCACCAGTTCCCGGCGCGGCACGCTCGCGGTGGCCGCGTGCAGCACCACGTTCGTGACCACTTCGGAGACCAGCAGGCAGGCCAGCTCGGCGCGCTCTTCGGGCACGTTCCAGCCGGTGAAGGCCTCGGCGGCCATCCGCCGGGCTTCACCGACCATGATCGGCTGCGCGGGGAACGTGCGTTCCTCGACGTCCAGATCGATGTCGCTGGAGCGCAGCACCAGGATCGCCATGTCGTCGTCGATCTCGCCGGGCACCGCGACCGTGGCGGCGTCGGCGACCCGCTCGACGTCGTCGCCGGTGGCCTTGGCCAGCTTCTCGCAGAGGATCCCCAGCGTCTCCTCGTCGGTCGGGACGCGGCCGTCGCGGGCGGGGCGGCGATCGACGAGCCCGTCGGTGTAGAGCAGCAGCGCGGCGCCGGGCGGCAGCGTGCGGGTCTCCTCCTTGTAGACCAGGTCGGCGTGCAGGTTCTTGGCCCGCACCCCGAGTGGCTGGCCGACCTCCTCGATGTCCATCTCCAGGCACTGGCCGTCGACCAGCAGCAGCGGTGGCGCGTGGCCGGCGTTGGCGAAGGAGAGCTGGCGCGACCACGCGTCGTAGACGAGGTACTGGCAGGTGACGATCGGCGGGATGCTCACCTCGGTGCCGTTGTCGTCCTGCTCGGGCGTGGCGATGATGCGGGTCCACTCGTCGAGCCTGGCCAGGATGTCGGCGGGCGACTTGTCGTCCTGGGCGAAGGCGCGCAGCGCGGCGCGCAGCTGTCCCATGATGGCCGCTGCCTTGGCGCCCCGGCCCTCGACGTCGCCGATGACGATGCCGACCCGGCCTGCCGACAGCGGGATCACGTCGTACCAGTCGCCGCCCACCTGGGTCTGGATGCCCTGACCGTGGGAGGCCAGCGGCGCCGCCGGGTAGTAGCGGACGGCGATCTCCAGGCCGTCGAGCTGGGGCAGCGCGCGCGGCAGCAGGTGCTTCTGGAAGGACTCGGCGGTGTGCCGCTCCTCCTCGAACAGCAGCGCGTTGTCGATCGCGAGCGCGACGCGGGTGGCGATGGCCCCGACGAAGTCGCGGTCGAAGGCGTCGTAGTGGGGGCTGCGGCGGTCGGTGAGGTTGGACAGCCCCAGGTACATCAGGCCGAGCGTCTCCCCGCGCACGCACAGCGGGGCGACGATGGCGGAGGTCATGCCGACCTCGCCGCACAGCTGGGCGCTGCCCTCGTGGGGGGCCGGGAAGCTGCTGGTGGCGAAGTCCTCGACCAGGATCGTCTCCTGGCGGCGCATCGCGGTGTCGGCGTAGTGGCCGGAGGGGTAGCGGATCTCCGCGCCCACCGGCTTCCACGTGCCCGGCGGCGGGGTCCAGCCCTGGACGTGCTGGGAGACGCGGCGCACCAGGCGCTCGCCCTCCATCAGCTCGATGAAGCAGTGGTCGGCGAACTGCGGGACCAGCATCTCGGCGACCCGCTTCAGCGTCTCCTCGACGTAGAGGGAGCCGGCCAGCCGCTCGCCGATGCGCTCCAGCAGGCCGAAGCGGTCCTTCTCGCGCTCGTTGCTGCGCAGGGCCTCGCGGGCGGTGATGACGATGCCGGTCACCGAGCCGGACGGGTGGCGCAGCGGCACCGCCTGCGCCCGGACGTAGACGATGGTGCCGTCGCCGCGCCGTACGTCGAAGGTGCCCTCCCACACGCCACCCTTGAGCACGTGCTTGGCCAGCTCGATCGCGAGCGGGTGGTCCTTCTCCATGATCCCGAGGGACAGGACGGACGTCTCCCTGCTCGACGACTTGCCGGGGCGGCCGAACAGCTTCTCCGCGAAGGGGTTCCAGTAGAGCAGGTTGCTGAACCTGTCCGTCACGACGACGGCCATCTCCGCGTGATCCAGCACCGACCCGGCTGCCAAGTGATCAGCCGCGTCCGGTGACAGATCCCCCCATCGCTTCATCCGGAGACCACTCCTCGGGGAGGCTTATGCGAAAAGCGAACCACGGGCGCTCCTGCAACAGTCATGGCCGGGGGGAGTGGAGGGTTCTCCCTTGAGGGATTCAACCAAGCAGAAGCTCGCGCGTCAGCGCCTAGAGACGAAAACGTGCGCGGCAACCTCACGCGGAAGTTCCGCGGGAGTTCCGTTCGCGTCTCCGTCACCTGTCACCCGCACACCGTCGTCGCTCGCCGCGAGCGTCACCTCGCGTCCGGGTTGTATCCCAACTTGCTTGAGTTTAAGCATCACAGCGGGATCGCTTTGCACTTGTTCGCTAATTCGCCGCACGACAACCGCCATATCGCGGGGTCCGGCGAGATCGGCCATGGCCTCCAGGGGCTTATCTGCTGCTTCATCCGCTTCGTGCGCGCCGAGCTCGGCCAGCCCGGGGATGGGGTTGCCGTGCGGGCAGACCGTGGGGTTGTCGAGCAGCGTGACCAGGCGGCTCTCCACCGACTCCGACATGACGTGTTCCCAGCGGCAGGCCTCGATGTGCACCTCCTCCCACGGCAGCCCGATGACCTGGGTCAGCAGGCATTCGGCGAGGCGGTGCTTGCGCATGACGCGCGTGGCCAGGGTGCGGCCGAGGTCGGTCATCGCGAGATGGCGATCGCCCTCGACTTTCACCAGGCCGTCACGTTCCATACGGGCGACGGTCTGGCTCACTGTCGGGCCGCTCTGCTGGAGCCGCTCGGCGATGCGGGCGCGAAGAGGGACGATGCCCTCCTCTTCGAGTTCGTAGATCGTGCGGAGATACATCTCCGTGGTGTCGATCAGGCCGTGTGCGGTCAAGGCTCCTCCCATCTTGATGCTACGCCGGTCCGGCGGGGACTGAGCCCGTCCGCGGCGGGCACAGAGGTCAAAGGGAACCCTATTGGGAGAACGACCGACGATGGCAAAGGACGGGAACAATAGTGCGGCCCGGTTCCTTCCCGATCACCGCCGTTGCGAGCGATAGTTCCTGAATCCCGGTACGGCCAGCCCCACCAGCAACACCGCCACCGCGCACGCCAGACCGCCGCCCACCCAGGCCCCGGCCAGCCCGAACACCGTCGCGGTCGCCCCGGCACGCACGTCACCCAGCCGCGGCCCGCCGGCGACCACCACCATGAAGACGCCCTGCAGCCTGCCGCGCATCTCGTCGGGCGCGTAAAGCTGCAGGATCGACTGCCGCCACACCGACGACACCACGTCGGCCGCCCCGCCCAGCGCCAGGAACACCACCACCAGCCAGAGCGACTGCGCCAGCCCGGCGGCCGCGACCGACAGGCCCCAGAGGGCGATGACGAGGACGAGCGCGAGCCCCTGCCTGCCGACCCGGCCGACCCACCCGGAGAACAGCGCGCCCGCGAACGATCCGAGCGCCATGGCCGCGTTGAGCCAGCCGAGCGCCAGCTCCGAGCCGCCGAACCGGGTGGCGGCCAGCTCGGGGAACAGCGCCCTGGGCAGCGCGAACACCATCGCGATGATGTCCACGACGAACGACATGAGCAGCACCGGCGTGACCAGGATGTAGCGCAGCCCGTCCAGGACTGCCCGCGCGCCCGGCCGGGTGACCTCGCCGACGGGCGGCAGCGGCGGCAGCTTGACCGCGGCATAGAGCCCGGCGCTGAACAACACGGCGTCGATCGCGTACGCGGCCGCGAACCCGGAGGCGGCCATCACCACCCCGGCCAGCATCGGACCGGCGACCGCGCCCACGCTGAAGACGAGCGACTGCAGGGCGTTGGCCGCCGGTACGCGCTCCGGTGGCAGGATCCTCGGGATGATGGCGCCCCTGGTGGGCGAGGTGATGGCGAAGCCCGTCGCGTTGACCGCCATCAGGCCCAGGAGCAGGTAGACGTTGCGCAGGTCCAGCAGGGCCTGCAAGAGGATGAGCAGAGTGCTCGCCCAGGCGATGAGCGAGCCGATCAGCAGCAGCTTGCGCCGGTCCATGGCGTCGGCGACGGCGCCGCCCCACAGACCGAAGACGACGAGGGGGATGAGGTTGGCGAGGCTGAGGAAGCCGACCCAGAGGGAGGAGTGGGTGAGCACCCACACCTGCTGGCTCGCGGCCACCACGGTCACGCCCAGGCCGACGTGGGAGACGGTCTGGCCGATCCAAAGCCGCCGGTAGGCGGGGACCTGCAGTGGCCGGGTGTCGACAAGGTACCTTTTGATCAAATCCCCGAATGCCACCTAAGGCACATTAAGGGGCAAGTCTCTCCAGCTCCCAGCCGGGGTGCGCGCGCCGGTAGCGGAGCCGGTCGTGCAGACGGTCCAGCTGGCCCTGCCAGAACTCCATCTCGCTCGGCACCACCAGATAGCCGCCCCAGAAGTCGGGCACCGGCGGATCCTCCGGCCAGCGGTCAGCCAGTTCCTCGTAGCGCCGGTCCAGGTCCTCCCTGGATCGGACCACGGCCGACTGCCTGGAGGCCCAGGCGCCTATGCGGGAGCCGTACGGGCGGGAGTTGAAGTATTCGGCCGAGCGCTCGTGCGACAGCCGTACGACGGAGCCCTCGACGCGCACCTGGCGGCGGATCGGGTGCCAGGGGAACAGCAGCGACGCGCGCGGGTTCTCGGCCAGGTCGCGGCCCTTGCGGGACTCGTAGTTGGTGAAGAAGACGAAACCGTCCTCGTCGTAGCCCTTGAGCAGGACCGTTCGGGCGCTGGGCCGCCCGCCCGCCGAGGCGGTGGCGACGACCATGGCGTTGGGCTCGGGCAGGCCGGCGTCGAGCGCCTCCTGGAACCAGACGGTGAACTGGGCGATGGGGTCGGCGGCGACGTTGGCTTCCAGCAGGGGCTCGCCTTCGTACGAGCGGCGCAGCCCTGACAGCGAGGTGGCATCCACGAGACGGTATTCTTGCGCGCTTGGTGGCGATCCCACACAACCGCCCCCACCAGCGGTGATTGCGTTTCGGCGTGCCCGGAGACGAAGCACTGGACGGCAGGGGGTTAAATTGACGCGCCGGTATCTCGACATCAAGAAAGGGAGGCGGCCGAGAATGTCCGACTTCAAACCCGGCCTCGAAGGCGTAGTAGCTTTCGAGACCGAGATCGCGGAACCGGACAAAGAGGGGGGCGCCCTTCGATACCGGGGCGTCGACATCGAGGAGCTGGTCGGCCGTGTCCCGTTCGGGCACGTTTGGGGCCTGCTGGTCGACAACAAGTTCCAGCCGGGTCTGCCCCCGGCGGAGCCGTACCCGATCCCCGTTCACTCCGGTGACATCCGCGTAGACGTACAGAGCGCCCTGGCCATGCTGGCTCCCGCCTATGGCTTCAAGGCGCTGCTCGACATCGATGACGACCAGGCACGCGACGACCTCGCCCGCGCCTCCGTCATGGCCCTCTCCTTCGTGGCGCAGTCGGCGCGTGGCCTCGGCCTGCCGATGGTGCCGCAGAGCCGCGTCGACGAGGCGAAGACCATCGTCGAACGGTTCATGGTCCGCTGGCGCGGCGAACCTGATCCCAAGCACGTCAAGGCCATCGACGCCTACTGGACCTCCGCCGCCGAGCACGGCATGAACGCCTCCACGTTCACCGCCCGCGTCATCGCCTCCACGGGCGCCGACGTGGCCGCCGCGCTCTCCGGCGCCGTGGGCGCCATGTCCGGTCCCCTGCACGGTGGCGCCCCCGCCCGCGTGCTGCACATGATCGAAGGCGTCGAGCAGCTCGGCGACGCCAAGAAGTACGTCCAGAGCGAGCTGGACAAGGGCAACCGCCT
The DNA here is from genome assembly GCF_044459065.1 of Nonomuraea sp. NPDC050394. NCBI lineage: Bacteria > Bacillati > Actinomycetota > Actinomycetes > Streptosporangiales > Streptosporangiaceae > Nonomuraea > Nonomuraea sp. NPDC050394. Next base: position 103,760 of record NZ_JBITIO010000001.1, on the reverse strand, counting down.
CATGGGCTTCGGTCACCGCGTCTACCGCGCCGAGGACCCGCGTGCGCGTGTGCTGCGCCGTACCGCCAAGGAGCTCGACGCGCCCCGCTACGAGGTCGCGCAGGCGCTGGAGACCGCGGCGCTCGAAGAACTGCACGCCCGCAAGCCCGACCGGGTGCTGGCCACCAACGTGGAGTACTGGGCCGCCGTCGTCCTCGACTTCGCCGAGGTGCCCTCGCACATGTTCACCTCCATGTTCACCTGCGCCCGCACGGCCGGTTGGGCCGCGCACATCCTGGAGCAGAAGCGCACGGGCAGGCTCGTCCGCCCCAGCGCGAACTACACCGGCCCGGCCACCCGCCCCCTGAGCGACGTGCCCGGAGCCTCCGAGGTCGCCGGCCTCATCTGAGGCCTGCTTCGTACGGCTGCCGCCGTGGGCAGCCGTACGTCCGGCCTTCCGGACGTCTCAAATCCCGGACCCGGGCCAAGCCATCCGTCACGGCTCAGTACGCTTATGCAGGTGGCTGACATCGTGATTCCCGCTGACATCAAGCCCGCCGACGGCCGCTTCGGCTGCGGGCCCTCGAAGGTCCGTCCCGAGCAGCTGGCCGCGCTCGCCTCCGCCGGGGCGAGCGTCATGGGGACCTCCCACCGCCAGAAGCCGGTCAAGAGCCTGGTCGGCCGCGTGCGCTCCGGCCTCGCGGACCTGTTCTCGCTGCCCGAGGGCTACCAGGTCGTGCTGGGCAACGGCGGCACCACCGCGTTCTGGGACATCGCCGCCTTCGGGCTGGTGCGCGAGAGATCGCAGCACCTGTCGTTCGGCGAGTTCTCCTCCAAGTTCGGCGCCGTCGTCAGCAAGGCGCCCTGGCTCGGCGACCCGACGATCATCAAGTCCGAGGTCGGCACCCACCCGGAGGCCGTGCTCGAAGAGGGCGTCGACGTCTACGCCCTGACGCACAACGAGACCTCGACCGGCGTCGCGATGCCGATCGGGCGGGTGGGCTCCGACGACTCGCTGGTGCTGGTCGACGCCACCTCCGGCGCCGGCGGGCTGCCCGTCGACATCGCCGAGACCGACGTCTACTACTTCGCCCCGCAGAAGAGCTTCGCCTCCGACGGCGGCCTGTGGATCGCGATCATGTCGCCGCGCGCGCTGGCCCGCGTCGCGGAGATCGCCGCCTCCGGCCGCTACGTGCCCGAGTTCTTCAGCCTGCCGGTCGCCATCGACAACTCGGCGAAGGACCAGACCTACAACACCCCGTCGGTGGCGACGCTGTTCCTGCTGGCCGACCAGATCGAGTGGATGAACGCCAACGGCGGCCTGTCCTGGACCACCGCCCGCACGGCCGACTCGTCCCAGCGCCTGTACACGTGGGCGGAGAAGTCCTCCTTCGCGACGCCGTTCGCCGCGCCGGAGTTCCGCTCGCAGGTCGTCGGCACCATCGACTTCAACGACGACGTCGACGCCGCCGCGGTCGCCAAGACGCTGCGCGCCAACGGGATCGTCGACACCGAGCCCTACCGCAAGCTCGGCCGCAACCAGCTTCGCGTGGCGATGTTCCCCGCCATCGACCCGGCCGACATCGAGGCGCTGACGACCTGCGTCGACTACGTGGTCGAGCGCCTCTGACCCGTCCGCCTGGCCAGTTCCTCCAGGAGGGCGAGCGCGTCGGCGTCCTCGACGCTCTGCGCGAAGCGCGCCAGCACCGGCAGCCTGTCGGTGCTGGCCGAGAGGGCCTCGAGCATCAGCCTGGTGACGTGCTCGTCCCTGGTGTGCACCGCCGCGTACCTGAAGGCGTTACGGTACGGCGTGCGGACCAGCAACCCCTTCTTCAGCAACCGCTCGGCCACGGTCTGAACCGTGGTGTAGGCCAGCGCCCTGTCCTTGTTCAGCCTGGCCAGGACTTCCCTGACGAGCAGCGGTTTGCGGGCGTCCCACAACACGTCCATGATCGCGCGTTCCAGGGATCCCAGGGTTGCCACAGGAAACATTCTTGCCGGAAAACCCGCGCGGCGACCAGTGATGTCGATATTCCGTAAAGTTGTGCGAGAACGCACGCACGTGACGGGGGTTGACCGGAGTGACGTCCCATCCCAGACGGCCGTTAGGCCTGGGGTACCTGATGTTTGCCAGCCGCTGGCTCCAGCTGCCGCTCTACCTGGGGCTGATCGTGGCGCAGGGCGTCTACGTGTGGCAGTTCCTGGTCGAGTTGTGGCACCTGATCCAGACGGTCGCCACCGGTGATCCTGGCCATTCGCCGGTCGCGGCGAGCTTCGCCAGGCTGACCGAGGGCGCGGCGCCGAGTATGGAGGTCATCGTCATGCTCTCCGTGCTCGCGCTGATCGACGTCGTGATGATCTCCAACCTGCTCATCATGGTCATCGTCGGGGGCTACGAGACGTTCGTCTCACGCATCAACCTCAACGGGCATCCCGACGAGCCCGAGTGGCTCTCCCACGTCAACGCCAACGTGCTCAAGGTCAAGCTGGGCACCGCGATCATCGGCATCTCGTCGGTGCACCTGCTGCAGACGTTCATCCAGGCGCGCTGGATCCCCGACAACAAGATCATGTGGCAGACGTTCATCCACCTGGCCTTCGTGGCCTCGGCGATCGGGCTGGCGTGGATCGACCGGCTGCTGTCCCACTCGCCCGCCGAGCGGACCAGGGACCTGGTGCACTAGTAGGCGGTGAGGGAGTTGCGGCGCCGGCGCAGCACCCACGCCGACACCACTCCGGCGATGAGCCCGAACAGGTGGCCCTGCCAGGAGATGCCGGGCTGGTTCGGCAGCACGCCGAGCAGCATCGAGTAGTAGGCGATCGCCACGCCGACCGCGATGACGATGTCGAGGATGCTGCGGTCGAAGATCCCGCGGGCCACCACATAGCCGAAGTACCCGAAGATGAGGCCGCTCGCGCCCACCGCGACGGTCCCGATCGGGGTGGTCAGCCAGGTGCCCAGTCCGCCGATGAGGATGATCAGCAGGCTGGCCGCCGCGAACCGGCCCAGCCCCCGCACCGCCGCCAGGAAGCCCAGGATGAGCAACGGCAGCGAGTTGGCCATCAGGTGGCCGAAGCCCACGTGCAGGAACGGCGCGAACAGGATCCCGACCAGGCCCGAGGGCTGCCAGCCGGCGATGCCGTAGTCGTCGAGGTTGGCCGGCAGGACGTAGTCCGCGACCTCGATGGCCCACATGGCGGCGACCGCCACGACAAGCAAGATCACGGCTCCCGCGGCTTCGGCGAGCGTGCCACGGAAGCGGGACCGTCCTTCGGGCTGGCCGTTCATGCGCGCTCCTGCGGGGTCGACTGACTTCTCTTTTACCGTACGCAGGAATCGCCACGCATGCGTAGAGGGCCCTCTTCTCAATGGAGAGAGGACCCTCTGTTCTATTCGCCCTTCCAGTTGGGGGCGCGCTTCTCGGCGAAGGCCGCGGCGCCCTCCATCGCGTCCTTCGAGCCGAACACCGGCCCGACGATCGCGCCCTGCTTGGTGAACATCTCCTCCAGGGACCAATCCTGCGACTCGATGATCACCTTCTTGGTGGCCGCCAGTGCCAGCGGGGCGTTCGCGGCGATCTTCCCGGCCAGCTTCAGCGCCGTCTCAAGGGCGCCGCCCGCCGGGGTGATCCGGTTGACCAGGCCCAGCTCGTACAGGCGGGAGGCCGGGTAGTGGTCGCCGGTCAGGGCGATCTCCATGGCTACGTGGTAGGGGATGCGCCGGGGCAGCCGCATGACGCCGCCGGCGCCGGCCACCAGACCGCGCTTGGGCTCGGGCAGGCCGAACTTGGCCTCATCGGAGGCGACGATCACGTCGCAGGACAGCGCCAGCTCGAACCCGCCGGCCAGCGCGTACCCCTCGACGGCGGCGACCAGCGGCTTCTTCGGCGGAGCCTCCGCCAGGCCGCCGAAGCCGCGCCCCTCGACCACCGGGAAGTCGCCGGACAGGAAGCCCTTGAGGTCCATTCCTGCGCAGAAGGTGCCACCCGCCCCGGTCAGGACGTAGGCGGAGATGTCGGAGCGGGCATCGAGCTCGTCAAGAGCCGCGGCGATGCCGCGGGCCACCGCGCCGTTGACGGCGTTGCGGGCCCGCGGCCGGTTGATCGTGATGACGGCGACGTTGCCGGATTCCTCGACGAGAACCTCAGAGTCAGACACGCGACCTCACTTGGGCTGGAAGCGGATGCCGCCGTCGAAGCGGACGACTTCGGCGTTCATGTAGTCGTTCTCGATCAGCGAGCGGACCAGGTGGGCGAACTCGTCGGGACGGCCCATGCGCTTCGGGAAGACCACCGGAGCCACCAGCTTGGCCTTGAACTCCTCCGAGTTCGGCGAGAAGCCGTAGATCGGGGTGTCGATGATGCCGGGGCAGACCGTGTTCACGCGTACGCCGATCGCCGCCAGGTCGCGCGCGGCCGGGACCGTCATGCCCACGATGCCGCCCTTGGAGGCGGAGTAGGCGAGCTGACCCGTCTGGCCCTCCAGCGCCGCCACGGAGGCGGTGTTGATGACGACGCCGCGGTGACCGTCCTCGGAGGCGGGCTCGGTCTTGGCGATGGCGGCGGCGCCGATGCGCATGAGGTTGAACGTGCCGATCAGGTTCACCTCGATGACCTTGCGGTAGCTGCCGAGGCTGTGCGGCGCGCCGTCGCGGTTGACGGTCCGCTCGGCCCAGCCGATCCCGGCGCTGTTCACGATCACACGGACCGGCTTGCCGGTCGCCACAGCGGCGTCCACCGCCGCCTGCACCTGCTCCTCGTCCGACACGTCGGTCTTGACGAAGACTCCGCCGAGCTCGTCGGCGATGGCCTTGCCGCGCTCCTCGTTGAGGTCGGCGATGACCACGGTCGCGCCGTGGGCGGCCAGCTCGCGGGCGGTGGCCTCACCGAGGCCGCTGGCACCGCCGGAGATGATTGCTGCAGATCCGTTGACGTCCATATCCCGGACCCTAACCCGACAACCGAATGAAGTTCTACTCGGGGTGGGTTAATTCGCGGTCACATGCCGCCGACGGCGCTGTCGACGTCCGAGTAGACCTTGATCCGCCGGTCAAGACCGGTGGTACGCAGGATGCGGGCCACGGGCGCCTGCGGGGCGGCCAGGGACACGCCGCCGCCCTCGCCGGTGGCCAGCCGCCACGCCTCGATCAGCACCGACAGCCCGCTGGAGTCCATGAACGACAGCTGCTGCAGGTCGAGCACCAGCCGCGCGCTGTCCTGCTTGATGGCATCGCGCACCTCGTCACGCAGGAAGGGCGCGGTGAACAGATCGAGTTCACCCTCGACGGCCACCACCACGGCATCGCCCATCGAGTGTCGCGCAAGCCGCAGCTTCATGTTCGGCCCCTCCTCGATGAGCCACTGTACTTGGACATCCCCGATAAGCGGGCATGCACAAACTACGATCAGCCCTTATGCGAGGGGATGAGGCGGAGCCGGGCGTTCAGCTGCCCTCCGCGCCGATGAGCCCTCTGCGCGCGGTCCTGCGGCGCATGGCACTGGCCCTCGGCGTGCTCGCCGCCATGTTCCTGCTGGTGGCGGTCGATCTGGGCGGCTACCACGACAACGCCGACGGCTCCGTCTCGCTGCTCGACGCCCTCTACTACGTGACCGTCTCGCTCTCCACCACCGGATACGGCGACATCACCCCGGTCACCGACACCGCCCGGATCATCAACATCGTGGCGGTGACGCCGCTGCGCGTGGCCTTCCTGGTCATCCTGGTCGGCACCACCCTTGAGGTGCTCACCAAGCGCACCCGCGACGTCTTCCGCATCAAACGCTGGAGGTCCAGGTTGCACGACCACACGCTGATCATCGGCTACGGCACCAAAGGCCGCTCGGCGATCCGCACACTGCTGGAGAACGAGCGCACGAAGGAGTCGATCGTGGTCATCGACCCGGTCCGCGCGCTGGTCGAGGAGGCCACGGCGGACGGGTTCGCGGGAGTGCAGGGCGACGCCACCCGCAGCGAGGTGCTCAACCGCGCCGGCATCAGGACGGCCGCCCAGGTCATCATCGCCGTCCAGCGCGACGACACCGCGGCCCTGGTCACGCTCACGGCGCGCAGCCTCAACCCGTCGGCGACCATCGTCGCGGCGGTGCGGGAGGCCGAGAACGACCCGCTGGTCAGGCAGAGCGGCGCCGACGTGGTCATCACCTCCTCCGAGGCGGCCGGCCGGATGCTGGGCGTGGCGACGCAGAGCCCGGCGATCAGCGCGCTCATCGAGGACTTCCTGGTCTTCGGCAAGGGCCTTGACCTGTACGAACGCGCCGTCACCGCCGATGAGGTCGGCAAGGAGCCGGCCGAGTGCGACGGCATGGTCGTCGCCGTGGCCCGTGGCGGCGACCTGCTGACCTACGCCGACCCTCAGGCCCAGACCCTGCAGGCCGGGGACCGGCTGATCATCATCCACGTTCCGCGGGTATAGCGAAGCCGTACGGCAGCTCAAGGCGGTGCGCGGCGAGCAGGCCGGGGTCGGCGAGCAGCGCGCGCGTGGGCCCGTCGGCGGCGATCACGCCGCCCGACAGGATGAGCGAGCGCTCGCACAGCTCCAGCGCGTACGGCAGGTCGTGCGTCACCATGAGCACGGTCACCTCCAGCGCGCGCAGGATCTCGGCCAGTTCCCTGCGCGCGGCCGGGTCCAGGTTGGACGACGGCTCGTCCAGCACGAGGATCTCCGGCTCCATGACCAGCACGGTCGCGACCGCCACCCGCCGCCGCTGGCCGAAGGATAGGTGGTGCGGCGGCCGGTCGGCGAACTCCAGCATGCCGACCCGGTCGAGCGCGTCCTTGACCCGGCGTTCGAGCTCCTCGCCGCGCAGGCCCGCGTTGGCGGGGCCGAAGGCGACGTCGTCGCGGACCGTCGGCATGAACAACTGGTCGTCCGGATCCTGGAACACCAGGCCGACGCGCTGGCGGATCTCCTTGACCGTGTCCTTGCGCACCGGAGTGCCCGCGACGGTGACAGTGCCGTGCCCGGCGGTGAGGATGCCGTTGAGATGCATGACGAGCGTCGTCTTGCCGGCGCCGTTGGGCCCCAGCAGCGCGACCCGCTCGCCGCGCCCGACGGCCAGGTCCACCCCGAACAACGCCTGCGTCCCGTCGGGGTAGGCGTAGGCGAGGTCCTTGACCTCCAGCGAGTAGTTCACAACGCCATCATCCCCAGTACGGCCAGCGCCCCGCCGGGCAGCGCCAGCGCGATCGCCCATTGCCGCACGCTCGCCGAGATCTCCTGCACGACCGGCATCCGGCCGTCGTACCCCCGGCTCAGCATCGCCAGGTGCACCCTCTCACCCCGCTCGTAGGAGCGGATGAACAGGGCCCCGGCCGAGCGCGCGATCACCGGGATGTGCCGCATGTTGCGCGCCTCGAACCCGCGCGACTCCCTGGCGATCCTCATCCTGCGCATCTCGTCCACGATCACGTCCATGTAGCGCAGCATGAACATGGCGATCTGCACCAGCAGCGACGGCACCCGCAGCCGCTGCGCGCCCATGAGGACCGCCCGCGGCTCGGTCGTGGCGGCCAGCAGGATCGAGGCGACCACCCCGAGGGAGGCCTTGGCCAGGATGTTCCAGGCCGCCCAGAGACCGGGCACGCTCAGCGAAAGCCCGAGCACGGTGGTCCGCTCCCCCATCCCGATGACCGGGATGAGGAAGGCGAACAGGACGAACGGCAGCTCGATCACCATGCGCCGCGCGATGAACGCCGGCGGCACTCTCGCCACCGCCGCCACCGCCGCGAGCAGCACCGCGTAGCACCCGAACGCCCAGAACGCCTCGCGGGGCGTGGCCACCACCACGATGGCGAAGGCCAGGACCGCGAGCAGCTTGCACTGCGGCGGCAGCCGGTGCACGAGCGAGCCCCCCGGCCGGTAGAGCTGGTGGTGGTGGCCCGCCCCCATGGCCTACGCCTCGGCCTTGACCTTACGGCTGCGCACCGCGTACGCGATGCCGGCCGCCACCAGCAGCGTCAGGCCGACGCCGATGATGCCCGCGACACCCACCGGGATGCCGCCGACGTCGCCGTAGTCGGCCAGCGCCCACGTGCCGAACAGATGGTCGGTGGTCTGGTCGATGAATCCCTTGTCCTCGGCCACCCGCTCCAGGCCGTCGGGTGAGGAGGAGGCGAAGAAGGAGACCACGCCCGCCAGGATCAGCGTCACGCCGAGCCCGCCCAGCACGAACGGCCGCACCCCGCCCTTTTCGACGGTCTCCGGCTTTCCGGTGGCCTCCGTGATCGAGCCGTCGGCGCCGCGGAGCACGAGCGGCTTGGCCAGGCCGGCCGCGCCGTACACGAGATCGGGGCGGACCGCCAGGACGGCGCCGACGGTCACCGCGGTGATCAGCCCCTCGCCGATGCCGATCAGGACGTGCACGCCGCCCATCGCGGCGGCCACCGCGCCGACCTCGATCGGCGCGGTGCCGCCGATCGCGAACAGGGCCGTGAACGCCAGCGCCGAGGCGGGCACGGAGACGAGCGCGGCCAGGAACGCGGCGGCCGTGATCGCGCCCTTGCCCGCGGCGAAGCGGGTGACCAGCCGGAAGACGCCCCAGCCGACCAGAACGGTCACGATGCCCATGATGGTGATGTTGACGCCCAGCGCGGTCAGGCCGCCGTCGGCGAAGAACAGGCCCTGGACCAGGAGCACCACGGCCACGCACAGGACACCCGTATAAGGACCGACGAGTATCGCGGCCAGCGCGCCGCCGAGCAGGTGGCCGCTGGTGCCGGCGGCCACCGGGAAGTTCAGCATCTGGACGGCGAAGATGAACGCCGCCACCAGGCCCGCCATGGGCGCCGTCCGGTCGTCGAGCTCGCGCCGGGCGCCGCGCAGGCAGACCGCGACCCCCGCTGCCGCGACGACCCCGGCGGAGATGGACACCGCCGCGTTGAAGAAGCCATCGGGAACGTGCACGACTCCTGCCTCTCAGTAAGGGGGGATAACGTCCTTACGATAAGGCATCGCCTTGCACCTGCACATAGATGGCATTTAGCGAAGAATTCTCCGGAGAATCGCCCGCGGCGTCAGCTTCCGCACCACCGTGCTCAGCCGTCCACGCCCCGAGGTCGCGTACGGCCGCACGCTCCGCAGCACCGCGCCCCGCCACCAGCGCCGCGCCGCCGGCACCCCCACCGCGCCGGTCTCGATGCGGAAGCGCGCGGGCGGCCCGCCGAGCTCCAGCTCCAGGTAGGCGTCCCAGGTGCCCGGCGCGAACCGGCCCACCGCAGGCCGCGCCGCGAAGGCCCCGCCGGGCAGCGCGGTCACGCGCTCGGTCCGCTCGCTGCCCGTACGCCGCTCCTTCCACACCAGCCCGCGTACGGCTCCCGCCTCCACCGCCGACCCGCCGACCGTGATCTCGCCGTCGAGCAGCAGCCGGTGCCCCAGCCCCCAGCGCGTCCTGGTGATGCGGACGCTGCCGGGCACCGCCAGCACGTGCCCGCCGACGTCGAGGCTGAGGTTCCCGTTGTCCCTCGTGAAGTACGGCAGCGCCACCACGTTGCCGATCAGCCGGGGCGACGGCCTGGCCAGACCGCCCTCCCGGTTGGCGCCCAGCCTGCCCAGCCGGGTCACGCCCTCCAGTTCGACCGCGACGTAGGCGTCCCACACGCCCGAGGCGAGCTGGGCGGGGTCGATGCGCACGGTGAACTCGCCGTCCTCGCACTCAGCCGGGATCACCTGCTCGCCGGCCGGGTCGTGCCTGGCCCGCAGGACGACCGAGACGCCGTCGTTGTCGCGCATGCCTTCGAGCCGGGCCGTACCGGTGACCAGCAGCCGCTCGGCCTCCCAGCGCAGCCCGGTCAGCCGCCGCAGCACGGTCGCGCTCTCGATGTCGGCCAGGCGCAGCAGGCGCTCGATGTCGCCGAGGGCGGCCAGGCGCTGGCGGTCGGTGCTGTTGAGCCGCTCGGCCACGCCCGGGGTGAGGTACTCGTCGCAGAGCGCCGCCACCTCGGCCGCGATGTCCTTGCGCTGGACGTCGTCGGCCTCCAGGAACGGCGCGCCGAGCTGGGCGAAGGCGTCGAGCCTGAAATGCCGTCTGAGCAGGTGGTCGCGCAGCGGGCCCGGCTCGATGTGCCGGGTCATGAGCTCGATCGGAGCCCGGATCATCGTGAGCCAGGAGATCGGGTCGCGGCTGCCGGGCTGCTGCATGATGCTGCTGCCGTCGGGGCGGGCGGTGAGGTGGTAGCAGTCGTAGTCGGCGACCACGGAGATCGTCCCGGCGTGGCAGTAGGCGTGCACGGAGAACTGGATGTCCTCGCCGATGAGCTGATCCTCGGCGAAGCGGATCGTGTGACGCTCCAGCATCTCCCTGCGGAACAGCTTGAAGCAGCTCAGGCTGTTGTAGACGGCGCTCTCGCCGAGCTCCACCCGGTCGGCGCTGCGCTGGAACATCGACACCGGCGCCCGCCTGCCATGGCCGACGATGCGGCCCAGGACGATGTCGGAGCCGTTGCGGTCGGCCATCGCGACCATGCGCTCCAGCGCCTCGGCGCCGAGGTAGTCGTCGGCGTCGCAGAAGAAGACGTAGCGGCCGGTGGCGTGCTCCAGGCCGACGTTGCGCGGCTTGCCGGCGCCGCCCGAGCAGGGCTGGTGGACGACCTTCACGATGCTGCGGTGGTAGGTCGCGTAGAGGTCGAGCAGCTCGGCGCTGCCGTCGTCGGAGCCGTCGTCGATGACGACGATCTCCTTCTTCACGCGCTGGATGAGCGCGGAGGTCAGACATCGGTCGAGGTAGGACCGGCAGTTGTGGGCCGGGATGATGACGCTGACGTCCGCCGCATCCTCGTCGCACCCCGTCGTCGTATCAGCCACAGCCGCGCCCCTCAGCCGTCACAATCTGCTTGCACTTCGTTTCAGTATGTGACGAGGAGCGGCTCTCGCGTGGGCGATCGGGCCTCTTGGTGCGCCGTTTTCCTCCGCCGCACCTGGCGAAATTTCCGGCTAAAGCACCTAATGAGCGGCTATGCGGAGCATCGAATTCCGTTCAGGAACGCTCTTCTTCCACCCGGGGGATAAGAACAACCCCGAAGGGAACAGTGCCCTACCCCCTGGCCGCGGCCGTGATCCGCGCTCAAGGCTCGCGCGTCTACACTCAGGCAACCTTGACCGGGAGGTGGCAGGTTATGGGAACCAGTCTCTACAAGCAGCTCGTGGCCCAGGCCAAGGTGCTTTACGCGGCCGAGGACATCCTCACTTCAGCGCGGCTGAAGGAGCTCTACGAGTGTTCGGAACTGCTCCGCCGTACCAGGACCAGGGCTGAGGACATCGTGCTGGAGGCGCGCATGATGCTCGCGGACGCCGAACGCCGGGGCGACCCCGAGCGGATCGTCGCGCTCAGCGCCCAGGTCGACCAGGCGCGCGCCGCCTATGACAAGGTGCTCGACGCCTACGTCACCCTTTGCTGCCGCATCCACGAGGAACGGAAGGCCCTCCTCGACGAAGGCTTGTCAGGAGTTGCCTGACGAGTTAGCGTCAGGCCATGCCTGACTGGAAAGACAAGCTGCACTGCTCCTTCTGCCACAAGAAGAGCACCGAGGTGGCCAAGCTCATCGCCGGGCCCGGGGTCCACATCTGCGACTCGTGCGTGGCCCTGTGCGACCAGATCCTCGAAGAGGAGAAGCTGGCCGAGAGCACCGAGCCGCGGCTGCCCATGTGGGAGACGATGAGCGACGACCAGATCCTCGACCACCTGCCGAAGATCGCAGCCGTCCAGGCCCAGATCAACGACAACATGCGTGACTGGGTAGCGCACCTGCGGGGCCGTAACGTCAGCTGGGAGCGCATCGGCGCCTCCCTCAGCATGACCAAACAGTCCGCCTGGGAAAGATTCAAAGAGCCTTCCGCGTAAACCTCTGTGACTGCTGAGGCGTCTCCCAGCAAAGGGAGGCCCGCATGCGCGTGCTTGACGGCCTCGCGGCACCGGAGCTCAGCGACCTGCAGCTGGAGATGACGCTGATCGCGGTGCTGCACGAAGAGGCAGAACGACTCGCCGCCGAGTGAACGGGCTCCAGCTCCCCGGCCGCCCCGGGGAGCTGGAGCAGGGGGTCAGCGGAGCTGGCAGCCTTGTGGAGCTGGAGCAGGGGGGTCAGCGGAGCTGGCCGCGTACCGCGCCCATCGGGAACCTCTTGTTGTGGACGTTGACGTAGTAGCGGTGCGGCCACCGGTGATGACACCCGCCACCCCTCTGGCGCCGCGGTGGATGTGGGCGGCGGTGGATGTGGGCGGCGGTGGCCGGGCGGATCTTCCTTACGGACAGGGCGTAGCACAGGTGCCACCCGGCCGAACAGCCCACCGAGGCGCCACCGGATCGTGCCGCGGCGAAGCCGTCAGGCGTTGCCCGCGGCCGTGGCGATCACGTCGTTGAGGACCTCGCGGGAGCGGACCAGGTCGGCGATCATCCGGTCGATCCGGTCGCGTTCCAGCGTGAGCTCGTCCACCAGCGCGGGAGTGGCGATGGCGGCAGGACCGCCGTCGGAGTCACGCATACAGGGCAGCACTCGCGCGATCTTCCTGCTGTGCAGCCCCGCGGCGAACAGCTCCTGAATCCGGATGACCCGGTCGACCGCGCTCTCGGGGTAGTCGCGGTGCCCGCCGGGCGTACGGCCGGCCACCAGCAGGCCCTGCTGCTCGTAGTAACGCAGCGACCGCTCGCTCACCCCGGCCCGTCTGGCCAGCTCGCCGATCTTCATCTCCATCCCCCTCCGACCCCGATGGTAGGCCCTGTACACCGAACCAAGCGCTTGCTACGCTCCGCCCATGGTCTCCACGATGGTCTGGGGTACCGGCAATGTCGGCCGCGCGGCCATCCGCGCCGTCGAGGCCAACCCGGATCTCGAACTCGCCGCAGTGATCGTCCACAATCCCGACAAGGTCGGCCACGACGCCGGAGCACTCGCCGGCCTCGGCCGCGACCTCGGCGTCACCGCGAGCGCCGACGCCGAAGCGGCGCTGTCGGCCCGTCCGGACGCCGTCGTGTACGCCGCCTCCGGCGAAATCCGCCCCGACGAGGCGCTCGCCGACATCGTCAAGGCCATCCGAGCCGGCGCCGTCGTCGTCACTCCCTCCCTTTACGCCCTCTACGACCAGCGCAACGCCCCGCCCGAACTACGTGAGCCCGTGCTGTCGGCCATCGCCGAGGGCGGCGGCTCGCTGTTCGTCTCCGGCGTCGACCCCGGCTGGGGCAACGACGTGCTGCCGCTGCTGATCAGCGGCCTCGGCTCCGTCGTGGACGTCATCCGCTGCCAGGAGATCTTCGACTACTCCACCTACGACCAGGAGGACTCCGTCCGCTACCTGGTCGGCATGGGCCAGCCGATGGACTACGAGCCGCCCATGCTCGCGCCCACGATTCCGTCCATGGTCTGGGGCGGGCAGATACGGCTCATGGCCCGCGCCCTCGGCGTAGACCTCGACGAGATCCGCGAGACCGTCGACCGGCGGGCGCTCGACGCGACGGTGAGCACGGTGACGATGGGCAAGTTCGACGCCGGCACCCAGGGCGCGGTCCGCTTCGAGGTCCAGGGCGTCGTCGGCGGCGCGCCCCGCATCGTCATCGAGCACGTCACCCGCATCCACGCCTCCTGCGCTCCCGACTGGCCCACACCGCCGGACGGCGTCGGCGCGCACCGGGTGGTCATCGAGGGCCGCCCGCGGATCGAGGTCACGGTCGAGGCCACCGACGAGGACGGCAACCACTCCGCCGGCGGCAACGCCACCGCCGTCGGCAGGCTGATCGGCGCCATCGACTGGCTTATGGCCGCGGAACCCGGCCTCTACGACGCCCTCGACGTACCCCTGAGGCCCGGAAGGCTGACATGACAACCGACATTCCCGGCGACGCCGCGTCGCCGCCGCGCTCGCGGGCCCGGGGAGGCTGACATGAGGATCGACATTCCCGAGGGCAAGGACGCCATCGAGTACGTCTGGGGCGAGATGGTGCCCGGAATCGGCCCCGCCGCCTCGCACTTCTCGCTGTCGGTGTACGCCCACACCACGCTCGGGCTGCGCGAGTTCGAGGCGGCGCGGCTGCGGATCGCGCAGGTCAACGGCTGTGTCTTCTGCCTCGACTGGCGGACCGAGCGCGACGGGCAGAAGGTCGAGGACACCTTCGCCGACGCCGTGACCGACTGGCGCACCACCGACGCCTTCGACGAGCGCACCCGCCTGGCCGCCGAGTACGCCGAGCGCTACGCCCTCGACCACCACGCGCTCGACGAGGAGTTCTGGGACCGGATGACGGCCCGATACACGCAGCTCGAAATCGTCGAACTGAGCATGAGCATCGGCTCCTGGCTGGCGTTCGGCCGCCTCAACCGGGTGCTCGGCCTCGACACCGTGTGCAAGCTGCCCAGCGGAGCCTCGCCCGCCGGGAAGTGAGCGCAGAAGCCGCGACCTCACCCGGCCCGGCGCCCTCCGCACAGCCGACGACACACGAGCCGCCCAAGCCGGCCACGCGCGAATCCGAGCCCACCACCGAGTGAATCCCGTGCGAGCCCCCGCCCACCGCATCGGCCCGGCGTGAGACGACAGAGCCGACCCGGGGCGGACCCGCCCGCACCTAGTGATGTCAAGGCGCGAATCCGTCGAGAGTGAGGAGTGATACATGTCGGGTGTCTCCCGTCGTGGCTTCATCGCTGGAACCGGTTCTCTCCTGGGCGCCGCGGTCCTGGCCGGTCGCGCCCCCGCGGCCCGCGCCGCCGTCATCACCTCGGGCGAGCGCGTGCCCGCCCTGGTGATCGGCACCGGGTACGGCGGAGCCGTCGCCGCACTTCGCCTGGCAGAGGCGGGCGTGGCCGTACACATGGTGGAAATGGGGATGGCGTGGGACACGCCAGGCCCCGATGGCAAGATCTTCTGCAGCACGCTCTCCCCCGACCAGCGCTCCTACTGGCTGCGCACGCGCACCAAGGCTCCCCTCAACTACTTCCTCGGCTTCCCCATCGACCGCGACATCCCTCGCTACACGGGCATCCTCGACGCCGAGGAGTTCAGCGGCATCACCGTCTACCAGGGTCGCGGCGTCGGCGGCGGCTCACTGGTGAACGGCGGCATGGCCGTGACCCCCAAGCGCGAGAACTTCGCCACGGTGCTTCCCTCGGTGAACGCCGACGAGATGTACGCCACCTACTACCCCCGCGCCAACGCCGGTCTGGGCGTCGGTCTCATCGACCCCGCATGGTTCGACACCACCGCCTGCTACCAGTACTCGCGCGTCGGCCGTAAGCACGCGCAGCGATCCGGATTCCCGTTCGTCTTCGTTCCCGACGTCTACGACTGGGACTACATGAAGCGGGAAGCCGCCGGAACGGCCACCAAGTCAGCCCTGGCCGGAGAGATCCTTTACGGCAACAACCACGGCAAGAAGTCCCTGCAACAGACCTACCTGGCCCGCGCCAAGGCGACCGGCAGGGTCACCATCTCCGCTCTCCACAAGGTCACCTCTGTCACCCCCGCGTCCGGCGGCGGCTACACCGTCGTCATCGACCAGCTCAACACCAGCGGCGCCACCACCGCCACCAAGGCCGTCACCGCCGACCGCGTCTTCTTCGCGGCGGGCAGCGTCGGGACCAGCAAGCTTCTGGTGAAGCTGAAGGCCACCGGCGCGTTACCCAACCTGAACAACGAGATCGGCAAAGGCTGGGGCGACAACGGCAATGTCATGTGCGGCCGCGCCAACCACCTCTGGGACCCGACCGGCAAACTCCAGTCGACGATCCCGTGCTCCGGCATAGACAACTGGTCAGCCGGCGGCGCCTTCGCCGAGGTCGCCCCGCTGCCGACGGGAATCGAAACGTTCGCCTCGTTCTATCTCTCGATCACCAAGAATCCGAACAGAGCCGCCTTCACCTGGAACTCCGCGACGAGCTCGGTGGACCTGAACTGGCAGACATCCTGGAAACAGCCGTCCATCGACATGGCCAAAACGATCTTCGACAAGATCAATGCGAAAGAGGGCACGATCTACCGGACCGACCTGTTCGGCATCTACAAGATCTGGGGCGATCATCTCACGTACCACCCGCTCGGCGGCGCCGTACTCAACAAGGCCACCGACAACTACGGCCGCCTGACCGCCTACCCCGGCCTCTACGTCATCGACGGCGCGCTGATCCCAGGCAACACCAGCGTGAACCCGTTCGTCACCATCACCGCACTGGCCGAACGCAACATCGACACCATCATCGCCACTGACCTCTGATCACCGCCACCCCCGGCCCAGGGTATGAATCTGCAAGATCTCCTGAGCCGGGGGTGTCCGCTTCGCCCTTGACCGGGTCAGCGGATGCCATCATCTTTCCCACCCGCCTCACGAGTCCGCAGGTGAATGGCAAGATGCGCCACATGTGCCATCTGCCCAGAAAGACGTGGCCGCGGCCACTTTTCGGTTAGTGCGCTGTGCGCACGACCTTCGTCGTGAGTTCGAAGATGCGAACGATGTTGCCATCGGTCCCGTCTCGGGTCTGCCCGGTATCCCGAAAGATGATCCAATAGCGGCCCGCGAGGTACTCCCGATGCTCCAGTGCCCCCGGCTGGGTCCTGACGAAAAGGTCGTCGTACGCGTCACGCAGTGAATCGTTTGGGTCTACCCGAAGATAGATTTCTTCCCTATCCCCCATTTGACCATTTTCGCACGTCAGAGCCGGTGCAAGGTCTGCCCGCCGTACATCTTCCTTGGCATTTCCCCTGCGCACCATCCGCAACGCCGACCACGGCCGGGCTCACCCGCCCAATCACCGAAGGGCGGGTGGGCCCTTCCACGCCCGCGGGCCGAAGCCACCGGGGTCCCCATCGCCATGAGAAGCCAACCAAGAGGACTCCTCAGGCGTGCCGCCACCGTACGCGCACCCCCCACCCCCAACCAGACCCAAAACCGGCCCCGGCCTTGACTCCAGCCGAAGCACGCCTACTTTCTATTAAGAAGCTTTCCTAACAGTGCACCCCTTTGGAGCCGGCACATGCGCCTGAGAAAGCACACCGCCCTGTCCGTGGCCACCCTCGTCGCCGCGGCCACCCTCGCCGCCACCGCCACCCCCGCACAAGCCAACCCCGCCAGTTGTACGGCCGGCCGCGAGGGCATCAAGACCGCCTGGGCATACTGCGCCGGCGGCACCGGCGGCTACGGCGTCCGCATCCACGTCACCCACCCCAACCCCCAGGTCGGGTCCTGGAGCGAGGTCGGCCCCTGCGTCACTCCCGGGCAGCGCTCGGAATACACGCCGTACCACAACATCCCCTTCGTAGTGGCGGGGATCGCCTACTGCTGACTCCAAACCCCACCCCGTCAAAAGGGTGGGGCAACACCCTTCACCCGAGGCTCGTCATCCCGTGATGAAGGATGAGGCTTCGGCAATCCATTCCTCGCCCAGCCTCACGTCCGTAGCCAGCTCTATGGCCGTCAAAGCGGCAGCCCAGCAACTCTCACCCTTCCGCCAATCGAAATAGGGAAGGATCTCCCCCACCTGCGGCCACCGTTCCCAGCCCGGCAGCCTCCTCGCCTCTTCTGCGTACATGGCGTCAAAGGACAACACCATTTCGCCGTCGACGGCAAAGCCCACGCTATTAGTACGGTTGACGTTCCAGTAGGCGCTGTAAGCCCGCCCTCCCATGCTGAGGCGAGGAAGCACCGGCGGATAGACACTCCGGAACCCGTTGTACTCGAAGAGAGCGACGTGCCGATCAGAACGATCGACGAGCATCGCCCAAGGCGCGCCATCCGACAGGTGCAGAAACACCCCCTCATGCTCGAAGGTAGCTGTCTCATAAACCGTGTACTGCCCCGTCTCGCTCACCCGCTCCCCGATATCCGCGAGGCTTAGCGGGGACCCATCGTGAGGCACTAGCACTGTCCAGCAGATGGCTTCACCCAGCCAGCTGT
Source organism: Nonomuraea sp. NPDC050394 (assembly GCF_044459065.1). NCBI lineage: Bacteria > Bacillati > Actinomycetota > Actinomycetes > Streptosporangiales > Streptosporangiaceae > Nonomuraea > Nonomuraea sp. NPDC050394. The sequence continues at coordinate 85,902 of NZ_JBITIO010000001.1, read as the reverse complement.
TGTCGAGCAATTGCCGGTAGTGCGGATACGCCTGATCAGCAACCACGATGACCTCCTCTGAACCCGACTCCGAGCGAAGATCATCGCAGGCGGCACCGACAGAAAACCGGTGGGCAGGCCTTTCATGACAGGGTGAACCGCCGCCAACTCCCGGATGCTAATCGGGAACTGCCAACTGGTCCGCCTTCTGACCAGCAGGGTCACCGGTCGTACCACGGACCGCGACCGCGATGCCGTCCAGGAACATCCTTAGCCCGAACTCGAATTCCTCTTCGCTCCCCACCCCGGCGATGTCGGTGGCATGCCGCACCATTCGGGGATGGGTCTGCGGGTCGAGGCGTTCATAAAGCGTCTGACGTGCCTGCCGTTCCCCGGGATCGGTGGCGTCAAGATAAAGGTTGAACTGCACAGAACCGATGATCAGTGTGGCCAACGCGCCCGCGGCCGCCGCCGCGCGTCTTGGGCTCAGACCCGCGCCGATGAACCGATCGACCGCGAACTCCACTCCCTGGAGCGAATTCGGACCGAGCCGCTCGGTGCCACGCAGAAGCAGGGCGACAGAGGGATGGCCAAGAAGGAAAGCGCGGAATTCGCGCGCCAGCCATTCCGCCTCCGACCGCCAGTCCAGACCCGGGGGTGGTGGTTGCAGGCCCAGCCGGATGGCCCGGTCGGCCACGATGATCGTCAGCTCGTCCCGGCTGCGGACGTGCCGATAGAGAGAGGACTGGTTGCACCCCAGGTCCTCGGCGAGCCGCCGCATGGTCATCGCCTCGATGCCGTGCTCGTCCAGCAGTCGGAGCGCGGTGTCGGCGATCGCCTCCAGTGACAGCATCCGGTTCCGCCGCGGGCGCGTGGGTGGCTCGCCGCGCGCGAGCCACCAGGACGCGGAGCCCGGCCGGTCCGGCGATGAGATGCGGGCACGGTTCGGTGAGCTGGGCTTCTCTCGTGTCATGTCGAGGTTCAGCCTCCCATGCCTTGCAGAAGCGAAACGAGATCGCCTAGCTTAAGCGAACACAGTTTGCTTAAGAGGCGACGAGGGGGAACCGGAATGCTGGCTGTCAGGAACACCGCCGATGGGATCCAGGTGCGGGACGTGGCCGACCCGGAAGGGCCGGGCGTCCGGCTGGACATCGCATCGGCGGGGATCTGCGGCACGGATGTCACGTTCGTCGCGAACGGACTCCAAGGCTTCACGTTCGGCCACGAGTTCGCCGGAACGGTCGACGGTGCCGCCTTCGTGGTGGAGCCGTCCATCTACTGCGGTCGTTGCCCGGAATGCGCGGCGGGCAACACCCAGCGTTGCGCCGACCCGGCGCACGGCACGCTGGGCATCTTCCGGGATGGCGGAATGTCGCAATCCGTGGTGGTCCCGGAATACACGCTGCTACCGCTGCCCGCCGCCCTGCCCGTACAAGATGCCTGCCTGGTTGAGCCCACCGCCGTCGCATGGCACGGCGTGCGAAAGGCCGGATTGCGGCCCGGCGAGAGGGTGGTCATCGTCGGCGGGGGATCCATCGCGCTCCTCGCGGCCGCCGTAGCGCGCCATCTGGGCTTCGACGTCGATCTGGAAGCTCGTTACGAACACCAGCGATCAGCCGCGGAGCGCCTCGGCGCCGGACGTCCAGAGGGCGCGTACGACGTCGTCATCGACGCTGCCGGCAGCCCGTCAGGCCTGGCCCGCTGCGCCGAACTGGCCGCGGCCGGTGGACGGATCATCGTGCTGGGCGTCTACCACGACACCATCGGCCTTCCTGCGGCACAAAGCCTCATCAAGGAGCTGACCTACATCAATGCCATGGCCTACGGCCGGCCCGACGGCGTACGGGAGTTCGGTCAGGCCGCGGACCTGCTCGCCACCCGGCCGGAGATCGCAGAAACCGTCATCACCCACCGATTCCCGCTGAACGACGCCGCCGACGCGTTCCGAGTGGCCCGCGACAGATCCGCAGGAGCAATCAAGGTAATCCTGGAGCCCTCCCGATAAAGCCTCCTGACAACGTACGGCCCGCCGACGCCTGGGCAGGGCGAACGGCGTCAATGGCTGGGCTGCGTCGAATGCGGAACGGCGCCGAACATGTCATTGATGAGAGCCCAACGACCATGACCACGCCACTCACCACCGATCACGGACGGAACGCTATCGCGCCATGCCGCTTCGGCCGTATCGCCGGCCACCGCCGAAAGGAACCAGCCCAAACCCGCAGGCGAAGCACCGCCCGCCCACCCCGTACGCCGTCAGAGCCGGGCTAGTTACGGAGAAGCCGGTCAGCGGGAGGTGTTCAGCCACGACCACGAACGTTCACGCCACTAAACCCCGCAGGGCCCTCGACAACCTGAGTCCCATCCCGGATCACCTGACCGGGATGGAACTACTTGGCCCAGGCCGCACCGGGCTTAGTCGAAGTCGAAGATCGAGTGCCTGTCATAGAAGTGCAGAATGTAACGGCACCTCGTGCAGATCATCAGCGTCATGCGGTGAGAGGTCATCCCCCACCGGCTGTCGAGCCGACCCTCCTCCTGCTGGAACTCGGTGTTCTGGCAGAGGGGACAGACGAGTTGAGGGCTGGTCATGCCCGGAGAACGCTCGAACGGGATGCCCGGTTCCACGAAACCGCCGGTTGCCCCCGTGGCCGCACAAGATCGAAAAGGACCCCGCCCAACCAAGGAAAGGGCCTTCCACATGCAGAGCCGACGAGGGGAATCGTCCAGGACCGTCCACCGGCGCCTACCGGGCCCAGTGGAGCGGGCGTCTCAATTCCATGGTCGTCAAACCAGTTGTTAGCAAGATTTCTCATGCTGGCAGCGTCAGAGGGCGACCTCGCTGACCCCACAACGCGAAGATCTACGCTACGTCCGTGCTGCCATATCTCGACTACGCGCGGGTTCCAGGGCAGAGCCTTGAGGTCCTTCAGACGATTGCCTGAGGTTACGGAACACCTTCGGGATATCTCCCGTACCCGTGATCACTATCCGGCGATCCCCCCGCACCGTCACCGGACGCCACGCCTAGCCGATCTGCCAATTCTGGACGTTCATAGCCTCGGAAGACCTTGTCCAACTGGTGAATCAGAAGCCGGCGGTGTTCCGGTCCGAGCTCCGTCAGGAAGAGCTCGACGAGCTCGGCCACGGACGTCTCCCCCGCCCCCGGTACGCTCAACCGCTTACTGCTGCCGTCGGATATCAGAGTGATGGCCTTCTCGAACTCGTCCCCGTGTTTCACCAGCTCCATCAGCTTTTTCGGGTCCGATTGGAGCCACCACAGCCGTGCGATGGAGCCGTCCCGCAACATCGTGTCTCGCAAGACCGTCAGCCGGGCCAGCTCGACCTGCTGCGCCGTTCGATGTCGCTCGATCGCCAGATCCTCCACCATCTGCTCACGGGCGAACTCGAGCGCCTCGGGCTCGACGCTGAGCACCACACGTGCCCGGCGTAAGTAGGGATGGGTCTCGACACGGCCCAGCGCCAGGTTTACCGCGCTCTCCGCCTCCTCCCTGTAGAGCACCGAGAACTGCCTGGCCGCTTGACGAGCGGCCATGATAAGTCTGTCGCACACCGAGGTTTCGATGTCGACGGACAGCTCCGTTTCCCAGGGCAGAAGCCATGTGAGCTCGATTCGCGCGCGGAATTTCAGATACTCCCGCTCGCTGTGCAGCACCTGCGCGAGCTCTGTATGGTGCGTGACGAAGTCGCCCCGATGCCGTCGGGCCAGGAGCGCTATCAGCCGGTCTAAGAATCCCACTCGGTCGTCTCCTCGACGTCGTAGGCGCTCAGCAGTGAGATATCGGAAGTGAGCCTGTCCGCTTCACCAATCCGTCGCATCAACGCGATACAGAGGCTCTCGCGGTCGACACCGTCGTCCGGTGCGGTGCGTGCCCAGTGCCAGATGAGAGGCGCGAGCACGCCGACGTCCATGCTGGATCTAACCGCCTTGGCCAGGATCTGGCAGATCACCTCGCCGTCGGTATCGCCTCGGACGGCCTCTTCTAGCCAGGCGACCGCTACCTTCTTGGCCGTATCGGCGCTCTCGTGGTCGCGGAGGGTCGCCCGCCATCCGTCGGCGAGGGTGTCGATGAGCGTCTCCTCTCGCGTCGAGTACGGCATCAGCACCAGGCGTCCTTCGGGCGAGCACAGGGCGGCCAACTTCACGAAGGCACGCAGGCCAGTGCGCCGGGCACGTCCCGCGCTCTCAGCCCACTTCACAATCTCCACCGCGGTTGGAACGCGCAGTCGCGGGCGGGTGACAAGCTTGGCCAGCGCGTCGATCACCGCAGCTTCGACCTGCTCGGAGTCACGGCCGGCCAGATGCTTCAGGCGGGTGAACGCGATTCGGTCGAATGCGTCGGCCAGCGGGCCTCCGCAGACCGCCGCGACCACCAGATGGAGCGACTCCTGGTTCCCGTTCCGCGCCCACGCGTACATCCTGCTGCGTATCGCGCGGCCGAGCTCGTCGCTCATCGCCGCGATAGTCAGCATCCTGACCGCTCGCTCGGGATCCTGCCTGGACCACTGCTGGACCGTCTCCAACACCAGATCCGGCAGGCCGTGCCGCATCGCCAGGCGCAGAAGGATGGTGGAGGGCTGATCATCGCGCAATTCCCTGAGCCAGTCGGTCAGATGATCCTTGAAGAAGGGCCGGTCCTCCCACACGTGATCCAATACGGCCACGCCGTATCTAGGACGGGTGAACTTCACCTGACCGTTCACGTACTTCGCGTCGACGTCCTGCAGATGCGTGTCAACGCCCGGACCGATCAGGCCTCGGCCTGGAAGGTACGGGATGCCAACGGCCGCGCACAACATGTCGGCCGCGGCGAAGACCTTCGTCACGGATGAACCCTCCATCGCGGCGACCGACAGCAGGAGGGCACGCCGGTACCCCTGCTCTGTCGCTTGGGTGATCGTGAACCAGCTTTCGAGCTCCTTCTCCCAGTTGTAGTAGGCGGCGAGGACCTCCTGAACGCCTTCCTGCGGTACTCGGTTTCCTGACTCGTGCACGTGCTCGGTGAGCCGAACCGCGTCCTGCGGGGAGGCGTCGGCCAGGATTCTGTTGATCTGGTCGTCAGCCGCCCAGGCTTGGGACTCCTCGCGCGAACGCCGCCGAGCCAAGTGCGCCAGGAACACCTCGCGCGGGTCGCTTGCCCGCAACTTAACGATCTCGGGGTGGACGGCGAGGTCGAGCGTCCCCAGTTCATGCTCCGTAGCGACCACGACCAAGCAGGAACCAGCCTCGCGCAGACGCGCGACGTAACCCGCCAGTTCCCTTCCCAGCGCGGGGAGCACTTCTGGTGCGCTCTCCTGCAGGTTCAGCAGGTAGGTCCTGCGCTTCTTGCAATGCAGCGAGGCATGAACGTCCTCCTCATCGATGACCAGCCATTCGGGGGTCAGTTCAAGAGCGGCTGCCACATTCACCGCGGTGATACGCCGACCGTTTCCCGGGTTGGCGCATAGAACGACGAGACCTGTCTCGCGCGCCGCCGCGACGGCCCGCGAGAGAATGTCGCCGCGCGGCACGTAAATCGCCCGCATCCTGCTGATTTCTTCTGGCCCCAGCCGGCGTGAGGGAATCAGCTTGCCCAGGTTAAAGGTGAGGTCGCCGTGGAAAACGCTGTCGACGAAAGCCGCTTTCACCTCGTCATGGAACTCCGCGCTTGGAGACACGCTCATGTCTCCCTGAAGGTGAAATCACCGTGGAACGTTCCGCCAGTGAACGCCTGTCCAACGCGCTCATGGAAGACCGGTGAAGCGCCTGTGACGGCTTGCTGGTCCGTTTCATCGCCCCGTTGGCCCGCCGCATGACTGTCCGTCCCCGGCGTCCCGTCGAGGAAAGTCGGGCGGGGCACGTAAATCCAGGCATGCTGTTTGAAGTCCTTCTCCGGCACCTCAGCGGCGACACGGCGGAACTGACTCCCATGGACGGCGGTGTACCCACCCTCCACCACGTCCTGGAATGCCCGCTCGGAGATGATCGCTCCGACGAGGGTGACGTCGGAGTCTGCGTGGGCCATCACCTCGCGCAACTGGTCGGAATTGAGCAACCTGAAGGCGTCGTTGGTGGTCTTCCCCTTGCGATCACGCAACGGGTCATCCTGGTCATAGACGGGACCCACGTGGATGCTGACCCTCAACCTCATGGTCAGGGCTCTGTCGCGGGCGCGAAGCGAGGGTGAGAGCTCCCATAGCGTGGTCTGCAGACTGTCCAGGAAAGGATGGATCAGGAACGGCAGGTATTGCGGCGTGATGCCAAAGACATACCCGTCGCCCGGCAACTCGGGGAAGCGTTTTTCCTGCCAGATGTGGTCTTGACCACATTTCGAGAACGCCTGCTCCAGAACATCTGGGATCATCGCGCTCAGTTCAGGGAGATGTCTGTCTCGATTGTCGGTGAACTTAATAACGTCCACCGCCAACAGTCCGCGGTATGGCGGCAGGGGATGACTGTCCCCATCGGGGATCATTGTGTCTCCTGTCATGGTCGGTCCCTGGGGCTGGGTACACGATGGCACTCAACTTTTCGAGCGACTGTCCAAAACTGGACGTTCGCACCAAGCCGCTCTCCGAAGCGCGTCGAAATCTTCGATACCCACGCGCCGGCGTGCGGTGACGACAATCCCCATCCGCCGCAACGCGGCCAGCTCTGCGGCTACGGCCGACCGCGACAATCCCGTCGCTGCCGCCAGATCGCTCTGGGAGAGCGATACCTCCGGACCGATTGCCAGTCTCAGCAGGGTCCGCGCCACAAGCATGACGGCAGGTAGTCCTGCCAGGTCTGCTCGGACGTCTTCCCCTTCTCTCAAGCGATGGACGCCGCGGCGGATCAGCATCCCGTGTAGATCGAAACGATGAACGATTTGGTGAAATCGTTCAGCCGACACCATGTAGGCCAGGCATGCGGACAGTGCCGACACGGTGGCCGAGCGGTCTCCGCCGTCCAGGACAGCCAGTTCTCCCAGTAGTTCACCCGGCCCTCGTATGGCCAGCAGGAGTTCACCACCGTCTGGCTCCAGGCGGACCACCTTGACCTGCCCCAGGGTAAGAACCAGCACGTGACTGCCAGGAGCGCCCTGCTGTAGGAGTACGTCGCCGGCCGCGTACCGGCGCGGGATGCCCTCCTCGATCAGAGCGTGCCAGGCAGGCTGGGGGAAGGGCTGCATTGTTCATGCGTACGTCGGGCAGGCCCTTTTGGCAATCACCCGAGCGTGTCAAAGGGTTAGCTGGATCACCGCTGCGCCCACTATCGACCCAATGGAGACCAACATCAACCAGAACCCCCACCGGATCAGCAGGTACTTCCTGATGACGATCACGCTGACCGCGAAGATCTGGTCGGCCAACTCGGTTAGGTCGCCGCTGATACGGCTGCGCAGTGCGTCAGCGATCTCCGCTGCGGAGCCGTATCGCCCAAGGTCGCCGAAGTAGCCAATGCCGAGCGCCCGCTTTGTGATGCGCGGGTACACCGCACCCGCCAGGCAGCAAAGGGCACCGAGAGCACACACAGCCCCCACCCACCACAGCCATTGCAGACCTACGTGCAGTTTCAGCGGCGACCAACTCCCTGCGAGGAGACCACCGGCGACCGCACCGATACCGAGCCCTGCGACGCCGAGGAGCACCTGTGCCTTCGTGTCTGCCCGATTGAGCTCTTCACGGGCTTCGGCGAGGAGCTGGACACCATGAATGCGGGCTTGCTTGTCATGGTCCTGCGGCGGCGGTACAGGCACAATCGCCCTGGTCATCCACCGGAACACATGTGCCCCCTAGTGAGTGGCCCTTGAGTCGTTCGGCTGCCGAGACAGAAAAGGATCGAAGATCGGCTCGTCATGAGAACCTCCAGCACCCCCTTTCAACCGCACTCTACGTAAGGATCAACGACTGCGGCGTACGGCCGCTGCTGTCCTCTGGCGCACTGAAATGGATACATCAAATTTGGCGGCGAACCGATCCGAATCACGGGGCAGCCAAACATTGGAGTGGGAAGCGGGGCGGCACTTGACTTCCTGCTCGTAACGAGCGCCAGTCACGACGTTGAGCAGCCTGCCTCCTGGTTAAGCTGCATATCCTGCATATCCTGCATGGCTGTGGGCGTGTGTGTGTCGTCGCTCCTGTACTTCACCGCTGGACAACAGGCGGCAGGCGACCGGTCTGCCTATCCGGTGGGAAGGGACCCGTACCGAAGGGCCGCCAAGCCCGAGGAATGGAGGCCCTATGGCAGCCCAAGGGAGCATCGCATGAGAGCGCTAGCTGTACGGCGCGGCCATCACCTTGCGCGTCTACGCCCACGTCATCACGGAGCAGGCAGCGACGGCCGCCGAGATCTTCGCGACCGCTGTTAGCAAGGGTGTTAGCAAGATCGCATGATTGTCCTGACAAAGCAGAAGCCCCTGAACAAGAAAGACCAGTTCAGGGGCTTCAGTACGCAGAGCCGACGAGGGGAATCGAACCCCTGACCTTCTGTTTACAAGACAGATGCTCTGCCGATTGAGCTACGTCGGCACAGCCCATCAGTGTAGACGCTCACCCACGCCGATGACGAGCCACCTCATACAACGTAACCCCAGCCGCCACCCCAGCGTTCAACGACTCGGCCGCGGCCTGCATCGGGATCCTGGCCAGCGCGTCACACTGCTCCCGTACCAACCGCGACAGACCCTTCCCTTCCGAGCCCACCACCACGACGAGCGGCTCGGTGAAGAGGGAGACGTCGCCGATCTCCACGGTCCCCTCCCCGTCGAGGCCGACGACGAAGAGGCCGGCCTCCCGGTACTCCCGCAGCGCCGCGGTGAGGTTGGACGCGCGGGCGACGCGGAGGTTGGCGAGGGTGCCGGCGGAGGTCTTCCAGGCGCCGCCGGTCACTCCGGCGGAGCGGCGGGAGGGGATGAGCATGCCGTGGGCGCCGAAGGCGGTGGCGGAGCGGGCGATGGCGCCGAGGTTGCGGGGGTCGGTGACGCCGTCCAGGGCCACGATCAGCGGGATCTCGGCGGCGTCCTCGGCCAGGGAGATCAGTTCGGTGGGGTGGGCGTAGTCGTAGGCGGGGATCTGCAGGGCGATGCCCTGGTGGACGGCGCCCTCGGTCAGGCGGTCCAGTTTGTCGCGGCTGACCTCCAGCAAGGCGATGCCCTGCTCTGCCGCGATCTTGATGGAGTCGCGGACGCGGTCGTCGTTGTCCAGGCGCTGCGCGACGTAGAGGGCGCTGGCGGGGACGCCGGCCAGCATGGCCTCCAGGACCGGGTTGCGGCCGCCGATGTACTCGGGGGCGTCCTCGGAACGCCGCTGGCGGGCCGGTTGCCGGCCGGCGCCGCCCTTGGCCTCGCGGGCGATGCGTTCCTCGCGGGACTTGTCCTTGAACCAGTGGCGCATGTGGGCGGGCGGCGTCGCGCCCTTGCCCTCAAGGCTGCGCCGCTTCTGCCCACCGGTGCCCTTGGCCGGGCCCTTCTTCTTCGCCGGTCGACCGGACGCCCTACCACCTGCTGCCATGGGACCAAGGGTACCGGCGAAATTCAGCGCGCCAGTTCCCAGCGCGGACCGTGCGGGGTGTCCTCGACGACGATGCCGAGGGCGGTCATCTGGTCGCGGATGGCGTCGGCGGCCGCGTAGTCCTTGCGCTCCCTGGCGGCCTTGCGCTGCTCCAGCGCCACCGCCACCAGCGCGTCGACGACGGGCTTGAGGTCGGAGCCGCCGGTGCGCCACTGGGGCGAGCGGGGGTCGAGTCCCAGGACGTCCAGCATGTTCTGGGTCTCGGCCAGCAGGCGGGCCACTGCCTCCTTGTCGCCCTTGGACAGCGCGACGTTGCCCTCCCTGACGACCTCGTGGATGACGGCCACGGCCTGCGGGGTGCCGAGGTCGTCGTCGAGGGCGTCGGCGAAGGCCTGGGGAAGGGGCGCGTCGGCGTCCACGTCGTGGATGACCTCCGCGGCCCTGGTCACGAAGCCCTCGATGCGCTGGTACGCCGCTGCCGCCTCCAGCAACGCCTCCTCCGAGTAGTCGATGGAGGAGCGGTAGTGCGGCACGGCCAGGTAGTAGCGCAGCTCGACCGGCCGCACCTTCTGCACCAGGTCGGGGATGAGCAGCGAGTTGCCCAGCGACTTGCTCATCTTCTCGGCGCCGATCTTGAGCATGCCGTTGTGCATCCAGTAGCGGGCGAAGCCGTCGCCAGCCGCCTGCGACTGGGCGATCTCGTTCTCGTGGTGCGGGAAGATCAGGTCGAGCCCGCCGCCGTGGATGTCGAAGGTGGGGCCCAGGTACTTGGTGACCATGGCCGAGCACTCCAGGTGCCAGCCGGGCCGCCCGGGTCCGAACGGCGTCGGCCAGGTCGGCTCGCCCGGCTTCTCGCCCTTCCACAGGGCGAAGTCGCGCGGGTCGCGCTTGTGGGAGTCGTCGTCGCAGTCGAAGGCGGGCCGCATGTTCTCCAGCCGCTGGTTCGACAGCGAGCCGTAGCGGTCGGCGTAGGAGCGCACGTCGAAGTAGACGTCGCCGCCCGAGGCGTAGGCGTGGCCCCGCTCGATCAGCCGCTCCATCAGCGTGATCATCTCGGGCACGTGGCCGGTGGCGCGCGGCTCGACGGTGGGCGGAAGGCAGCCCAGCGTGTCGTAGGCCCAGGTGAAGGCGCGCTGGTTGCGCTCGGCCACGACGAACCAGGGCACGCCCTCCTGGGCCGACACCCTGATGATCTTGTCGTCGATGTCGGTGACGTTGCGGCAGAAGGTCACGTCGTAGCCCGAGCGCGTCATCCAGCGCCTGAGCACGTCGAAGTTGACGCCCGAGCGGATGTGCCCGACGTGCGGGGGCGCCTGCACGGTGGCCCCACACAGGTAAATCGACGCCCGGCCGGCTTCGACCGGAACGAATTCACGGATGGCGCGCGTGCTGGTGTCGTAAAGGTGCAGGCTCACGAAAGAAAGGCTAACGCCTCGGCCGGCGTCGCATGCCGACAATCACCCCTTGAGAAAGACCTTCTCCGGACGTACCCGGACGATCAGCCTTTCCGCCCCCGCATGCTCCTCCCAGGCCGCACCGGTGTACTTGCGTGACAGCTCCTGGATGAGGTCGCCCGCGGGGTCCTCTTCCAGGGTGACCACGCCCCGTACCTCGGCGTACCTGAACGGGTTCTCGGGGTCGATGACGACGATGCTGGTGCGCGGGTCGCGCTGGTAGTTGCGCGGCTTGCGCCGGCCCTTGACGGTCGAGAACAGGATGTCGTCGCCGTCCGTGCGCACCCAGATCACCGACGCCTGCGGCCCGCCGTCCGGGTTGATGCTGGTCACCGTCGCGTAGTTGGGGCCGTCGAACAGCCTCCGCACCTCGTCGGAGAGCTCTGCCATGGAATCTCCCTTGATCGCTTGCTGTCACCCATTCTTCTGTAGTCTCGAATTCGCCATGGAAGTGACTCCCCCCTCCACGTTGCGCCGCCTGGGCCTCGCCCTTGCCGGACTCGCGGTGGCCGCCCTGACCGGCGCCGCCTGCGCCCTGTCCTTCGACGATCTGCGCGAGCTGGCCATCCTCGGTGAGGCCCGGCCTGACCTCGCGTTCCTCTATCCGGCCGCGTTCGACGCGGTGCTCGTGGTCGCACTGACCGGCGTCCTGCTGCTGCGCGCGGCCCGGCCGCTGGTGCGCGCCCAGGCCGCGACGGCGCTCGTGCTGCTGATCGTCGCGGCCGCGGCGGTCAACGTGGCGACGGCGCTGCGTTTCTCCTTCGATGTACGGCAGGCCGCCCTGGGCGTGGCCCTCGCCCCATGGATCATGCTGGCCGTGGCGCTGTGGTTGTGGCTGCTCCTGATCAAGCACGTGCAGGCTGGGCGCGCGGCCGTACCGGAAGAGGCGGAGCCCGAGCCGGACATCGTGCCCTTCCACCGGCCAGAACCACCGAAGACGGAGGAACAACCGCCGCTGTCGGAGCGGGTCACCCGCTGGTCGGCCCCCGAACCAGAAGAAAAGCCCGAGCCAGAGGAAAAGCCCGAGCCAGAGCCAGAGCCAGAGCCGGAACCCGAACCAGAGCCGGTAGAGGAGCCCGAGCCCGTGCGCTGGGGTGACCGCGTCAAGCCGACCGACGTGCTCGTCCACCCCAGGACGCCAGAGGTCACCGACCGGGACGCCGACACCCAGCCGGTGCGGGTTTTCACGGAGGAGACGGAACAGGCCGCCGACCCCGGCCACGGTCCCGAGCAGGCCGACGACAGCGAGCGGGACGAGGCCCCGGCACCTTCGGGACGCCTGCGCAGCACCCCGTTACCGCCTGAGGAATGAAAGCTTGACCGTACGCCCACGGCCCCCTGACCCGGGTGAGGGAATCAGCCAGCCGTGGCGATCATGTCGTGGGTGCCGGTCCCCGAGGGAAGCGACTTCCCTCTGCTCAATCTCCCTTTCGGCGTGTTCTCGCGCCGCGGGGAGCTTCCGCGGGTGGGGGTGGCGATCGGCGAATACGTCCTCGACATGCACCTGCTCACGACGCAGGGCGCGCTGCCGCCCGCCTACTGGTTCGCCAGCGGCACGCTCAACTCCTTCCTCTCCGCGGGTCCGAGGGTGTGGCACAACGTCCGCGCCGACCTGCTGGAGCTGCTCACCGACGAGAGCCGCAGGCCGCACGTCGTTCCGGCTCTGACGCCGCTCAAGGAGGTGCGGCTGCACCTGCCGTTCAACGTGGCGGACCTGCTGCTGTTCCAGACGTCGCTGGAGCACGCCACGAACGTGGGCCGCATGTTCCTGCCGCCCGAGCGCGAGCCGCTGCCCCGCACGTGGCGCCACATGCCCGTCGGCCAGTACGGCAGAGCCGCCGCCGTCACCGTGTCGGGGGCGCCGGTCGTACGCCCGAGCGGCCAGCTGAGGCGCGGCCACGTGGGCCCGACGGCCAAGCTGGACCTGTCGGCCGAGCTCGGATACGTGGTCGGGGTGCCGTCGGCGCCGCCGTACCCTCTGAGCACCTCCGACTTCCCCGCCCACGTCTTCGGCGCCGTGCTGGTGAACGCCTGGCGGGCCTGGGACCTGATGGCGTGGGAGGCGCGGCCGATGGGGCCGTTCCTGGGGCAGGCGTTCATGGTGTCGATCTCGCCGTGGGTGGTGCCGCTGTCGGCGCTCAACCACGCGCGTACGGCCCAGCCGGTCCAGGACCCCGAACCGGCCAGCTACCTGACGATCAAGGACGACGTCGCCATCCGGGCCGAGCTGGACGTCCGGCTGAACGGCCTGACGGTCGCCAAGCCCGAGTACCAGGGCCAGTACTGGACCGGCGCGCAGATGCTCGCGCACGCCTCTGTGACGGGCTCTCCGGTGCGCACGGGTGATCTCCTGACCACGGGGCCCGTCGGGGGCTCCGGCACGCTCCTGGACCTCACCTGGAACGGCAGAGACCCGCTCGGGATGCCTGACGGCTCCGAGCGGGTCTTCTTGCGCGACGGCGACATGGTGCGCGTCACCGCCTCCGTACCCGCGGCCGATGGTTCGCGCCTGGGGTTCGGCGGGGTCGCGGGGACCGTCTATCCCGCCGTCTAGGTCTTGCCCCTCCGCAGCCCCGCCACGAGGCCGACGCCGACGACGGCCAGGACGACCTGCAGCACGAGTTCGATCCAGTCGGGGCCTGAGGTGTTCTCCACGCCGATCGCCTGGGCGATGAGCGTGCCGACCAGAGCCGCGACGATGCCTACGACGATGGTGAGGATCCACCCGATGGCCTGCCTGCCGGGAATCAGCAGCCGGCCGATTGCGCCGATCACCGCGCCGATCACGATGGCGCCGAGGATGGACTGGATGGTCATGTGGGCACCTCCCGGTAAGTGTGAGACCTTCACACCCACAGACTGAGGTCTACCCCGTCGTCCGCGAATATGCCTACGCGGCGGGACCTGACGTTCCCGAGCCTCGCGTGGCCTGCATGCGGGCGACCAGCCAGACGCCGGCCACCGCGAGCGCGAGCTGGAGGATGTGCTCCAGCCAGTCGATGCCGCGGGTGTCCGCCCAGCCGAACACCTGGGCGATCAGCGTGCCGAGCAGCGCGGCGACGATGCCGACGATGAGGGTCAGGCCGATGGACATGTTCTGCTTGCCCGGCACCAGCAGCCGGCCGAGCGCGCCGACGATGGCACCGATGACGATCGCCGAGACGATGGCTCCGATCATGACAAGGTCCCCCCAGATCCACTTGCCGCTTCACAAAGGGTTTACCCGACATCACGGAGAGCTACGCATGGGAAGAGCGGCGGTCCGCACCGCGCCAGTGACGGACCGCCGCACCCCTGAGTCGACGGGCTAAGGGCACCACCCGCCGGGATACCTCAACGCATCCCGACATAAGACGCCTTACGGCTACGCGAGGTTCACCACGAGAGCCGTGGCGATGGCGCCGATTCCCTCGCCCCTGCCGGTGAAGCCGAGCCCGTCGGTCGTCGCCGCCGAGACGCTCACCGGGGCACCCACGATCGCGCTCAGGACCTTCTCCGCCTCAGCGCGCCGCGGAGCCAGCTTGGGCCGGTTTCCGACCACCTGGACGGCCACGTTGCCGATCTGGAATCCGGCCTCGCGCACGAGGCGTACGGTCTCCTCCAGCAGCACCGCGCCGGACGCGCCCGCCCAGCGGGGGTCGGAGGTGCCGAAGACGGCGCCGAGGTCGCCCATGCCGGCCGCCGACAGCAGCGCGTTGCAGGCCGCGTGGGCGACCGCGTCCGCGTCGGAATGGCCGTCGAGCCCGGTCTCGCCCGGCCAGTGCAGGCCGGCGAGATACAGTTCGCGCCCAGATGCGAACGGGTGGACGTCGATACCGACGCCCACCCGGGGAAGTTGCGCGTTCAGGAGTTGAGAACCTCGTCGAGCAGGGCCTCGGCCTTGTCCTCATTGGTCTTCTCGGCGAGTGCGAGCTCGCTCACGAGAATCTGCCTGGCCTTGGCGAGCATGCGCTTCTCACCCGCGGAAAGGCCGCGCTCGCGGTCCCTCCGCCACAGGTCCCGAACCACCTCGGCGACCTTGTTGACATCACCGGAAGCGAGCTTCTCGAGATTGGCCTTGTAACGGCGAGACCAGTTGGTCGGCTCCTCGGTGTGCGGCATCCTGAGAACGTCGAAAACCCGCTCAAGGCCTTCCTGGCCGACAACATCACGTACGCCGACAAGTTCTGCGTTTTCTGCTGGCACCTGGACGGTTAGGTCGCCCTTGTCGACCTTGAGCACCAGGTAGGTCTTTTCCTCACCCTTGATGGTTCGGGTCGTGATTGCTTCGATCCGAGCAGCCCCATGGTGGGGGTAGACGACAGTGTCGCCGACCTGGAAAGTCATGTGACAAGTACCCCTTCCGCTGTACTCCAGGGTACCACGCATCCACAGCCTCCCGGAACAGTGAAATCACCATAACTGCAGGTCAAAGCCGCATATTAGGGGTTGACATCCCTTCAACTCTGTGAATCACAAATGCTGACATACCGAATGACCTGCAGGGGCGCGGATATGACCATGGAATAGGCCGGATATGGTGGGCGCTGCCCACTCACACGCACGCGCGAGACCTAGGAGTTACCCCCGTGACCAGCCGTCGCTGGATTGTCGCCGCCGCCGCGTTCCTCGCGGCCCCCGTGCTGGCCGGCTGCGCCGCTGGGTTCGACGCCAACACCAACAAGCCGTACGCACCCGTCGAAGCCGGTGCACTCATCCAGAACGGCGCGTACGGCGCCCGCGGCGTCCAGATCCCCCAGGCGTTCATCCTCGGCCCCGACGCGGGCGCACAGCTCGCCCAGGGCGGCCAGGCCCCCGTATACCTCAACGTGCTCAGCCCCGCGGGCGACGCCATCCAGGCCGTCAGCTCCGACGTCGGCGCGGCCAAGCTGGCGGCGCCGATCACGATCCCGGCGGGCGTGCTCACCAGCACCGGCAAGCCGACGCCCCAGATCATCATCCAGGGCCTGTCCAAGCCGCTGCACGGCGGCGAGAGCGTGCGCCTGTCCGTGCAGTTCGCCAAGTCGGGTCAGGTCGACCTGCACGTGCCGGTGGTCACCCGCAGCCGCGAGTTCGCCGCCTACCCCGCGGCCCCCGGTGCCACCCCCGCGCCGTCCCCCTCGCCCTCCGCCAGCACCACGGCCACGACGGGCGGGCACTAAAAGCCTTGTCTCCGGTACGGCGGGCGGCCCGCCGTACCGGAGAAAGCGAAACGCGGGACGGCCGGTCACTCCTCCACGGCGTCGAACTTGTAGCCGAGACCGCGCACCGTGAGGATGCAGCGCGGGTTGGACGGATCGGCCTCGATCTTGGCGCGCAGCCGCTTCACGTGGACGTCGAGGGTCTTGGTGTCGCCCACGTAGTCGGCGCCCCACACCCGGTCGATGAGCTGGCCACGCGTCAGGACGCGGCCGGCGTTGCGGAGCAGCACCTCAAGCAGCTCGAACTCCTTCAGCGGCAGCTGGACCTGCTCGCCGCGGACCGCGACGACGTGCCGGTCGACGTCCATGCGGACCGGGCCGACGGCCAGGACGGCGCTCTCCAGCTCCTCCACGACGTCACCCTGACGGCGCAGGACCGCCCGGATGCGGGCGACGAGCTCGCGGGAGGAAAAGGGCTTGGTGACGTAGTCGTCGGCGCCCAGCTCCAGGCCCACCACCTTGTCGATCTCACTGTCCTTGGCGGTCAGCATGATGACCGGGACCTTGGAGCGCTGGCGCAGCGAGCGGCAGACTTCGGTGCCGGGCAGTCCGGGGAGCATCAGGTCGAGCAGGACCAGATCGGCGCCGTTACGGTCGAAGGTGTCCAGTGCTTCGGGGCCGGTCGCGGCGACGGAGACCTCGAAGCCCTCCTTGCGGAGCATGTACGAAAGGGCGTCGGAGAACGACTCCTCATCCTCCACTACGAGAACGCGGGTCATTGGACTGCCTCCAGGGGAATCGAAGGTGGTACGGCTACCGCCGTCCCGCCGAACGCGGGCAGGCGGAGGGTGAACGTCGAGCCGGAGCCTTCCTTGCTCCACACGGACACCTCGCCCGCGTGGGCGACGGCGACGTGCTTGACGATGGCCAGGCCCAGGCCGGTGCCGCCGGTCGCGCGGGAGCGGGCGGCGTCGACGCGGAAGAAGCGCTCGAAGATGCGCTCCAGTGCCTCTTCCGGGATGCCGATGCCCTGGTCGCTCACGCTGATCTCGACGGAGTCGCCGGCCGGCCTGACGCTGACGACGACCCTGGTGTGCTCGGGGCTGTAGGCGATGGCGTTGGAGATGAGGTTGCGCAGGGCGGTGACGAGAAGTTCGTCGTCGCCCCAGATGCGCAGCCCTTCCGTGCCGCCGGAGACGAGGGTGATGTCCTTGGCGACGGCCTTGGTGTTGCAGTGGTCGATGGCGTCGTTGACGGCCTCGTCGATGGCGACCTGGCCGGGGGTGGGGATGGGTTCCGCGCCCTGGATCCTGCTGAGCGTGATCAGGTCCTGGACGAGGTAGGTGAGCCGGGCCGCCTCGTGCTGCATGCGGCCCGAGAACCGGGTGACGGCCTCGGGGTCGTCGGCGGCGTCCTGGATGGTCTCGGCCAGCAGGCTGAGCGCGCCGACGGGGGTCTTGAGCTCGTGGCTCACGTTGGCGACGAAGTCGCGGCGCACCGCCTCGACCCGCCGGCGTTCCGTCTGGTCCTCGGCCAGCACCAGCACCTGTCCGTGCGAGCCCAGCGGCGCCACGCGCACCGCGAAACAGGTGGTCTCCTGGCCGAACTTGTGGCCGGCCACGTCGATCTCGCTCTCCCGGATCTCGCCGTCGCGGCGGACCTGGCGGGCGAGCGCGAGGAGTTCGGCGGCCATGAGGCGGTCGCCCTTGACCAGCCCGAAAGCGCGGGCGGCCGAGCTGGCGCGCAGCACCCGGTCGTGGGCGTCGAGGACGACGGCGGAGGAGGGCAGCACGGCGAGGACCGAGGCGACGCCCTGTGGCAGGGCACCGGTCTCGGTGTCGTCGGTGTTCTCGTCTCTGGCGCGCGTCTCGATCTGATTGCGATAGAAGAGGACGGCCACGGCTCCGACAACGAAGCCGGCCAGGGCCGCGAAGCTCAGGGCCATCTCACTCATGTCTTCGATGGTAGGTGGCCCAGGAGACGTAACAGACCCTCTACCTGCGGATGAACGGTCCTTTCCCGGAAAGTTCACCTTGCGGTCGGGGTTCGTTCACAGATCTACACGTACCGTGACGACATGCGCGACGCGTACCATGAAGAACTTGACTCCCTCACGGACAAACTGGTGGAAATGACCAGGCTTGTCCGGTCCGCCATCTCGCGGGCCACCACCGCCCTCCTCGACGCCGACCTGCAGCTGGCCGAGAGCGTCATCTCCCGTGACGAGGAGGTGAACAGGATCTTCGCGGAGATCGAGACCACCATCTTCGAGCTGATGGCACGGCAGCAGCCCGTCGCCGTCGACCTCCGCATGGTGATCACCGCACTGCGCATGGGCACCGACCTGGAACGCATGGGCGACCTGGCCGGGCACGTGGCCAAGGTCGCCCGCCTGCGTCACCCGGACTCGGCCATCCCGCCGGAGATGCGCTCGACCATCCTGGAGATGGGCCAGATCGCGGAGAACCTCATCACCAAGGCCGGCAGCTCCGTCGCCTCGCGCGACGTGGAGTCGGCACTGGAACTTGAGCAGGACGACGACGCGATGGACCGGCTGCACCGGCGGCTGTTCCGCAGGATCCTGTCCAAGGACTGGGCGCACGGCGTGGAGCCCGCGATCGACATAACGCTGATCGGCCGCTACTACGAGCGCTACGCCGACCATTCGGTACGGGTCGCCCGCGACGTGGTCTACCTCGTCACCGGTTCCCGGCCCGGCTAGGAGACCAGTTCGGGGCTACCCGGATCGGTGGGTAGCCCCTGGGATGGTTCAGCGGCCCTGGTTGGCCACGGCCTCGATGGCGGCCTTGGCCGCGTCCGGGTCGAGGTAGGTGCTCTTGACCGGCTTGTAGTCGGCGTCCAGGTCGTACACCAGAGGGATGCCGGTCGGGATGTTCAGCTCCGCGATGTCGGCGTCGGAGATGCCGTCGAGGTGCTTGACGAGCGCGCGCAGCGAGTTGCCGTGCGCGGCCACCAGCACGGTACGGCCCGCCGCCAGGTCCGGCACGATCTCGTCGTACCAGTACGGCAGCATGCGATCCACCACGTCCTTCAGGCACTCGGTACGCGGCTGCAGCTCGTTCGGCAGCTGGGCGTAGCGGGCGTCGCCGGCCTGCGAGAACTCGTCGTCGTCGGCGATCGGCGGCGGCGGGGTGTCGTAGGAGCGGCGCCACAGCATGAACTGCTCCTCGCCAAACTCCTCGCGTGTCTGCGCCTTGTTCTTGCCCTGCAGCGCGCCGTAGTGGCGCTCGTTCAGCCGCCACGAACGCTTGACCGGCAGCCACGCCAGCCCGGCCGCGCCCAGCGCGAGCTGCGCGGTCTGGATGGCCCGGACGAGCAGGCTCGTGTGGACCACGTCCGGCAGCACGCCGGCCTCGGTCAGGAGGCGTCCGCCGCGCCTGGCCTCCTCTTCGCCCTTGGCCGAAAGGCTCACGTCCACCCAGCCGGTGAACAGCCCCTTAGCGTTCCAATCGCTCTCGCCATGCCGTAGCAGTACCAATGTCGCCATGGCGACAATCTTAGGAGCCGGGGTCGGCGAAGTGGGCGAACGCCTGGAGGTTCTTGAGCGACTCGCCCCGCTTGACCCGCCATTCCCACTCGCGCTTGATGGTCGAGGCGAAGCCGAGTTCGAGTGCCTTGTTGAACCAGTCGTCGGAGTAGGTCAGGACGCAGCCGAGCAGCCGGTCGATCTCCGGCTCGCTGACGGCGTCCAGGGGGATCCGGCCGACGAGGTAGACGTCGCCCACCGGGTCCAGGGCGAAGTGCACGCCGTACATGCCGCCGTTCTTCGACAGCAGGAAGCGGTAGAACTCGGCGTGGTTCTCGTCGGGCTGACGGCAGAAGAACGCCTCCACCAGCATGGCCTGGTCACCGATGACGAACCAGGTGACAGTGGCGAGCTTGCGCTTGCCGGGCAGGGTGACCACGAACGCGCCCGGCCGTTCTTCCTCGAAGGGCACCTCGGCGGCCTTCAGCGCCGCCTCCACGACCTCGCGCGTGTCCATCAGGTCACTCACCCTCCTCCTTCGCCACGCGGACCGCTCCCCCGTTCGCGGTCCGCGTCGCTCACTGCGTCGGGTTCGCTCCCGCCCCCACACCCTACGAGTTGACGGCGACCGGCATCCGGTGGAGGTGGGCCATCGCGCCCGCGTAGACCTCCATGAGGCGCGAGGCGGTGGACTGCCAGCCGAAGGCGGCGGCGTGGGCGCGCGCGCCGGACGCGAGGCCGTCGCGCCAGCGCGGCGCGGTGACGAAGCGCCGCAGCGCCAGCGCCCAGTCGTGCGGGTCGTGGCCGTCGACGAGCAGTCCGGACACGCCATCGCGTACGGCGGTGCGCAACCCGCCCACCGAGGCCGCGGCCACCGGAGTGCCGCAGGCCTGGGACTCCAGGGCGACGAGGCCGAACGATTCGCTGTAGGAGGGCACCACGGTCACGTCGGCGGCGCGGTACCAGTCGGCCAGCTCCTCCTGCGGCGCCGGCGGCACGAGGCGGACCACGTCGGCGATGCCCAGCTCGGCGGCCAGCTCGACGAGGACGTCCGGGCGGGCCAGGCCGTTGCCCGACGGGCCGCCGACGCAGGCGACCACGAGGCGCCCGCGCAGCGACGGGTCCTCGATCAGCATGCGGGCCGCGGCGCGCAGGAGCACGTCGGGGGCCTTGAGCGGCTGGATCCTGCCCACGAACAGCAGCAGGTGCGCGTCCTGGCGCACCCCCAGCCTGCGCCGGGAGGCGCCCTGGGAGGCGGGCTGGAAGACGGTGAGGTTGACGCCCGGGTTGACGACGGCCACGCGGTCGTCGGGCGCGCCGTACAGGTCCTTGAGCTCGCGCGCCTCGTCGGAGGTGTTGGCGACCAGGCGGTCGGCGACCTCCACCACCTGCTCCTCGCCCAGCACGCGGGCGGGCGGCTCGGGGCGGTCGCCGGCGGCGAGCAGGAGGTTCTTGACCTTGGCCATGGTGTGCATGGTGTGGACGAGCGGCACGCCCCAGCGTTCCTTGGCCAGCCAGCCGACCTGGCCCGACAGCCAGTAGTGGGAGTGGATGACGTCGTAGCGGCCGGGGTCGTACATGGCCTCGGTCCGCAGCACGCCCGACAGGAACGCGCACAGCTGGCCGGGCATGTCGGCGCGATCCAGCTCCTCGTACGGCCCGGCCGTCACGTGCCTGACCGAGACGCCCGGCGCGATCTCCGCCACCGGAGGCAGTGCGCTGCCGGTCTGCCGGGTGAAGATCTCCACCTCGACGCCCAGCTCCGCCAGGCGTCTGGCGGATTCGACGATGTACACGTTCATCCCACCCGCGTCACCGGTGCCCGGCTGGTCCAGGGGGGATGTGTGCATGCTGATGGTCGCCACGCGGTTGACCCGTCGACGCCTCAACGTCACCACCTCCAACCTGGCTACAACCAGGAGGACCTAAGCCGCATTCCCGACAAACACCGACAAGCCAACATCCAGACCAAACACAGGGGCACCCCCTGCACCCCCTTGGAAAACCCAGCCCAGCCCCCACCCCCCACTCCGAAGCCGCACCCGAACCCCGCCGCCACCCACCCCTCGGCGAGGCGGTCGCCACCGCCGGGCCGTGGGTTGCCGGTCGTCACCCCCGGGAAAGCCGCACGGCCGGCCACCCACGACCCGAGGGCACCGCTTTCCGCATCCGGAGGAGCCCGCGCCCAGGCCGCCTCGCTGGGAAGGTGACCGGCGCCCCTTCGGGATCACGCCCTACCGCCCGGACGCCCCCAGGTTTCCGGAGGACCCCCGGAGACATCGCCTCCCGGGATCGCGCCGTGTGGACGCCTCCCGGGTTCCGGAGGGTGCCGGGGTTCGGGGAGGGAGGTGTGGTGGGAAGCGGGGCGGGGCATGGGTGGGAGTTCCGGGGCCGGGTGGGGGGTGGGGGTGCGTGGAAGGATGGGTGGCATGACGAAGACGGCAGTGGTGACCGGTGCGAGCAGCGGCATCGGGGCGGCGACCGCGCGGCGGCTGGCCGCGGAGGGGTATGAGGTCGTGGCGGGCGCCAGGCGGATCGACCGGCTGGAGAAGCTGGCCGCCGAGGTCCCCGGCATCCGGGCGCTGGAGCTGGACGTCACCTCCGGCGCTTCGGTGGACGCCTTCGTGGCCGGGCTGGAGCGCTGCGACGTGCTGGTCAACAACGCGGGCGGCGCGCTCGGGACGGAGAGCGTGGCCGAGGCGCGGCTGGAGGACTGGCAGAACATGTACGACACCAACGTCCTCGGTTCGCTCCGGGTGACGCAGGCGATCCTGCCGAAGCTGGTCGAGTCCGGCGACGGGGTGCTGGTCATGCTGACCTCCACCGCCGGGCTGGTCTCCTACGAGGGCGGCGGCGGCTACTGCGCGGCCAAGCACGCCCAGACGGCCATGGTCGAGACCCTCCGCCTGGAGCTGGTCGGCAGCCCGGTGCGCGTCGTCGAGATCGCGCCGGGGATGGTGCGCTCGGAGGGGTTCGCGGTGACCAGGTTCCGTGGCGACTCGGAGGCCGCCGCCCGCGTGTACGCCGGCGTGCCCGACCCTCTTTCCTCCGATGACGTGGCCGACGCCATCGCCTGGTGCGTCACCCGCCCCGCGCACGTGAACGTCGACCGCCTCGTCATCCGCCCCCGCGCCCAGGCGGCCCAGCACAAGGTGCACCGCGTAAGTGCGTAGGCCGGTCGGGGAGATCACCAGAGGGACGACCGGGTTCAACCGGCTGCGCAGGGCCGATCGCTGGCTGGCCGCCGTGCACGGCAACGTCCTGCGCGCCGCCGCCCGGCCGCTGGTGGTCGATCTCGGCTACGGGGCCTCGCACACGACCACGCTGGAGCTGTTCACCCGGTTGCGCAGGATCCGCCCCGACGTCGAGGTGATCGGCATCGAGATCGATCCGGCTCGGGTGGCGCTGGCGAGGCCGTACGAGCGCGAGGGGTTGTCCTTCCGGCTGGGCGGCTTCGAGCTGCCGGTCCCGCGCCCGCCGGACGTGGTGCGCGCCTTCAACGTCCTTCGCCAGTACGGCGAGGCCGACGCCTGGCACTACTGGCAGGAGCTGTGCGCCAAGCTCGCGACCGGCGGCGTGCTGGTGGAGGGCACCTGTTCGGAGGTCGGGCACCGGGCGGTCTGGGTGGGCCTGGACAGGAACGGCCCGCGGACGCTGACGTTCTCGGCCAGGTTCGACGCCTTCGAGCGGCCCTCCGACCTGGCCGACCGGCTGCCCAAGACGCTCATCCACCGCAACGTGCCCGGTGAGCGCATCCACGCCTTACTCAAGGACTGGGATCACGCCTGGGCGGTCAGCGCCCCGTACGGCGCGCACGGCCTGCGTCAGCGCTGGCTGGCGGCGGTGGAGGCGCTGGGAGCCACCTGGCCCGTCCCCCAGCATGCGCCTCTGGGCGGACGGACCAGGTGGCGGCTCGGGGAGCTGACCATCCCCTGGTCCGCCACTGGCTGATCTTCCTCAGCCCCTCCTCACTCGACAAGTCGTGAGATGTCACGATTTCCTGGCAAATTTCATAATCACGTCGCTGAAGGTGTCGTAAGCGGCGTCGTCGAAGAGGACGAACCGCACCTCCACCACCGACGTCTCCGCAGCCGAGACGGCTTCCAGCGCGATCCCCGCGGCGTCGGCCATCGGCCAGCCGTAGATGCCCGTGGAGATCGCCGGGAAGGCGACCGTACGCGCGCCGAGTTCGTCGGCCACCCGCAGCGACTCGCGGTGGCACGAGGCCAGCAGCGCCGAGCGGTCCTCCCCCGGCGCGTACACGGGCCCGACCGTGTGGATGACCCAGCGGGCCGGCAGCCGTCCCGCGGTCGTGGCGACGGCCTGGCCGGTGGGCAGCCCGCCCCCGTAGTGGGAGGCGCGCAGCCGCCGGCACTCCTCCAGGATCTCGGGACCACCCCGCCAGTGGATGGCGCCGTCCACCCCGGCGCCACCCATGAGCGAGGAGTTCGCGGCGTTCACCACGGCGTCGACCTCCTGCGAGGTGATATCTCCCTGTACCAGAGTGACGTCCATCTCACCGACCTCCCGAATGGCTGCTCGACAACCTGTAGTACTACGCTGGAGCGTGTGAAGGGTCTTGGCGAGCTAGAGCGCAGCATCATGGACATCCTCTGGGCGCAGAGCAGCCCGCTGACAGCCCGCGAGGTCGGCCGGCTCATCGCCGAACGCGATCTCGCCCCCACCACGGTCATGACCGTTCTCGACCGTCTTACCCGCAAGGGCTTCCTTGAGCGCATCCGCGACGGGCGCGCGTGGCGTTACGAACCGGCGGAAAGCCGCGACACGTACATCGCCGAGCTTATGCTGGAGGCTCTGGAAATGACGGGCGACCGTTCGGCCGCCCTGACCCGCTTCGCCCAGGCGGTCCCCGCCTCCGAGGCGGAGATCCTGCGCAAGGCCCTTACGGAGCTGGAGGACGAGTGATCACCGCCGCCGCGCTGGCTGCGCTCGCGACCGCGTGCGCGCTCGGCGCTTGGCGTTTCACCTCCGCGCGCTGGACCTACCGCGCGCCCCGCGTGGCCATCGTCCTGTGGCAGGCGCTCGGGCTGGCCTGGGGGCTGGCGACCACCGGCTCGATGCTGGCGTACGCCGTCCAGCCCTATGACCGCGGGCTCCTGCACGGGCTGATCGCCGTCGCGCAGGGCCGCGAGCCGGTGGAGCCCTGGGACGGGCCGCATCTGTTCGCGCTGGTCGCGGGGCTGACCGCGCTGGCCGTACTCGTGGCCGTGACCCTGGCCGCGGCCGCGCAGGCCCTGCGCGCCCGCCGCCGCCACCGCACACTGCTGGCGCTCATCGCGCGCGACGACCCGTTCGTGCCGGGCGTGCGCGTGCTCGACCATCCCGGCGCCGCCGCCTACTGCGTGCCCGGCCTGCGCTCGCAGGTCGTGATCAGCGCGGGCGCGATGGAACTGCTCTCCGACGACGAGCTGACCGCCGTGCTCGCCCATGAGGCCGCGCACGTGCGCGAGCGCCACGACCTGGTGCTGCTGCCGTTCGGCGCGCTGCGCCGCGTGCTGCCCTGGTCGAAGGTCGTGCGCGACGCTCAGGCCCAGGTCGAGCTGCTGGTGGAGATGGCCGCCGACGACCGTGCCCGCCGCTACTGCTCACCCCGCCGCCTCGCCACCGCCCTCCTGCGCTTCGGTACGGCCGGCGCCATGCCCACCCCGCACGGAATGCTGGGCAGCGTGACCGCGGCCAACGTCATGGCCCGCGTGAACCGCCTGGTCAAGCCCGATCCCGAACTGAAGCCCCACTTCCGCTACGGCTACCTCGGCCTGTCGGCCGCGCTGCTGGTCTCGGCCGCCAGCCTCTGGGTGATCCCGCTCTGAGTGCTTGCACCTGCTAGCTCCGCGTTTGCAATTGCAAGCACCTTGGGGCAGAATGTCGGCATGGCACTACCCAAGGTCGGCTCGATCGGCGAGTACATCCGCGAGCAGCGGCAGCAGGCGAAGATCTCGCTGCGCCAGCTTGCCGCCGCGGCGGGGGTCTCCAACCCCTACCTCAGCCAGATCGAGCGCGGGCTGCGCAAGCCGAGCGCGGAGATCCTCAACCAGATCGCGAAGGGTCTCCACATCTCGGCGCAGGCGCTCTACGTGCAGGCGGGCCTCATCGAGGACAAAGAGCCGCCGAGCGACGTCGAAGCGGCGATCCGGGCCGACACGCACATCACCGGGCGGCAACGCCAGGTGCTCATTGATATCTATGAGTCGTTTCGCAAGGAGAACCACGCCGGGGACGAGCAGACCTCCCAGAATGCCCATCCCCAGCGTGACCCGGAATCGGACGACGAACCGCTGCCCGGGGATTTTCTCGCCGCCCTGGAACCCTTCGCGGCGAACCCCGGCAACGGCACCGTCACCCAGGAAACCAAGGAAGGTTAACCCATGACGCTTGCAACCGAGGTCAAGAAGCTGACCGAGTCCAAGCCGTTCTACGCGGTCGCCGGCGCCGGCGACTACGCGGTGGAGAAGCTGCGCGAGCTGCCCGAGCAGTTGCAGAAGCTGCAGGCCCGCCGTACCGAGATCGCCAAGGACCTGCCGGAGCGGGCCCGTGAGCTCACCGGCAAGGCCGAGGGCTTCGCCAAGGACTTTCCGGAGAAGGCCCGCGCCTACGCCGGTGAGCTCGGCCACAAGGCCACCGAGGTCTACGAGGAGTTCGCCAGCCGCGGCCGCAAGGTCGTCAGCAAGGTCAGCGGCGAGGCCGCGCTGGAGCTGGAGGAGGTCTCCGAGGCCGCCGAGCCGGCTGCCGCCGCCCCCGTCACTCCCGCCAAGAAGACCACCCGCGCCCCCAAGGCCAAGGCCTGAGCGTGCGTCGCGATGAGCCCGTCCCGATCCGGGGCGGGCTCTTTCGTTGCCCGCGTGCCCGAGTTGCGCACTAGGCTGGGCCCGACAACGCAGCCTGGGGCGGAGCCAACATGAGCATGATCAACGGCGTTCTCAACCTTCTTTTCCTGGTGCTGGCTACGGGCATCTTCGGCATGTCGGTCTATGCGCTGATCCACGCGGTGCGGGTGACGCCGAACGCCTTCGTCTCGGCCGGCAAGCTGCAGAAGAACCTGTGGCTGCTGATTCTCGGCCTGGCCACCCTGTTCTCGGCCGCCGGGGCCTGGTCCTACTTCAACGCCTTCATGGTGGTCGGCGGGGCCGCGTTCATCGGCATTGGCCTGGGCATCTTCTCGATCCTCGCGGTGATCGCGGCCACGGTGTACATCGTGGACGTCAAGCCCGCCGTGAAGGGCATGGGCGGCAGGGGCGGCAACAACGGCCCCTACGGCCCCTGGTGAACCACCGCCGGGCCTAGCGCCGCCGACAGCCACCGGGCCAGGCGGGCGTGGCCGGCGAAGGTGGGGTGGACGCCGTCCGGGAGCAGCACCTCGGAGCGGCGGCCGGTGACCCAGCGCTGCTTCAGCGGGTCCAGGAACGTGACACCCTCGCGGGCGGCGACCTCGGCCAGGGCGTCGCGCACGGCGTAGGCCTTGGGCGGGGCGTCGGCCAGCCAGATCGGGCCGACCATGACCACGCGGGTCTCCGGCCAGCGTGCGCGCGCGGTCCAGAGGAGTGTGGCGGCGGCCCGCCGTACACCCGGGACGGGCCAGCGGCGGTCGTTGTGGCCGCCGGAGATGACGAGCAGGTCGGGGGCGGGGCGCCAGGAGAGCTCGGCGTCGAAGGAGTCCTGGAAGCTGCGGCCGACGCGGCCCTTGTTGATGTAGCCGGTGCCGCCCGCGCCGGCGATCACGGGCTGCCAGCCGAGCAGGCGGGCGGTCTCGGCGGCGTAGGAACTCCAGGTGGGGACGGGGCCGGAGCCGACGGTGAAGCTGTCGCCGACGAACATGAGCACCGGGGCGGATTTCTGCTGGACCGGGGTCGGGTCCGGGCCGGCCGTCTCGCCCGCCGCACTGCCGCATCCAGAACAAAACGCCATCATCAGGGCGGCCGGTGCGATCAGCCGTCCATGCATCAGGCCGCGCATGACCACCTCATGGGCTCTAAGCTGCCGGACATGAGCTCCGACCTCTACGGGCGCACTGAGCGTCTCGAGCTGTCCGACCAGAACCTGCGCGAATTCGAGGCAGTCGTGCTGGACTCGACGCCCGACGGGATCGTGTTGAGCAGGTCGGCATTCTACCCAGGTGGCGGCGGTCAGCCGGCGGATCACGGAGTTCTGCTCTGGCTGGGCGTGGAAACCCGGATCGCCGGCGTACGCAAAGGCGACGATCTCTACCTGATCCCGGCCGAGGGCGACCCGGTGCCCCCGGTGGGCACGGTGGTGCGCGCCGCGGTGTCCGACGAGCGCCGTTCCGCGCTGATGCGCACGCACTCGGGGCTGCACGTCCTGTGCGGGGTGGTCTTCCGCGACTACGGCTCGCTGGTCACGGGCGGGAACATGGAGCCGTTCGCCGCGCGCATGGACTTCAACCTGCCCGAGGTCCCGCCGGGCTTCAAGGAGGCGGTCGAGGACGCCTGCAACGCCGAGGTCTCCGCCGACCGGCGCATCGACATCCGGGTGCTGCCGCGCAAGGAGGCGTTCGACATCCCCGACATCATCCGCACGGCCACCAACCTCGTCCCGGAAGAGGTCGAGGAGGTACGCATCGTGGACATCGTGGGCCTCGACACCCAGGCCGACGGCGGCACCCACGTGGGCTCCACCGCCCAGATCGGCCGGATCAAGGTCACCAAGATCGAGAGCAAGGGCAAGGGCTTCCGCCGCCTGCGCATCGCGATCTCCGACTGACCTCACGTCTCCGGGACGTAGGTCAGCAGGTCGCCCGGCTGGCACTCCAGCGCCGCGCACAGGCGGACCAGCGTGGAGAACCTGATGGCCTTGGCGTGGCCGTTCTTGAGTATGGACAGGTTGACGACGGTGATCTCCACGCGGTGCGACAGCTCGGTGAGCGTCATCTCGCGCTCTTTGAGCAGTTCGTCGAGTCGGATGCGGATCGGCATGTCAGATGGTGGCCTCGACCTCGTGGAGCAGGGCCAGGCCCCGGCGGACGATCTCCGCGACGCCCAGGCGGCCCAGGACGAAGCCGAAGCTGAACGTGATCTCGAGTCTCGTGATCCATCGCATAACGATTATCGTAATAACGAAATTCGTTATGTCGAGGGTTCGATGAGCGTCGCCAGGCCGTTCAGGAGCGGGGTCAGGCCGAACTCGAAGAAGGCGTCCAGGTCGAGGTCGTAGTCCTCGCCCAGCCCGGCGGTGACGGCGGCGAAGTGCGGGTAGGCGCCGGAGGCCCGCAGCGCCTCCAGGCCGGGCCCCTGCGCGTCCATCCACTCGTCGTCGCCCATGCCGGTCGCCGCGTCCTGCTGGGCTTCCCGCTCCAGGTGTACGGCCACGCCCTGCACGTAGTTGTAGATGAGCACGTGGATGTTCTGCCTGGTCAGGGCGTCGAGCCCATAGCCGTCCAGGGAGGCCAGGGCGTACTCGGCGTGCCGCATCAGATTGGGCAGGATCAGCGGCCGGGTCAGCGCGGTGACGTGCGGCAGCCAGGGATGGCGGCGGTACAGGGACCACAGGCCGCGCGCCGACAGTTCGAAGCGGGCCCGCCAGCCCTCGGGCAGCGGCTCCGGATAGTCGAACTCACCGTAGGCGGCGTCGGCCATCAGCCGCACCAGGTCCTCCTTGCCGCCCACGTGGCGGTAGAGGGACATGGTGGCGGCGCCGGTCTTGGCGGCGATGCCGCGCATGGACAGGGCGGCCAGGCCCTCGGCGTCGGCGATCTCGATGGCGACCCTGACGATCCGCTCGCGGGTGAGGTCGGAGGGGGTGGGGGCGCGGTCGCGGGCGGGACCGGCCCCGGCGACGGTGCTGCCGACCCGGGGCTCGGACGTGATCACGCCCTCCTGGGCCAGGAGGGTCAGCGCCTTGGCCGCCGTGGCCAGCGCGACGTTCCAGTCGCGGGCCAGGCCACGGGTGGACGGGACCTTGTCACCCGGCTTCAGCTCGCCTTCTGCGACGCGCCGCTTGATGTCGGCCACGATCCGGATGTAGGGCGGGGTCATGGGGCCTCCTGTTCTAGTACAGAAGGTAGCAGAAACGCCTGTTGCACTGGCTGTGCGTACTGTGTACATTCAGTTGCGTACAGCGTAAACCACTGAACGGGAGAACCATCGTGAACGTCCTCATCTCCGGCGCCAGCGTCGGCGGCACGGTCCTGGCCTACTGGCTGCGCGAGCGCGGCGCCCGGGTCACCCTCGTCGAGCGGGCCCCGGCGCCGCGCGGCGGCGGGCAGGCCATCGACATCCGTGGCGCGGCGCTGACCGTCGCCGAGCGCATGGGCGTCCTGGAAGCGGCCAAGGCTCTCAAGACCGAGATGCTCGGCATGTCCGTGATGGACGGCGACGGCAACGAGGTCATGCGCTCGGAGGAGTCGACCTTCAGCGGCGGCCGCCTGGACGGCCCGGACGTCGAGATCATGCGCGAGGACCTGATGGGGCTGCTCCTGGGCGCCGTCGAGGGCGTGGAGATCCTGTGGGGCGACTCGATCGCCTCGCTCGACGACGACGGCTCCGCCGTACACGTGAGATTCGAGCGGAACGCGCCGCGCACCTTCGACAGAGTGGTCGGCGCGGACGGACTGCACTCCGGCACCCGCGGGCTTCTCTTCGGCGAGGAGGGGCAGTTCGTGGAGCATCTCGGCATGTACCTGGGCCTGTTCCGCGCCGAGAACTTCCTCGGCCTCGACCACTGGCAGGTGTGGCACCGCGAGGGGGCCGCCGGGTTCGGTCTCTACCCGGCCAGGGGCAACGGCGAACTGGTGGTGAACATGGGCTTCGAGTCGGGGCCGATCGCCTACGACCACCGCGACACCGAGCAGCAGAAGCGGCTGGTCGCGGCGGCCTGCGCGGACCTTCGATGGATCGCGCCCAAGCTGCTGGAGGCGATGTGGGCGGCCGGCGACTTCTACTTCGACGCGATGGCGCAGGTCCACCTGCCCGCATGGCACAAGGGCAGGGTCGCGCTCGTGGGCGACGCCGCCTACTGCGCCTCGGTGAAGTCGGGGCAGGGGACGAGCCTGGCCATGGTCGGCGCGTACGTGCTGGCCGAGGAGATGGCGGCGGACGGCGGATTCGGGCGCTACCAGGAGCGGATGCGCGAGTTCGTCGCGCTCAACCAGGCGCTGGCCAAGGAGAACCCGGCCGGGCCCGCCCCCGAGGAGAGCGTGCGCCGCGCGGCCGACGCGATCACTCTGTGAGGCCGCGCCACGTGGGGTGGCGCAGGACGCCGTCCCTGGTCCAGCCGGCGTACTCCACCTCGCCGGCCAGCTGGGGCTCCACCCAGTGGGCCGGCTCGGGGGCCACCCCCGCGAACGGCGAGGCCGGGCGGGCCAGCGGCGCCATGCGCGCCGACAGGTCGCGCAGCATGTGCTCGGTGAAGCCCGTGCCCACGTGACCCACGTACCGCAATCCGTCGGCCGAGGGCACCCCCACCAGCAACGAGCCGATCATCCCCGACCGGCGGCCCTCACCCGGCTTCCAGCCCCCGACCAGCACGTCCAGCATCAGCGTGTTCTTGACCTTGATCCACAGCTCGCTGCGCCGTCCCGGCAGGTAGGGCGAGTCGAGCCGCTTGCAGACGATGCCCTCCAGACCGTGTTCGCGGGCCACGCCCATGACCACGCGGGCGCTGCCGGGAAACGACGGCGGCACCCGCACCCGCCCCCGGTCCAGGTCCATATCCTCCAGCAACGCCCGCCTCCGCTCGTACGGCAGCCGCAACGTCGACCGCCCGTCCAGGTGGAGCACGTCGAACGCGTGGTACATGACCGGCACCGTGGCCAGCAGCGACCGGCTCGGCGACCGGACGTGCATGCGCGACTGGAGCCGCCCGAAGTCCGGCGCCCCCGACGAGTCGAGCGCGACGACCTCTCCGTCGAGCACCATGCTCCGCTCACCGGCCAGGTCCGCGCGGAGCTCCGGATAGGCGCCGGTCACCTCGCGGTCGTTGCGCGAGAGCAGGCGTACCTCACCGTCGAGCAGGTAGGCGACGGCGCGTACCCCGTCCCACTTGAACTCGGCGGCCCAGGCCGCCTCCTGAGCGGCGATGGGCAGCTCCCCGCTGACCGCCAGCATCGGCCTGATCAGCATCATTCCCCCTGGTCAGAGGCATACCCCTGCCAGACATAGGGCGAACCGATACGATTTGCCGCCATGACCGGAATCAGGCTGACGCTGGCCTTGCTGGGCGCCACCGCCCTGACGCTGACCGCGGCGCCCGCGTGGGCGAGCGCGGCCGCCGCACCGATCACCGACCAGGTCAGCCTGGAACTGCGCAAGGACGGCGTGCTCCGCGTCAGCGAGAAGATCGGCGGTGAGGGCGAGGTCAAGCGGACCTTCCTCACCAGGACCCGCTACGACGACGGCAACGACCGCGTCTACCAGATCGCCAACGTCAAGGGCGGCCAGCTCGCCGGTGACGTGCTCACCGTCAAGGCTCCCGCCACCGTCACCTACGAGGTGAAGGGCACGGTCACGCCGTCCGGCGGCGTGGAGGAACTGCGCTGGTTCGCGGTCAACGGCTGGAACGTCCCGGTCTCCAAGGCCACGGTGAAGGTCACCGGCGCCGGCATGGTGCAGAACCTGTCGTGTTTCGCCGGGGAGCTGACCTCGGCCATCGGCTGCACCAGCGCCTCCATGGACCACGGGGCCACCCAGGCCGACTTCGAGCAGGAGAACCTCGCGCCCGGCGAGGCCCTCACCGTCGTGGTCGGCTACCCCAAGGGCACCAGCTCCGGCGCCCCCATCCTGGAGCGGCGCTTCTCGCTGGCCACCGCGTTCACGCTCAACGGGATCACCGGTGGCGCCCTGGCCGCGCTGCTGGTGCTGATGCTGGGCGGGATCGGGCTCCTGTACTGGACGCGGGGGCGGGACGCGCGGATCGCCGGTCAGGAGACCGCCGTCGATCCCGTGCAGAACGGGCACTTCTCGCCGCCGGACGGGGTGCGGCCCGGTCAGATCGGCACGCTCGTGGACGAGCAGGCCGACGTGGTCGACGTGACCGCGACGATCGTGGACCTGGCGGTACGCGGGTACCTGCGGATCGACGAGCGGTCCAGGCAGGCCTATGACGCGCCGGACTGGACGCTGGTCAGGCTGCCGAGCGCGCCGGTCGAGGCCTTGCTGCCGTATGAGAAGGCGTTGTACGACGCGGTGTTCGAGGGCCGCGACGCCGTCCTGCTGTCTGAGTTGTCCGGATCTTTCGCGAAAAATCTCGGGAAAGTGCGGGATGAGTTGTATGCCGATGTCGTGCGGCAGGGGTGGTTCGCCCGGCGGCCCGACACCGAGCGGACGCGCTGGACCACGATCGGCTTCGTCCTCATCGGCGCCGGGATCCTGGCCACGGTGGGGCTGGCCTGGTTCACCACCTACGGGCTGCTGGGCCTGGCCCTGATCATCGCGGGGGCGGCGCTGGCGGTGGGCGGGCAGTTCATGCCGGCCAAGACCGCCAAGGGGTCGGCGGCGCTGGCGCACACGCTGAGCTTCCGGCAGTACCTGTTCTCCGGCGAGCTGGAAAATGTCCCCGAACAGCATCGAGTCGAGCTTTTTTCGCGATATTTGCCCTACGCCGTGATTTTTGATGGCGTGGAGCATTGGTCGCGGGTGGTGGCCTCGGTCACCGGCAACGGCCACCAGGCCGACAATCTGTACTGGTACCACGGGCCCGCCGAATGGGACCTGTCCAAGTTCGCCGGGTCGATGCGTACCTTCACCACCACCACTTCCGGCGCGATCTCCGCCACCCGGCAACTGCGCTCACTGTGAACACTGTGAAGGCCGAAGAGCTGGAGCGCCATCGCAGGGAACTGCACGTTCACTGCTACCGGATGCTCGGCTCCTACCACGAGGCCGAGGACCTGGTCCAGGAGACGTTCCTGCGCGCCTGGCGCAAGCGGGACGAGCCGCCGGACAACCTGAAGGCATGGCTGTACAAGATCGCCACGAACGCCTGCCTCGACTTCCTGCGCGCCAACCCCCGGCGGCCGGAGCCGCTCGATACGCCCATGGCGGCCGACGCGGGGATGCCGTGGCCGGTCTCCACCCACGTGCCCTGGATCAGCCCCTACCCGGACGACCTCCTCGACTCCGTCATCGAGCGCGAGACGATCGAGCTGGCCTTCCTCGTGGCGATCCAGCACCTGCCCGCCAAGCAACGGGCCATCGTCATCCTGCGCGACGTGCTCGGCTGGTCGGCGCCGGAGACCGCCGCGGCGCTCGACACGACCGTCACCGCGGTCAAGAGTGCCCTGCAGCGTGCCCGGCCGGTGCTGCGCGAGCATCTGCCCGCCCAGCGCATGAGCTCGGGCAGCGCCGACGAGCTGGCCGTGGTGCGCACGTACATCCACGCGCTCGAACAGGGCGATCCGTCGGTCCTGCCCGCGCTGCTCGCATCGGACGTCTGGCAGACCATGCCGCCCACGCCGGGGTGGATCCTCGGCCGCGACGCGTTCGTCTCCTCGTGGGGCCCGCAGATGTCCGGCGAGGCCTCGTGGGGCGACTGGCGCGTGCTGCCCGCCCGGGTCAACCGCCAGCCCGCGATCGCCGCGTACCTGCGCCGGCCGGGCGAGGAGGTCTTCTCGGCGTTCTGGCTCGGCGTCTTCCGCATGGAAGGGCCGCTGATCAGCGAGATCACCACCTTCGACCACGAACTTTTCCCGGAGATGGGTCTGCCCGATTCCTTTTCCGGCGATGCCTCGTCATATGGGCATGACTGATCTGCAGAAGAACGTTCAGGCCACGATCGACGAGCTCGTGGAGACCGGGGTGGAGCGCGGCGTCCAGGTCGCCGTGTACCGGGAGGGCGAGCTCGTCGTGGACGCGGTCGCCGGTCTCGCCGACCCGGCCACCGGCCGCCCGATGACCTCGGACACCCCGGTCTACGTGACCTCGACCGGCAAGGGCATGATCGCCACGGTCGTGCATCTGCTGGCCGAGCAGGGCGTCCTGGCCTATGACACGCCGATCGCGGAGTACTGGCCCGAGTTCGCCGCCCATGGCAAGGAGCGGGCCACGGTACGGCATGCCCTCACCTACCGGGCGGGCGTGCCCGGCGTGCCCGTGGAGACCACGCCGGCGGACATCGCGAACTGGGACAAGATGTGCGCGGCCGTCGCCGACGAGAAGCCCTGGTGGGAGCCGGGCACCAGGATCGGCTACCACCCGCAGTCCTGGATGTATCTCATGGGGGAGATCGTCCGCCGGACGTCCGGCAAGACCGTCTCCCAGATCCTGCGCGAGCAGGTCGCGTTGCCGCTGGGCGTCGCCGACGAGCTCTTCCTGGCCGTGCCCCACTCCGAACTGCCGCGCCTGGCCGTCATCGAGGACCCCGAGGGCCCGCCGATGGAACTGACGCCGGAGATGACGGCGCAGATCCCGTTCTTCCGCGTGGTCGACGGCTACACCGCCGCGCCGATGGCGGCCCTGCCCGACGCCGCCTTCAGCAACCGTCCCGACGTGCTGACCAGCGACGCCGGCGCCACGGCCACCGCCAGGGGCCTGGCCCGCATGTACGACGCCCTGCTCAACGGCCTGATCCCGCCCGCACGACTGGCCGAGGTCACCTCGCCGCAGGCCAGCGGGACCGACGAGGTCGTCGGCATGCCGGCGACCTGGGGGCTCGGGTACTCCGTCGGGCTGACCCAGGTGCTCGACCGCCCCACCTACTTCGGGATGGGCGGCAGCGGCGGCACCGCGGCCTTCGCCGACAAGGCCACCGGCCTCTCGGTCGGGATCACCAAGAACCGCATCGGCGCCGGTGACCCGTTCGGGACGGTGGACAGGATCGGGCAGGTGATCCTATAGACGGATATGGCCGAGCTCGACGGCCTTGCTGACGGCTCCGGTCCTGGTGTCGACGCCGAGCTTGCCGTACACGTGATTGAGGTGGGTCTTGACCGTCGCCTCGGTGATGAACAGGGCCTTGGCGATCTCCTTGTTGCCCGCCCCGCGGGCCAGGAGTTCCAGGATCTCGATCTCGCGTGTGGTCAACGCCGGGCCGGGGTCGCGCATGCGACGCATCATGCGGGTCGCCACCCTGGGCGAGAGCGCCGTCTCGCCCCTGGCCGCGGCCCTGATCGCCTGGAACAGCTCGTCCGGCGGGCAGGCCTTGAGCACGTAGCCGGTGGCGCCCGCGTCGATGGCGCGCACGATGTCGGCGTCGGTCTCGTAGGTCGTCAGGACCAGCACCTGCGGCGCGTCGTCGAGCGCGCGCACCTTCCTGGTGGCCGCGACGCCGTCGGGGCCGTCGCCGAGCTGCAGGTCCATGAGCACCACGTCGGGCCGGCGCAGGGCGATCAGCCGGAGCGCGTCGTCGGCGTTCTCCGCCTCGCCCACGATCTCCATGTCGGCCTCGCCGCCGACCAGCGCCGCGATGCCCGCCCTGACCACCGGATGGTCGTCGACCAGGAACAGCTTCATACCGGAATCCTCGCAGCCACCGCCGTACCCTCCCCGGGCGCGCTCTCCACCGTCAGCGTGCCGCCCACCTCCGCGACCCGGTCGCGCATGGCACGCAGGCCGTACCCGCGCCCCGGGCGGGTCACGGCCATCGCCTGGTCGAAGCCCACCCCGTCGTCGTACACGTCCAGCGTCACCTCGTCGTCGAGATAGGCGAGCGTCACGATCACCCGGCTCGCGCGGGCGTGCTCACGCGCGTTCGCCACCGCCCCCTGAGCCACTCTCAGCAGTACGGCCTGCGTCCCGTCGGCCAGCGGGAACTCCGTGCCCTCCAGCCGGAACTCCGCGCCCAGCGCCGTCAGCGCCTCCGGCAGCGACCGTACGGCCAGCGGCGCGGGCCCGAGGTCGCGGACGAACCGGCGGGCCTCGTCAAGGTTCTCCCCCGCCGCCTCGATCGCCGTCCTGACGTAGGAACGCGCCTGCGCGGGGTCGGACTCCCAGACCCGCTCGGCCGCCTGCAGCAGCATGCGCTGGCTGGTCAGGCCCTGGGCGAGGGTGTCGTGGATCTCCCGCGAGAGACGCTCGCGCTCCTGCATGATTCCCGCCTTCCTCAGCTCCCAGAAGATCACGATGGTCATGGCCGCCACGGCGATCGGCGCCAGCACCAGGCTGGGGTCGAACCGGTCGGACAGGCTGATCTGCGCCACGATCACCGCGACGGTCAGCACGGCCGCGGCGACCAGCGTCATCCGCAACGACAGCAGCCGCAGGCACAGGTACAGCAGTGGGATCGCGCACCAGGCGAACGACGGCGCCAGCTCCACCAGCACCAGCCAGCACCCGAGGACCACCGCCAGCCATACCAGCCGGCCCCTGCGGCCCAGGCGCCCCCACAGCAGGACGCCGCCCGCGTACACGAGTGCCAGCAGGCCCGCGTCGGCCAGGGCAGCGATGGTCGTGAGGTCCATCGCGTGGCGTACCACCAGGCGGGAGGCGGAGGCGGCCAGCAACAGGAAGAAGCCGGCGTGCATCGCCCGGTTGAGCCAGATCCGCTCCATCTCACCCCCTCGCCGTGGTGCGAGCGTAGGCGGCGCCCCCGGCGCCCGCATCAACCGATCGGTTGACCTGCCCTTCGACCGATTCTCTCCCACGCATCGACCGCTCTCCCGATGGCGCGGCCGGTGCGTCCCGGCAGTCTGGAACTCGTCGAACCGACCACTGACCTGGAGGAACACCATGAAGCTCCGTACCCGCTTCGCCGCCGCCTCGCTCGCCGCCCTCGCCGTCGCCGGTGGCGTCACCAGCACCGCCGCGCAGGCCGCCGCGCCGGACGCGCCCGCGGTCGTCCAGGCCAACGTGCTGTCGGCCGACGCCGCCCTCAAGATCGCCGACGCGGTGCAGAAGGAGGCGGCCAAGCAGAAGCAGCGCGTGACCGTGGCCATCGTGGACCGCTCGGGCGCCACCCGCCTCATCCTCAAGGGCGACGGGGCCGGGCCGCAGACGGAGGAGTCGGCCAAGCGCAAGGCGTTCACCGCGGTGTCCTTCGGACAGCCGACCAGCGCCCTGGCCAAGAACCAGGCTCTGGCCGCCATCCCCGGCACCCTGTTGCTGGCCGGCGGCGTTCCGGTCGCCTCGGGCGGCGCGCCGATCGCCGGGATCGGCGTGGGCGGCGCGCCCAGCGGCGACATCGACGAGGCCATCGCCCAGGCCGGCCTCAAGGCCGTCCAGGGCCGACTCGGCTGATGTCCGCGGAC
The DNA here is from genome assembly GCF_044459065.1 of Nonomuraea sp. NPDC050394. Classification (NCBI taxonomy): domain Bacteria; kingdom Bacillati; phylum Actinomycetota; class Actinomycetes; order Streptosporangiales; family Streptosporangiaceae; genus Nonomuraea; species Nonomuraea sp. NPDC050394. Next base: position 48,219 of record NZ_JBITIO010000001.1, on the reverse strand, counting down.
CGCACCGCACCGACACCCACACCCCTTTCGCGGTATATATCCCGATCTGTCCAAAAAGGTGAGAAAGGGAGAGAGGATGGGGGCGTGGGTGGGGTTGGCAGGCGCGGGCTGCTGCTCGCGGGTCTAGGGCTCGTGGCGGCGGCCTGTGGTGGAGGTAGTGGCCGGGCGGTATCGACCGCTCCGGGCGTTACCTCCACAAAAGCCGTGAAAGGATCAGACGTGCTTGACGAACAACTGCTTACCGCCGCCGCCGCAGGTGAGGCCGCCGCCGTGCGCGAGGCGGTCACCGAGGGGGCCGATCTTGAGGCCCGTGACGGCCGCCGGCGTACCGCTCTGCTGCTGGCCTCGGCCGCCGATCACGTGGAGGCCGCGCAGATCCTGGTGGCCGTCGGCGCCGACCCGGACGCGCTGGACGCCCAGCACGACACCCCATGGCTGGTGACGGGCGTGACCGGCAGCGTGGCGATGTTGCGCGTCCTGCTGCCCGCCAACCCGGACCTGACGATCAGGAACCGCTACGGCGGCGTCTCCCTGATCCCGGCGTGCGAGCGCGGCCACGTGGACTATGTCCGCGAGGTGCTGAAGACGGACATCGACGTCAACCACGTCAACGACCTCGGCTGGACCGGCCTGCTGGAGGCGGTGATCCTGGGCGACGGCTCGGCCCGGTACCAGGAGATCGTCCGCCTGCTGCTGGCCGCGGGCGCCGATCGCGAATTGGCCGACCGTGACGGAGTCACCTCCTTGCGGCACGCGGTGAAGAAGGGGCAGCGGGAGGTCGCCGACATCCTGCGCGGCTGACGCGGGCCTATGGGCGCACGCGGATCTCGCCCACGGGGCGGCCGCCGCCGTACAGGAGGCCCGTGGCGAGGACGTCGAGGTCGGGGCCGGACAGACCGAGGCCGCGCAGGGCGGCCACCGTGACGGGTGTGCGGGCGCGCGACGAGCCGTCCTCGATCTTGACGGTGCCGGCCCGCCCGTCCTCGAAGACGAACGCGTCGAACGCCTCCGCCCCGGACTTCAGCATCAGCCCCGGTACGGCCCGCATCAGCTTGGCCTCGTCCCGGTGCGTGCCGGACGTCCACTGCGGATAGGCGCGCATGGCGTCGAAGACCCGCCGCTCGTGGCTGCCCGGCCCGCCGAGCGGCAGGGCACGGAACGCCCTGGTCACCCCCAGCATGGACACGAAGAACAAGGGCGCCCCGCACCCGTCCACCCCGGAGGCGGCCACACGCTCCCCGGTCAGCTCCTCGACCGTCGCCCGGACCGCCCGCTGCAGCGGATGCCTGGGCTCCAGGTACGAGTCCAGCGGCCAGTCGTTGAGCACGCAGGTCGCGAGCATGGCGGCGTGCTTGCCCGAGCAGTTCATGTACACGCGGCCCCGGTCGGTGACCGTCCGGTCCTCGGGATAGTCCTCGGGACACAGCAGCGCCGACTCCTCCAGCCCCGCCCCGGCCAAGATCTTGCGAACCCCGTCCACATGGTACGGCTCGCCCGCGTGCGAGGCGCAGGCCAGCGCGAGCAGTTCGCCCTCCAGCGAGAGCCCGTTGCGGAGCATGCCCAGCGCCTGGAGCGGCTTCATCGACGAGCGCGGCGAGGCGGGCACGTGAACCGCGCCGTGCGCGTCGACCGGCGTCCCGTCCGCGTCAACGGTGAGCACCCGCGCCAGATGCGTGGACTCCACGAACCCGGACCGGACAACCTCGACAACGAGCGACATTCCCCGCCCCCTTTCATCAGGAGTCTACGGATCGGCGAGAATGAGTTCCCATGCGGGCGGTAGTGCAGCGAGTGAGTACGGCCTCGGTGGTCGTGGACGGTCAGACGGTGGGCGCGATCGACGAGCCGGGGCTGCTCGTGCTCGTGGGCGTCACCCACACGGACACGGCGGAGCAGGCGCGCAAGCTGGCCGCCAAACTGTGGGGGCTGCGCATACTCGACGGCGAGAAGTCCTGCTCGGACATCGGCGCGCCCCTGCTGGTCATCAGCCAGTTCACCCTCTACGCCGACACCAGGAAGGGCCGCCGCCCCACCTGGCAGGCGGCCGCCCCCGGACCGGTGGCGGAGCCGCTCGTGGAGGCCGTGGTGTCCGGGCTGCGGTCGCTCGGCGCGCACGTCGAGACCGGCCGCTTCGGCGCCGACATGAAGGTCTCCCTGGTCAACGACGGCCCCATCACCCTGGTGGTCGACGTCTAGGGTGGGGCTGGCCCCACCCACAACCGGCCATCCTCCGCCATGTCGCCGGACGGGTGGCGCTTCCTATCGTGCTGGTATGCGAAAGATCCTCTGGGTGCCGGCCGGGGCCGTGCTCCTCGTCGCCGCGCTGGCCGCGATCTCCTTCAACCGCGAGCCCGGCCCGGAGCCCGTGCCGCAGACGGAGACGACGTTCGGCTACCACGAGCTCCCGGGGACCGACCTGGCCATCGAGGCCGACGGGCCCATACGGCTCACGGTCGTGGCCGGAGGGCGGCAGCGGGTCGCCATCAAGAGGGAACTCAGCTGGACCGGCGGGCGCCACCACGAGGAAGCCTGGGAGGACGCCCGGCGGTTGCGCATCTCCTACTCGTGCGACGACGCATGCGCGGCCGACTACGTGCTGACCGTGCCCGAGGCGACCCGGATCAAGGTCACCGGCGCGGCCGGGGGCCTCAGCTGCGCCGCGAAGGTGACCTGCGCCGAAGGGTGAGGCCGGGCCTGCCGTACCGGATGGACTAGCGGATGCGGCGGCGCATGGCCGGGTCGATGCTGACGTTGCGGCCCGCGTCCGGCGGGACGATGACCTCCTGCGTGGCGGCGACGCCGCCCGCCAGCAGCGGGGCGTCGACCGGGACCGTCCGCTTGACCACGGCCAGCGCGATCGGCCCGAGCTCGTGGTGACGGACGGACGAACCGACCGCGCCCACCTCCTGGCTCTCGAAGATGACCGGCGCGCCGTGCGGCGGCAGCGTGTCGACACTGCCGTCGAGGTGCAGGAAGACCAGGCGGCGGGGCGGGTGGCCGAGGTTGTGCACGCGCGCGACCGTCTCCTGCCCGCGGTAGCAGCCCTTGGTCAGGTGTACGGCCTCGCCGATCCAGCCCACCTCGTGGGGAATGGTCTTGTGGTCGGTGTCGAGCCCGAGGCGCGGCTGGTGACGCTCGATGCGCAGCGCCTCGTACGCCCAGATCCCGGCCATGCGGCCCAGGCCCGCGTTGAGCTCGGCACGCGGGATGTAGCGGTCGCCGTCGGCGGTGGAGATCACGGCCAGCTCGTCGTCGGCGCTCGAGACCTCGACGCGCAGCATGAACCGCATCTTGTCGAGGTAGTCGATCAGCGCCTCGGAGGTGCCGGGCTCCACGTGCGCGAGAACGGCCTCGCCGTCGTCGACCAGCGTGAGGTGGTGCTCGACGCGGCCCTGCAGGTCGAGGATGAGGGTCTGGGTCCACTCACCAGGCTTGAGGGTGTCGAGCTTGTTGGAGGTCAGATCGTTGAGCCATTTCAGCCGGTCTGCCCCGGAGACGCGGACGATCTCGCGATTGCTGCGGTCGACGACCGCCTCTCCCTTGATCAGCGCACGCTGCTCGGCGAACAGATCGCCGTAGTGCGCCGCCACGTCGGCGTCGGGGGCATCGGCCGCGACCGCGCCGGGGAGATCGAGCAGAGGGCTACGCATGCCCTCCAGGCTATCTGCAGTTGCGGCACAGCCCGAAGACGGTCAGGTGATGGACGTCGGCGACGAAGCCGAGCTGGTCGTCCAGCCCTTTGACCAGGCCCTCCGCCATCTCGGGCCCCACCTCCCCGACCTCGCCGCACCCCCGGCAGACCAGGTGCACGTGGTCGGCGTCGGCCGCCAGGTGGTAGGTGGGCGCGCCGTGGCCGAGATGGGTGTGGGTGACCATGCCCAGCTCTTCCAGCAGTTCCAGGGTCCGGTAGACGGTGGAGATGTTCACCCCCCGCGCGGTCTCACGGACCTTGACGCAGATCTCCTCCGGGGTGGCGTGCTCCAGGTCCTTGACCGCTTCCAGCACCAGCTGCCGCTGCGGCGTCACCCGGTAGCCCTTGGCGCGGAGTTCCTCGTGCCACTGCGTCTCCGTCATGCCCTGAGAATAATCGCTTGCCCGGGTTCGGGGGCCTCGCATAGCGTCGTCTGCACGCGGAAAGGAGGTGGTCCAAACAATGGTGATTCATAGTTGGGCTAGCGAGGTGGTTGTCCGCTAACGAAGCGGACTCCATTGTCTCGCGTCGTTTCGGCGAAATTCGAGGCAACCACCGGGGCCCCGAGGCTGCTGGGGGGCGGGAGGTCCATCCCGACCCATGGCCCATCCAGCCCGCCCGCTCACGCGGGCGGAACCTGCCCGGGGCCCTTCTGCCTTTCCTGCCTAGTGCTCGGTCCGCCAGGGGATCCCGAGCTTCTCGCAGGACTCGCGGTAGAGCATCACGACCGCTTTGCGCACCTGAGGACGCTCGGTCAGCGTCTCCCCCCACGGCACGTTGAGCTTCTCGCCCCCGTCGATCGTGAACTCGATCGCCTGCGCCGTCACGTCACTCGTGACCGCCTCGGTGGCCTCGGGCCGCCCGCCCAGCCCGCGCACGATGATGAGCGCGTCGTCGGTGTGGTCGTCGTTCATGTGGCGCTTGATCGCCTCGACGACATCAGGGGTGAAAGGGGTAGTCATATCCGCTCAAGCTACCTTCTTCAACTCTGCCGACATATGGGACGTCAGCGGGTGTCCGGCGGCGGCCATGTCATAGGCCCACATGAGGTTCCCGTTGACCAGCCCGTAGATCCGCTGCCCCGCCGTGTACTCCTTGGCCGACTCCGTCCGCGCCACCACATCGGTGCGCAGCTCGATCTTGTGGAAGACGACCTCGCCCAGGTAGATCTCCACGATGCCCGTGGGATGCGCCAGCACCACCTCAAGCTGCCGCTCGGGCCGCGCCCGCCAGTAGCCCGACTCGGTGGCCAGAGGCCGCACCCGGTTCCCGTCCTCGTCGAGCAGCCAGGTCCGGCTCACGTACTCCAGGAACGGCTTGCCGTTGTGCCCGAACTCGATCTCCTGCCCGAAGTTGAAGCTCTCGATCGTGGGGTAACCGCCGACTCCCGCGCCTTCCCACCTGCCCAGGAGGAAGGAGATGTGCTCAAGATCGGGGTGCGCCTCAGGGGTTTCCATGCCGCCCAACATTACTCTCCGTCGCCCGCCGTTCCCGGGGTACGGCATGCCCTCGATGCTTGCCCCCGGGCGAGGTGCCGAGGCCCGGCGGAGGAGGCGTAGGGTGGCCTGCATGGCACGATCACTGGTGATCAAAGTGACCGCGGGGGCCGACGCCCCCGAGCGGTGCAACCAGGCCTTCACCATCGCCGCCGCCGCCCTGGCCAGCGGTGTACCGGTCTCGCTCTGGCTGACCGGCGAGGCCTCCTGGTTCGCGTTGCCGGGAAGGGCCAAGGAGTTCAGCCTCCCCCACGCCGCTCCCCTGACCGACCTCCTGGACGTGGTCCTGGCCGCCGGCCGGGTCACGGTCTGCACCCAGTGCGCCGCCCGCCGCGAGATCACGGTGGACGACCTCATCGACGGCGTACGCATCGCCGGAGCCCCCGCCTTCGTCGAGGAAGCGGTGGCGGAAGGCGCCCAAGCCCTGGTCTACTGACCCTCGATCCGCCCCAGCGCCTCAACCGCCGCCCGCCGGTAACGGTCGTCCAGAAACGCGTCCCACCAGGTCACCCGCGCGGGACCGTAGGCGATGTCCCGAAGCGCAGGCACAGCCCCGACCGCCGCCTCCCCCACCCACCCCAGCGCCTCGACCGCCCGTAGGCCGCTGCTTTGGGAGGTGAGGGTGTGATCGGGCAGCGGCCGTACCGTGATGGCGGCAAGAAGCGCCTCGACAAGCCCGTCAGCATCGCCGGTGATCGCCCACAGCGCCCGCGCGATGCCCACCCGATCCCACCGGAACCCGTGGACCTCGTCGTCCAGCAGGGCCCGCAGATGCGGCACCGCACTCGCCGCCGGCGGCCCGAGGTCTTCGAGCAGCGGCGACAGATCACCTGCGTAGTGGCCGCTTTGCGCGAGGCGCTCCGTGATGATCGCGACGGCGTCACCGGGATCTCCGGTGATCCGCCAGAGCGCCCACGCCGCACGCGGCTGCTCCAACTCGTGCTCCAGCAGTCCCCTGACGTACGGCACCGCCTCGGCGGCGGCAGGCCCCATCGCCCCCAGCAGCGGGAGCACGATGATCGAGTACCCGTAGACCGGGAACTTCGTCGTCAGCGCCGGGAGCAACGGCGCGGCCGCCTCGCCCCAGGCCGACAGGGCGTGGATGACCTCGACCAGATCGAAGCCGCGGTTCCCCTTCAGTTCGGGACCGCGCAGGAAGGTGTCCAGGCCCGCCAGCAGCCCGTCCGCGTGCGCGGCCATCGGCGCGACCGCCGCCGGAAGGCCGACGTCGCCGATGCGCGGGTGAAGCAGCGCGGACTCCAGCCACGGAAGACTGCGCGCGTCTCCGCGCAGGGCCAGCGACTTGATCGCCGCCACCACCTCGGGCGGCCACTCATACGCGCGACCGCCACTTACTGCCCCTCGCTCCAGGACTTCGGCCAGGAAGTCGGCCTGCTCCGCCGACACCTCCCCCGCCTCGGCGACGATCTCGACCAGGCCGGGGAAGTCGCTGCCGTAGGTCGTGGGCGCCCTGTCCACAAGGATGGGGACAACCTCTTGCGCGGCCGTACGCCAGCGCAGCACGGCGTCCCTGACCTCTGTACGGGCACGGCCCTTGAACCGCTCCGCGGTGGCCAGCTCGGCCGCCAGCGCGCGGTGCCATCTCTCGGACTCCTGGAAGGCGTCCCACAGCCGCATCTCCCACGGCAGCCGCTTGAAGACGGCGGCGCCGGCGGCGGCGTGCACGGCCTTGGGGTCGGGCTCGGACACGTCCGCCCTGGCCAGTCCCGCGGCGGCCGCCGCGCGTAAGGCGGGGTGCTCCAGTGACTGGAACCACTCCACGTTCTCGCGGGGGGCCAGCATCCCGACGGCCAGCACCGCCGCGACCCTGACGTCCAGATCTCCTGTGGAGGCGCGCGCCTTCAACGGGCCGACGCTCCGGGCGGCGCCGTCGGGCAACCGGCTCAGCAGGTACGCAGCCCTGATGGCGACCTTCCGCTTCGGGTCGTCCAGCAGCCGGATCGGCGTCTCCAAAGCCTCCAGCATCCGCGCCCGCGCCACCGCGGCGTGGTCGGGCTCCGGCGGCAGCTCGGGGTCACGGGACACGTCCACGGCCCCGGTGCCCGTGGCCACCTCCGCCAGGAGCCCGAGGATCAGGGCCCGGCGCGGCAGCTCCGGTATCGCGAGCAACTCCATGAGGTGGGGCACCAGGCGGGCGGCGTACTCGCGGACCTCGTTCGACGCGTGGCCGGTGAAACACTTCCGCCGCAGGCCCCACACGTCGAGCCGCGGCGCCTCCGCACCGGTCAACGGGGCAAAACGGCGGAGAGGCGTTCGGTGCGCAGGGCGTCGTACCAGCGGTCGTCCAGGGGTGGGAGGTCGCCGGCCGACCAGGTCAGCAGGAGGTCGGCCAGGGCGGGGTTGCGGGCCAGGGCGGGGCCGTGGAGGTAGGTGCCGACGACGTGGCCGGCGTAGCAGCCTTCGAAGCCGTTGCCGTTGCCCACGCCGGTGACGACCTGGGACAGCGGCTTGACGCCGGGGCCGAGGTGGGTGACGCCCATGTGGTTCTCGAAGCCGGTGAGCGTGGGCAGGTTGAGTGCGCTGTCGACCTCGGCGACGAGTTCGCCGACGGCGCGGGCGGGGCCGCGGGTGCTGCTGATGTCGAGGAGGCCGATGCCGTCGACCGGCTGGCCTTCCTCGCCGCCGAAGGTGGATCCCATGATCTGGTATCCGGCGCAGACGGCCAGCATGGCCGCGCCCCGGGCGATGGCGCGGTGGAGGCCGCCGTCGCGGCGCAGCCGTTCCGCGGCGAGGATCTGGGGGCGGTCCTCGCCGCCGCCGATAAGGTAGATGTCGCCGGTTTCCGGCACGGGGTCGGCCGAGCGTACGTGGACGACCTCGGCGCCGATGCCCCTGCGGCGGGCACGCTGCTCGAGCACCAGCGCGTTGCCCTGGTCGCCGTAGGTGCTGAGCAGGTCGGGGTAGATCCAGACGATGCGCAGGGTGCTGTCAGACGGCACGGCCGAACTCCGATCGGATCTGCTGGAAGGCGGTGTAGTTGGCGATCACGTCGACCCGGCCGGGCGGCTGCGCGCCGAGGGCCTCGGCGAAGGTCTCGGCCAGCGCGAATGGTACGTCGGCGACGTCAAGCCGCAGCGCCAGGTCGAGCCGGCGCTCACCGGTGACGAACACGGGCCGCCCGCGCAGGATGCGGTAGTCGACGTCCCAGAGCCAGGAGGTGTCGCGGCCGTCGGGGCCCTGGGCGTTGACCGACAGGATGATCGGCAGCGCCGGGTCGGCGACGTCGAAGGCCTCCAGCCAGCCGGCCGGGTTCTTGGCCAGGAGCAGGCGGGCGTGGCGGCCGTCGCGCTCGACGGTGGTGTAGCGGCCGGCCACGGAGGTGACCTCGCGCAGCCTCGGCAGGGCACGCTCGACCGGCAGGCCGAACGCCTCGGCGACGGCCAGGGCCATCGCGGCGTTGGAGCGGTTGGCGGAGCCGGGCAGCTGGATGTCGAGCACCCAGCGCCGGCCGCGCGGGTCGATCACGGCGTCGTCGTCGAGGATCCACTGCGGCTCGGGACGGTGGAAGGTGCACTCGCGGCACGCCCAGTGCCGCGCCGTGTCGATGGTCGCGACCGCTTCGTGACTCGTGGGCATCGCACGCTCGCTCTCTCCCCACGAGCTCCTTTCCTCCTTACGGTCGAGCGGCCCGCCGCACTCGGGACAGCACCAGCTGTCCTCCTTCCAACGCTGGCCGCCGGAGACCCAGGTGACCTTGGCGGCGGTGGAGGCGCCCCAGGTGACGAGGGGGTCGTCACAGTTGGCGATGACGTGGGTGGGCTTTCCGGACAGAGCCCGGCGCCACTTCTGGGCCAGCAGCCAGATCTCGGCGGCGCGGTCCATCTGGTCGCGGCTGAGGTTCATGAGGCAGACGACGCCGGCGCCGGTGGTGTCGAGCACCTCGGGCAGGTACTTCTCGTCGACCTCCAGCACACCGTAGGGCGCGTCCTTGTGCTGCGACAGCGCGGAGACGTGCCCGGCGGGCATGTTGGCGCCGTAGGCGTTGGTGGCCACCTGGCCCATCTCCAGCAGCGCGGAGGTGATCAGCCGGGTCGTGGTGGTCTTGCCGTTGGTGGCGCTGATGAGGGCCAGCCTGCGGTCACGCGCCAGCTGGCGCAGCAGGTCGGGCTCCAGCATCAGGCCCACGCGGCCGCCGATCACCGAACCGTCGCCACGTCCGGTCATCCTGGACAAGGTGGCGGCACTGCGCCCCAGGGCACTCGCGAGCTGAGCCCGCAGGGGAAGCTGGGTCATGGTTATGGATCCTAGTCAAGGCTGGCCATGCGGGCTCCCGGTACTCGGCGCCGGCGCCGAATTCCCGCCGTGGACGGGCGGCCTGGGGTCGGCGCAGCCACCCCACAAACCCTTTTTTCCGGTACGCGCCTGGTTCGCCTGCCGCCGGAACTCCTTCTCGTACGCCACGTTCGGCCACACGCGAAGAAAGAAGGCGTTCCCTGCGGCCAGCTGGCTCTCGTTCACCAGCACCCCCCGGGCATTCCACACGTAACGCAGCTGCCTCCGGTAGTCATCAAATTTCTGCGTATCAAAGGCGAGGGTGACGATCGATCCCCGAGGCGCCAGCTTCAGCAGCGCGTCCGCCGACTCCCTGGCCCAGCACTGCGGCGCCGGCCGCATCTCGGGCGCGTCGATCCCGATCAGCCGGACACGCTGCTCACGCCCCGCGTACTCCCCGTCGACCGGCGCGACCACCATGGAGTCGCCGTCGTTCACCCACACGACCCGCGCGCTCTCGACCGGCGGCGGGCTCGCCGGCACCAGCCCGGAAATGGGCGGCCTGACGAAGGTGTCGGCCAGTACGTACACCGCGCCCAGGGCGGCTACAACCAGCAGTATTCCAATCACGGTCAGTCGCACACGGGCAGACCTACCCAGACTCGGCGAAGGTGATCTCGGGGGCGCCGCCGTTCTCGAACGGCAGCACGAACCGCCGCGGCCACGACAGCACGCTCTCCAGCCACCCCGCGCCCATCATCTGCCCGACGTGCCGCAGCCGCGCGGCGGCTTCGATCCCGATCGCGACGGCCAGGATGTCGCGCTGCACGGCCTCGTTCTCGTCGTCGCCCAGGATGACCCGCCAGGCCAGCGCCCGGTTGTGGTCGATCTCCATCGACAGCGGGTGGTGGCGCAGCGCCTTGGCCCGGTGGCCGAGCAGTTCGCCGCGCACCAGTTCGGTGGAGGTCCCGGTGCCGAACAGCGCGTACTCCAGCGCCGGCGCGGGCGCGCGCAGGTCGGGAGCCGGTTGCCCGAACGGGAAGAGCCTGTCCACCTCGTGCAGCCACCGCACCTGCGGGATCACCCACGAAGGGCCGGGCCGTTCGCCGCCGCCCTCGGCCGCGTTCAGCAGCTTGGCCGCCGTCTCCGCGGCCTTCTCCACCAGCAGCGCCGGGTCGAACCAGCTCCGCAGCGCCCACGCCCGCCTGCTGACCGCCCGCTCAACGAGCGTGGCCAGCAGGCACTCGCGCCGCCTGGCCGGAACCTCGGCCCAGACCCCGGCGAGCGCGCGCGGCACCCCGGGCAGCGGCCGGTTGCCGACGAAGGCCAGCACGACGGTGTCGCACCAGATACGCAACCACGCCCACTCGGGCGCGCCGGCGAGCACGTCCGCCTCGCGCAGTTCCACGAGCGTGCACGCCTGCCCGGTACGGCACGACGCCCCGCAGGCCGCCGAGCGCCGCCCCCGGATCGGCGGCGGTGGTCCCGGCAGCACCTTCTCCCGCGACTCCCCGAGCGGCACCATGATGCGCAGCGGCCGGTCCATGCCGTCGGCGAACACCGCCGCCGCGCCCGGCTGCAGCGAGACGACCTGGCGGGACTGCTCGTCGCTGAGGTTCATGGCGGCGCCGACGAGCTGCCTGTCGTCCTCGGCGGGCAGCCGGTGCACGACCTTGAGCGCGGTGTTCTTGACGACGTCGGACACGAGCTTGGTGGGGATCTGCTCGGCCACGACGATGCCCTCGCCGTACGCGCGGATCTCGGCGAGCATTCCGGCGAGCAGTTCGACGGCGTGGGTGGAGGCGCGGCCCGCGCCGCGGTCGCGCAGCAACCGGTGCGCTTCCTCGATCACGATCACGTGCCGCAGCCCGCCGGACTTCTCGCCGCGGGCGCGCATCCGCAGGTGCTCCACGATCCGGATGATCAGTGTGCCCATGAGGAAGGCTTTGTCCTCGTCGTTGGCGACGTCCTCGATGGCCAGGACGACGTTGCGTTCGAGCAGCCCGCCGATGTCGGCCGGGTGGCCGCCCTCGAAGAAGCGTCCGGCCGAGCCGACGCGCAGCGAGCGCAGCCGCAGGGAGATGAAGCCCTCGACGTCGGCCTGGACCTCGCGGCCGTAGCCGATCTCCCGGATCACGTCCATGGCGTGTTGCTGGAGCTGTTCCAGCGTCGGCACGCTGGGCGGCACCTTCGAGCCGGGCACGGCGCCGCCGGTGACGACGTCCCAGCCGGTCGCCTCGTAGACGCGCTGCAACGCCAGCGACATGATCTGCGGGAACGGCTCCTCGGCGTCGAAGGCGGCCATGAACAACGCCCGGATCATGTCGATGTGCGCCTGCACCGGGTAGCCGGGCTCGGGCTCCAGCGGGTTCACGCTGAACGGCACGCTGTCCGGCGCCGACGGGTTGATCACGGTGACCGGGGTGTCGATCCGCCCGGCCATGGCCTGGTACTCCGACTTGGCCGGCTCGATGGCCAGCCACGGGATCCTGGCGGCGCTGAGCTGTTCGAGCAGGTGCCGGACGGTCTGCGACTTGCCGGAGCCGGTCGCGCCGGTGACGAAGGCGTGGCGGTTGAGCGTGGCCAGCGGTACCCGGAAGGCGCCCACGCCGCGGTCCTGGCCGTCGAGGATCTCGCCCAGGTCGAGCTCGCCCGCCTCGGAGGCTTCCGAGGTGACGTCGAAGAATCCGGCGTCCAGCACGCGCAGGCCGGGCACCTCTCGCCTGGGCAGCCCGGCGAGGGCCGCCAGCGCGCCCGCGGTGGCCGCGAACGGCGCCGCGGCGCCGTCGCCCGGGTCCTGAAGGTTCAGGCTCAGCGCCTCGGGCAGCGCGTAGACGGCGCCCGCGGCGCTGCGCAGCCGGTAGGGGTGGTGGCCGATCTCGACCGAGCCGACGAGGACGGGTGCGAGCTGGCGCAGTTCGTCGGCGGTGGCGGCGCCGGCCAGCGCCCTGACGTTCCACAGCCCGGCCTCGCGGAACGCGTCGAGCTCCTGCATGCGGCGCTCGGCGCGCTCGGCGTCGAACCTGGAGCGCTCGGAGGCGTCGCCGTACTGCCTGAGGACGTTGAGCTGGGTGCGCAGATGGGCGACCTCCGCGTCGAGCATGTCGGTCGGCTCGGCCACCAGCAGCCAAGCGAACGGCCGCGACATGAGCGTGACCAGCGTCGACTCGAACAACGTGGGCCGCTTCAGCTCGTCGGGATCGTGCTCCCTGCGCGCGTTCAGCGGCGGCGCCTGGCGTCCCGGGCAGGGCATCCACACCAGGTCGGACAGGTCGGCCAGGCATTCCTCGCCCAGTTGCACGCCCCTGGCCCCGCCGGGGAACAGCAGCGGCTGGGGGCCGCGCGAGCCTTCGGGCCCCGGCGCGCGGCGCGGCTGCCGGGGCGGCGACAGCGGCCCGGCGTTGGTGATCAGCTCCAGCGGCGCGCCGGAGCCGCGCGAGAGCCAGCCGATGACGAACGGCCGCTGCCGCTGGGCGGCCGAGAGCACGGCCGGCAGGATGGAGACGAAGTCCCACTCCGCCGATGAACTTCGCGAGGGTGCGGCGATCGACTGGATTCTGTACCAGGGTCCGCTTAGTTGCATCTCATCCCCCCACAGATGGTTCTTAGTAAAGTCCGCCTCCATTCGGCGTGTGGACCGGTCATTGGGGAGGTCCTTACCTCTCCTTGCGCCAGTCCAGACGCGGCGGGGGCGGGCCGAGGTTCGGGGGTGGCTCCTCGCCGGGGTTCTCGTTGCCGTTCTGCGCCAGTACGGCGTCGCGGACGTCCTCCAGCTCGCCAAGCGTGGTTTTGGGGAAGGTCAGTATCGCGGGATTGGCGTCGGCCAGGCGGACCCGGCGGCCCTCGGCGGTGGCGTCGGTGACGATCACGGACGTCGTGGGCAACTGCTGCAACTGGTGCGGCTCGACCAGGAACTCCCGCGAGCGCTGCAGCACCCGCTCCTTCTCGCCTATCTTGGTCGCCGTCCTGCCCCACTCGGTCGACTCGGTGATGTCCCCGGCCAGGTCGGTACGGTTGTCACCGCGCTCCTCCGTCGACTCCTCCACCTGGGAGATCGTCGAGGTGTAGCCGCCGTCGAGCCCCGGTACCGAGGCGCTGATCGTCTCGGTGAGCTGGGCCAGCTCCAGCCGGTGCTCGGTGCCGACGTGCTCGCTGGCGACCCGCGCGTCCTCGGCGTTGCCCAGCCGCATGAACGCCACCGCCGCGTGCCCGCGGCCCAGCCGTTCCCTGACCGTGGGGGTCAGCGAGCGGTAGGTCAGCACGAGGCCGGTGCGGGAGGTCTCGCAGGCGTCCATGAGCCGGTCGAGCACGTCGCCGCGGAGCTTGTCCGCGCCCGCGACGATGATCGTGTGGTACCAGGGCCGTTCGGAGGCGGGCGACTGGCGCAGGATGTGGGTCAGCGCCGTGGCCACGTACGTGCCGAGGACCCGGTTGCCGAACACGCCCGCCTGGCGGTCCATGCTGACCACGCGCAGGCGCGCGGGCGGGAGCCGTACGGCCTGGGTGCCCAGGGTTTCGAGCTTGCGCAGTTGTGACTCCAGCGCCCACGCGCGCTCGATCACCACGCGGTCGCTGACGCCGCGCCCGAACAGCGTCCCGATGCGCTCCAGCTGCGTCGCGGTGATCAGCCCGAACCTCAGGTCGTCGCGCGGGTCGCCCACCTGGGCCAGCGCCCGCAGGGCCGCGGTGACCTGGCTGATCGTGGCGTTCTCGCCCAGGACCTCCAGCACGCGCTCCAGGATGGCGTTGTCGAAGCTGAGGTCGCGGGTGGTGCGGTGCTCCTCGCTGACGCTGACGACGTGGGCCAGCACGTCGGCGAACGCCTCCGGCTTGAGCGTCGCCCCCAGGTCCAGCCGGGGCAGGTCGACGGGCAGCACCCAGACGAGCGGGTCGTCGCCGCCGCGCCTGGCCAGCTCGATGAGGTCCTTGGCGATGGCGCCCTCGGACAGGTCGAGCACGGTCAGGTGCCCGCCGCTGTAGAGCCGGGTCGCGCCGATCAGCGTGATCAGCGCCGACCATCCGGGCAGCGTCCCGCCTGCCACGTCGATGCGGTCGATCTCATCCGGTACGGCTACCGCGTACCAGTTGACCTGCCGGTCGTGGCGGTCCTTGACCTCCTGCCACTCGCGGTAGCGCTGGGCGTGCTCCTCCTGGGCGCGGAACAACTCCTTGTCACGTTCCTGACGCACCCGGTCGTCGCGCGCCTGCTGCTCCAGGACCCGGTAGCGCACCGCCCGGTCGCCCTGCAGCAGCGCGTAGCTGCAGATTCCGGCGACGCCGCCCGCGGCCACGAACCCGATCAGCGCGAACGACCAGTCGAGATAGCCCAGCAGGGCGAGGGCGAAGATGAGCAACGTGAGAAAGATCATGAAGATCCGGAAGATCCGGACCGGCCGGTTGAGCAGATCCTCCTGGAGCTTCTCGCGCCGCAGCAGCTCGGTGTCGATGCGGGCCTGTTCTCCGGCGTCGGCGGGTTCGCCGGTGTCGCCGATGGGCGAGGGCCGCTTCGGCGGCGGGCCGGGGTCGGGGTGCAGCAGGACGTACTGCCAGCCCAGGTAGATCCGGTCGGCCTGGAGCTGCGCATGCTCGGGATGCACGTCCGTCACGTGACCCTCCGGCTGCGATATGTCCTTGTCCCGCGGCGACCTCGTCGTCGGCCGCTCGTGACAGCGTAAGAGCTAGAACCCCTATTCGGGCAGGGTTCCCGCCAAATCCATCACAGGGATGGGACCATTGCGGCAGATGGGACAAGCGCGACCTATTACCATCCTTACCCATGACGGAACCCTCCGGCGCACCAAGCATCCCCAAACGCCCGGTTGTGGTGCCCGCGATCGGCTTGGTCATCCTCACCGCCCTCGGCATCACCGCCCTGCTCGGCGGTCTGAACACCGCTCCGGACAAGCCGCCGCCCCAGATGGCCGCCGGCCAGAAGATCGACCAGGGCCTGTACGAGACCGAGTTCGTGGAGGCCAAGATCACCGTCCAGCGAGGTCCGGGCGAATTCGCGGAGTCCCGGCGGTATCTCGACCTCCTCTTCAAGGTCACGAACAAGAGCGACACGACGATCACCACCGGTGCGGGCTCCAGCGCCACCGGCGCCGGCAGCGGCTTCGCCGGGACGCTGATCAAGATGACGCCGGAGATCAAGTCGCAGTGGGGCGCGCAGGCCTTCATCCCCTCGGGCGAGGACGGCAAGAGCTCCCAGCTGCATCCGGGGGTCCCGTCGGACGTGACCGTCCGTTACGAGCTCGACAAGGCGGCCCAGGCTCCGCCCGAGGTGGCCCTGAGCCTGTCCAAGCTGGAGGAGAGCGAGAACCCCCTCTCCGGCACGACGATGTGGATGCCCGTCGACAAGGAAGACCCCTTCACCCGCGAGCGCGCCGTGGAAGTGCTCTACACCATCAAGGCCCCGGTGAAGCAGGAGGCGGCGCAGTGACCGCGACCGACCAGCGGCCGGCGGCGCCGCGCAGACGCCGCGCGCCCGCCGGAGGGGGCGGTTCCAAGGTTCTCGGCGCCGTCGTGGGCCTCGCCCTGGCCGCGGCCGCCGTGGGACTCCAGACCCTCGGCCTGAGCGCCGACGAGATGTCGATGCCGCTCGCGAGCGCCGGCGACAAGGGCGAGGAGGTCGCCACCGGACGGTTCACCATCCGCGTGGACGGCGTGAAGACGGCCAAGTCCGTCCGCGCCGGGGACAAGACCGCCGTCACGGGCAACGTCTTCCTGGTGGTCGAAACCTCGGCGACCGTTCCGCAGGAACCCATGAAGATCCGGCCGCCCGTTCTGGTCGCCGAGGACGGCCGCCGCTTCGACACCACCGACAAGGTCGACAGGAGCAAGACGCTGGCGAACGTGTGGAGCCAGCCGGGCTGGTGGGCGTCGGGCGTGTTCGTCTTCGACGTGCCCGCCGACGCGCTGGCCGGCGCACAGGCCTCGTTCACCGCGCCCACGAGCGCTTTCTATGGCGAGCCGATGCTGCCGGCGGCGGAGATCGACCTGGGCATCGACGAGACGGCGGCCAAGCAACTCGCCGCCGCCCCTCAGGACGTGTACACGCTGGGCGAGAAGAAGTAGACGATGAGCACGAACGATTCAGAACGCGACTGGTTCGCCCCGCCCGCCGGCCAGCCCCCGCAGCGTCCGCAGCCGCCGGCGCCACCGATTCGGCGCCCCGGGCGGCGGGCCGCCGCCCCGACGCCACCGCGCCCCCGGCCCGCGATCCACGCCGACCAGCAGGTGTGGCCGCCCGCCCCCACCGAGCCGGCCGGCGGTTCGACACAGCCCATCCCGGCCATCCCGAGCGCGGGCCCGTTGCCCCCGAGGCCGCCCCAGCCGCCCTGGACCCCTCCGGAGGAGACGCCGCCCGCCGCCACGCCGCCGCCTCGGCCGCGCCGCCTCCTGCTCGGTATCGGGGCGGTCGTCGCCCTTGTCGTGGCCATCGGCGTACCGACCGCCGACCGATACCTGTTCTACAAGAGCGGCCGGCCCAGCCCGACCGTGCACCTGGCGGAGCCCGGACAGACGCTCACCTACGAGCACGTGTCCTGGAAGTCGGCCATCGAACCGGCCACCGCGCCCCCGGGCAGCAGGCACAACACCCCCGACAAGCAGTGGTTGAAGATCACCGTCACCCGTTCGGCCACCGACGACACCGGCGCCGTGCTCACCGCCAAGCCGGAACTCAAGCTGAAGGACGCCGGCGGGCGGACGTGGATGGCCGAGATCTACGAGGACAACACCCCGACCGACAAGCACGAGGTCGGCAAGGAGTACAGCTACCTGGCCATGGCGGTCGTCCCGGCGGCGGTCGGCAAGGAGGTCCAGCTCAACCTGGAGCCGAACATCACCTACCGCTCCGACACCCCGACCGACAAGCTGCTGCAGGTGAACGACGAGGACACGGAGAAGGACCGCCGCAACGACGTGATCGTCTTCAGGCGGTGATGTCCTCGCCGCGAGCCCGCGCCCTGGTCGCCGCGATGTCGAACGTGGCGGCCAGCAGGCAGTAGGTGAGCACGGTCACCAGCAGGTTCTTGACGAACTCGACGGGCCAGCTGACCCACAGCCACATGTACGGCGTGGGCGAGCCGATGAACGTGCTGACCGCCCTGTCCAGATAGTCCGCGCCGACCCGGATTCCCACGAACAGCAGGCACATCAGCCCGAAGAGCGTCGCGCCGCCCTTGACCGTGACGCGGAAGGCGTTCACGACCGGGACCCAGCGCTCCTGGAACCCGCCGACCACGCGGTTGACCGACCGCTGGGTGACCTCGTGCGAGCCTTCCAGCCTGTCGACACTGCCCGCCAGCCGGGTGCCGCGCAGCGCCCGCCGGGTGTCGTCGACCGTGCCGCCGAACACGAGAACGGCGACGGCCAGCCAGGTGAGCGGCATGACCAGAGCGTCCACGATGAACGGCCAGATCTCGCCCACCCAGTTCCAGAACGCCTCCAGGCCGGGAACGCTCTCCTTGGCCTTGACGACGATGTCCTCCGCCTCGGAGACCACGACCCGGTGCTCGGCCCAGTCGGCGCGCAGCGCGCCGAAGGTGAAGACCGCGTTCAGGCCGCAGAACATGAACGCGAACTCGGCGAAGGCCTGCGCCACGCCGGCCAGCTTGCCGGCTCCGCGCTCGACCTGCCGCTCGAACAGCATCCGCAGCCCCAGCGCCACCGCCATGGCGCCCAGTGACACGCGCCAGTCGAGACCGACCAGCCCCATGTTGAGCGTGGTCTCTTCCTTCGTGCCGTTGGCGACGTTGTTGAAGATGACCTTGTAGAAGTTGTCGTCCAGGTTGTGCAGCGAGTCCATCGCCAGGAAGGCTCTGGCGTCGGGCTTGTACAGCTCCCAGGCGAGATAGATCACCGCGAACGCGGGGGCGATCCGGTTCAGCGACGACCAGAACGACTCGTCCTCCGCCCCGTCGGCGCGGCGGGCCGCGCTCTCCCACATGGCGGCGCGCAGGGAGAGCATCATCCCGGTGATGACGGTCATCGCCATCATGACGATGACCGTCATGAGCGTGATGGTCACCACGAGGCGGGCCTGGCGGAAGTCGCCGTGGGAGATCTCCGTCGCGATGTAGAGGAGCGCCCACCGGGCCACCTCTCCCGCGGAGAACCACAGGACCAGCGGCAGCGCGCACTTGCCCGCCAGACGCAGGGTGTGGAGGGGCAGCGAGTACGGCGAGGGCGCTCGCTGAGCCGGTGTTGGCCCAGGTCGAGGGGGTGTCATCACACCAGACGATCCGGACATCTGCAGAATCGTAGCGGTCTGCCCCGGATGGGCGCATCTACAACGCGGAATGGCGCCGATAAGTTGTTTGTTCAACCGTCTATGACGCTTCTCAACGAGATCGAGCGTTACCGCTACGCCGAGCGGTTGCTTGGCCAGCGGGATGCGCTCGGAGCCCTGTACATGCTGGAGCCGCTGCTCGACGAGCACGGCGACGACCCCGGTGTGCTCCTGCTCGCCGCCCGTGCCTACTTCCACTCCGCCCAGCTCGGCCGTGCCCGGAAGACCCTGGGCACGCTGGTCGAGCGCGACCCGAGCGACCACTATGCCCGGTTCCTGCTGGGCCGGACGCTGGAGCGGGCGAGCAAGCCCGAGCAGGCGCTGCCGCACCTGCGGATGGCCGCGGCCATGGCCGCCGAGCCCGACTACGCCGACTCGGTGACGCGCGTCGAGCGGAAGCTGTCCTTGTAGTTCATCAGCAGGTGGAACGCGCCGCCCGCCAGCAGGCCCCAGAAGGCCGGGCCGACGCCGAAGAAGGAGACTCCCGAGGCGGTCACCACGAAGGTGACGGCGGCGCTTTCCACCCCGGCCCTGAACGCGGCGGCGATCGAGGCGGCCAGTGCGCCGAGCAACGCCAGACCGGCCACAGCCTCGATCAGCACCGGCGGTGCCAGCAGGACCAGCGCCACCGCCAGGCCCGATCCCAGGCCCAGGACGACCATGGAGATGCCCGAGGTCAGGGAGGCGACCCAGCGTCGCGCGGGGTCCTCGTGGGCGTCGGGCCCGGCGGCGAGCGCCGCGGAGATGGCGGCCAGGTTGATCGCGTGGCCGCCGAGGAAGGCTCCCGCGGCGGTGCCGGCCCCGGTGGCCAGCAGCACCTGGCCGAACGGGGGGCGGAAGCCGTACCCGGAAAGGACGGCCATGCCCGGTACGTTCTGGGAGGCCATCGTCACCAGGAAGAGGGGCAGCGCGATGCCGACCATGGCGGAGCCGGTGAAGGCCGGTACGGCCGGCGCCACCACGGGCACCGCGTCGAAGGTGAGCGAGGGCGCGGTCACCACGATCGCCACGACGGCGGCGGCCAGCGCGCCCGGCACCGCCCACATGCGGGCGAACCGGTAGAGCAGCGCCCAGATCACGATCACCGGGATCGCCATGAGCGGCACCTGCGCGACCGCGGCCACCGGCGCCAGGCACAGCTTGAGCAGGATGCCGGCCAGCATCGCACCGGCGATCGGCTGCGGGATGCGGGCGATGAGGCGGCCGAGCGCGGGGAACAGCCCCGTGGCCATGATGGCGAGGCCGCAGACCAGGAAGGCGCCGACCGCCGCGGAGTAGCCGCCATCGACGGGGCCGGTGGACAGCAACAGCGCCGCCCCGGGGGTGGACCAGGCGGCGGTGATGGGCATGCGGTGCCGTACGGAAAGGACGATGGTCGTGACGCCCACGGCCACGCAGAGGGCGAGCAGGCCGGAGGCGGCCTGGCGGGAGTCCGCGCCGACGGCGCGCAGGCCGGCCAGCACGATGGTGAACGAACTGGCGAAGCCGACCACCGCGGTCACGATGCCGGCGATGACCGGTCTCAGGGTGGTTCGTTCCATTTGCGGAACAGTAGTGAACTCGGCGGCGAGAGGGCAAGATGGGCGGCATGGATTCCCGGCCGGCGCTCGACGGCGACCCGCGCGAGGTGGGCCAGCGCGTACGCAGGCTACGGGAGGCACGCGGAGTCTCCCTGTCGGAGCTGGCCAGGCGGGCCGGGATCGGCAAGGCCACACTCTCCGGCGTCGAGACCGGCCAGCGCAACCCCACCCTGGAAACGCTCTGGGCGATCACCGCGCAGCTCGGCGTGCCCATCGGCGCCATCCTCGACACCCCCGCGGAACCCCAGGTCATGTACGGCACCGCCGTCGAGGCCACCCTGCTGGAGGTGTTCGAGGACCAGGAGGTCACCTACGAGCTCTACCGGCTGCGCGTCCCGCCGGGAACCACGCAGTCCTCGCCCGCCCACCATGAGGGCGTCACCGAACACCTCACCGTCTTCCACGGCACCCTGATCGCCGGTCCGGCGTCCGCGCCGATGACGGCCGGGCCCGGCGACCACATCAGCTGGACGTCCGACGGGCCGCACCTCTACCGGGCGCAGGGACCCGACGTCGTGCAGGCCAGCCTGCTCATCCGCTACCCGGGACGGCAGACCTTGCAGGGCCGGTAGCCCGCCCGCTCGGCCTGCGGCAGCGTGCGGAAGCCGACGCGGTGCGCCGGGGTGATCCGGCGGGCGTTGTGGCAGGTCGGGAAGCAGACCACGCCCGTGGTGTCGCTGCCCAGGTAGAAGATGCTCGAACCGGCCAGCTCGCGCATCCGCTCCAGGTCCACGCCCTCGCCCGCCAGCACCTCCTCCTTCGCGCTCGCGCCGAAGACGTACTCGCCCGGGACGCCGTCGGAGCGGGTCACCCGGTGGCAGGGGATCAGCAGCGGCACCGGGTTGTTGCCCAGCGCGGTACCCACCGCCCTGACCGCCTTGGGCCGGCCGATCCTGGTGGCGATCCACGCGTACGGGCGTACCTCGCCGCGCGGGATCGTCCGCGCGGCCAGCAGCACGTCGCGCTGGAAGTCGCTGATCCCGCGCAGGTCCAGCTCAAGCCCGGACGCCTGTCCCGTGCGTAGCGCGGGAACCAGCCCGGCGGGCGGGCGCTCGGCGCGCACCAGCGGGCGGCCGAAGCGCCGCCGGAACGTCTCGGCGAAGCCGTCGCCGTGGTGCACGTACGCGATGCCGCGATCGGTGAAGGCCACCGACAGCTCGCCGATCGGGCCCGGCACGCGGGTCCAGCGGGTGGCGATCCGGTCGTAGAGGTCGTGCGGCGGCTCCGCGGCCAGTGCCGCGAGTCCGGTGATGATCGGGTCGTGGGTCATCGGGCACCTCCCAGTGTGCGCAGCCGCTTCAGGCCTCGTGAGATATGCGATTTGACGGTGCCCTGCGGGATCCGCATGACCGTCGCGATCTCGCTGACCGGCAGGTCGACGACGTGCCGCAGCACCACGGCCGCGCGCTGGTCGCTCGGGAGCTGGACGAGCAGGTCGGCCAGTTCGTCGCCGGTCTCGTGGCGCAGGGCCGCCTCCTCCACTCCCTCGCCCGGGTCCAGGGTCTCGACCGGCTCGTCGAGCAGGTGCGGTGGTGGCTTGCGGGACTTGTGCCGGGCGCAGTTGCGCCAGACGTTCATCACGATCGTGACGATCCAGGCGCGCGGCTGCAGGGCGGAGATGCGTTCGTGGTCGTAGTCCGCGAGCGCGCGGTAGGCACGCAGGAACGCCTCGGCCGTCAGGTCCTCGGCGTCGGCCCACTTGCCCGTCAGGCGGAGCGCGGTCGAGAACACCAGACCCCGGTAAGCGTTGAAGAGCTCGGCGAACCCCTCGTCGAGGTCGTCGAGCAACGCTTTGCGCACCGGATCCAGGCATTCCATGTCAATCACGTTCCATAGAACACCATCGCCCTGAGGGAGGTTGCAGTGGTCCTGTCACCGCGCGGCGTTACGGCGAGCGACCCGTGAGCCCTCACGACCGGCGCTCGACGGGCGCCGGCCGGTGGCGGCGGGGCGGGCAAGGGGGCGAGAGCCGTAAAGGCGCAAAAAGGGCGGGCCCGCACGAAGCGGGCCCGCCCTGGAGGGGGACGTCGATCAGACGGCGACGGCGAGCTGCGAGACCTCGCCGAGGCGCGCGGAGACGTGGACGTCACGCGTCACGCCACCACCGGCGATGATGCGGACGGTCCAGTCGCCCGGAGCGGCGAAGAAGCGGAAGATGCCCTCGTCGGACACCACGACCTCGCCGGTGAACTCGCCCGAGTGGTCGAGCAGCCGCGCGTAGGCGGTGCCCGCGCCGGTCACCACACCCTGGATGACGGCCTGGGTGGACAGGTCGATCCCGGCGGGCAGCGTCGCGGTCTGCTCCGGCGCCGCGCAACCCTGAGATACAACAGACATCAGCGGGCCTCTCCCAGCTCGATCGGCACGCCCACGAGCGAGCCGTACTCGGTCCATGAACCGTCGTAGTTCTTGACGTTGGCCTGGTCGAGGATCTCGTGCAGCACGAACCACGTGTGCGCCGAGCGCTCGCCGATACGGCAGTAGGCGATGGTGTCCTTGCCGAAGTCGACGCCGGCCTCCCCGTAGAGGGTGCGCAGGTCGTCGTCGGACTTGAAGGTGCCGTCGTCGTTGGCCGACTTCGACCACGGGATGTTGCGGGCGGTGGGCACGTGGCCGGCGCGCTGGGCCTGCTCCTGGGGGAGGTGCGCGGGAGCCAGCAGCTTGCCGGTGAACTCGTCGGGCGAGCGCACGTCGACCAGGTTGAGCTTGCCGATCGCGCTGACGACGTCGTCGCGGAAGGCGCGGATGGAGCTGTTCTGGTCCTGGGCCACGTAGGTGGTGGCGGCCTTGGCCGGCACGTCCTTGACCAGCTCGCGGGAGTCGAGCTCCCACTTCTTGCGACCGCCGTCGAGCAGCCGGACGTTCTCGTGCCCGTAGAGCTTGAAGTACCAGTAGGCGTAGGCGGCGAACCAGTTGTTGTTGCCGCCGTAGAGCACGACCTGGTCGTCGTTGGAGATGCCACGCTCGGACAGCAGGGCCTCGAACCCGGCCTTGTCCACGAAGTCGCGGCGGACCGGGTCCTGCAGGTCGGACTTCCAGTCGATCTTGACGGCGCCACGGATGTGGCCCTTGTCGTAGGCGCTGGTGTCCTCGTCGACCTCGACGAGTACGACACCGGGCGTGTCGAGGTTGGCCTCGACCCAGTCGGCATCCACCAGGACGGCGGAGCGGCTCATTGGGGAACCTCCATTTTGGCGGCGGGCAGTAGACGGCGAATCAGCAGATACATCTCGCAGCCAAGACAGAATCCGAAGGCTGCGTTGAGGAGGGCGGCGAGGAGGGCCGCTGCCGTCGCCCCCAGGGCGAGCGGCGTGATCCCGGTGAAGAAACCGATCAGCCCGGCACCCGCGAAGACCAGCCCCACCACCTGCGCGAAACGCGGCGGGCGGGCGTCTTCCGTCTCCTTCGGAGCGCTCTTGACGAGCGCCTTGAAGAGCATGGTGTACGGCGAGCGACCCGCCGTACCGAGTGCGAAGACCACCGCCTGGGCGGCCAGGAGCCACGGGCTCTCGGCCACCAGGACGAGGGTCAGGACCAGGGTCGTTATCGCGGCGCCGAAGCGCAGCGCTCTAGGGTCGGCACGCATCGCTGGATGCTCCTGAAGGGGTCGGGTTGGGGCGGACCTGAATGTCCGCGAGACCGTCCTCAGGCAGCGCGACAGAGCGCGGTGGCCACGCGGCAAAAATCAACCGCGCGCCGCTTCGTCAGCAGCTCTGTCGTGGGGTTCATGTCGATGAGACTACATCGACGTCTCGCCATCTGTCACATCTCGTCCGGCTCCTGAGACACCGCGGTGCCCAAAGCCGCGAGCACGTCGGCCTTCCTGGGCTGCCCCGACGCCGTTTTAGTGATTTTTCCGGACCGATCCAGGACGAGGACCGTAGGGGTGCGCAGAATGTCCAGTCGGCGCACCAGATCCAGCCGGGACTCCGCGTCGATCTCCACATGCGCCACGCCCGGCACGAGATCGGCCACCTCGGTCAGAATCCTGCGCGTGGCGCGGCACGGCTGGCAGAACGCCGTCGAGAACTGCACCAGCGTCGCCCGCTCCCCCAGCGGCGCGCCGATCTGCCCTTCCGTCAGCACGTCGGAGGCCGTTTCGCGCATCCTTCCGTCGCGGCGCAGTCGTACCACCCCGATCACCAAGCCCAGCGCCAGTGTGCCGAGCGCCACCCACAAACCCGTCATCGCTCATGGCCAACCATCGCGGGGCCCGGGTTCTTCCCTACGTCACGGTCTTGGTGTGCACCAGCAGCTTGCCGTCCTGGTCGACGATCCTGATGAACCGGATCGACTCCAGCGGCAGCTTCGTCGTCAGCTGGAAGACCGGAGGCTTCTCGTAGTTCTCCCGGCTGACCTCCCAGCCGTCGAGCGTCTCGCGCTCGCCGCCCTCGCCGAGCACGATCACGCGGCACTGGGTGCCGACCGCCACGCCGGAGACGGTGAGGTTGAGCTCGGTGCCGCTTTCGGCGGGCATCGCCATGACGGTGGCCTGCCTGGCGCCGTTGGCGCCCTTGAACTCCTTGCCCGCGGGGGCGTTCAGCGTCGAGGGCGACTCCGGCGCGCTCTTGCTCGCCGCCGTCCGCGGCTCCGGGCTCGCGCTGGTGTCGAAGCCATACTCCGGCTGGGTGGCACTGTCAGGGGCGGCCGCCTTGCCCTGATCGGCGCGCTCCGCTCCCGCGGCCGTCGAGCTGGTGCTCTCGCCGCCGGTCGTGGCCGTCCAGATCGTGCCGCCGACGGCGATCACCGCGGCGGAGGCGGCCACGGCCAGCAGGACGCGGCCACGCCTGCTGCGCTTGGCACGGTCGTTCAGCAGCCGGTCAAGTACCTGGCGCGGGGGGCTGGCGACCAGTTCCACGTCGCGCTCGGAGACCTTGCCCAAAAAAGCGGTGACGCCTTCGAGCTCCACGAGCTCGGCGCCGCACGCCTCGCACGTGGCGAGGTGGGTGTCGATCTCCAGCGCCTCCTCGGGGTCGAGCGCGCCGAGCGCGTGGGCGCCCAGCGACAGCCGTACCTCCTCACAGGTCATCCTCACGGCGCCAACCCCCGCTCTTCCAGCGCCAGCTTCAACGCCCGCAACGCGTAGTAGGTGCGGGACTTGACCGTGCCCGGCGGAATGCCGAGCGTGGCCGATGCCTCCTTCACGGACTTCCCCCGGTAGTAGACCTCCATGAGCACCTCGCGGTGCTCAGGACGCAGAGCCGCCAGGGCCTCGGCCACGGCCCACGACTCGACGGCCTTCTCCAGCTCGTCGTCGGCGGGGATCACGGCCAGCGCGTCGTCACCCGTCTCGGGCGGCCTGGCCCTCCTCGCCCGGTGCTGATCGACGACGAGGTTGCGGGCCACCGTGAACAGCCACGCGCGGATCGGACGCCCGGACAACGCGTCGGGATGCCGCCAAGCCCTCAGCAGCGTCTCCTGCACGACATCCTCCGCCCGGCCGGAATCTCCGGTAAGTCGCAACACGTAGCCATACAGCGGCCCGGCGTGCTCGTCGAAGAGGGTGCGTACAAGCTCCTCGTCGGCGGTGCCAGCTGGACTCACGCCCTCATCACGTACGGCACGGCCAGGCGGTTCACCGGTGGCTTTGTCCTCATCCACTGGTTTCGTCCTCATCCACGGAGCGGCACGTTCTTTCCCTCTGCCGAGAGCTCCAGCCCGTCGGCCACGCTCTTCACACCCGTCACCTTCACGTCGAACGGCAGCTTGCCCTTGAACGGGATCGTGTAGGTGACGAACTGCGCCAGCTGGCTCGGCACTCCCTGGATCTTCGTGGCGGCGAGCTTGATGCCGCCGTCGGTCAGCTCCACCTTCAGCTCGGCGCTGAACTTCACCTTCTGCCCGCCGAACGGCACCTCTCCCGAGGCGACGAGCCGCTGGCCGTTGCCCGAGATCTTCACGCCGGCGGGAGCGAACTTGTCGATCGTCGCCCTGGTCACGGTGCCGCTGACGGCCAGCCGTTCGGCGCGGACGTCCGCGGTGTTCTGGATCACGTCGGACAGCGGCGCGGTGACCCCGTAGGCGACGCCGTGCAGGTTCCGGATGGGCACGCCCCCGTAGGTGAGCGTCCCGAGGTCGAAGCGGACCTCGGGATAGCGGCCCGCGAACGCCTGGGTCAGGAACGGGATGCCCTCGATCGTCACCGTGGGCGTGCCGCTGAGGTCGGCGGCGGCCCCGATCCGGTTGGCCAGGTCACGCTGGACGCCGGCCACCGCGACCCGGTCGACGGCGACAAGGAGAACGATCAGCACGATCAGGAAAATGACCAGCTTGCGCATCGGGCTCCTTTGGCACGGGGGACATTGAGCTTACCGACCAATTCCCTGAAAAAACGGGAGATCACCCGCCCGCGAACGGCGGCAGAACCTCCACCGTCACCCCCTCGCCCAGCACCACCTCGTCATGCGCCCGCCGGCCGACCGGATCGCCGTCCACCAGGAACGACGAACGCCGCATCACCCTGGCCAGATCGTCGCGGCCGGCTGTGATTTTCGTCATGAGTTCACCAAGAGTGACGGCCTCGAACGGCTCCTCCGCGACCCCCGCCGCGTCCTTCGCCGCCGCCCAATAACGAACCTTTCCCGTGGCCATAGGCTCCTCACAATCGTGTCGGCTCCATTGTGCGCCCCTGTTAACACGCGTGTTTCGCTGTTCACCAGGTGGACGCACAATGAACGCGAGATTCCCTTGGGTTATCCTCACGTATGGGACCTGGGCGACGTAGCCCCCGGGTCCTTGCGCGTTTTGGGGAGGCCGTGATGAGCAACCTGCTCCTGCTGACGAACGCTCTGGAGCCGTCGGCCGAAGTGCTGCCGGCGCTCGGCCTGCTGCTCCACTCCGTCCGCGTCGCGCCCGCCGAGGCCTCCGCCCTGATCGACGCCCCACCCTCCGACACCGTGATCGTCGACGCCCGCAAAGAACTCGCCCACGCCAAAAGCCTGTGCCGCCTCATCAGAACGACAGGCATAGACGTCCCCCTGCTGGTCATCGTCACAGAAGGCGGCCTGGCCGCGATGACCGCCGAATGGGGCGTCGACGACGTCCTGCTCGACAGCGCCGGCCCCGCCGAGGTCGAGGCCCGCCTGCGCATGGCCGCCGGCCGACTGTCCCTGGCCTCCACCGAGGACGCGCCCGACGAGATCCGCAGCGGCGAACTGTCCATCGACGAGGCCACCTACACGGCCCGCCTGCGCGGCCGCGTCCTCGACCTGACCTTCAAGGAGTTCGAACTCCTCAAGTACCTCGCCCAGCACCCCGGCCGCGTCTTCACCCGGGCGCAGCTGCTGCAGGAGGTGTGGGGGTACGACTACTTCGGCGGCACCCGGACGGTGGACGTACACGTGCGGCGCCTGCGCGCGAAGCTCGGAACCGAGTACGAGTCACTGATCGGCACGGTCCGCAACGTCGGCTACAGATTCGTCCCGGAACGCGGCGACTCATCCCTGGTCTCGTAGCCGTACCAGCCTTCACCACGTTCTCACAGGCGGGACATTCAACCGGCGTTCT
Source organism: Nonomuraea sp. NPDC050394 (assembly GCF_044459065.1). Taxonomy (NCBI): domain Bacteria; kingdom Bacillati; phylum Actinomycetota; class Actinomycetes; order Streptosporangiales; family Streptosporangiaceae; genus Nonomuraea; species Nonomuraea sp. NPDC050394. Next base: position 20,421 of record NZ_JBITIO010000001.1, on the reverse strand, counting down.
GGGCCGACGCCTCGGTGACCGCCTTGATGTGCTGGTTGCGCAGGATGATGAGCCTGGTCATGTGACGGCGTAGGACAAGGAGGTCCGCGAACACGCCCAGCAGGCCATAAGGCGCGGCGAAATCGACGACGTCCCGCATGACGGTGCCATCGGTGCTCGCCTGGAAATGGTGCGCGTGATGCCAGCGCCGGAACGGCCCCGCCACCTGCTCATCCACGAAGAAGGACGGCCTGGTGCAGGCGCTGATCGTCGAAGTCAGCCGCCAGGAGATCCCGAAGTGGCGAGCCTGCCATGTCACCTGATCGCCCAGGGTCAGTTGCCCCGAGGTGACTCCGGCGACAGCTCGTTCCCGTGAAGCCCGCATCGAGGACGTGTGGGTCTCCACCGAGAGCGAGGTGTCGAAGACCACCTCCACAGGCGCCTGGATGAGCGTGACGACCTCGAAGCGCGGCATGGGCCGATCGTATGCGGCGCCGATCAGGCCTCCGGCCTCGGGTTCGCCATGTCCTACGAGGCTGTGGTTTGTGCCGCCTGCCTGCGTCCCGCCCGCGGGTTGAGGCGGGGACGGTGGTCAGGTCCCGAGGCTGCGGCCGCCGTCGACCACGATGCGCTGGCCGGTGATGAAGCCGGCGCCTTCCGAGGCCAGGAAGCTCACGGCATGCGCGACGTCGTCGGCGGTTCCCATGCGGCCCGCGGGTACCGAGGCCCGGTAGGCGCTCCTGATCCCGGCCGTTACGTCGGCATGGCGCTCGACCGGGATGAAGCCCGGCGCGACGGTGTTCACGGTGATGCCGTCGGGCGCCAGTTCGCGGGCCCAGCTGAGGGTCAGGCCGATCTGGGCGTTCTTGGCGGTCGCATAGGCCGACCGGCCCGGAGGTGGCCGGTGGGCGACTTCGGAGTCGATCTGGATGATCCGGCCGAACCCGCCGGCCCGCATCTGTTCGATCACCAGGCGGCCGAGAAGCACGGGGCTCTTGACGAAGAACTCAAGCTGGGCGAGGTGGTCCGCCCAGGTGACGTCGGTGAGGGGAGCCTCGGGCTGAGGCCCTGTGGCGTTCAGCACCAGCACGTCGATGGGCCCCAGGGTGGTGGTGACGGCGGTGACCAGTTCGGCGACCTGCCGCTCGTCGGTGACATCGGCGAGAAGGGCGTCGGCGATGCCGCCGCTGTCGCGGACGGAGCGAGCGACGACGCGGGCTTGGGCGTCCCCGGGCGGCCCGTTGACGACAACGGCCATGCCGTCCTCGGCCAGCCGCCGCACGATGGCACTCCCCAGCCCGCGCGAACTACCGGTCACCAACGCCACCCGCCGGCTGCCCCCGCCCGTGTCACCTGTGGTCACGTGTGTTCCTTCAGTAGAAGATCCTCGCCGCACCAGCACCAGCACCAGCACCAGCACCAGCACCAGCGACGGCGACGGCGACGGCGACGGCGACGGCGACGGCGACCTGATCGCCGCGGACGGTCTGGACGTTTCCGTCCCTGAACGATCTTCCCAGCCCGGATCGCCCAGCCGCCCCAGGCCCAAGTTGCCCCATTCCTGCCATTCAGTTCGCGGGACGGGCCGATTGGACCAGCGGCCGGGCACCAAGAATTCGCCGTGGACCCTTCGATGCGAAAAGCAACCTGCGTCGGCGAAAGACCTGGCTCGCATCACCTGAAGCAGGATCACATAGGTGAACAGCAGCCCATCGTCCACGCGGGCAGGCTATGCGGCCGCCAGCGAAAGCCGGAACCTGGTGTAACTCTCGAAGTCGGCCACCGCGGTGAACCCCAGCCGCTCCAGAACAGCCACGCTGCGGTCGTTACCATGCGTCACCCCGGCGAACACGTCCGTCGCGCCCAGCCCCACCCGAGCGAAATCAATCAAAGCCCCGCACGCGGCGGTCATATAACCCCTGCCCGTCACCCCTTCATCCAGCCAATACCCCATCGAATACCGAGGCGGGTCAACCGGATTGAGATCCGCCCTGCCGACAAGGCGGTCCTCAAGCCAAAGCCCGAACCGCAGATTCCGATCGGACGGGTTCACGAACTCCCGCTCAACCGACTCCAGCGTCGCGACCTTGACCTCCTCGTAGTCGCCGTTGCGGGTGAGGTGCTCGCGATTACGCACGATCAACTTGTAGTACGCCTCCGCATCATCGGCTGTAAGCGGTCGCAGGGCGAGCTCAGGCACGGATGTCGGGAGGATGGGAAGCGCCAGATCATCAGCCACAACCAGCGACCCTAACAACCTGCTCTCTCCGCCCGCGAGAGCCACTCTCCAGCTGATGAACGGTGCGACGACGCGGTTGCCCAGCCGCTGTGCCGACGTCATAGATCGTGCTGCTCCCCTGCGAAGGCACTCCACCGCGATCATCTGCTGCTGACCGTCCGCTGATCTGTCTGTCAAACCTCGAGGATCGTGAGAACGCGAGGGTCGAAGCGGAGAGCTGGCGTCACTGACTACCTATCGGGCAGGAGACACGGCTTCTGGGCGTGCATCGTAGGCAGCGAGCGTCTCTTGGAGAAGCACCGCGAACGAGGCGGCGATCACATCGGGATCTTCCAGCACGCCTACCGCCCGTGCCGCGAGGCGCGCGAGGATACTGTCCGGGCCGTTTCCATGCCGGCGCAGCACCTGGATAGCTCTCTTGGTCACCTCGCCTGCCATCACATCACTGCTGAGTCGATGGAGCTGGGAGGCAAGGGGCCCGGCCTCCGTGACCTGCAAGAGTCGCAGCATGTCGAGCCCATCTTTGGGCTTGAGCCGGTGGGGGTCTTCCAAGCGGTCGTCGACCTTGATGGCCTTGGCTGCGAGCAAGGCGGCGGGCCCTGCGACGCGAATGCGGATGGAGCGGTTGTCAGCCGGGTCCAGGGCGGTGAGGTCGTGCTGCTGGTTGTCCACCAGCGCTGGTTCGAGCCCAGTGGTGCGTCGTGCGACGCGGTTGCCGTGCACGGGAAGCCTGGCTCCGCGCCGACCCTTGCCACCGCCGCTCAGCGCGTCAGGGACCATCAGGTCGATGGCTATACCGCTGGCGCTGTGCCAGGTTCCTGGGTTGGCTCCGGGAGTGAACCCGGCATCCCGCAGAGCGGCCTCCAGAAGAGGCTCCTCACATAGCAGGTCTGGGGCGAGGGCGACGTCGGCGTCGGTAGTCGTCGGCGCCACGGCCAGGATGCCGTCGCCAACGTGCTGGTAGACCGCTTGTGCACCCACCAGAACGACGGCGGCACGATGAGGGCCGAGGGCATGCAACGCGTCGAGCAGGACGCGACGGGCGAGCACGTACTCCATGGAGGTGGTGAATGTCACGCAGCCCACTCTCGATCGGATTCGGCCAGGAGTTCCAACAGCTGAGCACCCTCTTCCGGGGATCTGCCTGCCCCGGTCAGGAGGTCGGCAGCGGCCTGCGCGGGGCTGACGTAGCGCAGGCCAGCGCGGACTGTGGGATTGCGGTAGACAACCTCATCAAAGGGCTCGATGAGGAGCACGTTGGCCCCTCGCGGTGCAAGGTGCAGCTTGAGATCCCGCTGCGCGGCCATGACGTCATCGACGAACAGCGCCGGCAATGTCAGGGGGGTGACGGCGGTACGTCCGGCGGGCAGGTAAGCGTGCAGTGCGGCCGACAGAGTCAGGGCGTAGCGGCCTGGATAGTCCGGTAGGGACTGGAAGACCTGCTCGGCGCCACGGGGACTGAGCATCGGTACCGCGTGATTGGAGGTGGTCACTCCATAGTCCTGGACCCACCGGTGAACGAGTGATCGTTTGCGTACTGTGACGACAGCCCCGCCGTTGTCGCGCTCGAGCAGACTGTCTCGGTTCAGCAGTTCGAGGACACGCGAACTCGTGGCCGCGCTGACCTGGGCCTCGGCCGCCAAATCGCGTACTCCGCGAAACCCACGGCCGTCCAGGAGCGCGCGAACGATTCTGGCGGCGCCGGGGCCGCGAAGGGATCGGAGACGACGGTCCTGCGCGGGATAGGGGTTTCGATCAGCCCCCCGCCGATCGATGAAGATCAGAGGCTCCCGCAGCTGGAGCCGGAGATTGCCAGTGGGGTCGAACCAGCCGGCGCCTTGCGCCGCCAGGAGCTCGCGCACGCGGGGCGAGACGTAGGAAGCCGCGATCAGCTGGGCGCGACGATCGGTGGTTTCTGCCGAGGGATACCGCTTGTCATAGGCCGAGATCTTGCTCAGGAGCCGATCAACGTCTCGCGGCTCTATCCGGCGTTTCGTCTCTACGTGGACGTGGCTAAGCGCGCCGTCGGGGGTTTGGATCTCGAAGGTTGCGTCCACACCCACCTCAGAGGCCCAACGAGGCTCTCGGGTGATCTTCAGGACCCACTCTTCTGGGAGCATCGAACGCAAGACGGCATAGAGCAGGTGCTCGAGTTCTGTTTCGCGGGGCTCGGCGTTCCGCATCACGCGGAACACTCTAGCTTGTGGAACACCAGCGCCGTCGCGAAACTCGCCCATCCTGACGAGTTGCGACAGCGGCTCAGTGACAAGTCTCCGCGCGAGGATACTGGCTTACCCCGGCAGAGACTCGGTTACGGCCGATCGACAACCTCCATCTCCTGCTTCAGAGATTCGCCATGGTGTGCTCGTGATCGGCTCTTCGAACGACTGTGGGTGCTTTCAGCAGGACACACCGCTCACGCGATTCGCTCGTTCAGTCCTGGCGCGTTGGTCCGCGGACGCCTTGGGCGGTGAACGGGGCGGGGTGCTCGAGGGGCGGCAGCCCCTCGATCGGGGGTTGGTACAGCCTGAGCCCCTATGCGCGTAGCGCCCCAAAGGCGAAGCCCGCGCTTTTGGTGGGGTGTGGGGGCCGCGCCCCCACAAAGCACAGCCTGAGCCCCGAAGCGCGAAGCGCCCAACGCGAAGCCCGGGCCTTTGGGGCCGCGCCCCCGCAAGACACAGCCTGAGCTTGCGGAACACACGGCCCCACACACATCTAGCCGACTGCGGTGATACGGCCCAGCGCCGGCGGTGCGATGGGCTGGTTCGCGGTGAGGTAGGTGACCAGGGCGTCGATGTCGAGCGGCCCGCTCCACACGTCGGTCCCGTCCTTGAAGGCGGCGAAGGCGTCGCCACCGCCCACGAGGAAGTTGTTCGCCGCCACCCTGACCTGCTGGGTGTCGGCGACAGCGGCACCGTCGATCTTCAGGTCACTGACCTTGGAGCCCCAGGCCGCGCCCCTGTTGTAGGTGTAGGTCAGGTTCGCCGAAGGCTGCAGGATCTTCTGGAACGGCTGGCCGTTGGGACCACCGACGAACTGCTGCTCCAGCACCGTCTTCAGCTGCGCCCCCGTCAGCGTCACGACCTGCATCAGGTTGTTGAACGGCTGAACGGTGAACGCCTCCCCATACGTCACCACACCGTCCCCTTCACCCGCCGGCGACCCGGCGAACGTGAACGGGGCCCGGATGCCACCCGGGTTCATCAGCGCCACCTGCGCGTTGCCACCGGTCTTGGTGGCGGCGAGCTGGGCGTCGGCGATGAGGTTGCCGAGCGGGGTCTCGCCGGTGGGAGTGGCGGAGTTGGTGATGTCCGCGGTGATCTTGCCGACGGGCTTGTTGGCGACCGGGGCGACCCGGTCCTTCCACGTCTGGACGAAGGTGGAGATCTCGGGGTCCGCGGCGATGGTGCGGGTCACGACGTGGTTGTCGGCCGTGACGGTGTCGCGGACGATGTCGCGGCTGCGGGTGTTCACCTGGAAGTCGACCTGGGTGATCACGCGACCGAACGATCCGCCCTGCGAGTAGAGGCGATCGTTGCCCGCCGGGTCCTTGACGGTGCACTTGTACGCCTGGTGCGAGTGCCCGCTCAGCACCATGTCCACTTCGGCGTCCACCTGCGTGGCGATGCGGTTGCCCGCTCCGGGTACGGCGCTGCAGGCGTCGGGCGACTGGCCGGCGTTCACCTGGTCACCCTCGTGCACCAGCACGACCTGGGCCTTGATGCCGATGAGCTTGAGGAGCTTGGAGGCGACGTTGGCGGCCTTGACCTCGTCGACGAACTTGAGGTCCTTGATGCCTTCGGCGGTGACGATGCCGGGCGTGGTCTGCGTGACCAGGCCGATGAAGCCGATCGGCACGCCGTTCTTCCACTTGATGCTGACCGGCGGCAGCGCGGGGACGCCCCAGTCCTTGAGCAACTGCTTGGCCTGCGGCGTGGAGGACAGCCCGGCCAGCGTGTCGGATCGCTCGTTCCGGTTCTTGAACAGCACGTTGGCGCCGACGTAGTCGAACTGGGCGCCCTTCCACGGGCCGGCGGGCGAGCAGCCGTCGACCGGGTGGCAGCCGCCCTTCATGATGCGGCGCAGCTCGGCGTACCCCTCGTCGAACTCGTGATTGCCGACCGCGGAGACCTTCACCCCGATCTTCCCGAGGAACTCGACGGAGGGCTCGTCGTGGTAGGCGGCCGAGATGAGCGGCGTCGCGCCGATGAGGTCGCCCTGGGCGACACCGATGGTGTTGCGGTCGGTCAGGCGCTTCATGTGGGCGGCCACGTAGGCGGCGCCACCGGCGTCGACGGTCTGTCCGTTCTCGTCGACCATACGGCCGGAGGAGCCGGTGGGCGGCTCGAGGTGGCCGTGGAAGTCGTTCAGCGCGAGGAGGCGCACGGGGACCGTTCTGGCGGTGGTCTTACCGGCGTCCGCGGGGGTGATGGCCAAGGCGAACCCGCCGGCGGCCACGGCTCCGGCCAGCGCGAGCCGGAGGAGGGATCGAGACGTCATGGACCAAGACGTTACGGCCGCAATCCATGCAACCCATGTCGCAAAGGTAACGATTCATCGGCCAGCCCCCTGGCGTTGTTTGCCATACGGACGCCTAGAGTTCGACGCATGAGCGTGCATGTGAAGGTCGCGGAACGACTTGCTGAACAGGAAATCGCCGACGTTCTGAGTGTCGTGGAAGCGGCCACCGAGGCCGACGGCGTCCGCCCCCTGAACGAGCACGTGATGCTCCACCTGCGCTACGGCGGCGACGCCCGCGCCCGCTCGCTCCTGCTCTACGACGGCCAGACCCTGGCCGGCTACGCCCATGTGGACCCCACCGACGAGGTCGAGGGTCCAAGTGGTGAGCTGGTGATCGACCCGTCGTACCGCCAAAAGGGGCATGGCACGCGCCTGCTCAGCGAGGTCCTGAACATCACCGACGGCCGGTTGCGGCTGTGGGCGCACGGAGATCACCCCGGTGCGGGCGCTCTGGCCGCTTCCATGGGGTTCGAGAGGGTTCGCTCCCTGTGGCAGATGCGCCGGTCGCTGTTCGCGCCCCTGGCGTCCTTTGAGATGCCCTCAGGGGTACGGCTGCGCCCGTTCGTCCCCGGCCGCGACGAGGAGGCCTGGCTCAAGGTGAACGCGGCGGCGTTCGCCCATCACCCCGAGCAGGGGGCGTGGACGCTTGAGGACGTGCTGCGCCGTGAGGCGGAGTCGTGGTTCGACCCGGCCGGCTTCTTCCTGGCCTTCCGCGGCGACCGGCTCGTCGGCTTCCACTGGACCAAGGTCCACGGCTCCGACGAGCACGGCCACGAGCCGCTGGGCGAGGTGTACGTCGTCGGCGTCGACCCCTCCCAGCAGGGCACCGGCCTGGGCAAGGCGCTGACCGTCGCGGGCCTGCGCCATCTGCGCTCGCGCGGCCTCGCCCAGGTCATGCTCTACGTGGACGAGGCCAACGCGGCCGCGATCAGGCTCTACTCGGGTCTCGGGTTCAGCCGTTGGGACATCGACGTGATGTACGCCGCTACTCCACGAGCCAGTGAAGCGCGAAGTACGACAGAGCCGCGACAAGAGCCGCGGCCGGAATCGTGAGGATCCAGGCCGTCACGATGTTGCCGGCCACCCCCCAGCGCACGGCCGACAGGCGCTTGGTGGCGCCGACGCCCATGATGGCCGAGGTGATGGTGTGGGTGGTGGAGATCGGGGCGCCGAAGCCAATGGCCGCGCCGTACAGCACGGTCGCCGCGGCGGATTCCGCCGCGAAGCCCTGCGGTGGGTCGAGCGCGATGATGCGCCGGCCCAGCGTGCGCATGATGCGCCAGCCGCCCGCGTAGGTGCCCAGTGAGATCGCTCCCGCGGCGGCCAGGATGACCCACTGCGGGATCGGGTCCTGCGGGGAGGCGTAGCCGCCGACGGTGAGCGCGAGGAAGATCACGCCCATCGTCTTCTGCGCGTCCTGCAGGCCGTGCCCGAGCGCCATGGCGGCGGCGGAGACGGTCTGCGCGTAACGGAAGCCGCGGTTGGTCTTTCCGGGCTGCGCGTTGCGGAAGATCCAATAGATTGCGATCATGATCGCGGCGGCGAGCGAGAAACCCACCAGCGGCGACAGGATCATGGGGATGACGACCTTCTCCACGACGCCGTCCCAGTGGACGACGCTGACCGAGGCGAGCGCCGCGCCGATCAGGCCGCCGATGAGGGCGTGGCTTGAGGAGGAGGGTAGTCCGAAATACCAGGTGACCATGTTCCAGGTGATCGCGCCGATGAGGCCGGCGCAGACGACCACCAGACCGTGGGAACCCTGTGGGGCATCGATGATGCCTTTTCCGACGGTCTGTGCGACCTGGGTCCCCAAGTGGGCGCCGATGAAGTTCATCGCCGCCGCCATGAACAGAGCCGCCCTTGGGGTGAGGGCCCTGGTGGAGACCGAGGTGGCGATGGCGTTCGCCGCGTCGTGGAAGCCGTTGGTGTAGTCGAAGATCAACGCCACGACGACCACGCCGATGACGAGGGCGAGCGTGAGGTCCACTTAGCTTTCCTTGACCGCGATCGACTCGATCGTGTTGGCCACGTGCTCGAAGGCGTCGGCGGCCTCTTCGAGACGGTCGATGACCTCCTTCATCTTCATGACCGTGAGCGCGTCGTACTCACCGCTGAAGAGCTTGGCCAGAAGGCGCCGGTACACCTGGTCGCCCTGGTTCTCCAGGCGGTTGACCTCGATCCAGTACTCGTTCAGGTTCTTCATCGACCGCAGCCGCGGCATCGCCTCGGCGGTGAGCTCGGCTGCGCGTTCCAGGACCTCTACCTGCCGGATGACGTCCTTGGGCAGGTGGTCGATCTGGTAGAGGACGATGAGGTCGGAGGCCTCCTCCATGAAGTCCATCACGTCGTCGAGGTTCGAGGCGAGGCGGTAGATGTCCTCGCGGTCGAATGGGGTGATGAAGCTCTCATTGAGCCGATTCATGATCGCATGAGTGCGTTCGTCACCGGCGTGTTCGCAAGCGCGCATCTTCTCGGCCAGGGCTTCCCGGTCCGAGCCGTCGCTGATGATCTCCACCAGCAGCCGGGATGCCGTGACCAGGTTGTTCGCGGAGTCGGCGAACAGGTCGTAGTAGCTGTCCTCACGAGGCGTGAGACGCAGGCGCACGTCGTTCTCCAGATGTGCGGGGATGGTCCGTGGAAGAGAGTACGGGTTACCAGGCAAAATGCGAACTTCATGTCCCCTTCATCGTGTGGCTACCCTCCATCCCTTGCCGGACACCGGCCCTGCAGATAGCTTGATCACCATTTTGCCGACGTCCGCTTTGCTGGTTTTTGAGCCACTTATGGCTCATCCTGGTGACATATGCGGCCAGCCGCCGGTGTGTTGGGAGATCGATCCTTCCGTCTGCTTTGGTGCAGCCTCACCGCATCTGTGGCGGCTGACTACATCTTTCCCATAGCCGTGGTCATCTCACTCGTCCGGGGTGGTTACGGCGCCGCCGCCATCGGCCTCGTCCTGGCCGGACGCCTGATCGCCCTGGTGGGCTTCGCCCTCTTCGGCGGCGTATGGGCGGACCGGCTCCCCCGCCGCGTCGTCATGGCCTGCTCACAGCTCGGCCTCCTGGTCATCGCGCTCGTCGTCGCGATCTGGCCGCTGGCGCCGTTCATGGGAGTCGCCGTCTTCCTCGGCGGGCTGTGCGAGGCGTTCTTCCGCCCCGCGTTGCAGGGCGTCCTTTCCACCGTTCTTCCTGAACGGCACCGCCGTACCGGAATCGCCATGACCAGCGTCTCCCTGCGCGGCGGATCGCTACTCGGGGCGTTCATCGGGTCGGCCATCGTCGTCGCGTGGGGCCCGTGGGCCGCCTTCTTCGCCGCCGCGCTCGGATTCGGGCTCAGCGCCGGGCTCATCTGGCTCATGCGCGAACCCGTGCTGCCCGCCCAGCCGCGCCACCGCCTCATGGACGAGATCCGCCAAGGCATGCGCGAAGTCTGGTCCCGGCCCTGGATGGCCGCGGTGATCGCGGTGCTCGCCCTCCACCAGACGCTCATCGTCGCCCCGGCCCAGGTCCTGCTGCCGGCCACCGCCTCCAAGCTGCAGTGGAACTTCCTGCCGCTGCACGAGGCCGACGCCATCTACGGGCTGTCGCTGGCCGCGCTCTCGCTCGGCGGGCTCATCGGGGCCGTCATCGCACTCCTCCGGCCCAGGCCCCGGCCGGGGCTCACGGCCATGGTGGGGCTGCTGCCGTACGGGCTGGTGCCTTTGTCGCTCTTGACCTCGACGACGCCTTGGCCGGTGTTCACCTGTTTCCTGCTGGCCGGGGTCGGGCTGGAAGTCGCCGCCATCGAATGGGTCATCGGCATGCTGCGCGAGGTGCCGCCGGGGCGGCAGGCCCGCGTGGCCTCGCTGGAATGGGTGGCGGTGCTCGGGCTGACGCCGTTCGGCCTGGTCGCGACCGGTGTGCTCGTGGACACCGTCGGGGCCAGGCCGGTTCTGCTCGTCAGCGCGCTCGCCGCGGTGCTGCCGCTGGTGGCGTTGGTGATCCCCGGGCTCGTGGAGCTGCGCTCTAAATCTTGGTCCGGTGAAAATTCTTGAACGAGCGCGACGGGGTGGGGCCGCGCTGGCCCTGGTAGCGGGAGCCGTACTTCTGGGCGCCGTACGGGTGCTCGGCCGGCGAGCTCAGCCTGAAGACGCACAGCTGGCCGATCTTCATGCCGGGCCAGAGCTTGATGGGGAGCGTGGCGACATTGGAGAGCTCAAGGGTGACGTGGCCGCTGAAGCCCGGGTCGATGAAACCGGCCGTCGAGTGCGTGAGCAGGCCGAGGCGGCCGAGCGAGCTCTTGCCTTCCAGACGGCTGGCCAGGTTGTCGGGCAGGGTGATGACCTCGTAGGTCGAGGCCAGGACGAACTCGCCCGGGTGCAGAATGAACGGCTCGTCGCCATCCGGTTCGACGAGGCGGGTGAGGTCGGGCTGCTCGACCGCCGGATCGATGTGCGGATATTTATGGTTTTCGAAGACACGAAAAAATCGATCAAGCCGGACATCGATGCTGGACGGCTGGATCATGTCCTCATCGAACGGCTCCAGGCTGAGCCGGCCGGAGTCGATCTCGGCGAAGATGTCGCGGTCTGAAAGCAGCACGTAGAGCAACCTACCGTGGTTGCGGGGGCGGGGCGGGGTTGCTTGGGGACGGCTGGTTTCCGCTACAGTGGGGGGCGCGGCGTCCGGCCGACGCGGGTGTAGTTCAATGGCAGAACATCAGCTTCCCAAGCTGACAGCGCGGGTTCGATTCCCGTCACCCGCTCTCATCGAGAGAAGCCAGGTCAGGGATGGATTCCCTGCCTGGCCTTTGATTTTTCCGGAGTTCTATTCGATCTTCCGTGCCCGTTACGTGCCCGATCCATCTGGATCTTGGTCTTTCAGGGCCCTTCTCCGCGAGCTTTCCGAGGGCGTCAGCGATGGCCCGGTCTCGCTCAATCGCGGTGTGCTGATAGATCAAGGCGGCCCTCGTCGTCGAGTGGCCCATGCGGGTCATCAGATCGCGGAGGCTTGCGCCGGAGCGTGCGGCGAAGTCGTTACCCGTGTGACGAAGGTCATGGAAGTGGAAGCCGGAGAGCTTGGCCTTCTTGAGCGCCGCCGCCCAGACTCGGGTGAAGTTCGCACGACGCAGCTTGGCACCTTTGGGGCCGATGAAGACGTGCCCGAACTCCCCCGCTTCCGCGTACGTCTCCATGTGGGCCTTGAGGTCCGGGAGGAGCATCGCGGGGACACTGACCAGGCGCTTGCCCGCTTCCGACTTGGGCGGACCGATGGTCACCGAGCCGTCCTTGAGCTCGGTCGTGGTCCCTACGATGCGGATCGTTCCTGCTTCCAGGTCGACGTTGCGCCGCTGGAGTGCGGCCAGTTCGCCCCAGCGTAGGGACGCGAAGGTTGCGAGCAGGATCAGCATGCGGAAGCGCGGTTCGATCGAGTCGGCCAGGACGAAGACCTGCTTCATGGTCAGCACCGGGCGTTCCGGCGAGTCTTCCTTACCCGCACCCTTGATCTTGCACGGATTCGACTTGATCAGACCGTCACTGACGGCGGTGTTGAAGATGGACTTCAGAAGCCGGTACGCCTTGGCCACGGTGACCGGCCCGACCCCTGCGTCGAGGAGCGCCTTGCGCCACTTCCTGATGTGCGGCTCCTTGATCTCGGCGATGGTGCGGTTGCCGAAAGTCGGAATCAGGTGGAGCCGAAGCAGTCCCTCGTAGAGCTGGACCGTCTTGGGACGTAGGCCGGGGCGCTCGTCGACCCAGGCCGTACCGAACTCCTTGAAGCTGACCTTCCCGAGATCGGGGTTCAGCCAATCCCCCTCGTGGATCTCCGTTTCCTTCTTGCTCAGCCAGATGTCCGCTTCCCTCTTGGTCGCGAAGGTGTGCGGTGCGGAACGGTCCATGCCGTCAGGCCCCGGATACCTGGCCTGGTACCGGCCCGAGGGGAGTTTCCGAACGCGACCAAATCGACGCTTGCTCATGCCGCCCTCCATGTACGAGTGGTGATGGGGTGGACGAGTCCCGCCGCGATGAAGTCGTTGAGCGCGGATTCGGGGATGCGAACCTTGCGCCCGAGGCGGACGAAGGTGATCCGGCGTTCTTCGATGAGACGCCGGGGGAACCGCTCGGAAGTGCCGAGCCGCTCAGCGACCTCAGCGACCGTCAGGAGGCGGTCAGCGGGTGGCCTTGATCTGTTGTTCATGCTGCCCTCCCTTCAGTTGCCGAAAGATCTTGTCCCTCTGCTTGCGCCTGGAGTTCGGCCATATGGGCGCGCCAGCGTTGCCGCTCGCGGATGGATCTCAGGAGGCGTACGGCCAGCGGTGGCACGTTTGCATCACCCGTGGGAACCGGCTTCCAGACGTAGCGGTGTGGATCGATGGGTTCGTCTGGCTGGCCGAGGGCTTCCAGGACCCAGGTACGGCGGTCCTGCTTGTGTTCGGCGAGCGTCTTGTTGGACCACTTGCGGGAGACGAGGACGCGGCGACCGGCATAGCCGAGGTGTTCGGGCTTGTGGGCCTTGGAACGGCACTGGCCCGGAGTCATACCCGCCTTGGCGCCCTTGGGCTGCACGCCGTACCGCAGCCAGTTGGGGCAGGTCGGCGCGCACGGCTCGAAGCGCAGGGCATCGACGAAACGGGCGGCGTGCTCGCGTTGGGCCTGGCCGTCGAGGGATTCGCCGAGGCTCTTGGTGAGGTACTTGGACAGGTAGCGGATGCACTGATCTGAGTCCGGAGTGCCAGCGAGCACGCCCTTGACGTCGACCTGCTCGCCGAAGCGGATCAGGTGTAGGGGCGTGGCGTGCTCGTCCTCGTCGAGCTGGTCGAGGGCTTCCTCCCAGGTGGGAAGAACTTCCCCCGTACGTGCAGCTCGGTGACGAGCGCCACGTGATCGAGGCAGGACAGGCGGCGCTCGACTCCATCGGCCGCGACACCGACCACAAGCGGGCCGCCGTCATCTACGCCGACGTGGCACAGTCTCAGTTCCAGATCGGCGACGTGGCCGAGGGGGTCGCCTACGCCCGCCGCGCCCTGGAGTCCGCCCAGCGCACCGAGTCAACATGGGGCCTTCGGCATCTCACCACCGTCGAGAAGACCCTTGCCGGCCAGCAGGACCAGGCCGCCCGCGAACTACTCGGCGACCTGATCGCTACTCGCCTGGCTCTGGGGACGTCTCCCTCGTGATCCACCGTAGATAATCAGCCGTCCCGACGGCTACTGGGACTGCGACGATCTCGGGTACCTCGTAGGAGTGGAGAGCCCGCACGCACCCTGCGAGTTCTCCGAAGCGGTCCGCGGTCGTCTTCATGAGCAACAGCCACTCGTTCGCCTGGTGGATCTCTCCCCGCCACCAGTACGTAGACACGATGGGCGCGACCACCTGGGCACACGCTGCCAATCGTCGTTCCACCACCGTTGAAGAGATCTGGTCGGCCTCCTCTCGGGTGCCCGCAGTGACACGAACCTCCACGCAATCCACCATGCACCCTCCTTGAGGATCCATCATCGCTCTTCGCGAGGAAGCATCCAAGGCCACGATGGCTGTGGCTGTAGGCGAGATGACTAAGATGAGGCGTTTGCCCTGGTCATGCGGCGTGAGACGCGAGAACTGTCAGTGGCGCGCCCTAGCTTTCTCGTCAGAGAGTTCGACTACCAAAGATCCGCAGAGGCAGATTTTCCAACATGTCCTTTCGAGCGTATGTCGACCATAGTATGGTCGACATCATGACCCTGCAACCGAGCAGCTTTATGGCCATACTCGGCGACCGCGAGGCGCTCGGGTGGGTTCTTCGTGAGCAAAAGATGGCATTCGGCCCAGAACGATGGCGGCTATGGCGATCACTGAAACAAGGGGACGCCCTCGCGCTCTACACGACACGGCAGTGCTTTAGGAATCCAACCCGCGATCGGGGCAGAGTCATTGCTAGTGCCATCATCGCTTCGCCACTTCAAGAACTCGAAATGCCGATAGAGTTTCGCAAGCGGCCGTATAACTTCTATTGCGATCTAAAGATAGACCAGCTAGCACCCTGGGGCCAAGGCCCCGAACTAGTCACCATGGTATCTGAGCTGAAAACCTTTCCTTCTGCATGGGGATCCCATATCCGTCGCAGCCTCGTCCAGCTTGATGAGCATGACTATGGCGTACTTACGCGCGCATTGGCGATGGAGGCCACTACACGCGACGAAGCGCTTGACGGCTATCTGGCCCGAGCGCTCCCCCTTCAGCCGAAAGGCCGCCCAGCTAGAAAGGTGTCTCAATGAGCGACACGAGCCCGATTAGCACAATCCCTGACCTGATCAGCGCTGCACTGCAGCTAGGTGCCGATCAGGTGTCAGGCTGGTCAGCCCAGGAAAGAGACCTCTCCCGACAGGTTCCCGAAATTGTCCTAGATCTCAATGACCTCCGGGAACGAATTCTCGCCGGACATGATCCGTTGGGTGATGCCTTCTGCCGGATCCGAGATGCTGCCGCTAGGCGGCCTCTGGGCCAGACCTACACGCCACCAGCCATCATCGCGAGCATGGTTGCCTGGGCGGCGAACGAAGGAAAGCCAAGCAGGGTGGTGGACCCGGGATCCGGATCAGGTCGATATCTCCTCGCCGCTGCCCAACAGTGGCCCAAGGTCGAACTCGTCGGTGTAGACATCGATCCGGTTGCAGCCCTAATGGCCCGTGCGAATCTAGCAGTGCACGGGCTCGCCGCACGCTCACATATCGAGCTGGGCGACTATCGAGCCTCAACGATCCCCACCACGGATGGCCAGACCCTCTATCTAGGCAATCCCCCGTACGTACGACATCACCAAATTCAGCCGGAATGGAAGAAGTGGCTTGTCGACACGGCTAGCCGTCATGGCCTACGGGCAAGCCAGCTCGCAGGGCTTCACGTCTATTTCTTCCTTGCCACCGTTCAACATGGAGCAAAGGGAGATCTCGGCTCTTACATTACATCGGCAGAATGGCTCGATGTTAACTATGGAAGCCTAGTTCGCGAGCTGCTGCTGGATGGACTCGGCGGTGAAGCAATTCACGTACTTGAGCCTACGGTGGAAGCCTTCGCCGATGCTGCTACGACAGCAGCAGTCACGTGTTTCCGTCTCGGGGCTTCTCCTAGTTCAATAAAACTACGTCAGGTGAAGAGCCTTCAAGATCTAGGTTCGCTTGAGGGAGGGCGTGAGGTGGCCCGCGAAAGGCTCATCGAATCCACTCGCTGGAGTCCACTCGTACGAGTGACACCTAAGCTCCCGGAGGGCTACGTAGAGCTCGGCGAGCTCGTACGTGTACACCGTGGCCAAGTCACAGGAGCGAACAACGTCTGGGTAGGACGCGCCGAAGAGGACAGGATCCCTGAACGGTTCCTCTTCCCTTCAATCACCCGGGCTCGGGAGCTCTTCGCGGCCGGAGACGAACTTGTCGACGCGTCTGGTTTGCGACCGGTGATCGACCTGCCCACAGATCTGGACGAGCTAGATGCAGACGAGCGGCGGCTTGTGGATCGCTTCCTAGACACGGCGCGCAGCGAGGGGGCCGCAGACACCTACATCGCACGAGCCCGCAAGGCGTGGTGGAGCGTAGGTCTCCGTCAGCCCGCACCCATCCTGGCTACTTACATGGCGCGCAGGCCCCCCGCCTTCGTTCGGAACCTAGCGGAGGCACGACACATTAACATCGCACATGGGCTCTACCCGCGCCAGGCATTTGGCGCGGAGGTCCTCGACGGACTCGCCGCACATTTGCGGGTCTCAGTCGCTCTTGGTCAAGGACGCACCTATGCTGGCGGCTTGACCAAGTTTGAGCCGCGAGAGATGGAACGGCTCCCCGTGCCGAGCCCGGAGGTACTCCTCCAGCATGCCCCAAGTACAGCCAACACAATGGACCGAATCACAGCTTGAATCGGACAGAAGCAAATCGATCGAGACATTCAGGGATGAACGCTTCCGGGAGCCGCTAGAGCAGTACCTGGACTTCTTCGACAAAGGGCGCGAAGCCGTAGCGAACATCATCGAAGTATCGGTAGACCTGACCCGCATCCGAGAGGAAGCTGCAACGATTCTCGGAGACGTGACACTCGTTGACGCAGCTCGCTACCTATGCTCACCGCCTATCAGCAAAGATGATCTTGAGACCATCGCTGATATCTCGCTCGCTCCAACGCTCATCCAGAGGGACCCCGCACGGGCCTCCGCCCTCATGGAAGTGATCTTGCTTGGCTTCGACCGGGAACGCTTTCCGTGGCTCACCGAGGATCGCGAGCCTACAGAGGCAGAGCGGCACGCTGCCATCGTTGCTACCGCGGCCATGCTCGCGTTCCGTCAGACAGAGACCCTGAGGCGGAACGTAGGCAAGAAGCTCCAAGAGCAGAAGGTGAAAGACTTCCTCGTCTCTGACTGCGGCTTGACAGAGGTTCCTGCGAAAAAGATCTCGAACATGAGCCAGTTTCCGCCGTACGGCACGTTCAGCGGTGAAGCAGAAGTCTGCGGACGAAAAGCCGACGTGTGTGTGAGGCTATGGGATGGGCGCCTGATGCCAATCGAGTGCAAGGTCTCCAACAGCGGTACGAACAGCTACAAGCGAATCAACAACGACGCCGCAGTGAAGGCCGTGTCCTGGCGGCAAGCGCTCGGCGAAGCCAACGTTGTTCCCGCAGCCATGTTGTCCGGGGTGTTCGCGCTCAAGAACCTCACCTACGCCCAGGAGAACCGTCTCAGCCTGTTCTGGTCTCATGACCTGGAGCCTCTCAAACAGTTCATCGACGATGCCCGATGACGACAGTGTGAACTGCCGAATTGTTCTCATAGGGATCAAGGGCGGCGCTGCGCACCGCCACGCGGCCTGCGCGCGTCGCACGCTGCGCGTGCGGCCTGGGGGCCGTTCTCGCGCGCGACGCGCGCGGGCCGCTGGCTTCTGATCGCACCCTGTTCGCAAACGATCAAACTGGTTACGTTATCAACGTGACATCCTGTGTGGACGGACACGAATTCCCTGATGACTACTAACACACCCCCCGATTTCCTCGAAGAGGATCAATCCGAGTCTCCGCGAACGAAGGAGAAGCAGCCTCCGTTTCAATACGAGATCGATTGCTGGGCATGCTCGGAACGACAGGCCGCAGAAGAACAGGCCTCCTTCGTGACCGGCCGGTCCGGTGAACACGATGAACGGAAGATGCGTTTAGCTATCGCTACCTGCATGCACTGCTCCGCACCTGTCGCTCTCTATCAGGAAGTCACTTGGAACGAGCTGGACGAATCCGAGAAAGTCCGGTCCACTCGGGCGGACGTTGTCTGGCCCACCGTTGACCAGCGGGGCCTAGAGAGGTCACGTGCAATTCCTTCGGATCTTCGTAGGGAGCTCCAGGAGGCACAACTGTGCTTCAACACCGACGCATATACCGCAACGGTGGTCATGGTAAGGAGATCTCTCGAAGGGGTCTGTGCTGCTTACAACATCAACCTCCACGGCAAGAACTTGATGAGCGGTCTCCAGGAAATGGAGCGCCAGGGGTTGATCGAAGGCCGGTTGCTCGAATGGGCGCAGGAACTGCGTGTTCTCGGAAACGCGGGGGCTCACTTCACTGGCCGCGTAGTCTCACGTCAGGACGCGCAGGACGCGCTTGGTCTGGCTGAGGCGCTCATGGATTACCTCTACGTGTTCACCGGCAAGTTCAACGAGTTCAAGAAGCGTCGTGACGAAGCTCAGCAGGCTGCCTCCCAGGAACAAGACGCCGCCGGCGGGGGCGCTCCGGCTCCAGGATGATCGTCGTGTCGGGCTTGGTGATCGTAGGTGGCTGAGGTGGATGCCTGATCATCCCGTCCGCCATCAACCCGGGACAAGCCGAGCAGACCGGGGCCATGAGGCCAAGGTCGTTCGTCCAGTGGGGCGCTCCACCTTGGCCTCATGGCCCCGGCCCGCTTCCCCTTCGGGCGGGTCGACGGCAGACGGGATGATCAGGCGGGCAGGGTACTCGCGGTGCGCTACTAAACCCTGGTCACGGGGCTGATCGCCGTGCCCGTTGCGTGCCCGTTCGGTCGGCGATCAGCGGGAAGTCACGGGACTCGCGGTCACTCGCCCGGTATCCGCCCAGGTCAGTGTTTTCCCAGCTCAGACCGCGTGATCTTGAAAGAGTTCCCAAGCTGACAGCGCGGGTTCGATTCCCGTCACCCGCTCCAAAGGCAAGGTCTTCGCTCCTGGGGCGCTTCGCGCAAATGGGCTTCAGGCTGTATTCAGTGGGGGCGCGGCCCCCACACCCCGCCCAACTGCGAGGTCCTCCCGTCGGTCGGGCGCACTTTTGAGGCCCCACCCGTTGCCCACCTACGTTGTTGGGCAGTTGGATCCCACCCTGGCTAAAAGGTGCTCCGCGCGCCCCTATGAAGAGCTTGCGCCATGGCCAAGACAGGCGCCGACCGCAGGCACACACTCGAGACGATTGACGCGCCTTCCTCAGGCGACTTTCCAGGTTCGGTCGCCGAGCGTAGCTACGAGATCCAAGTGACCCCCGAGCGGAGCAATGTACTCTCGTACGATGTCAATGCCGGGCACCTCGCCATGCTCGATCTTGGAGATGCGAGCTTGGCTGACTCCCAAGGTATGGGCGAGTTCAGCTTGAGTGACACCAGCGGCCTGACGGATCTCGGCGAGCTGGAATCCGCGGATGTATGCTTCGCGGCGTTCACGCGCGACGGCTTCTCCAGCGGCGCGTTCCGTCTCGTCTCGCGGGTCGAGCCGCTTTGGCCTTGACATCCGACCACTTGCTGTACTGAGTGCTCATCGCTCCTCCTGCTCTTCTTGTTTGAGCGTGATCAGGTGCTGGGCGAATCGTTCATCAGCCAGTGGTATCGCTTCCCGATACCAGCGGTTCCAGTTGCCGACTTTGTCGTCGGCTACCAGAAAGATCGCTTCCCTTGCCGGATCGAAGCAGAACAACATCCGGATCTCACTCGTCCCCGATGAGGGCGGACGTAGTTTCCTTCATGTTGTGGAACTGGCTGCCCTGTACCCGGTCGACCAGAGGACGACGCGCGGTCGGGCCTTCCTCGGCGAGCTGATCAATCGCGCCCTTGACCAGGTCTGCAGTCTCCGGATCGGCAACGCACATGGTCAGATACCACGCCTCGACCTCCGGATGAAGACTGACCTCTCAGCCCATGCAAACGATTATGACCATCTAGTTATATTCTCCACAGCCGCATCCGACGCACGCCGCCTCTCGCCGAAGGTTGTGCTTGGCGAACTCCACGTCAAGCCGATTGGTGGATCCGTAGGCCCGCAAGTCCAGGGACCGCCCAAGCGGGATGCCCGTTGCGTTTCTCCCACCAAGGATGCCCCGTGGCCCTGTCCGCTCTTCCTCGGACGGGTCCACGGCGGACAAGGTGATCAGGCGGGCAAGGGGTACGCGTCGCGCGAGGAGCAGCAGGTCGCGGGCTGATCGTCGTGCCATTAGCGTGCCATAAGGCGGTGACGAGGGGTCAACCACGGTCACTCGTGACCGGCCTCAGGCCCAGGTCAACGCCCCTACGAGGCAAGATTCCCGCAATTCCCAAGTTGACGGCGCGGGTTCGATTCCCGTCACCCGCTCCACGCGCGTGAGCCCAGGTCGGGATGTGAATCCCTGAGGCTTTTCCAACCTGAGCGTGCAGGCCAGAGTGGATGCGCGAGGGTGGGTTGAGAGAAGAGAAGGCTCCCGGTAAGACAGCAGTCGACCAAGA